>NZ_DATMGM010000035.1:0-4828 GCF_035555455.1 Pelagibacterium sp. | reverse complement strand
TGCATGACGAGGCTTTAATCGGAATCGCAGCGGCGGGCAATGGGGCGTCTCGCCGCAAATAATCATCCGCGCGTGCAACCCACTGCAAAGTTCGACGTTGTTCAGGCAACCGATTGGCCAGTGCTTGGCCAGTGGTCCCGGAAAAACGGGTTATGCGCGGCCAGAGGCGTCTTGTCGTGCTTCCCGGTCAAAAGGCCGTTGCGGTCCCATGCCCTCAGGCCTTTTGCAGCCACCCCGGATGTCCCTCGCATCCGGGGTGGTTCATATGCCCACGCTTTCCAGTGAGCGAATCACGCATTGCAGTCGTTCGCGAAATCGACCGGGAGGGTGTTGATGCGGCCATCGTCGTCGAAATACGAAATGATGATGGCGCTTTCTTCCGCCAGCCATTCGACCGAGGCCCGGACAAAGACCGGCCCGCAGGCCTCGATATCGAGCCCGCAGCGAAGCTGGATGGGACGGCCATCGCGACGATGGGTTTCCATCACAGCCTGATGGCTGCAACCACCGCGCTGGCAGGTTTCGATGAGGTAGAGATCGCTCTGGCCCGAGGGCGAGACAAAATCATAGCGTACATCCTCTGGCGAGGACGAGAATATCAGGACGGCGCCGACGGCAACGATGGTCAGGGCCGCCAGAAGCAAAAAGACGCCGAAGATCGTTGCGATCCACCGTCTTGCCATGCCCCTACCCCCTCTTGAGCACCGCGCAAAAGAACCCATCGGTGCCGGTCGATGCGGGGGTGAGGGTAACCGTATTGCCATCCCGACTCAAAGGTTTTGCGGCGCTGGGGAAAAGTGCATCCCAACGCGCGACCAGAGAGACCGGGGAAAACCCGGAGTGGCGAGAGAGAAAAGCCGCGATCTGCTCGTCGTTTTCCGGAGGCAGGATCGAGCAGGTGATATAGACCAGTTCGCCGCCGGGTTTGACGAAGCGGGCGGCGGTGTCGAGCACTTCGGCCTGCTGGCCGAGGCGCATGTCCAATTGAGCGGGCGTGAGCCGCCACTTGGTCTCGGGACGGCGACGCCAGGTGCCCGACCCGGTGCAGGGCGCATCGACCACAACCCTGTCCATCCGCGCTTCGAGATCGTCGAGGGCGCCCGCATCGGGATTGCGGACCTGAACGTTGCGCGCACCATTGCGGCGCAGGCGTTCATGGATCGGAGCCAGCCGCGTTCGCTCGCTGTCATAGGCGAAAATCTGGCCGGTATTGGTCATGGAGGCCGCCATGGCGAGGGTTTTGCCCCCTGCTCCGGCGCACAGATCGAGCACCTGTTCGCCCGGCCTTGCGCCAGCCAGAAGGGCAACAAGCTGGCTGCCTTCGTCCTGAACCTCGAACCAGCCCTTCTGATAGCCCTCATCGGCCTGAACATTGGCGGTGCGTGCACCGGCAGGCCCGGCGGGAATGCGCAGACCATCGGGCGCAATCGCCGTCGGCTCAGGGGTGAAGCGGGCAAGGCTGCGCCCCACCCGCTCCCGATTGGATTTGAGCGTATTGGCCCGCATGTCGAGCGGCGGGCGGGTGGTCATCCCCTCACCCTCGGCGATCCAATCCGGGCCAAAGCCAGCTTCCAACAGGGGCGCGATCCAATCGGGAACATCCGCGCGCACCGCATCGGGTGCATCTGCAAAGTGCGAATCATCGCAAAGCCTTGCGGCTTCCTGTTCAGAAATCGGCTCTGGGGCGAACCGGTCGGAGCTGAAGTCCTCGTTCAAGGACTTAACATCCTGATTCCAGTCCCGGACCACCACCGCAAGCACCAGTGCGCGCGGGGTGTCTTCGCCCATCCTGAAGGCGTGGGACGCGCGCTTGCGCAGCGCGTCATAGACCAGATTGCCAATGGCAGCCCGGTCGCCAGCACCGGCAAAGCGGTGATCGAGCGCCCAGCCCTTGAGCGCTTCGGAAGCCGGACGCTTGCGCGCATCCATATCGGCCAGAACCTCGATGGCCGCTGCAATACGTCCGGGCAACCGCATTTATTTGCCGCCGGTGTAGTTGGGGCTTTCGCGGGTGATGGTCACGTTGTGGATGTGGCTTTCGGTGAGCGCCGCGCCCGAAATCTTCACGAACGTGGCTTCACGCTGGAAGGTTTCGAGGTCTTTGGCCCCGGTGTAGCCCATCGCGGCGCGCAGACCGCCAGCAAGCTGGTGCAGGACGCCGCTGGCCGGGCCCTTATAGGGAACCTGGCCCTCGACCCCCTCGGGGACGAGCTTCATGGTGTCGTTGACTTCCTGCTGGAAATACCGGTCGGCGGACCCGCGCGCCATAGCGCCAACGGAGCCCATACCGCGGTAGGATTTGTAGGAGCGGCCCTGATAGAGATAGACCTCGCCGGGGCTTTCATCCGTTCCAGCCAGCATTGAGCCGACCATGGCACACGACGCCCCACCCGCCAGGGCCTTGGCCAGATCGCCAGAGAACTTGATGCCACCATCGGCAATCACCGGGATATCGTGCTTGTTGGCTTCTTCCGCACAGGACATCACGGCGGTGAGCTGGGGAACCCCGACACCGGCCACGATGCGGGTGGTGCAGATCGAACCCGGGCCGATGCCGACCTTGATGGCGTCCGCGCCTGCATCGATCAACGCCTTGGTTGCCTCAGCAGTCGCCACATTGCCCGCCACGATGCGGGTGGTGTTGGACTGGCGCTTGACGCGCTCAACCGCCTCGGCGACGCGCACCGAATGGCCGTGGGCTGTATCGATGACCAGCAGATCGACGCCAGCGTCGATGAGCGCCATGGAACGCTCAAAGCCCTGATCGCCGGTGGTGGAGGCAGCGGCGACGCGCAAACGGCCTTCTTCATCCTTGATGGAGTTGGGATTGAGCTGGGCCTTTTCGATATCCTTGACGGTGATCAGGCCGATGCAATTGCCGTAATCATCGACAACCAGCAGCTTTTCAATGCGGTATTGATGCAGGAGCCTTTTGGCTTCCTCCTGGCTGACACCCTCGCTGACCGTAATCAGGCCTTCCCGGGTCATCAGTTCGGAAATCTTCTGGCTTTTGTTGCTGGCAAAGCGCACGTCGCGGTTGGTCAGAATACCCGCAAGCTTGCCATTGGTGCGCCCGCCGGTGCCGCCATTGGCCACAACGGGAATGCCGGAGATGCGGTAGCGGTCCATCAGCGCATGGGCATCGGCCAGCGTCGCATCGGGGCCGATGGTGATGGGATTGACCACCATTCCGGATTCGAAATGCTTGACCTGCTTGACCTGTTCGGCCTGCTGCTCAGGCGTGAGGTTGCGGTGGATGACGCCCATGCCGCCAGCCTGCGCCAGGGCAATCGCCATGCGCGCCTCGGTGACCGTGTCCATCGCGGACGACAGGATCGGCAGGTTGAGAACAATGTCCCGCGTGACGCGTGAACTGATATCGACATCGGTCGGCAACACGTCCGAACGGGCGGGCTGGAGCAGCACGTCGTCGAAAGTGAGCGCGGCGTCACCGGTGATGGAAGTAATGATCTTCGCCAAGGCCAGCCCTTTCGTGCCCTTCATCAAAAACAGATGAATGTGAATGGTTTTACCGCCGGCGGTGAGCGCTCGCCGGTTCGGGTTGGCGTGGGTACTTAACACCGGCGGGCCGGTTTGGAAAGGGCTCGCCGGTCATGGCGCGCAAATGTCGCCATTGCCCTCAATTTTGGGCTTAGATTCGCCCCGTTCAGCCCTACCCCATCGCGGCGTCGGGGCGCATCCAGACCGGCTCGATAATGTTGCCGTCGGGATCCTCGAAGGCTCGCGAATACATGAAGTCCATATCCTGAGGTTCGCGACTATCGGCTTTTCCACCCGCGTTTGCTGCAGCGTTGGTGATGGTATCGACCTCCTCGCGGCTGTCCATGGACAGGGCGATGAGCACTCCCGTGGTCGTGTGGGCGTCGGCGATGGGTTTTGACGTGAAGGTCGAGAAAAACGGATGCTTGAGCAACATGAAAACGATCTCGTCCGACCACATCATCGAGGATGCGTTCTCGTCGGAGAAATTGCTGTTTTTGGTGCAGCCGATCGCCTCGTAGAAGCGGGTGGCGGCGACAAGATCGGCAACCGGCAGATTTACGAAAATCATCCTGGGCATGGTTCGTCCTCGATTGAGCGGAGGAAATTTCCTCGATTTCGTAACGACGGGACAGGCTGGCGGTTTCCGACACACGGAAAAGATTTTTGAGTTTTTTAGGGCGAGGCTCGCGGAAGCGCCCGACAGCCGGTGGGCTTCGGAGGGATGGCTGTCGATGAACGGCATGGGGCGATGAGCGCTCCGCACGTTTGGTAGTTAGTATGAAGCGATCATCGCCCCACGCATCCGGGGTTTTGGGCTTATGGCGGCGATCTCGGGCTGGGGATTGTCTAAACCACCTCACGGCGGTTTAAGGGTGCCCCTCCGGGTTTCCCCGGTGCGACGTGGGAGGGTTTTGCCCACATGGTATCCACATCCGGCCATCTGTCCGCTTTGGGCCTTCCCCATGGCGACCCATGAGGAACCCGAACCGACCCCGCCCAAACGTTCGTTGCGCTTGCGTCCATGTAAGCGGGGTCGTGAGGGAGAGTATGGGGGAGATTGGGGGTGCGGGGATAAGTGGGGGTGGTTCGGGGGGGCAGTGGTGGGGATAGAGCGGCGGCGCTGCCGGTTACTGGATCCCGGATCAGGTCCGGGATGACACGGGGTGGGTGGGAAAGCGCTGCGGACTTTACCCCACCGGAGTCATCCCGGGCGAAGACCCGGGATCCAGTATGCTCGGAGGTGCGAGAGGATCGCAGGCGCAGCGAAAGGCCCCCCCTCGCCGGTGTGGGGAGAGGGGCTTGAGGGTGAGGGCGCGGGGATAAG
>NZ_DATMGM010000034.1:0-9222 GCF_035555455.1 Pelagibacterium sp. | reverse complement strand
GACCTCGATCTCCAGCCGCTGCGGGGGCAGCCCGCTCGCTTCCAGCGCGGAGGTGATCGACTGGGCCAGTCCGCCGCCGCGCAGATCGCGCGCCGAGACATTGACCGCCACCATGATCGGCTCGGGCCAGTGGACGCATTCGGCGGTCGCCGTTTCGAGCACAAAGCGGGTGATCGCCGAGACCATGCCGGTTTCTTCCGCCAGCCCGATGAAGACGCTGGGCGGGATCGGGCCGAGTTCGGGGTGATCCCAGCGCGCCAGGGCCTCGCAGGCCGCGACCCGCCGCGTCCGCAAATCGACAAGCGGCTGATAGACCAGCCGGAGCTGGTTGCCGGCAATCGCATCGGCCAGATCGGCCTTGAGCCGCTGGCGGTAGCGGAACTCGGTGTCCATTTCTTCCAAAAACGCCTGCGACTGCCCCTTGCCGCGCGCCTTGGCACGATAGAGCGCCAGATCGGCCCGGGTGATCAATTCGTCCAGTTCGATCGGCCCGCCGGTATGGGTGACAAGCCCGATCGAGGCGCGCAGATCGACCGGCTCACCATCGATGTCGAAGGGCCGGGTCAGCGCCGTCATGATCGCGGCGATTTCGGCGTCCACCGCCATCTCGCCCGCATGCCGGGCGCGATAGATGACGAATTCGTCGCCCCCCAGCCGGGCCAGTTGCGAGGCGGGATTGATCACCGCCGCGATGCGCAGGGCGGTTTCGGCCAGCACCTTGTCGCCGGCCAGATGGCCCAGCGAATCGTTGACGTGCTTGAAATCATCGAGATCGACGATGGCCAGCATCACCGGTTCGTAGGCACCACCGCGCTCGCGGGCCGCCAGATCGGCGTCGACCTGCTCGGTGAAATAGGAGCGGTTGGGCAGGCCGGTCAGCGCATCGTAGCGCGCCATGAAATTGATGCGCTCCTGGGCCAGGATGCGGGCCGTGACGTTTTCAAACAGCAGCACCGTGCGGTCGCCGCGCGAGGAGACGGTCACCTCGCAATGGTAATCCCCCGACAGCTTCATGATGATCTTGCCGCCCGATTGCTGGGCGATGGTGCGGTTGAGCCGCTCGGCGGTGGCCTGGGGCAGGGCGCGCTTGGCCATGGCCTCGTCAAGCAGGTCGGCAAAGGTGCGCCCGACCCAGGCCCCCTCGGCGATGCCGGCAAAGGTCTGTTGCGCGCGGTCATTGGCCAGCGCGATCACCCCGTTTTCATCGAGCATGCACAGCCCGTGCTGCATGGTTTCAAGCGCGGTATCGAGCTGTTCGGCCAGCCGCGAGGCGGCGGTGCGTTCGTGAACGGCGGCCAGCAGCATGCCGCGCACATCGGCGGCCAGAAACCGGAAGCTGATGATGAGCGGCACCAGCAGCCCGGCCAGCAGGAAATGAAACACGTCCCCGGCCAGGACCAGCCCCAGCGCGATCGGTGCGGCCGAGGTCAGCGACTGGGCGGTAACGATGCGGTCGATGCCGAAATTGCGGGTGGAAATGCCGATCATGGCGGCGATGGTCACCGAGATTGCGGTCAATTCGGCGAACGGTTCGCGCACATACACCAGCGCAATGAAACACCACACCCCATAGGTGAGCGACGAAAACACCCCCTGCACCATCTGCTGGCGCTCCCAGAACTGGGCGGCGGCGCGGTCATCGGGCCGGGGCGGGTCCTTCTCGAACGCGAGCATGTTGTAATAGCGCATGGCGGTGGAGAGGACGAACGCCATCGCCACGACATAGAACACCGGCGCATCGGCCTTGATCGCGGCGGCCACGACGGCAAGCACGGTCGCCCCCGAGCCAACCAGCAGCGCGCGCTTGTCCTTGTACAGCGATGTCACGATCGAAACGTAATCGAGCGTGGGAAGATTCTTGGTATCGGCGTTCGGCATCAACTACGACCGGATTTCGCACAGGGTGGGATCGATCATGGATTGCGATCGGTATGCAGCAGGTTGACAATGGCGTCTCAAACATTCGGTTGCAGCGCGAACTTGCAAAGTGGTTAAAACTTTCCTTATCGCGGGGCGGGGAGCGATGGCACCAATGCGCCCCCAAACCGTTTGACCGGGAGGACAGAGTTTTGGAGAGAAAAGATGACCCCCACAAGCGATGCCGACCGTGACGCGGCCCTGGCCCGGCTGCCCGGCTGGAGCCTTTCCGACCAGGGCGCGATTGCAAAAAGCTATAAATTCAAGGACTTTTCCCACGCGTTCGCCTTCATGACGCGGGTGGCGCTGCTGGCCGAAAAGGCCGGGCATCACCCCGACTGGTCCAACAGCTACAACCGCGTCGAGATCGCGCTGAAGACCCATGATGCAGGCGCGGTGACCCAAAAGGATTTTGCCCTCGCCGAGGCGATCGACGCGCTGTGAGCGCCGATCAGGGGGCGCGCAGATCACTGTCGGGCTGCTGCCGCGCCAGCGCGACCCGGCGCACCCCGAGCCAGCCCAGATAGAGCGCCAGCGCGATCGACAGGGTTTCGTGATAGGCGACAAGATCGGGGGTAAACAGCCGCGCCGCATGGCCCGCCGCCAGGGCGGCCGGAACCAGCGCCGCCGTCAGCGGCGCCCCGGACGCGGCCCGGAAATGGACGGCAAAGGCGACAAGCCCGGCAATGACGAATCCCAGCGCCAGAAGATAGAACGGGGTGAAGACGATATCGCCGAAGGTGACGGTGCCCAGTTGCAGCTCATACAGAACGCCCGAACTGAGCACGATGATCATCACCATGGCGAAGCTGAACACCCCGAAGGCGTTGAGCACGATGCCCACCCGGCCCGGCTTGACCATGCCCGGTAGGTCCTTGAGCGTCCAGATCCCGCACCCGGCCAGCACCATGCCCACGGTCACCATGGTGCCGCTGAGCACGGTGACCTGACCGCCGGCCAGCATGGCGGCTTCCCCCAGGGCCCACAGGACACACCCGAACAGCAGGGTCACGGCAAGGATCATGGCAGGGATGTTCCAAATTTGCGGCGTTCACGCATCGAAAGCCCGAGCTGGATGAAGGTCAGAGCCATGACCATGTCGATAAGCGGTTGGACGGGCGCTGGGAACGCGACAAAACTGCTCACCAGCGACAAGCCGATGGAAACGCTCATCACGATTCCTATCCAGCGCGGGTAAGCCGGGGTGGCGATCAGCCAGGCGGCAAGGGCCAGCGCACCGGCCAAGGCAATGGCCGCCGCAACCATGAAACCGGGGGTGCGCACGATGTCCGCCAAGGGCAGAACGCCCTGCCCGATCGACCAGATCGCCACCGCCGTAAAGGCTAGGGCACCGGCGCCGACCAGAACGACAGCGGCGCGACCGGCGCGGCTGATGCGCGCTTCGGGCCACAGCCCGGCAAACCCGATGGCAACGAAAACCAAAGCAAGCCCGGCGCAGGCGCCGCTCGGCCCGGTATGGTGCCCCGCAAGAATTTCGAGGACCTCACCCGCCCCGCGCAGGATTCCGCCCACGATCATTGCCCATGCCGCAATCATTGTGTGCGCTCTCCAGATGTGCGCTTGCGAACCGCAAAGGGCCTTTCCGCGATCAGAGCAAGGCCTGCTTGATTAGAGCAAGACCTGCCGGATCGGGGAAAGGCTGGTCACAAACCCGTAACGCGCAAAGGTAAAGACAGGGTTTTTCGCTTGCCGCTCCCTCCTGCCCGAATCGGCCCGAGGCCGCGGACCGCGCCCCCTGTGGCCCGCAAACGACAGCGGAAAAATTCCTTGGGCGGGGACGGCGCGGGCGCTTGAGCCCGGCCCCGGCACTTCTTACTCTTGGAAGTCCCAATGCAGGCCTCAGCTCAAACCGAAAGGCGCGCCCATGTTCGAGACCATCGCCAGATTTTTCGGCCAGACGGAAAAAGCCGATTCCCAGGTCCTGGAGCCCCGGCTGGCGGTGGCGGCGCTGCTCATCCATCTGGCGTCCGTGGACGGGGCGTCCAGCCGCGAGGAAACCGAGGCGATTTCCAAGGCGCTGAAAACCCATTACGGCCTTGATGAGGGCGAGGTGAAACGGCTGATGGTCGAAGCCCGCCGCCGGGACCGCGACGCGGTCGACCTCTATCAGTTCACGGCGCGGCTGGCCCGGCTGGAGGAAGCGGAAAAGATCGAGATCATCGCCATGATGTGGCAGGTGGTGTTCGCCGATGACAGCAATCACGAGCTGGAAGACAATATGGTGTGGCGGGTGGCCGAGATGATCGGCATTTCCTCGCGCCAGCGCACTCTGCTGCGCCGCGAGGCAAAACGATCCGCCCGGCCCGCCGATCCGGCCAACGCCTGACAGACACCCAGCCGACCGCTCCCGCTTTTTGCAATTTGCAACGCATGACCCTTGCAAATTGCAACGCGCGCGCATCGGTGCCCAGGCCAATGCCTACATATTGAAGCAAATTGCACCAACCATACCCCATATAGGGCACGGCATGATTGGCACGCTTCGTGCATTGTAGATGGCGTCCGGATCTTTGTGTGTTGCGTACCGGGCAAACTCTTGCAAAGGCCCTGCCCTCGCGTATCCGAGGCGGGCCTTTTTTTCCTCTGCATTGGCAGGCCGGGAGCACCGCACGCCCATTTCCTTTCCCCTCATCCCGCATTATACAGGGCCGATCGCAAGAAGGGACGACCCATGCTGTTTGGACTTTTGCAATTTGTCGACGTGGTCCTGAGCCTCGTCATCTTCGTCATGATCGCCCAGGTGATCGTGAGCTGGCTGCTGGCCTTCAACATCCTCAATATGTCCAACCGGTTCGTGGCGACCCTCGCCAACGCGCTGTATCAGCTGACCGACCCGGTGCTGCGCCCGATCCGGGGCTTCCTGCCCAATTTCAGCGGGCTGGATATCTCCCCCATCGTTCTGTTCCTGGGCATCTATTTCATTCGCCTGGTGATCCTGTATCCGCTGATGCGGACGGTCGCCATGCAGGGCCTGTGAACCAAGACCGCTTTTATACCCTCATCCCGGATGGCGCGCGGCTGAGCCTGCGCGTCACCCCCAATGCCCGCACCAGCGCCATTGAAGGTCCCGAATTGCGGGCCGATGGTTCTTGCGCCCTCAAGCTGCGGGTGACCGCCCCGCCCGACAAGGGCGCCGCCAACTCCGCCGTCATTGCCTTGCTCGCCAAGGCGCTGGGCCGCCCAAAATCGGCCTTCACGCTGCACAGCGGCCAGACCGCCCGCTCCAAGATAATCGTTGTAGCCGGAGACAGCGCGCAGCTTGCCGCTGCGCTCGACGCTTTGTAAGCGGCACTTAGGTCAATAGTCATGCCGCGGCAATTGTGAGCGGTTTCAAGTCACTAAACCCAAACAAGCCAGCAATACTGACCCAAATAGAGCGCAAGAATAGCCGTTGCTTCGGCGCGCGACTTCCGCCTATCCTCATGGCGACCGGCCCGTTTACGCCGGTTTGCGCCGGGCGAGATGGAGAGGAAACATTTCGCTGACTGGCGGTGTCGACGACAATCCGGGCGGCCCCTACGGGTTCCGACAGTAGTGTCGCAACCCCTTAGTGCTGTTCGGCACGAAAAGTGAGGGGAACAACACTATGACCTTGGCCTTATGGCTGATCGTTGCTTGCGGCGTCCTGTCGGTCGTCTATGGCATCGTGACCACACGCGCGCTTCTGGCTGCCGATGCCGGCTCGGAGCGCATGCAGGAAATCTCCAACGCGGTGCGCGAAGGCGCCGTCGCCTATCTCAAGCGCCAATACACCACCATCGCCATTGTCGGCGTCGTGATCCTCATCATCGCCTGGTTCCTGCTTGGCGTTTACGCGGCCATCGGCTTTCTGATCGGCGCTGTGCTGTCGGGAGCTGCCGGGTTCATCGGCATGCACGTCTCGGTGCGGGCCAATGTGCGGGTCGCCCAGGCGGCCTCCTCCTCACTGGCCGGCGGGCTCGATCTCGCCTTCAAATCCGGCGCCGTGACCGGCCTGCTGGTGGCAGGGCTCGGCCTGTTGGGCGTCACGGTCTATTTCCTCGTCCTGACGGGCATGGGCTTTGCCGCCACCGACCGGGTGGTGATCGACGCGCTGGTCGCCCTTGGCTTTGGCGCCTCGCTGATCTCGATCTTTGCCCGGCTGGGCGGCGGCATCTTCACCAAGGGGGCCGACGTGGGCGGCGATATGGTGGGCAAGGTGGAAGCGGGCATCCCCGAGGACGACCCGCGCAACCCCGCCACCATCGCGGACAACGTGGGCGATAATGTCGGCGACTGCGCCGGCATGGCGGCCGACCTGTTCGAGACCTATGTGGTGACCATCGTTGCCACCATGGTGCTCGCCGCCATCATCCTGCCGGAAAACCTCAAGCTGATCGGCATGGTGCTGCCGCTCGCCATCGGCGGCGCTTGCGTATTGACCTCGATCGCGGGCACCTATTTCGTCAAGCTCGGCGCTTCGGGCAACATCATGGGCGCGCTTTACAAGGGCGTCATCGCCACCGGAGTGCTGTCGCTGGTGGCGCTTTTGCCGGTGATGTGGCTGATGTTCGGCGATATGGGCATGATCATCACCGTGGGGGGCATGAGCTTCACCCCCTGGGCCCTTTATGGCTGTGGCGCGGCGGGACTGGTCATCACCGGGCTGATCATCTGGGTGACCGAATATTACACCGGCACCGGCTACCGCCCGGTCAATTCGATCGCCGAGGCCTCGATCACCGGCCACGGCACCAACGTCATCCAGGGGCTGGCGATCTCGCTTGAATCCACCGCCCTGCCGGCGCTGGTCATCATAGCCGGGATCATCGTCACCTATTCGCTCGCCGGACTGTTCGGCATCGGGGTTGCGGTGGTGACCATGCTGGCGCTGGCCGGCATGGTGGTGGCGCTCGACGCCTTCGGACCGGTGACCGACAATGCCGGGGGCATCGCCGAAATGGCGGGCCTGCCCGACGAGGTGCGCAAGAATACCGACGCCCTCGACGCGGTGGGCAACACCACCAAGGCCGTCACCAAGGGCTATGCCATCGGCTCGGCGGGGCTGGGGGCGCTGGTGCTGTTTGCCGCCTACACCCAGGACCTCTCCTACTTCATCTCCAGCGCCACGCCCGACAGCTTCTTTTATGGCGTGGGCCAGGTGAGCTTTTCGCTCGCCGACCCCTATGTGGTCGTGGGGCTGCTGTTTGGCGGGTTGCTGCCCTTCCTCTTTGGGGGGATGTCGATGACCGCCGTGGGCCGCGCTGCCCAGGCGGTGGTGGTCGAGGTGCGGCGGCAGTTCAAGGAGCGCCCCGGCATCATGGAAGGCACCGAAAAGCCCGATTATGGCCGGGCGGTCGACATGCTGACCAAGGCGGCGATCAAGGAGATGATCATCCCCTCGCTGCTGCCGGTGCTCTCGCCCATCGTGGTGTTTGTCGCCATCCTTTTGATCGCGGGCAAGGCCGCTGCCTTCGCTGCGCTCGGGGCCATGCTGCTCGGGGTCATCGTCACCGGCCTGTTCGTCGCCATTTCGATGACCACCGGGGGTGGAGCCTGGGACAACGCCAAAAAGAGCTTTGAGGACGGGTTCACCGATTCCACCGGCAAGACCCACCACAAGGGATCGGACGCCCACAAGGCGTCGGTGACCGGCGACACTGTGGGCGACCCGTATAAGGACACAGCCGGACCCGCGGTCAATCCGATGATCAAGATCACCAACATCATCGCATTACTGCTGCTGGCGGTGCTCTATTAGGCCGGTTTGAGCCATCATCTTTACAGCCGGACCCATGCGGCCCGGCTGTGTTTGGCGCAACCTCAACCCGTCCGGTTCGGTGGTGCGGCTAAATTTTGCATGTCTTTGAAGATCAAAGCTGGTAGTTGGACTTCCAAAATCGCGGGGCATAGTGTGCCCGCGATGCCGAATTGCATTGAGGGAATCCGCCGGACATGTTCCAAACGACCGAGGCAGCCATGCGCGAATGGCGCGACCGTCTTTCAGCTCTTTCAACACAAAACCCCGGTCTTGCCCGCTTCCTGACCAATGCTGTGCAATCGGCAGACGAGCAGGACCTGGCGCTCTATCGGCCCGAGGTGCTCGAAAGCCTGCTGACGCGGACCTTCTCCCATATCGGCGAACGCGCCGCCGGCAAGGCGGATATCCGCATCTGGGCCCCGGACACCGGCATCGCCGACGGGCTCACGATCATCGACATCTATTCCGCCGACACCCCGTTCATCGTCGATTCCGCTTTGGCCGCGATCCGCGCTGCTGGCGGCACCATCCGCTTTATCAGCCATCCGGTGGTCTCGGTCGATGCCACCGCGACCCCGTGGCAGGTGCTTGAGGCGCCCCGGGACGGCGCGCGCACCGAAAGCGTGCTCCAGGTTCATATCGACACCCCGGCCGACCCCGAAACCCTCACGGCGATTGCCAGCGAACTCGACCAGACCATGCGCGCCGTACGTGCCGCCGTGGGCGACTGGCGCGACATGCTCGAAAAGCTGCGCACCCAGGTGGTGGCCTATCGCGCCAACCCGCCGCAGATGAACGAAGCCGCGCTGACCGAGGCCATTCACTTCCTCGCCTGGCTGGCCGATCACAATTTCACCTTCCTGGGGATGCGCGACTACCGGCTGACCGGTGACGGCGACGCCCGCACCCTGGTGCCGGTCGAGGGCTCCGGGCTGGGCATCCTGCGCGACCCTGATTACCGCTATCTGCGCCAGAACGCCCAATTGGTGGACATGAACGACCAGCACCTGGCGTTCCTTGGCACCGACGAGCCGCTGATGGTCACCAAGGCCAACCGCCGCGCCCTCGTGCATCGCCGCGTCCATATGGATTATGTGGGCATCAAGACCTTTGACGAAACCGGCACCATCACCGGCGAATTGCGCATTTTGGGCCTGTTCACCTCGGCAGCCACCGCAACCCCGACCGCCGAAGTGCCGCTGATTCGCCGCAAGATCGCCGACGTGGCCCGCCGCGCCGGGTTCGACGCGCGCTCTCACGCGGGCAAGGCGCTGGCCGACGTGCTCGACACCTATCCGCGCGACGAGCTGTTCCAGATTTCCGAGGCCGAACTGGCCGAGTTCGCCACCATCATCGCCACCCTGCCCGACCGGCCAAGGGTGCGGGTTCTGCCGCGCATCGACCGGTTCGACAATTTCGTCTCGGTGCTGGTCTATCTGCCCCGCGACCGCTTCGATTCCATGGTCCGCGCCCGGATCGGCGACCATCTCGCCCGGCGCTATGAGGGGCGGGTCTCGGCCTTTACCCCCGATTTCGCCGAAGGCGAACTGGTGCGCGTCCATTTC
>NZ_DATMGM010000033.1:0-6358 GCF_035555455.1 Pelagibacterium sp. | reverse complement strand
TCGGCCTGATGATGCGCGAGGGTTTGCTCAAGGAAAACATCGACGGCGAAGCGCTGCTATGGGCCCACAAACGCATCGTCAACCGCCCGGAAAACCGCCGCATCCTGATGGTGATTTCCGACGGCGCGCCGGTCGATGATTCCACCCAGAGCGTCAACCCGGGCAACTACCTCGAAGCCCATCTGCGCGCCGTGATCGAGGACATCGAAACCCGCTCCCCCGTGCAGCTCGTCGCCATCGGCATCGGCCACGATGTCACCCGCTATTATCGCCGGGCCGTCACCATCCTCGACGCCGACGAACTGGCCGGGGCCATGACCGACAACCTCGCCGCGCTGTTTGACGAAGAACTGCCCGCCGAGGCCCGGAGGCGGCGCTGAACACGCCGCCCCCAGGGCCATCCCCCGCAGCCCCTGTACCATCTTCCCCTTCTCCCCTTGAGGGAGAAGGTGGATCGGGCCGAAAGGCCGAGACGGATGAGGGGTGCCAGCCCCTGCCAATCCCGCCCGCCTCTACACTTCCCCCCATCTCTGCCCACCCCTCACCCCCGACTCAATCGGAAAGGGGGGCGCTGAGCTGGCGAACTTCACCGGCGCACAAGGCCTTTGCAAATACCGCACCCCCCTCATCCGACCCGGCTGCGCCGGCCCACCTTCTCCCACCAGGGGAGAAGGGCAGCCCGTTGCAGTGCTGGATCAAACGCATAATCTATCCCAACCCGCCCCCGGCCACTCTTGAGGGAACGGCAGCGCCCCTCTTCCCTTCTCCCCTTGAGGGAGAAGGTGGATCGGGCCGAAGGACCGAGACGGATGAGGGGTGCCAGCCCCTGCCAATCCCGCCCGCCTCTACCCTTCCCCCCATCTTTGCCCACCCCTCACCCCCGACCCAATCGGAGAGGAGAGCACTTCCAGCAGCGCCTGCGCCATCTTCCCCTTCTCCCCTGGTGGGAGAAGGTGCCCCGAAGGGGCGGATGAGGGGGGCGCTGAGCGTTCTCGCACTCCTCGCCCTGCTGCTCTCCCCTACCATTGCCTCCGCGCAATCCCCCTCCGCCCAATCCGCCACCGTCACCGCCAAGCCCATCACCCGCTTTCAGCGCGCCAATATCGGCGAGCCCCTTGGCCCATTGATCTTCAAAGGCGGCCTCGACCTCGCCAGTCCCCATCCCGATTTCGGCGGTCTCTCCAGTCTCGCCTTTCTCGATGCCGACCGTTTCGTCATGGTTTCCGACGAGGGCCGCTTTTTCTCGGGCACCCTCGATCTCACCGATGGCGCGCCCTCGGGGTTGTCCGATGTTGAAATCGATGTGATCCGCAATTCCTCTGGCGCGCCCCTGCCGCGCAAATTCACCTGGGATTCCGAAGCCATCGACGTGGTGTTCCGAGACGGCGCGCCCGCCGCCGTTCGGGTCGGGTTCGAGCACCTGACGCGGGTTGCCGAATTCGCGCTCACCGATGGCCGGCCCGGCGGCCCCGCCCGCGAGATTGCCATTCCCGATTGGCTGACCGATCTGCGCACCAATGGTGCCATCGAATCGCTGTGCATGGCCCCACAGACGTCCCCGGTGGCAGGCTCGACTCTGATCATCACCGAAAGTCATTCGATCATTCCCGATACCTGGGCCGCCACCCTTTTGGGCGACGCCGATCGCGGCGATCTGGCCATCTCCATCTCGGGGCGCTTCAACCCTACCGATTGCGCCTTCCTGCCCAATGGCGACCTGCTGGTCCTCGAACGCGGCTTTGCCTTTTTGACCTTTTCGGTGCAGCTTCGGCGCATTCCCGCGCACACCGTCCATGCCGGAGCGATCATGGAGGGGGAAATCCTGTTTTCCGCCTCGGGCCGGGAGGTCGACAATTTCGAGGGGCTGGGCGTGCGCGTCCTGCCTGATGGCGAGGTGCGCGTGACCATCGTTTCCGACAACAATTTCCTCGGGCTTCAGCGCACGCTGCTGCTCGAATTCGCCCTTCCTGACGAGGAGACTGCCCCATGAATATCGACCTGCTGCGCCTGCTGTGCGAAACCCCGGGCGTTCCCGGCCGCGAACACCGTGTCCGCGCGCTGATCGAGCGCGAGATCGATGGCCTGTTCGATGAGGTCCGCACCGATGCCATGGGCTCGCTGCTGGCCGTGCGCCGCTCGCGCACCAACGATCCAAACCCGCTCAAGATCATGCTGCTGTGCCACATGGACGAGATCGGTTTCCTCGTCACCCACGTGTCTGAAAAGGGCTGGATTCACGTCGATCCGGTCGGCGGCTTCGATGCGCGCACCCTGTTTGCTCGCCGTGTGCGGGTCGTCACCCGCGATGGTGAATATCCCGGCGTGATGAATGCCGGCGGTCGCCCCATCCACATTTCTTCCCCCGAAGAGCGCAAGAAAATCCCCGAGCCCAAGGATTTCTTCGTCGATATCGGCCTCGATGGCGAAACTCGCTCCAAGGTTGCCGTCGGCGATTTCGTCGTCATGGACGAACCGCTGATCGAAATGGGCGACAAGATCGTCTCCAAGGCTCTCGATAACCGCATGGCCTGCTGGCTGGGCATCGAGGCGATCCGCGCCCTCGACGCTTCAGGGGTCGATCACGCCTGCGAAATCCATGTCGTGTTCACCACGCAGGAAGAAGTGGGCCTGCGCGGCGCGAAAACCGCCTCTTACGCCGTTGCTCCCGATATCGGGCTGGGCATCGACACCACGCTCGCCTGTGACACTCCCGGCGTGCCGGAAAACGAAGCCGTCACCACTCAGGGCAAGGGGTTCGGCCTGCACCTCAAGGACGGCTCGTTCATCGCCGATCTCGATCTGGTCGAGGAAATCGAGGCCATTGCCACGCGCGAGAAAATCCCGTTCCAGCGCACCATTCTCGCCCGGGGCGGGCAGGATGGCGCCGCCGCCCAGCAGGCCGCAGCCGGAGCGCGCGCGGTCGGCATCGTGGTTGGCACCCGCTATATCCACACCATCACCGAGATGATTTCGCGCACCGACCTGCAAGCCGCGCTCGATATCCTCGTCGCCTATCTGCGGGAAAAATAATCAAAAAAAGGGCTGCCTCGACGGGCAGCCCTTTGTCATTCTTTTAGGCCAGCGTCGTGCCCAGATAGCGGTCCGGCAGCGCCTTGAGCAGCGCCCGATACGGCGCCAGCAGAACGAACGCCATCACCACCTTGATGGAAAAATCCCCCAGCGCCAGTGATACCCAGAGCGGAACGTCGAGCGGCAACAGCGAAAACAGCGGCACGGCAAAGGCCAGCGATGAATCGGGCACGCCCAGCGCCGAATCGATAAAGCCAAAGCTCGCTGAAAAGGCGATGCCGAAGAACAGCAGCGTATCGATCACCGACCCGGCCAGCGAGGCAACCAGCGGTGCCTTCCACCAACGGGCGGCGCGCAGGCGGGAAAAAATCGTCGTGTCGAGCAGTTGCGCCGACAGGAACGCCGCGCCCGACGCCATCGCAATCCGCGGCGTTGCGAGAATGAAGCTGATCACCACCGCAATGGCAAACCCCACCAGCACCACCTTGCGGGCAGCTGCGGGGCCGAACTGGCGGTTGGTGAAATCATTGACCAGGAACGCAACCGGATAGGTGAACGCGCCCCAGGTGAGGATTTCAGCGAGGTCGAGGGCCCCGATCTGCCCTTCAACCGGGTACTGGACGAGAAAATTGGATGCGGTGACCACCACCGCCATGGCCAGAACGGCCCACAAAAAACGCACGCTCATTGCGCGGCATTCCTTTTCCACAAGCGGCAAGTGACCGCCGGATATCAGCGTGGGAAGGGTGCCCTTCCCGGCGAAACCGATGCTGCCCGGCAACAGACCGGGGCATCGCTGGAGCATTATCTCCAGATTCTCCTGTCCGGCAATCGAGATCACCGGGCAACAAAAAGCGCCGCGTCAGGCTTTCCTCACGCGGCGCCAAATCTGAGGCGTCAACCAGCTTAGCTGGCGATCGCGGCCCGAATTTCCTTCTTGATGCCGCGAGCCCGGCTCGAAAGCTCTTCGTCCTTGGCCTTGAGCAGGAAGGCGTCGAGGCCACCGCGATGCTCCACGGTGCGCAGTGCGGCTGCCGAAACGCGCAGCTTGACCTGACGGTCGAGCGACTCCGAAATCAGCGTCACATCGCAAAGGTTGGGCAGAAAGCGGCGGCGGGTCCGGTTGAGCGCATGGCTCACATTGTTGCCGGTCATCACGCCCTTGCCAGTGAGTTCACAGCGCCGTGCCATTGTCTTAATTCCTGTCAATCGCGTACCGGGACCGGGGTTTGCCCCCAATCGACCGGCCTGGGTTCTGGTTGTAGTGTTGGCCGCCTTGCCGTACCGAAAAAGCCAAAGCAGCTTTTTCCGGCAATGCTCCATGCGGAAACTTTGGCCGGGGATATAGAGAAAGCGGGGCTCCCCGTCAAGCATAAGCGCGCATCGAGGCGCATTTGGCGACGCTTTGTAGCGATCCTTCGCTGGACACGCCGAATCCGAGCAGGCAACCTAGCCGATACGCTGATTCGTGGCTCGGCGGATCGGTCCTGCGGCATAACCAAAGCACGAGTCTCGCGCGTGAAACGCTTTTCCCTGTCTGTTCTGGCCGCTGGTGCGGCTCTGTTTTTCGGCCCCATCCTATCGGCTTCCGCCCAACAGGATGGCTCAGTCGCCTCTTATGTCGTGTCGATTGGCGGTATCAACGTCTCCAATATCGACATCCGGCTGGCGACCGAAGGCTCATCCTATCAGCTTGACCTGTCCGCCGATGTGACCGGATTGGCCCAGGTGGTGGCTCAGGGCGCGGGATCGGTCAACTCCAGCGGTTCGCTCACCGCGACCGGTCTGCAGGCCCAGCGCTTCTATCTCGAAACCCGCACCGCCTCGGAGCGATTTTCCCTCCAGACCGCCTATTCCAATGGCAACGGCGCCACCGGCACCGTGATTCCCGCCCTTGCCGACAACCCCGACCGGGTCGCGGTCAGCGGTGCCCACCGTTCCGGGGTCAACGATCCCCTGGCCGCCTTCATCCTGCGCGGTTCCGCACTCGATGGCGCGCTGTGCAACCGCACCCTGCGCATCTATACCGGCATCGAACGGTTCGACATGCCCATGAGCTATGTCGAAACCACCACCGCCACCTCGGCCCGCACCGGTTATCAGGGCCCGGTGGTGCTGTGCGCCATGCGCTACGTCCCGGTATCCGGCCACTTCGAATCCTCCGAAATCACCCAATATCTGGCCAGTTCCAACCGCATGCTGATCTGGTACATGCCGCTGGCGGACTCCGGCTTTTTCATCCCCTATCGCGTCCTGATGGGGTCGAGCTTCGGCGACATCTCCATGGTCCTCGTCCGACTGCAATAGCCTGCCCACCGACCCTGCCGCCTACTGGATCCCGGGTCTCCGCCCGGGATGACACTGAGGTCATTGGCAGGCGGTAGAACCCATTTCGTCACCCCCAACGTCCCATCTCGCCCACTCCCCCATCACACCCACTCCCCTGTCATCCCGGACCCGATCCGGGATCCAGTACCCTTCGCGCCTGCGCACTTTCCCGGCGCCCCCACATGCTCAGCACACACGGGGAGAGGGCTCCCCAGCAGACACGCGCGCCCTTCTCCCCTTCTCCTCTACTCCCCTGCTCCCCTTGAGGGAGAAGGGGGCTCGCCGCAGGCGAGACGGATGAGGGGTGCGCTGAGGGGGAGAATTCTCCAGCAGGTCATCCCGGATCCGACCCCCGCAGCCCCCGTCCCATATCGGCACAGTCAAAAGCTTTTTCGTAAAATTCCAGCTTTTGCTCCCACGCCCCGCGTGGCTTTCGGGGTTTACAGCCTCCCGCCCCCGCAAAAATCCGCATTAACTTCCCGGCAACACTCTCCCCCCTCGCGCCCGAATTAACCCTTTGGCAACCAACGTGAACAAATTCAGGCCCTTTCGCGCGCCTTTTCCCCTCGCCCTGCCGCTCTTGTGGCCCTTGGCAGCGCCGCACCACTACATGCAGTAGGGAACAAACCACGATTCCGATTCGAAACCCGATTCGGTGCACCTTTGTTCTATTTTCGTTCGAAGCGTTAAATTTGGCCCCCTTTCGGCCATTGCCTTTCCCGCTTTGATACACCACCTTGCGCCTGCACCCCTTGTCCCTGCCCTGCACATCAGGACCGATGACCTTCACACATTCCCAGGCCGTCAAGGCCGTGCTCGGCCCGACCAACACGGGCAAGACTCATTACGCCATCGACCGTATGCTGGCGTATCGCACCGGTGTGATTGGCCTTCCGCTGCGCCTTCTGGCCCGTGAGGTGTACAACCGCGTTGTCGAACGCGTTGGGGCGGGTGCCGTCGCGCTGGTGACTGGCGAAGAGCGAATCGTCCCCAGTTCCGC
>NZ_DATMGM010000032.1:0-12702 GCF_035555455.1 Pelagibacterium sp. | reverse complement strand
GTGCTCTCGACCCGCATGTTGATGTCCTTGCCCGCGGGCGGCCCGCTTTCGGTGGCCAGAACCTGCACCTGCAAGCCGGATATATTGGCGACCCGCGCCCGGATGTCGGCAAAGATCTGCTCGGCTTTCACCCGGTTGTTGTAGTCGATCAGCTGGAGCTGGAAGTTGCCGACCGTATCCGGCGGCATCGTTCCCATCGCGCCGGTCGAACCGAACTGCATGATGATGTCCTGGATGCCCTGGACGTGAACCAGTTCATCCTCGACCTCAATCAGCATGTCGCGGATTTCCTCGGGCGAGTAATTCCCGCGCGCCACCACCGCCACTGTCGCATATTCTGGTTCAGATGCCGGGAAGGCCTCGGCCCCGGTCGGGTTTGCAGCGTAGTAAAAGAAGATGCCGAACACGATACCGAAGCCCACAAGCAGCGTGGGGATCGGCCAGTGCAGCAGCACCGACATGGTCCGGACATAGATCCCGGTCAGTCCACGCACCTTCTTGGGGTGGAATTTTTCGGGATACATGACGATGTCGGCCTGTTCCTTGCGCTTCTGATCCACATGGGTGGAGGCGATGATCGCGCCGATCACCGGCATGAACACCAGCGCCGAAATGAACGATGCGCCCATCACCACGATCACGATGATCGGCAAATTGCTCATGAACTTGCCGATGATGCCCGGCCAGAACAGCAGCGGTATGAACGCCGCCAGCGTCGTCGCCGTCGCGCCGAGCACCGGCACGAACATCTTGTGCATCGCTTCAATGAAGGCCTCCGATTTCGGAACGCCCTCCTGCAGCTTTCGCTCGGCATATTCGACCACCACCACCGGGTCGTCGACCAGAACGCCCACGGCGATCACCAGCCCGAACATGACCATCATGTTGATCGTCATGCCGGTCATTTCCATGTAGAGGAACGCGATCATGAACGAGAGCGGGATCGACATCCCGATCATGAAGGCTGCGCGCACGCCCAGCACGGCCACGCAGGTGATCAGCACCAGCGCCACGGCGGTCAGCACGGCCGCTTCGAGCGAGCGGAACAGGTGGATGGTGGTTTCGGCCTGGTCGAGAAAGAAGCTGTAGCCAGCGCCCTGCGGCCAGTTTTCGGCAATCTGCGCGGTTATCTCCCGCACCTGTTCGGAAACTTCGATGATATTGGTTCCGGCTTTCTTGGAGACGCCCAGGATCAGCGCCGGCGAGCCGTTCACATTGGTATAATCGGTGGCGTCCGCCAGTGTGCGGGTGACGCTGGCGACGTCACCAAAGGTCACTACCGTGTTGCCATCGGTCTTGATCGGCAACTCGAATACGTCCTGTGCGCTGGCGATCAGCCCCGGCACCTCGACGTTGAACGAGCCCTGGCCGGTGTTGATCACGCCCCCCGGCACAACCAAATTGTTGCGCGCCAGCGCGTCGAACAGTTGCGAAGCGGTGAGATTGTAGGCTTCGAGCCGCAACAGATCGATGGACACTTCCACCAGTTCGTCCCGCGCGCCCGATAGCGTCACTTCCCGAACGGAATCAATCCCTTCGAGACTTGTTTGCAGGTCCTCGGCGATGCGTACCAGTTCGCGTTCGGGCAACTCACCATAGATCGCCACCGACAGGATCGGGAAGCCGAGCATGTCGATTTCGTTCACGCTGGGATCGTCGGCGGCGGCAGGCAGCTTGGCCTTGATGGCATCGACCCGCGCACGGGTATCGGCCAGCGCCTTGTCCACATCCACATTGGTGTCGAATTCAAGGATCACCGAGGCGTGCCCGGTGGTCGAGGTCGATGTCATATTGACGAGGCCATCGAGGCCGTTCAGCTCTTCCTCGGCGGGCTTTGCCAAGAGGTTTTCGGCATCACGCGGCGACACACCCGTCTGGCTGATCGAGACGTAGAGATAGGGCACGTCGATCGCCGGAAAGCTTTCCTTTGGCAGCACCGAATAAGAAAAGCCGCCGGCAAGCAGCAGCAGCGCCATGATGGTGATCACGGCGCGCGGCATGCGCAATATGCGTTCGATGAAATTTGTCATGCGGGCGCACTTTCTTCGGGAGCGTCAGTGGCCGGGGCCGGGCTCGCGTTCACGGCCTGGCCGTCGACCACGAATTCCTGGCCGATAGTGATGATTTCAACGGAAGCGGGCAATCCGGTGACCCACACTCCCTCGCGGGTGTCCGACATTATGGTCACGGGATAAAAGGCCACCTTGCTGTCTTCGACCGTACGCACCCCGAGCAGGCCCGCGTCATTGAGCGTGAGCACCGATTGCGGCAGCAGATGGCCGGGCAGGGTGCCCATATTGACGGTGGCTTCCGCCGTCACCCCGTCCCGGATCGCGAAATCGGAATTGTCGAATTCGATTTCGATGGGGAACGAACGGGTGGCCTCTTCGGCGCTCGCCGCCACGTAGGTCACTTCGCCCGTGGCGTTCTGGTTGGTCACCGTGTGCAGCGATGCCGCCAGCCCCGTGCGGGCGAGGGCGATATTGGCTTCCGTCACCGATCCGGCAAACACGATGGGGTCGAGCTGGACGATGGTGGCGCAGACGCCGCCCTGGGCCAGCATAGCGCCGCGTGTGGCGATGGGGGCCTGCACCAGCCCGCCCACTTCGGCGATGATCCGGGTGCGGTCCAGTTCGGCCTGGGCGTTGTCCAGTCCCGCCTGTGCCGCGCTCACAGCGGCTTCGGCGGCGGCCACGGCCACGTCCACCGCATTGGCGGTGTTGGCCGGCGCCAGCCCGCGTTCGCGCAGCGAGGCGTTGGTGTCCGCATCGAGCTGCGCCTGGGCCAATCCGGCTTCGGCTTGGGCCAGCGCGGCATTGGCCTGCGCCACGGCGGCGGCGCGGGTTCCGGTATCGAGCGTGCACAGCAGATCGCCAGCTTCGACGCGGTCGCCCTTGTTCACATGCAGGGTCTGCACCACGCCCGGGGTCTGGGCCACAGCCGCAATATTGGCCGAGGCGGTCGTCCGCCCGCGCAGCTTCACCTCGATGGGCATCTGTTGCACACGAAACGTCTCGGTGCGCACCGAAATGGCCGTATTTACATCGCCGTTCTCCAGCGCGACGCGTTGCGCCACGGTCATGCGGGCGAGTTCGACCTCCTCCTCGTCATGGGGAACCAGCAAGCCGGCATTGGCCAGGGTTCGGGTCAGCGGCCCGTTTTCCTTGCCATCAATCAATTCGGAAATCGACCGCTCGCCATTGCCAGGACCTTGTCCGCCCTGCACCAGGGTGCCCGTTGCGAACCAGATCGTGGCAGCGGCCAGAATAAAGATAGACAGACCAAAAGATTTCAGAAGTCGCATCAACAGCGCCCTTTATTCTGCTGCTTGCTGCACACCGGGCGTATCATGCGTACGAGCGGAGGCAATTAAGGCGTTCATGTGGGTATGCAGTTGCTCACGCGCAACCACCAGGCAGGAAAGTCCGTAGTCAAGAATCCACGTATCATTGGGATGACTTTCCATATCCCCGGGTTCGATTGCCGCGCGCATCCGTTTGATTTCGCCAATCGACTCATCCAACGCGGCCAACTGGCCTTCGATCCGGCTACGGACCAGATCGGCATCGAGCAGGTGGGCAAACCGCGCAAAAAGCAGGAACGGGCTGCGAAACACATCATTGCCGATCGGTTCGTGCAGCGCATCGACAAACGCTGCCCGTCCCGCCTCGGTGATGGCGTAGATTTTCTTGGAAGGCCGGCCCGCCTGATGTTCGACCTGCGAGGTCACCAGCCCGTCGGTTTCGAGGCGGGACAGGGCAGGGTAGATCGAACCGAAGCTGGCTTCCACGAAATAGGAGCTTTCGCCTTCGGTGCACAATTTGCGAATTTCGTAACCGCTCGCATCCCGCCAATACAGGATCGAGAGGCACAGTGTACGAACGTTCATGGTCTTGGCCATATGCTGAACGGGAATATGCCGGGCATATATAGGACTGCCCGGCCTCTGCCAAGCAATATGGCAGGGTGTTGCGGGAAACTGGGCCGTTTTAACGCCCGAATGCTTACAGCGCCATGACGAAACTGCGTTAAGCGATCGTTATGTCGAGTCCGAGATCGAGCGGGTCCGCCGCCGCGGTGATCCGGCTGGTCGAGATATAGTCGACCCCCGTGCGCGCGATCGCCGCCACCCGGTCCAGCGTCACGTTCCCGGACGCTTCGAGGCTGGCGCGCCCGGCGGCGATCGCCACGGCCTGGGCCAGCGTGTCGTCATCCATATTGTCGAGCAGGATCGCGTTGGCCTGTGCCGCCAGCGCTTCTTCCAGTTGCAGCAGCGTATCGACTTCCACTTCGATGGCCACCAGATGTCCGGCAAACGCCCGCGCCGCCGCGATGGCCGCGCCGACACCCCCCGCCACGGCAATATGGTTGTCCTTGATGAGGATGGCGTCATCCAGCCCGAACCGGTGATTGCGTCCGCCGCCGCACCGCACCGCGTATTTTTCCAGCGCGCGCAGCCCGGGCGTGGTTTTGCGCGTGCAACAGATATGGGCCCGGCTGTCCTCGGTCTGGTCCACATAGCGGCGGGTGAGGGTGGCGATCCCGCTCAGATGGGTGAGGAAGTTGAGCGCCGTGCGTTCGGCAGCCAGCAAGGCCCGCGCATTGCCGCGCACCTCCATCACGCCCGCGCCAGCGTCCACCACGCTGCCATCACCGGCCAGGACCTCGACCTCCAGCCCCGGCCCGATCATCGCGAACGCCGCCAGCGCGCACTCGATGCCGCAAATCACGCCGCCCGTGCGGGCGTTGATCCGCGCCACTGCCGTTGCATCCGGCGCGATGGTTGCCTGTGAGGTGATGTCACCCGCCTGTCCGAGGTCCTCCTCGAACGCCGCGCGCACGGCCTTTTCCACCAGATGGCGCGGAAGGGAAGGGGGGTAGGATACGGTCATGAGACAAATACGTCCGGATTGATGAGGTTATGCCGGCCCACATTGCGGATATCGCGTTCGCCGCACAGGGCCATGGTGATGTCGAGTTCGGTGCGGATGATGTCGAGCGCCCGCGTGACGCCCGCCTGTCCGCCTGCGCCCAGCCCATAGAGCCAGGGGCGGCCTATATAAACCCCCTTGGCGCCCATGCACAGCGCCCGCAGCACATCCTGTCCCGAACGAATGCCGCCGTCCATATGAACTTCGATCCGCTCGCCCACCGCCTCGACAATGGCTGGCAGCGCCGAAATCGATGACGGCGCGCCATCCAGCTGCCGCCCGCCATGGTTGGAAACGATGATCGCATCGGCCCCCGTTTCCGCCGCCATGCGCGCATCCTCGGCATCGAGAATGCCCTTGAGGATCAGCTTGCCGCCCCAGCGCTCCCGAATCCACCCGATATCAGCCCAGTTGAGCTTGGGGTCGAACTGCTCCGCCGTCCATGAGGACAGCGACGACAGATCGCCCACGCTTTCCGCATGGCCGACAATGTTGCGAAACGTGCGGCGGCGTGTGCCCAGCATAGACAGGCACCAGCGTGGCCGTGCCGCCAGTTGCATCAGGCTGTTGAGGGTCATCCGGGGCGGGGCCGCCAGCCCGTTGCGCGCATCCTTGTGCCGCTGCCCGAGGATTTGCAGGTCCAGCGTCAAAACCAGCGCCGAACATCCCGCCGCTTTGGCGCGGTCGATCAGGCTGTACATGAATTTCCGGTCCCGCATCACATAAAGCTGGAACCAGAACGGCGCGCCCCCGGTGGCCTCCGCCACGTCTTCGATTGAGCAGATGCTCATTGTCGAGAGCGTAAACGGAATACCCGCGTCACGGGCCGCCCGCGCGCCCAGCATTTCGCCGTCGGCATGCTGCATGCCGCCAAAACCGGTTGGCGCGATGGCCACGGGCATGGTGACCTCTTGTCCGATCATCGTCGAGACCAGCGAGCGGTTGGTCATGTCCACCGCCACCCGCTGCCTGAATTTCAGCGCCTGGAAATCGGCTTCATTGGCGAAATAGGTGCTTTGGGTCCACGATCCCGAATCTGCATAGTCGAAAAACATGCGCGGCACGCGCCGTTTCGCCTGCGTCTTGAGGTCATCTATCGTCTGTGCCTGAAATCCCATCGCTGCCTCCCCGCCGCCCTAACTCTCCATAGCGGTCGGAGGCAGCGGGGAAAAGCGCATTGATGCCTTGGAAGCCCCGTCGCCCGTCAGTTGCCCTCGATCGAAAGCCCCTGTTCGTTCAGTTCGATCTGCACCCCGCTGGGCTGGGATTCCTGCTGATAGGCATAGATGGCAAAGCCGATCACGATCACCACGAGGGCCCCAAGCAAAACGTACAAGGTATTCCGGCTCATCAAACGTCTCCAAAAAAATCATTAACCAGTGTTAATGGATCACAACGGCACCCCAGAACGCCGGGCAGCCGGTTTGGTTCCAGTGTGGCCCGGTTAATCCTTTATTAGCCCTCATCGCCGAATGCGTGGTTACACTGAAGGTGTTCACCCTTGCTTCAGGGCTGGTGAGCATGATCACGACAAGATCGTGAGGGGACACGCGATGCTGCCTGGTCAAGGAATCGGCAATACCCATGCCGTCGACGCCGCACTGGAGGCAATGCCCTATGGGCTGTGCATCTGGAGCGAGACGCTCACGCTTGAGCTGTTCAATTCCCGCTACGCCTGGACCTTCGGTTTGGGGGCCGGTTCGCTTTCGGCAGGGATGACCCTTTACCAGTGCTGCGCCGCAGTCATCGAGGCCGGCAACTATTTCGGCTCCAGCGTCGATGAGCTCTACGAAACGATGCTCGCCCGGTTTGAACGCCAGAAGCGGCGCGAAGCTCCCTCGCAATACGAACAGGTGCTGCGCGACCGCAATATCCGGACCACCTATGACAACCGCCCCGGCGTCGGTTGGCTGGTCACCCATGAGGACATCACCGACACCTGCGATCATCTCACGGCGCTGTCCAAGCGCGAGGCGGACCTGGCCCGGCAGGCCATGCGTTTTGAAACCGCCGTCGACAACATGGCCCATGGGCTGTGCATGATCGGCGCCGACCACAAGCTGGTGATCTGCAACGCGACCTATGCCGCGCTCTATGAACTGCCGGACGCGCTCCAGCGTCCTGGCACGCTGTTGAGCGACATTCTTGATTACCGCTTTGAAAATGGAATGCGCCCCACCGATGGCCCCATGGCTTTCCTCGAACGCCGGGTGCGCACCATCACCGAGGGTGTGCGCGACGTCGATATCTGCGAATTTGAAAACGGCCAGATCATTTCCGTCATTCATCAGCCCATGGCCGATGGTGGCTGGGTCGAGACCCATCAGGACATCACCGAGCAGCGCCGCTCGGAGGCCCGCATCCACCATCTGGCCCGCCACGATTCGCTGACCGACCTGCCCAACCGGACCCTGTTCGCCGAAGAGATGGCCATGGCCGAATCCCGCATCCGGCGCGGGGAGATGATGGCTGTGCTGTGCTTCGATCTCGATCATTTCAAGATCATCAACGACACGCTCGGCCATGGCGTCGGCGATGCGGTTCTCAAGCAAGTTGCCGAACGCATCAACCACACCAAGCGCGAGCATGAATGCGCGGCCCGGCTGGGCGGCGACGAGTTCGCCATGCTCGCGGGCCCGCTGCGCAGCCCCAATGATGCTGCGGCCCTCGCCGATCGGCTGATCGCGGCCATCAGCAAGCCCCTGGAGATTGACGGCCACCGCGTGATCATCGGCACCTCCATCGGCATCGCTGTCGCGCCCAGCGACGGCGTGGATGGCGAAACGCTGATGAAGAACGCCGACCTTGCCCTCTACCGCGCCAAGGGCGATGGCCGGGGCACGTACTGTTTCTTTGAAAAGGGCATGGACGCTGCCATGCAGCACCGGCGCACCATCGAAAGCGGTCTCAAGCTCGGCCTTGTCCGCGATGAATTCAAGCTTGTGTTCCAGCCGCTCATGGAGCTGGAAAACAATCGCATTTCCTGCATGGAAGCGCTGCTGCGCTGGGAGCATTCCGAACTGGGCGTCATCTCCCCGGTCGAATTCATCCCCGTGGCCGAAGAGATCGGCTTCATCGTCCAGTTGGGCGAATGGGTATTGCGCGAGGCCTGCCGCGCCGCAGCGAAATGGCCGTCCGACATCCGTGTCGCCGTCAACCTCTCGCCGGTGCAGTTCAAGAACCGCCGCCTGCTCGAAAGCGTTCAGCGCGCCTTGAGTGAAGCCGGCCTGCCAGCCTCACGGCTTGAACTGGAAATCACCGAATCCGTGGTGCTCACCGATTCTGACCACACCCTTGAAACCCTCCACGCCCTGCGCGCCATGGGCGTTCGCATTTCGATGGACGATTTCGGCACCGGCTATTCCTCCTTGTCCTATCTGCGGGCCTTCCCGTTCGACAAGATCAAGATCGACCGCTCTTTTATAGAGGATGTCGGCTCCAAGGATGCCAATTTCGAGATCATCAAGGCGGTGATCGCCCTTGGCCGCAGTCTCGGCATGTCGACCACTGCCGAGGGCGTGGAAACCGAAGCCCAGCTCGACGCCGTGCGCGCCCATGGCTGCAACGAAATTCAGGGGTTCCTGTTCTCCCGCCCGCTCCCTGAAAAAGACGCCCTCGAACTCGTCACCCGCCTGAGCCCGGCAACCGACAGCCCCGCTCAAAACGCTGGATAGTCCGGTCCGGCCGATTTTCGCCCGGAATGACAGGCCGAGGGTCGTCGGCCATCGTGCGTTCAAGGGCCCAGCCCACCGTGACAGCCAGTCCCCCCACGGTCATCCCGACCTTGAGCCGGGATCCAGTATGCTCATCGTTTCGGAAAACGCACCAGCTCTGCCGCTTCCCGTTCCCAAGCCTCATGGACAACCGCCCTAAACCGTCCCGAACCGCTCCATCGCAAAGGGCCTAATATCGATCGACGGCTTTTCCCCCGTCATCGCCTGCGCCAAAAGATGCCCGGTTGCCGGCCCCAGCGTGAACCCGTGATGGGCATGGCCCACCCCGACCCACAGCCCCCGGTGGCGCGGCGCTGGGCCGATGATCGGCATCATGTCCGGGGTGCAGGGCCGTGCGCCCTTCCACGGCTGCGGATCGAGCCTTTCGCCGAGCGGAAACAGCGCCCGCGCCACGCGTTCCGCCTTGCCCAGCTGGATCGGCGTCGGTGCCGCATCGCGCATGGCAAATTCCGCCCCGGTGGTCAGGCGAATGCCCATGTCCATCGGCGCGAGGCAATAGCCCACTTCCGCATCGATCATCCAGTTGTTCAGCGTCGCGCCGTCTTCCGGCTTGTAGTGCATGTGGTAGCCGCGCTTGACGAACAGCGGCAGCCGGTACCCCAGCGGGTCGAGCACATCCGGCGCCCAGGGCCCAAGGGTGATAACCGCCTGCCGGGCCCGATAGCGCTTCCCCTCGATCGAGGCCGACCAGCCATCGCCGTCCTGTTCTAGCCCCTTGGCCTCGCCCGCCAGGAATTCGCCGCCCATCGAGGTAAACAGGTCGAAATATTTCCCCACCAGCGCGCCCGGATTGCGGATGGTCCAGGGATCGGTCCAGTGGATCGCCCCGGCCAGCGTTTCGCGTAAATCCGGCTCGATCTGCGCGAATTCGCTGCCATCCACCACCCGGTGATGGATATCGTAGAGTTCCAGATCGGTTTTCGCCTTGGCCGCTTCGTCGCGCAATGCGCGCTCACTGCGAAAGATCAGGAACCAGCCCTTCTTGACCACGAGGTCCTCGGCTCCCGAGGCCGCGATCAGGTCGGCGTGTTCCTCGATGGAGCGGGCGATCAGCGGCGCGTAGCTTTTCACCACATGCGCGTAATGGCCGGGCGAGGATTCCCACCAATAGCGCATCAGCGCCGGGGCAAACCGGGGCAGGGCCAGCGGGTCGTAGCGCGCCGCCGTCGACATCTGCAGTCCCACCTGCATCAGCGTCGCCAGATCGCGCGGAAACGCGTGCGGTCGCACCCCCTCGCGCTGAATGATCCCCGCATTGCCGAAAGAGGTTTCCAGCCCCGGCCGGTTCTTGTCGACCAGCACGACGCTTTGCCCGCGCCTCAGCAGATGGATGGCAGTTGAAATGCCGACGATCCCGGCGCCGATGACCATGACGTCGTGAGCCATGTCGGTTTCCTTCTTGTGCGTGTGTCCCCTGGGCCCGGTTTGCACCGCGCCCCTACCTCGTATTGCCGCCAGTGGCTCTGGCTTTATCTTCGTCCCACCACCAGATATCGGGAAAGCCGATGGCAAATTCCGGCAGTATTTCGGGATGGCTGAACCGGTCCCAGCGCGCCACCCTGGCATAGGTGATGGTATAGCTCGGCATCACATTGTGCATGGCTAGCAAAACCCGATCCAGCGCATGGGTGGCGGCCACCAGAGTGTCGCGGTCCGGTGCCCTCACGATCTTGTCGATCAGCGCGTCAACCCCTGGATCAGCGATCCCCGCATAGTTGCGCGATCCCTGTTCGTTGACCGAGGACGACCCCCAGAAATAGCGCTGCTCATTGCCCGGCGATAGCGATTGCGCCCACCGCGTATAGATCACCTCATAATCGAACGCGCGCACCAGATTGGTATATTGCGGCGTATCGACCACCCGCATGGTCACATTGGCGCCAATGGCATTGAGATTTTGTGCCCAATGCAGCGCCACCGGCTCGATGGTGTTGTCATAGGTGAGGATTTCGAACCCGAACTGCTCGCCCTTGTCATTGACTAGCCGCGTTCCGTCCAGCGTCCAGCCCGCCTCACCAAACAGCCGCAACGCCTCGCGCAGGTTTTCGCGCAAAGCGTCTTCGCTGCCCCCGGCGGGGTTGGTATAGCGCGGCCCGAACACCGAAGCGGGCACCAGATCGCGCACCTCTTCGAGAATGGCCAACTCCTGCCCCTGCGGCGGCCCATCGGGCGCGGCCAGGTCCGTTCCGAAAAAGTACGAGTCGATCCGTTGATACTGGTCGTAAAACAGGGTGCGGTTGAGTTCCTCGAAGTCAAACGCATACCCCAGAGCTTCGCGCACTCTGGGGTCCTGAAACTTCTCCAGTCGCTGATTGGGAACAAAGCCCCACATCACGCCAGAACTGTTAAACCCGTTTTCAAACGTTTCGCGCACCACCCGCCCGTCCTGGGCCGCCGGGAAGTCGTATCCGGTCGCCCAGCGCCGGGCCACGTTCTCGGTCCACCAGTCGAATTCGTCCGCCTTGAAGGCCTCGAACATCACCGTCACGTCGCGGAAATATTCGACCCTGTATTCGTCGAAATTTGCCGTCCCCACATTCACCGGCTCATCCGCGCCCCAATAGTCCGGATCGCGCGTAAACGTCACCGTGCGCCCGGCGTCGAACCCCGAGAGTTCATAGGGCCCCGATCCCAGCGGTCGCTCAAGGGTCGATGCGCCGATATCGCGCTGTCGTCCCTGCGCGTCGGTGCCTTCCCACCAGTGTTGCGGCAGCACCAGCAACTGTCCCATGATATAGGGCAATTCCCGGTTTCCGGTTTCCGAGAAGCTGAAGGTGATTTCCCCATCGCTGGTGATTTCTGCGGTTTCCACCGGGGCGTAATACTCCGAGTAGATCGGAGATATTTCCATTACCTGCTCAAAGCTCCACAGCACATCCTCAGCCGTGACCGGCTCTCCATCGGCCCAGCGGGCCCGCGGATTCATCCGGAATGTCACGGAGGAAAAATCGTCAGGATAGCGCAGCGCTTCGGCCAGCAGCCCGTAACTCACCGAGCTTTCATCGGAGCTTGGGGTCAACAGGGTCTCGTAGACCAGCCCAAGCCCGGAGGCGGGCTCACCCTGCGGGAGAATGGGATTGAATGTATCGAACCCGCCCAGCGCCGGCATGCGCACCACGCCTCCCTTTGGCGCGTCCGGATTGACGTAGTCGAAATGCTCGAAGTCCGCCGCATATCGGGGTTCAGCATCGATGCCGATGGCATGGGTCCACGCGTCCTCCTGCGAAAACACCGGCGGCGCCAGCCCGATCAGCACGGCTGTGGCAATGGCAAGAACTGGCAGTTTCATCGCTGCTTTCCCCTCTCCAGGCGGAGCCTGTTCACATCATATTAGAAGGCTTCATCGGAAAGTGGGTGCCACATTCGCGATGCCGCCCATAAATCTTGCAGTGATTGTGCGCCTTTACCCAAAAGCGCACAATATTCTCTCATTCCACGCTGTCTTCGAGTGCCGCCGCCAGCAACTCCTTGGTGTAGGGGTGTTGCGGTGCCGAAAACAGCGCTTCGGTCGCCCCGCGCTCGACGATCTTGCCATTGTGCATCACGACGACGCGGTTGGCGATGGCCCGCACCACCTTGAGGTTGTGCGAAATGAACACATAGGTCAGCCCGTGCCGCGCTTGCAGGTCGCGCAGGAGTTTCACGATCTGCGCCTGCACGCTCATGTCCAGCGCCGACGTCGGCTCGTCCAGAATGACGAATTTCGGCTCCAGTACCAGCGCTCGGGCGATCGCAATACGCTGGCGCTGCCCGCCGGAAAATTCGTGCGGGTATTTCTCCCCATCCGCCGCCGCCAGCCCGACCTGCTCCAGCAGCGCCTCGACCTGCGCGCGCATCGCCGCGCCGCGCGCCAGGCCGAAGGCGCGGATCGGTTCGGCGACGATGTCGCGCACCCGCCAGCGCGGATCGAGCGAGGCGTACGGGTCCTGGAAGATCATGTTCATCCGCCGCCGCAGCGCCGGTTGCGCGCGGGCCGCCAACAGGGCCTGGCCCGCGAACCGGATCTCCCCGGCGCTGGGCCGGTACAGCCCGACGGC
>NZ_DATMGM010000031.1:0-41394 GCF_035555455.1 Pelagibacterium sp. | reverse complement strand
ACGACGAGGCGCTGGCCAAGGCGCGGCTGGCGGTGAAAACCAGCGCGCAGATCGTGGTGTTCGCCAGCGAGGTCAGTGCCGATTTTTCCGGGTTGGCGGTCACCATCGCGTCGCGGCCGGTCGAGGCCGGGGATTTTGACGGGGCCGCGCTGGTGTTTATTGCCGATCACGGGCCGGAGGGCGCACGGGCGCTCGCCTTGGCGCGGGCGGCGGGTGTGCCGGTCAATGAGGTGGATGTCCCGGAAAACTGCGATTTTTTCACGCCGGCGATCGTCGACCGCGCGCCCATTTCCATTGCCATCGGCTCGGAGGGGGCCTCGCCGGTGCTGGCGCGGCTGGTGCGGGCGCGGATCGAAGCGCTGCTCTCGCCCCGGCTTGGGGATTTGGCGCGGCTGGCCGGGGCCATGCGCGACGCAGCGGCGGACCTGCTGCCCGACAGTGCTGCGCGGCGGCGGTATTATGAAGCGCTGGTGACCGGGCCCGACATCGAGCGGGCGCTGGCGGCAGGGGAAGGGCGGCAACGAGCTGAATCCCTGATGGCCGAGCACGCGGCGGGCGCGGCACGGGGCAGTGTGTGGCTGATCGGGGCGGGGCCGGGGGCCGAGGACCTGCTGACCTTGCGGGCGCAACGGCTGCTGCAGGAGGCGGATGTAATCGTTCACGATCAACTGGTGCCGCAGGCGGTCGTTGAGATGGGGCGGCGCGATGCGGCCCGCATCTGCGTGGGCAAGGCGCGGGGGCATCATTCATTTTCACAGGCACAGATCAACACGCTGCTGGTTCGGCTGGCGGGTGAGGGCAAGGCCGTCGCCCGGCTGAAATCGGGGGACCCGATGGTGTTCGGGCGCGCTGGCGAGGAAATTGCAGCGCTGCGCAAGGCGGGGATCGCCGTTTCCATCGTGCCGGGGGTGACGGCGGGTTTGGCCGCCGCGGCGGATGCGGCAACGCCGGTGACGCTGCGCGGCGTTTCGCCGGGGGTGGTGTTTGCGACCGCACACGGGGCCGATGGCGAGCAACTGCGGCACTGGGCGGCGTTGGCCGGTTCGGGGCTGACGCTGGGGCTTTATATGGGCAAGGCGATTGCGGCTGAGGTGGCGGGGAAGCTGATGGTGCAGGGGATTGGCGGGGCGATGCCGGTGGGGATCGTCGTCAATGCCGGGCGGGCGGATCGGGCGCTGTATGCGGGAACGCTGGGCGCGCTGGCGGCGGGGGCGATCGATTTTGTTGATGGGCCAGCGGTGATTTTTGTGGGCGAAGCGGTGGCGCATGGGGATTGGGCTGACGCGGGAATAATCGCGGCGGCGGAGCGGGTGGCGTGAGTGGGTGGCGGCGGTTTGGCGCGAGCTTGGGCCGGGTGGAGGCTCAGCGCACCCCTCATCCGCCCCTTCGGGGCACCTTCTCCCTCAAGGGGAGAAGGGGTTCTTTTGGCGGGCGGTTGGGAAAAAGCCGGAGCGCTGCCGGTTACTGGATCCCGGATCAAGGCCGGGATGACAGAGGTGGGCGGGGCTGGGTGGGAAGATGGTGCCGGGGTGGTGGTGGGCATGAGTGGTGCGGGTGGATGTGGTTGATGGCACCGGCTTTCCGGGTGGCAGAAAGTGTCCTTGGGGTGCAGCGGTTAGCGGTGGGGAGCTTGGAGACTGAGCGCCCCTCATCCGCCCCTTCGGGGCACCTTCTCCCACGAGGGGAGAAGGGGGCGCTTTTGGCGAGCGGTGGGGGGAAGACGGGGGCGCTGCCGGTTACTGGGTCCCGGATCAAGTCCGGGATGACAGGATTGGGATGATGGATTTGGGGTCGGATGACAGTGGCGGGGACGGCGGTTTGGCGCGAACGGTGGGGCGGGGACGCTCAGGCCCCCTCACTCGCCTCTCCCTCAAGGGGAGAAGGGGGTTCTTTTGGCGGGCGGTTGGGAAAAAGCCGGAGCGCTGCCGGTTACTGGATCCCGGATCAAGTCCGGGATGACGGTGAGGTTGGTGGGTTTGAAGTTGGTGAAGTGAAAGGCGGGTGGAGATGAAAATTTTGACGGGTAACGAATTGCTCTCCGGTGCTGCCGTGTATCTCGACGCGGGTGGGAGGTGGGGTGGCGAGGTGCAGCGGGCGCGGGTGTTTGGGGCGGAGGACGGTGACGCGCTGGAGGCGGCAATGGGGGAGAGTGTGGCGAGCGGGAGGATCATTTCGATCGAACCCGAGACCATCGAACTGCGCGACGGGGCGATTTATCCGCTGCGGATTCGCGAGCGTATCCGCGCCGAGGGGCCGAGCGCCCCGCGCCTGAACCGCCAGACACTGGCCGAGGATGATCATGTATCGATATGACGAATTCGACGCGGCGTTCGTGGCCGAGCGCGTGGAGCAGTTTTCCGATCAGGTGCGCAGGCGCATCGCCGGGGAATTGACCGAGGACCAGTTCCGGCCCCTGCGGCTGATGAACGGGCTCTATCTCCAGCTGCACGCCTATATGCTGCGGGTGGCCATTCCCTATGGCACGCTGTCAGCGCGGCAGATGCGGATGCTCGCGCATGTGGCGCGGACCTATGACCGGGGCTATGGGCACTTCACCACGCGCCAGAACATCCAGTTCAACTGGCCGAAACTGCGCGATGTGCCGGAGATCCTTGCCGATCTGGCCAGTGTGGAAATGCACGCGATCCAGACCTCGGGCAATTGCGTGCGCAACGTGACGGTGGACCAGTTTGCCGGGGCGGCGGCGGACGAAATCATCGACCCGCGCCCGGTGGCCGAGATCATCCGGCAATGGTCGAGCCTGCATCCGGAATTTCTCCATCTGCCGCGTAAATTCAAGATTGCCATGACCGGCGCGCCCAATGACCGGGCGGCGGTGAAATTCCACGATATCGGGCTGATGGCGCAGGCCAATCGCTCGGGCGAAGTGGGGTGGGCGGTGTATGTCGGCGGCGGGCTGGGGCGAACGCCCATGGTGGGCAAGCTGATCAACGGCTTTGTGCCCCATGAGCATCTGCTGGCGTATCTGGAGTCGATCCTGCGGGTCTATAATCGCTATGGGCGGCGTGATAACAAGTTCAAGGCGCGGATCAAAATCCTCGTGCATGAGGAAGGGCTGGAGAACATTAAGGGGCAGGTGGAAGAGGAATTCGCCCATATAAGGGGCGGTATCCTGACCCTGCCTGAAGAAGAGCTGGACCGGATCGGGGCCTATTTCGCGCCGCCGGAATTCGAGGACAAGGGCGTGGTCCGCATCGATGTGGAGCGCGAAAAAATCCTCGATCCGGCCTATGGGCGGTTTTTAAGCAACAATACGTTTCCCCATGCGCAGCCGGGCTATACGGCGATCACTGTCTCTCTCAAGCCGATCGGCGGGGTGCCCGGCGATGCGACAGCCGAGCAGATGGAGGCGGTGGCGGACCTGGCACAGACCTATGGTTTTGGCGAAATCCGCGTGACCCATGAGCAGAACCTGGTGCTGCCGCATGTGGCGCTGGCCGATCTGCGGGCGGTGTATGACGGGCTGGCGGCGGCGGGGCTGGCCGAGGCCAATGCCGGAGAGGTGACCGACATGATCGCCTGCCCGGGGCTTGACTATTGCGCGCTGGCCAATGCGCGCTCGATCCCCATCGCGCAGGATATTTCGCGCCGGTTTGCCCAGCCGGAGCGGGCGGGGGAGATCGGCAAGCTCAAGATCAAGATTTCCGGCTGCATCAACGCCTGTGGGCATCATCACGCCGGCCATATCGGCATTCTGGGCGTCGAGAAAAAGGGCACGGAACTCTACCAGATCACCGTGGGCGGGGACGGGACCGAGAACGCTGCTATTGGCAGGATTTTGGGGCCGGGGTTCGTGGCCGACGAGGTGCCCGACGCCATCGAACGGCTGGTGGATGCCTATATCGTGCGGCGGGAATCGGCGGACGAGCCGTTCATCGACGCCTATCGGCGGCTGGGGGATGGGCCGTTCAAGGAGGCGTTGTATGGGAATGGGTAGAGCGGCATCGTGGGTGGGTGCGGAGAGGCTGCACACCCCTCATCCGCCCCTTCGGGACACCTTCTCCCTCAAGGGGAGAAGGGAGCTCGTTTGGCGGGCGGTGGTGTGAGAGCCCAAGTGGATCCCGGCTCAAGGCCGGGATGACAGCAGTGGTGGTGATGCTGGTGAAGGCGGGATGATGGCGGTGGGCGGCGTAGCCTCGATCAAGGAGTATGGCCATGGCATTGGCTAGTGCGGTTGCAGAGCAGGGAACCGACAGGTTGCGGGCGCTGGGGATTGTGGCGCTCAATGGGATGTTCGATGAAATGGATGCCGAGGGCGTGCTGCGCGAGGCGGTGACCGATCTGCTGCCGGGGCGGATGGCGATGGTGTCGTCGTTCGGGGCGGATTCGGCGGTGCTGTTGCATCTGGTGTCGCTGGTCGATCCCGATCTGCCGGTGTATTTCATCGACACCGGGAAGCATTTTGCCCAGACGCTCGATTATGTGGAAACGCTCAAGGCCCGGCTCGGTTTGAGTTCGGTGCGGGCGGTGCGGCCCGATGCGGGGGATTTGGCGCGGTTCGATCCCGATGGGACGCTGTGGCAGAGCGATCCGGACAGTTGCTGCCATATCCGCAAGACCGAACCGCTGGAAAAGCTGCTGGAGGGTTTTGGCGGTTGGGTGACCGGGCGCAAACGGTTCCAGACCAGCGAACGCGGCGTGCTGCCGCATTTTGAATTGACCGCCGATGATCGTATCAAGGTCAATCCACTGGCCCATTTCAGCCATGATGACATCGAGGCCTACAAGCAACGCCATGGATTGCCCGAGCATCCGCTATACAATGACGGGTACAAATCGATCGGGTGCGCGCCGTGCACCAGCGCCGTGGGCGAGGGCGAGGATTTTCGTGCGGGGCGCTGGCGCGGGCGCAAAAAATCGGAATGCGGCATCCATTTCGACTTCAACGGGAGCATCGCAAAACCGGTGAGCCAATCGCAACTGACCCTGTTCAAGGATGGCCGGTTTCTCGCCGATCCCTGGCGCGACCGGGCCGAGGGCGAGGCACCGGACGAGACCCGCTATGCGCATGTGACGCTGAGCGATTTTCTGGCCGACCGCGCGGCGTTCCTCGCCAGCCCGCATCCGATCGGGCTGCGGATCGAGCCGGGGGACCGGGTGGAAGACATCGGCGCGGATGTGGAGCGGTTTGCCTCGATCGCGATCAATTTTCCCGCCTTTACCGACGGGCGGGGCTATTCGAGCGCGCGGCTGTTGCGCGAGCGGATGGGGTTTACCGGGGAATTGCGCGCCGTGGGCGACATTTTGACCGATCAGATTCCGTTCCTGCGCCGCTGCGGCATCGATGCCATGGTGGTGAACAATGCGCCGACGCGCGCGGCGCTGGAAAAGGGCGCGCTGGCGGAAGTTTCGCGCTATTATCAACCGGTTGGGGCGCGGCGGGAGATTCCTGTCGGCACACGCCCGTTCCTGCGCCGGCCCGAGGATGTACGGGCCGAAAGCCTCTCACCTCACTCCACTCTTACTTGACACGCGTCGTCAGATATTCCAAGCGATGCCTTGTAAATCCAAAAGACCAGGACTCTGTTTATGAGCTCAAATGAAATCGTCGCCGACGTGGTGATCATTGGTGCAGGCCCCGTGGGGCTGTTTGCGGTGTTCGAACTGGGACTGGTCGATCTCAAATGTCACGTTATCGACATTCTGGACCGGCCGGGTGGGCAATGCGCGGAGCTGTATCCCGAAAAGCCCATCTACGACATTCCAGCCTTCCCGGAAATTTCCGGGCAGGGGCTGACCGACAATCTGATGAAGCAGATCGCGCCGTTCGGGGCCGAGTTCCACTTTTCGCAGATGGTGACCAATGTCGAGCGGCTGGAAGACGGCTCGTTCCGGGTGACCACCGACGCGGATGAGGTGTTCTTGACCAAGGTGGTGGTGGTGGCCGCCGGGGGCGGATCGTTCCAGCCCAAGCGTCCGCCCGTCGCTGATGTGGAGCAGTATGAAGGCAAGTCGGTCTTTTATGCCGTGCGCAAGATGGAAGACTTCCGCGACCAGGATGTGGTGATCGTCGGTGGTGGGGATTCGGCGCTCGACTGGACGCTGAGCCTTGAGCCGCTGGTGCGCTCGCTCACCCTTGTGCACCGGCGCGACCAGTTCCGCGGCCATGCCGACAGCGTCAACAAGATGCGGGCGCTGGTCGAGGAAGGTCGGATCAATTTCGTCATGGGCCAGTTGGGACGGCTGGAGGGCGAAAACGGGCAGTTGAGTGAAGTGGTGCTCAAGACCGCCGCCGGAGAGATGGGCATTCCCGCCACCCGACTGCTGCCGTTTTTCGGGCTGACCATGAAGCTGGGTCCGGTCGCGGACTGGGGGCTGGAGCTGTATGACAACTCGCTGATCAAGGTCGATACGGAAAAGTTCGAAACAAGCCAGCCGGGCGTGTTCGCCATCGGCGACATCAACTGGTATCCGGGCAAGCTCAAGCTGATCCTGTCCGGTTTCCACGAAAGCGCGCTGATGGCGCAGGCCGCAAAGCGCATCGTGCACCCGGACCAGAAGGTGGTCTTCCAGTACACGACCTCATCGACCAGCCTGCAAAAGAAGCTCGGCGTGGCCTGAGACCCGTGGGGTGACGGCGCAACCCTCTGGCCCGGAACGGCGACAGGGTTTATCCTGCCGCACTTTCACACGCGCCTTGTGCGCCATCACCGGACCAGACCCGGAGCGCCGACCGTCTTTCGGGATGGTTCGACGGCGCTCTGATCTTTAATAAATCGCATTGCAACAGACCGAAAGCCGCGCGCACCCGGTCGGATGCTCCAAAACCTCGCAGGACCTGATATGCGGATTTTCGTCACCGACCAGACCGGAACAGAACACGAGCTCGAAGCGCTTGAAGGCTGGCGGGTGATGGAGGTGATCCGCGATTGGGGCCTCAACATCAAGGCCGAGTGTGGCGGATCGTGTTCGTGTGCCACGTGCCACGTGTTCGTCGCGCCCGAATGGGTGGACAGGCTGAAGGCGGCAACCGACGAGGAAGAGGACATGCTCGACTCGGTGCCGGACTATGAGGCCAATTCGCGGCTGTCGTGCCAGATTCTGATGAGCGAAGAGCTGGATGGATTGCGGGTGACGCTGGCGGATTCGGCCAAGCAGGACGCCGCAGCTTAGGATTTTCGCTGCGCGAAGGGCCTATCGTCCCCCTTGCGGCAAGTGCGCTAGCGCTGCCGGTTACTGGATCCCGGATCAAGTCCGGGATGACGGGGGTGGATGGGGGAGCATTTGGCCTTTCACCCCCACCGGCGTCATCCCGGGCGCAGACCCGGGACCCAGTATGCTCGGTGGTGTGGTGGGACTCGGCGCCCCCTCATCCCCGCCATTCGGGCATAGCTCTCATGGCCTTCTCCCCTCCGATCGTGCCACCGGCACGATAGGCCAAAGAACGGTTCGAAGTCTCCCAACGGAGAAAAAGGGGGCTGTTTTGGCAGGCAGACGGGCAAGAACCGCAGGCTCTGCCGGTTACTGGATCCCGGATCAGGTCCGGGATGACAGGGGGTGGGTCGGGCTGGTGACAGTGGTTTATCCACCGTGTGTCGCGTCCACAGGCGTCATCCCGGGCGAAGACCCGGGAACCAGTATGCTCGGCGGTGTGGTGGGACTTGGCGCTCCGCTCATCCCCTGCCATTCGAGCATAGCTCTCATGGCCTTCTCCCCTCCGATCGTGCCACCGGCACGATCGGCCAAAGGACGGTTCGAAGTCTCCTACCGGGGGAGAAGGGGGCTTTTTTGGCAGGCAGATGGGCAAGAATCGGGATGCTGCCGGTTACGGCCCCCGGATCAGGTTCGGGATGACAGGGGGCGGGGCGGGGGTTCGGCAGAGTGTTGGGGCTGGTGGGCTGGATGAATCTTGCTTCCGCGTTTTTGTCGCCGGGTGTATGAACGACGCGGGAAAACGGCAGTCGCTGGGTCGGTCTGAATGAATGTGCTTGAATTTTTGCCGTATGCCATCGCGCTGGCGGTGGCTGCGGCTATTCCGGGGCCGGGTATCGCCGCGTGCGTGGGCAAGGCGCTGGGGTCGGGATTTCGGCCTGCGGTGTGGTTTTCGACCGGGTTGGTTCTGGGCGATCTCACCTATCTCGCCCTCGCCGTTCTGGGGCTGGCGGCGGTGGCTTCGGCATTTTCGGGGATTTTCACCGTCATCAAGATTGCCGGGGCGGCCTATCTGCTCTGGCTGGCCTGGAGTTTCTGGCGAGCGGGAATCGATCCCGACAAGGTGGAAACGCGCAAGGGCGACGGGGCGTGGAGCTCGCTGCTCGGCGGCTATTCGCTGACGCTGGGCAATCCCAAGACGATCATCTTCTATATGGCGCTGCTGCCCACGGTGGTGGATTTGCAGGCGGTGACGCCGGAGCGGTTTGCCTGGCTGGCGGCGATCACCGTGGTGGTGCTGTACGCGGTGACCATCCCCTATGTGGCGCTGGCAGCGCGGGCGCGCAATTTCCTGCGCAATCCACGCGCGCTTAAGGCGCTCAATCGCGGAGCCGCCGGAGCAATGGCGGGAGCAGCGGCGTATATCGTCCTCAAGCAGTGAGGGCGTCGGCGACGTTCTGACGCGGAAAAACAGGTGATTGGAATAGCGTTTCGCCCGGCGCATTTGGGCAGCGAGAAAGAGTAAAAAATTTCACAAGTTGCGGTTGGATGCCGGGATTCAGACTCCTATCTGGTAGGTGTTCCGCACAAAAAGCGGGACGGACTAGAAAGGAAAAGAAAATGAAACTCCGTGCTCTTCTTGCCTCCACCGCGATCCTCGCTGGCCTTGCTGCGCCGGCGATGGCCCATTCGATCGGCACCATTTCGGTGAACGATCAGGATTGGGGTTATGTCGTCCAGTATTGCGATACGCTGAGCGGCCTGTCCGTGAGCGATGCTTTCGACAAGCAGCCCTCTATTTCGGCGGAACTCATGACCCGCGGCGTGACCCTCAGCTCGATCTCCCAGAGCGACTGTCAGAAGGCTGGTCTGATCTAATTTTCCGAACTAGCCAAACGGCTTGAAAGGAGGGCGGCATCGGAAGATGTCGCCCTTTTTATTTGGGGCTCAGGCTGATTTTTCGGGTGCCGAAGCGACCTTGGCCAGGTCGGCGACGAAATCGGACACGACCGGGGATTTCTGCGCCGAAAATGGCAGCGGGCGCACCAGCTTGATGGCGGCAATGCCGACGCGCACGGTCATCAGCCCGTTGAGTACGCCTTCGCCCAACCGCGCTGACAGCTTTGCCGCTACTCCATGGCCGACGAGCTGTTCGACGATGCCATCGGTGAGCACCAGCCCGCCGGTGACGGCCAGATGGGCGAGGATCGCGCCGATCAGGCGGATGAAACCGAACAGGCCCGGACGCGCGCCATAGAGATCGGCCAGATTGCGCGCCAGGCGGAAACTCTCAAAAATCACAAAGCTGATATCGATCAGCGCGCGGGGCGAAACGGCGGTGACCAGAGCCACCCGGCGGGCGCTCGACGCGGTGAGGGCGCGGGCCCGCTGGTCGAGGGGGAGCATCAGGGCCCGTTCGGTGGTGCGGAGCAATTCAGCGCCATCGAGGATCGAGCCGGTATCGGCCTTCAGCCCCGTGCGGGCGCGGGCCAGATCGGCGCGGCTGGAATAGACGCCGAGCAGTTCGGCAGTGATTTTCTGCGCGGAGGGGAGGTCATCGGCGGCGAGCGCGATGGTCGCGCTGGCGCGCAGCCGGTCAAGGGTGCGCAGGCGGGCCAGCCCGAAGATTTCGCGGCCAATGAGGATGACCAGCGCGACCAGAAATACGCCAAGCACACCGAGTCCGAACCAGCCCAGCCAGTCATAGGTGGCGAACAGATCGCGGATCAGCCGTTCGGCGGCAAGGCCGAGACCGAGGGAAATCAGTGTGCCGCCGGTCCAGAAGGCGAGGTGACGCCAAAAGCTGCGGCGCGGGCGCAGGCGCGGGGCGACATCGGCATCGGACAGCGCGTCGGGTGGGGCGGCAAAGACATCGATAGCTGGTTCGGCCAGCGCGGTCTCGAAGGCGCGGGGTTCGCGGGTTTGCGGCCCGGCGTCGGGGCGCGGGGCGGTGGGAATGGCGCGGGGCTCTCTCATTGCATCTTGTCCCCGACGAGGAAATCGAGAGCACGGTCGAGACGGATGTAGGGGAAAACCGGATCCCCCGTCTCGCTGACAGGCAGATTGGCGGGGGGCAGAAAGCGCAGGAAATTGAGGTGAGGTGTTGAATCAGCTGTTTTGAACAATGAATCCGGATTTTCGGGCAAGTCACCGGGAAACAAGGCAATTTCGGTTTCGCCGTCATAGACGACCTCACCGAGGCGCTGGCCGTTTTCGGGGGTGCCGATGATGGTGTGCAGGGTCTCGCCATTGTCCTTGACGGTACCCTCATGGGTGGCACGGATGGCGGCGATGGCCAGCGAACGGGTCTCGGCCCCGGCGAATTTGGCACGGCGGGCGGCATTGGCGACGAGCCGGTTGAGGATGGCTTCGAGGCGCGGGTGCGAGGTGTGGTGCAAGAGGTCGGCCTTGGTTGCGGCAAACAGGATGCGGTCGATACGGCGGGTGAACAGGCGCGAAATGGGGTTCGACGCGCCCTGCCGGAAACAGGCGAGCACCGAGGTGAGCGCGGTTTCCAGATCGGCAACGGCTTCGGGGCCGGCATTGAGGGCGCGCAGGGCATCCACGAGCACGATCTGGCGATCGAGCCGGGCGAAATGGTCGCGGAAGAAGGGGCGGACAACGACGGATTTATAGGCCTCATAGCGGCGTTCAAGCATGGCATAGAGGCTGGCATGGCGCGGGGTCGCGGCCGGAGGCGGCAGGGGCGCGAAGGTGAGCGCGGGGGAGCCTTCGAGATCGCCGGGCATGAGAAAACGCCCGGGAGGCAGGGTGGACAGCGCGCGGGCATCGCCCCGGGAGGTGCGCAGATAGTGCGTGAAGGATGTGGCGAGGGTTTCGGCGGTCACCTCGTCGGCCTCGCGGGCGGGGTCGATATGGGAGAGGGCGTCGAGGAAGTCCTTTGCTTCTGCGGCGCGGGCCGGGCGGCGGGCCAGCGCCAGCGCTTCGGCGCTCCATTCGGCGTAGGATTTGGTCAGCAGGGGCAGATCGAGCAGCCACTCGCCGGGGTAATCGACGATGTCGAGATTGAGGGTCGAAATGCCCAGTTGCGAGCGCAGCCAGCGGGCCGACTGGTAGCGCAGGGTCAGCCGCAGCTGGGAAATCCGGCGGGTGCTTTCAGGCCAGGCGGGTGGATGGCCGGTGAGGGCGGCGAGGTGGTTTTCGTAAGCAAAACGAGGCGTGGCATTGTCGGGATGCTCGGCCAGCCGCGCGCCGATCAGCCGCCCCTCGGCCATGGGCGGAAAGCCGGGCAGGCGGGCACCGGTCAGCAGATTGTGGATCAGCGCGGTGATGAAGATGGTTTTTCCGGCCCGCGACAGACCGGTAACGCCGATCCTCAGGGTCGGCGTGACGGTGCCGGTGGCAGCGTCGGCCAGATTGCCCAGCGTGATGGAAAGCTCATCGGCGATGGTTGTGGGGAGGCTGGACAAGGGCGAGCGGTCTCCGGTGGTGAGGGAGAAGGTAGGGGGTGCGGGGGGCGATGTGAAGGGGGAGCAGCGAGCGTTGGGTTTTTGGAGGCTTAGCCCCCCTGATTCCCGTTCTGCTTCGTCTCACAGTCTCAGAGGTGAGAAAGAGGCACTTGGTGGGCGCTGGGGAAAAGCGGGGGCGCTGCCGGTTACTGGATCCCGGATCAAGTCCGGGATGACAGGGAGTGCGGGGGAGCGTTTGGGCAGGAGCGTCAAGGCTGCCACAAGAACCCCCTTCTCCCCGCGATGAAGGGGGCGGGTAGTGAGGGGGGATGTGAAGGGGCGAGAAAACAAGGCCTTGACGGAGTGTAGCTTATGGCTACATATGGCGATATGAAGCCGATTACCTACACGCGGGACGCGGTTAAAACCTTGCGTCGGCTGCCTGCGAATACTGCCAGTCGCATCAGGGGCAAGATCGAGGATTATGCAAGGGATCCGGCGTCGCAGGCCAACAATATCAAGACTCTGAAAGGGCGCGACGGCGTCCGGCTGCGGGTCGGAGACTGGCGAGTGATTATGCAGGATGGCGTGGTGCTAGCCGTTTTGGCAATTGGACCGAGAGGGAGCATTTACGATGACTGATACCGTGACTATTCCACGGGCGGAGTATGATCGTTTGCGCGCTATTGCGGAGGATGTGGCTGATAGCGCCGCGTTCGACCGGGTGGTTGCGCGGCTGGCGAGGGGCGAGGAGGAGGCTGTTCCCGCGGCATTCGCCAACCGCATCATCGATGGGGACAGCCCTCTGCGCGTCTATCGCGAGTATCGCGGACTGACTCAGGTGGCTCTCGCCGAAGCGTCGGGGGTGAACCGGGTTCAGATCGCGGACATCGAGGCGGGCCGGAAATCGGGCTCCGTCGGGACCGTCAGGAAGCTGGCTGTCGCGCTGAACGTAGCGGTCGATGATCTGGTGTGACGGCTCCGATCACTCTTCTGCGCCCACCTTTGCCAGATCGTAGGGGGTGGTCTGGTACATTTCGTTGATCCAGTTCTGGAACAACAGGTGGCCGTGGCTGCGCCAGCGATTTTCCGGGGTTTTGGACGGGTCGTTGCCGGGAAACAGGTTGACGGGCAGCGGGGTGTCGAGGCCGGCCTCGCGGTCGCGGCGGTATTCGTCGGCGAGCGAGGTGTTGTCGTATTCGAGGTGGTTGAGCATGTAGAGCGCGCGGTATTTGCGATCGCCAAGCATGCAGATGCCGACCTCGTCGCTGTCGATCAGGATGTCCAGGTTCTCGCCCAGGGTCGTGCGGTCGATATCGTTATAACGCGAGACCGGCACGGCCAGATCATCGGAAAATCCGCGCAGATAGGGCGAGCGGGTGTCGAGGACCTTGTGGCGATAGACGCCAAACGCCTTTTGCGGCATGCGGTAGCGCTCGGCACCGTGGAAATGGTGCAGCGCGGCCTGTGCGCCCCAGCAAATGAACATGGTCGAATGCACGTTGGTCTGCGTCCAATCCATGATTTCGAGCATTTCGGGCCAGTAGCGGACCTGGTCGAAGGGCAGGTTGGCGACGGGGGCCCCGGTGACGACAAAGCCATCGAACTTGCGGGTGCGCACCTCTTCCCAGGTGGAATAGAAGGACTGAAGATAATCCTCAGGGGTGCTTTTCGAGAGGTGATCGGTGACGCGGACCAGCGAGAGATTGACCTGGAGCGGGGTGGCCGCGATCAGGCGCGCGAACTGGGTTTCCGTGCGCTGCTTGTTGGGCATCAGATTGAGCAGGCCGATCTCCAGCGGGCGGATATCCTGCCGCGCGGCGCGGGTGGAATCCATGACCAGCACGCCCTCGCTTTCAAGGGTTTTGCGGGCAGGCAATTGATCGGGAATACGAATAGGCATCGGAACATCCCTTCGATGAAGGCTTATATAAGTGCAGATTTATGAATGGTGGGAGCCGAAAACGCGGCTCACCGATTTCCGGCCACCGCCAAACGGCTGGCGATGGCCCTGCACATGAGTTCCATGAAGTCGTGTTCGTCGCGGACGCTGGAAAGCTCCGAGGCATCGATCTGGTAGCCGAAATTGTCGGCCAGCGCCTGATAGCGCGGCAGGCGATCGCGCAGAAGGGCTTCAAAGCCCCAGACGGCAAAGGCAGCAGGATCGACGTCATCGTCATGGGTGACGCCGTTGAGGCGCTTGAACTCTTCCCAGCGGGCAATGAGGAAGTCCGGCGGATAATACATCGGCTTTGGATTGGCGCAGAACCGGTCGATCAGGCGCTGGGCGTCGTCCTCGGTGCCGCGCAGATAGAGCAGCGCGGTGTGCTCGGAGAGCGCCTTGACCACGGGGTCTTCGGGGTCGTTGGGATCGAGAACCTCGATCAGCGACCCACCGGTGTCGGTGAGGAAATTGCGGTAATCATACAGGTCGCTGGCGCGCTCGATGAAATAGGGGACATCGAGCAGGGAATAGATCTCGGCTATCCGATGCTGCTCCTGGCGTCGTTGGTACTCGGCAAAAGGCAGGCCACCGCGCCGGGGATCGCCGGGCGTGCCCAGATAGCTCGACAGCGGATCGAGATTGTCGAAGCTGATATTGGACTGGATGGAAATCGAATCCGAGCGCAGCAGGTCCGCGAGGAACGGCACCTTCATCGCTTCGCGCTTGAAATTGTCGACGATGTATTCGCCCATGTGGCGGGTGCCAATGCGGAAATCGACTGAAAAATGAAACCAGTCGGCCCGGCGCAAGATGTTGCCCAGCCGCGTTTTCCCGACGCCGGCCATGCCGAACACCGTCACCGCCTTGCGGTCGAGGGAACGGAACTGATCGGCGCTTTCAAACAGCATGGCGGGAGCTCGCGGGAAACCGGTGGGATGTTCAGGCGTCTGCTTAGAGTCATATGGCGTGATCGTCCAGAGGGGAGCGGGCGCAGGCGAGGGCACCTGGGCAGGCTTTGGGGGGAAGAAATTGCCGGGGTGGGGGAGGAAGGTGCCGGGTTGGATGGGTGGGGCGAGGAGGTGAGTTCCGGGGAAGTTAAGTTTAATCAATAGCTTAGGTCGATGGCATCACAATTGCATCGCGGAAGATGACGTGCGTGCTCGGCGCATTTGAGTTTTTGCGGTAGCGGCCGGTTGGTCGCGCCCGGCGATGGAGTGTGGAATGGGTATCTATGGGGCTTTGGCGACGGCGGTGACCGGAATGGCGGCGCAGTCGTTTGCGCTGGAGAATATTTCTGGAAATATCGCGAACTCGCAGACGACCGGTTACAAGCGGATGGAGACTGGGTTCATCGACCTGATCCCCGATGCCGCCGTGGGGCGGCAGGTGCCAGGTGCGGTTCTGGCCTATTCGCGCTCGACCAACGATGTGCGCGGCGACATCATCACCTCGCCCACCGGCACTCATGTGGCGCTGAACGGCTCTGGCTTTTTCGTCGTAGCGGAAAAAACCGGGACGTCGGACGGCCAGTCGGTGTTCGGCGACGCGAACTTCTATACGCGCCGCGGCGATTTCGAGATGGATCGGGAAGGATATCTGCGCAACGGCGCAGGTTACTATCTCAAGGGCGTGCCGATTGATTCAACCACCGGCAACGTCTCGGGCTCGGTGCCGGAAATGGTCAAGGTGGGCAACGGTCTGATCCCGGCCAAGGCAACCCAGCGGATCAATTATGCCCTGAACCTGCCGGCAGCTCCGGCGGGGGGGCTGTTGTCGGTCTTGCCGACCGACCCGGACTTTCTCAACCAGACCGTCGAGGGCGGTGCGATCACGGTCTATGCGCCCAACGGAGCGGCGGCGAACGTGCAGTTGCGCTGGGGCAAGACGGGAGAGGCGGATTCGACGGCGGTACCGCCGACCCTCGACGAGTGGCAGCTGTTCTATCTTGGAGAAACCGGCTGGGAAACGGTGCCGAACGGGGAGGCGACTTTTGTCGACGGGACCCTGAATAGCGTCGGATGGGGGACTATCAACGCGGATGGCAAAATTCCCCCGCTCGCTATTGCCAATTTGGGAGTGAATGGCGTTGCCGTGGGTAACGTGGACATCGATTTCGGCGTTGGCGGCCTATCCCAGTTCGACAATGCCAACGGCCGGGCACAGGTTTCGACGCTGGCGCAGGACGGCTATCCGGCAGGTACGTTCATGTCGGTGGCCGTCAACGATTCCGGGCGAGTGGTCGCGACCTATTCGAACGGCAAGCAGATCGAAATCTATCAGCTGGTGACCGCCAATTTCAACGCTGAGAACCAGCTGAAGCGCCTCGACGGCGGTATCTATTCGGCCACGGCGGAATCGGGCGAGGCCATCATTTCGACCGAAGGCGGGATGACCGGCGGAGCGCTGGAATCGTCGAATACGGATATCTCGGAAGAGTTCACAAAGCTGATCGTAACCCAGCAGGCCTATGCTGCCGGGACCCGGATCGTCTCGACGGCGGATGAGATGTTGCGAGAAGCCTTGAATATGATGCGCTAGATGTATTGATCTTCGGCTTATGGCGGGCTGCGAACGGCTGTTTTCTGCGCTTCCGATACTCACGTACCAATGTACGCTCCGTTCCGGTTCTCGAAAACAACCGTTCTCGCCTCCCCCTAAGCCGAACCTCAACACATCTACCCCAAACGATAGGGGGTGGAATTCGCGTGATGGGAAAGTGGAGTTGATACGATGGGATTGAGTTCGACACTGTCGAATGCTTTGGGGGGCATGAATGCCAGCCAGCGCGGCATCGATGTCGTCTCCCGCAACGTCGCCAATCAGGGCACGCCCGGCTATCATCGGCAGTCCATCGTCATCGAGGAAACCGCGTATGGGACCAGTGCCCAGGTACGGTCCTCGACGCTATCGCGTGCCTTCAACGAAGCGCTGGAAAAGCAGCATCTGGTGGCGGTGTCATCGGCTGGCTATCACGCGGTGCGCTCAAGCTTTCTCGACCGGCTGCAAATGCATATCGGCAAGCCGGGCGATGCCAATTCGCTCGATACGCTCTATGCGGGCTTCGAAAATGCCCTGCAGGCGCTGGCGACCAACCCCAATGACGTGACCACCCGGGCCGGGGTGCTCAACGCCGCCCAGCAGCTTGTGGAGCAGCTCAATGGCCTGACCGGCGCCGTGCAGGAAATGCGGCGCGAAGCCGAGCAGCAGATTTCCAATTCGGTCTCTGAGCTCAACCGGCAATTGACAGCGCTGGCCGATATCAATGTGCGGATTCTCGACCTGTCGCAGGACCAGCAGGCGCGGCTGTCGCTGATGGATGAGCGCGACCGGCTGGTCGCCTCGATCTCGGAAGCAATCGACGTGCGCGCCACCTATCGAGCCGATGGCACGGTGGCCCTGATGACGGAAAGCGGGGTGGGCATTCTCGATGTGCAGGCCTCCCAGTTCGGGTTCCAGTCGGCCGGAGCGCTTAACTCATCGTCGTTGTTCGATCCCGACCCGGCCAATAGTGGCGTGGGGCAGCTGACCTTGCGCACGCCGTCGGGGTTGGAGGTCAATCTCGACAGCCGAAGCCTGTTGTCGTCGGGCAGCATCGCCGGGCTGCTTGAGCTGCGCGATACCACGCTGGTCAATATGCAGGACCAACTCGACGAGATCGCCGCCGGGCTGGCGCTGGCCATGAGCACGGTCAACACGATAGCCGAAGACGACGGGACGGGTGCCTACGCGCTGGATCTCAGCGGCATGCAGCCGGGCAACACGCTGGGCCTGAGCTATACGGACGGCACTGGGACGCACAAGGTGCGGGTGGTGGCGGTGGAAGAAGCGGGAACGCTGCCGCTCAACTCACCCAATGCCAGCGGCGAGCGGGTGATCGGCGTGGATATTTCCGGCGGCGATCCGGCGGCGGCGATCGCTGCGGCACTGGCAGCAGAGGTGCCGGGCCTGGCCGTTACAGATGACGGGGCCGGAGGGCTGAGTGTTGCCAATGGGGTGGCGAGTGTCGGGAACCTGAGCGCGCAGATCACTGCGAGCGGGGCCCAGAGCGGGGCCGGAGCGCTCAACCTGTTTGTCGATACACGTGGTGCGGCGTTTACGGATGCTCTGGACGGCAGCGGGCAGAAGCAGGGCTTTGCCGGGCGCATTTCGGTGAATTCCGCGCTGATCGCCGATCCGACGCTGCTGGTGCGCTATGATGCCGGAGTATCGCTGGGCGACGCGACGCGGCCGCAATTCCTGCTGGATAATCTCAAGGGGATGGGCTTCGTTTCCGAGAAGATGACCTCGCTCCGCGATGGCGGGGTGCGGCTGTCGGGCAAAGTGAGCGACCTGATCGGACAGATGATCCACCATCAGGGCAATGTGGTCGCCAAGGCGCAGTCGGAAAATGCGGCGGTCAGTTACACGCTGCAATCGATCACGACGCGAATGACTGCGGAATACGGGGTCAATGTTGACGAGGAAATGGCGCGGCTGATGCAGCTCCAGAATGCCTATGCGGCCAGCGCGCGGGTGGTATCAACGGTGCAGGAGCTGATCGATGCCCTGCTGCGCATGTGAGGTTTCGCGATGATCATCAATAAGTCGCTCTACCCGGTCTCGGGCACCATCCAGACCATCACCAACATGCACAAGAAGCTGGACAATCTGCAACTCCAGCTGGCCACCGGCAATCGCTACAATACGCTGGCGGAAATGGGGTCGGACAGGCTGCATCACCTCAATCTTGGGGCGCGGCTCAACAGGATCGAGGGCTATCAGGCCAATATCCTGACGGTACAGAACCGGATGAGCTTCTATACGCTGGGACTGGAGCGGCTGGACGAGATCGAAGCCGACGCGCGGGCGCTCGCGGTGCCCAATGCCTATGGCACCGACGGGATCAATCTTGCCACCGCACGTACCCAGGCCACCAATCTGCTCAAGGAGGTGATCGACGTCCTCAATACCGATATCACCGGGCAGTATATTTTCGGGGGCAACAAATCCGACACCAAGCCGGTGGCAAGCTTTTCCCAGATCATGGACGGGCCGAACGGGTTCGTAGCCTATTCCCAGAACCGCAACACGCAGGACATGGGCAATGACGGGAGGGTGGATCGCGTTGTCGCTGGCAATGTGGTGACGCTGACCGAAGACGGGGACCACGCATTCGGCTTCAAGCTGGCCTCGGTATCGGCCATTGGGGCGGGTATTGTGGCTGCGAGCGGGCCGGTGGACCCGGCGGCACCGGATGCCGAACAGGAGATTTCGATCACCGTTTCCGCCCAGCCGGCACCCGGTGATAGGGTGACCATTGGCGTGACCATGCCGCACGACCGGGACAGCGTGCGTTATTTCACCTTTACCGCCAGCGAAGCCGATCCGCTGCCGATCAACGGGTTTGCCATCGGTGCCGATGAAGACGAAACCGCAGCCAATCTCGAAGCGGCGATTGGCAGTAAGCTGGCGCAGTTGAGCCATACAGATTTGCGGTCGTCATCGACCTATGCGGCGGCGGACGGGTTTTTCAACGGAATGGGAGAGGCCCAGGACCCGGCGGCGACCGCATGGTATCGCGGGCAGGACGCTGCCAATCCGCGCCAGACGGTGACCGCCAATATCGACGAGAGCACCAAGGCCCATTATGGCGTACAGGCCAATGAGGCGGGGTTTGTGGAGCTAATCAAGGGGCTGGCGGTGTTCGCGGTGTCCGATCTTTCGCCGCTCGATGCCACCAATGCCGGGCGCTATGACGCCATGGTCGATATCCAGCGCAGCCGGTTGTCGGAGGACAATAACTCCAAGCCGGGTTCAATCGAAGGCATAACGATGGAACTGGGGCTGGCGGCGGCGACCATCAACACGGTCAAGGCGCGCCATACCCAGTATGATGCGCAATTGCAGACCATGCTGGCGGAAATTGCCGAGGCACCGCGCGAGGAGGTGGCGATGATGCTGCTGACGCTCCAGACCCAGCTGCAAGCAAGCTATCAGGCGACCGCGATGGCGAGCCAGTTGACGCTGGTGAACTATTTGCGGTGATGCGGGGGTGGGGCTTTGATCGAGAACGAACGTACCAAGCTCACTGCTAATTTTATGAACGCTGTGGCATCCGGGAGTATTCTCGTTGCGATAATCGGGCCGCTGGTCGGGATGGCGCTCGGAACCATGCCTGCTCAGGAGACTTGGAATATTGTCGGACTGAGCCTACTTGTTATCATATCAGCTATCGTGCTGCATTTTCTGGCCCGTCGGGTCCTTGCAGGATTGAAGGAATGAAAATGGAAACGCTGATCTTTTGGCTTTGGGCGCCGTTTGTCATTGGTATTGTGGGCCTGTTGGGCCTCTACATCACGCGCCGCGACCGCCGGCCGCATGATCCGGCGGAATAGATAGCGCACCAAAAACACACAAAGCCCCGGCAGTGACCGGGGCTTTTGTTTTTGGTCATGAGGCTATCGGTCAGCCGCCATTGCCGCGCAGGCCGGCGGAAATCTGGCGGTTGATGTTGATGAGGGCATCGAGCTTGTGCGGCTCGGCACCGTGCAACAGCTCATAGGTCTGGCCCATCACGAAAACGCCGAGGTTGGCGAGGTTCTGGCGGACAGCCGGGGGCAGGGGATGATCGTCTTTGGTAAGGGCGGCCAGAAAAATCGACCAGACCTTGCGGTTTCTGTTCAGCGCTTCGACGAGATCGTCCTGACTTTCGGGCCAGTTGTCGCGGACCGCTTGCAGGCGCGAGGCCAGCCGGGCGAGCAGATTGGCTTCGAGGTCTCTAGGGGCCGCAGTCTGTTGTGCGGTCCTCTGGTATGCCATTGCCCCCTGTTGCAGCATTTCCCAGCAGCTCCCCTTCGTATGCGATAAGCTTCTTTGCGGCTCTGAGAGCTTTGTAGAGATCGCCGGTTAATATCTCGTTGTTGATCGCATCGACATAAGTCAGAGTGGATGGGGCGGCGCGCACCATCTCGTTGATCAGCTCGAAATAGCTTTTGGTCAGCTTTTCGACGTCACCTTCCACATACATGATCTGGATGGCGAGATAGACCGCCTTGGCGGGGGTATCGGCGGTGGCCGCTGTCAGGATATCCTTTTCGCGCAGGATGGGTGCCTGGCCTTCGATAAACAGGCGGGTGCGCTGATCGGAATTGGTAATGACGCAATTGCCGACCAACAGCTTTTCGCCGGGCCTGAGTTCAACTTTCAACGCCATGATTCGCCCTCCGCAAATGGTGGGAAACTATGAAGTTTCGCCGGACAAATGAAAAGGGCGGCCATTAAGACCGCCCTTTTGCAGTATTGGTTTGCCTAAACGTCTTAGAACAGACGCAGCACGGCCTGATCGGCCTGCGAGGCCATCGACAGCGCAGTGGAGCTGAGCTGCTGACGGGTCTGCAGGGCGAGCAGATTGGCGGCTTCCTCATTGGCATCGGCCAGGGTGAGGTTGGACGCGCCGGTCTGCAGCGTGTTGATCATGTTCTTGGAGAAGTTCTGGCGGTTTTCAACGATCGACAGCGACGAACCGAAGGCCGAAGCCTGCGAACGGACAGAGTTGATCGCCGTCTTCACCTCGGCGAGGAAACCGTCGATGGTTGCATCGCTGTCGAAATCGGCTTCTTCCATGTTGGTCTGGATGCCGAGGGTGGCAGAGTTGATGCTCTTGGCATCCTTGCTCTGAATGTCGATTTCCGACGTGCCGGTCTCATTGAAGGTGATCTTGAGATTATCGCCGCGCAGCAGGTTGATACCGTTGAACGAGGCGTCGTCGGCCAGCTTGTCGAGCTGATCGCGCAGTTCGTTGTACTGCTTGGTCAGATCGGCGCGCACGGTGTTGCCACCGATCTTGGCTTCGCCCGAAACACCCGTCGGGGTGGTCGTGGTGATGTCCTGGGTCGAGAGGTTCTCGATGCGCAGCTTGCCGTTGTCGTTGGAAGCACGGATGGCCGTGTTGACGGAGGCGTTGTTGTTGATCTCGGAGACGAGAGCGTCAACGGTCTTGGCGACGTTGGTGTCGACCGCGGTCGGAGGCGTTGCCGTGGCAGCGGCGAAACCGGACGTACCTGCGGTGGCGGCGCCGCCATAAGCGACGGAAATGCCGACTGTGTTGTCATCAGCCGCCAGAACCAGCTCACCCGCAGAGTTCAAGGATGCCGTAACCTTCAGATCGGCGTTGCCGTTGATCGCGCTGATGAGGTCACCAACGGTTTCCACTGCGCCGGCGGTGGTGCTGAACGCGACTGTGTTGGTCCCGTCACCGATCGTGATCGTGCCGGCCGCGGCGGGCGAGGTAAAGCCTGCATCCGCCAGCGAGCTGGCGGTGGTCAGTTCGTCAACGGAACCGGTAACCGAAACCGGAGTGGCGGTATTTTCGGTGGTGGTCAGGTCGATCGCGAAGGCGGACGAAAGCGCGCCGCCCGAGAGCGAAAGCTGTTCGGTGCCGGCCGGCGTGTCGCCCAGAGCGATTGTGTAGGATGCCGTCTGGAACGACTTGTCCTGGCGGGCCTGACGGAGCGTCGAGGACATGGATTCCAGAGTCTTGGTGATGGCGGTGAGGCCATTGTCGGCGGCTTCGATGGTCTGGATGCCATTGGCCATCGAGTCCATCAGCTGGCTGATGTCACCGGCGCGGCTGTTGAGCGACGAGGCGGTGAAGAAGTTGGTGGGGTTGTCCAGAGCCGAGTTGACCTTGTTGCCGGTGGCAAGGCGGTTCTGGGTGGATGCCATCATGTTGGCGGTATTCTGGAGGGAAAGCAGGTTCGAGCGAACCGCCTTTGAAAGCGTCACGTCAGACATTGTAATCCCTTTCTAGGATTTACGCATTTACAGCACCTCTTCCTGAGGCGGCTGGCCTGACATTGCTGCGGGAGCTTCTAAAGAACGGTTAAATCGGATGCTTTCAATTGAATGAATAGAACAGAAAAAGGCGGGCCGAAGCCCGCCTCAAATTCCCGTCTATGAAGGGAGCGGTTATCCGAAGAGGCGCAGGACGGCCTGATCGGCCTGGCTGGCGAGGGACAGCGCCGTCTGGGAAAGCTGCTGGCGGGTTTGCAGGGCCAGCATATTGGCGGCTTCCTCGTTGGAATCGGCCAGGGTGAGGTTCGCAGCGCCGGTTTCAAGCGTGTTGATCATGCGCTTGGTGAAATCCTCGCGATTCTGCACGACCGACAGGGTCGAGCCAAGATCGGAGGCCTGCGCGCGCACTTCGTTCAGCACGTTCTGGAGATTGTTGAGCAAACCGTCGATATCGGCGTTGAGGTCGAGATCTTCGGGGTTGAGTTCGAGCAGGCCCAGATTGGCGACGTTGATGGCGCGGCCTTCGCCCTTGGAGTTCTTTGCCTGAATCTCGATGGTCGAGGAACCGGATTCGTTGAAGACAATCTTGAGCTGATCGCCGCGCAGGAGATTGACACCGTTGAACGAAGCATCTTCGGCGAGGCGGTCGAGTTCCGTGCGCAGTTCATTGAACTGGCGGGCGAGATTGGCGCGCACATCATTGCCATCCACCTCGGTCTGGCCGATGCCGCCATTCATGTCGCCATTGGTGAGGCCAGTGAGCGTGAGCGGGCTGGTCGACTGGTTCTCGATGCGCAGCTTGCCATTGTTGTTGGAGGCGCGCACCGCGCCCTTGAGATCGGGATTGGAATTGATGGCGGTGACCAGATCGTCAACGGTGCGGGGGCGGGTGGCGATGGTGCTCCCGTCACCGTCGGCAATGCCCGTAACGCCAGCGCCGGTGAGCGTGGCCGCGTAATCGGAAATGGAAATACCGGCGCTGCTGGTGCCCGTGTCGTTATTGGTGGTGAAGACGAGATCGCCGCCATCGACGGTGACGGTGGCCGCGACGCCGGCATTGCCGAGCTTGGAGTTGATGATCGCGGCCATTTCATCGGCGGTGACGGCGTCGGTATTGGCGACTGCGCCGGGAGAGGCGATGTCCGCGTTGGTGATGGTGATCGACACCGGGGCGCCGCCGTGAACGGCGATGTCGAAACTGAACTGGTTGCTGGTCCCCGACATGTCCACGCCAGCCGCGGTGAACGTGCCTGCTGAAAGTGCGGAGCGGGATTTGGTGAGGTCGATATCGAAATCGGCTCCGACGGGCAGGGCGCCTCCAGTGAGATTGAGCACTTCGTCGCCAGTGGGATTTGCCGCTGTGCTGACAGTGAAGCTCTGCGTCTGGAAGGAATTGTCCTGCCTTGCCTGGCGAAGCGTCGATTGCATCGACTCGATGGCCTTGGTGATGGCGGTCAGGCCGTTGTCGGCGGCCTCGATGGTGCGGATGCCGTTGCTCATGGCGTCGAGCAGGGTGCCGATGTCAGCGGCGCGGCCATTGAGCGAGGCCGCGGTGAAGAAATTGGTCGGGTTATCGAGAGCCGAGTTGACCTTCTTGCCGGTCGCCAGACGCTCCTGGGTGATGTCCATCAGACGGGAGGTGTTCTGGAGATGGAGCAGGTTGGAGCGGACCGCCTTGGACAGCGTGACATCAGACATCGATCGAAAACCCCCGTCCCGAAATGGGTTTGGCAGAATCACTCCTGTTAGGAGCGCGTTAACCATAGAGTGCAGCGCCAAGTGCTACCGAATGGTTAACAAATCCTGATCGGGCGGGCGGAAATTAACGAGTTCGGGCCTGACGCGCCTCCGAACCGAACAGGCGGTGTCCCCGTGTGCTGGAAACGCGCCAAGCCTTTGTTTTATCGTGCTTCTTGGGCGGAAAACTGGTTTGTTTTTCCTAGGAGCGCTCTAGACGGTGCGGTCGTGCAGCGTGAGGCTGGAGGCGGGAGGGCTCCAGGGCTCGGAGCGGGACGGCGGAAGGGTGGAACGCGCCTCGCCATCATTGAGCAAGGCAGCGGCGATCAGGCTGGCATCGAGCAGGGTTGCAGGCGCGACGTGGGGATCAATCTTTTGATCTTGCTGGTCTTTTTGATTCCGGCCGGGAGGAGGGCTTATCCGATATGGGGTGGGCTGGCCGATGGACGGGCCTGTGGAATCGTCCACGCGCAACGGATCGCGCCCGACCGGCCTTCCGGCGGGGCGGGACGTTCCGGCAGCGACCCCGACAAGGCCCTGCGCCGCTGGGTGGATACCCGACATCCGTTAACCCTTTTTCTGCGGAGGCGGCAAAATCTGCCGGGCAGGATATGCCGGATGGGGTGACGGGCGGGTTAGGCGAGGGGGAGAGAATTGATTAAAATACGCGGTGTTGGGGGCGTGGTGGAAACTGGTCCGGCGCTGCCGGCTGCTGGATTCCGGATCAGGTCCGGGATGACCGGGGTGGGTGGGGAAGGCGTGGTATGTCAGGTTTTGCCGTGGGTTGACGTTGGAGCTCAGCGTCGCCTCATCCGCCCCTGTGGGGCACCTCCTTCCACGAGGGGAGAAGGGGGCTGGTGGAACGTCGAGTTTGAGTCCTGGACGGTTGAGGTTCGGTCGGCGGAATGAGCCAATCACCAGCGTATCATCCCGGGCGAAGACCCGGGATCCAGTATGCGCTGGCGCTGAGGCAGGGTCGTGGGCGCTGCGAAAGGAGCCACCCTCGCCTCTGTGGGAGAGGGGCTGGGGATGGGGCTCAGAGGGCGCGGTTGATGGAGATGCCTTTCATGGCGTCTGGGGTGGCGGCGGGGGCCTGGCCGGTGGCGCCGTAGGTTTTGGGGCGGGTGGTGTTGCCAGCGGCGCGGGCCACGTCGGTCAAAAGAGTCTCGGTGACGGAACGGGCCGTGGCCAGAACCCGCAGGTTTTCGGCCATTTGGGTGGCAAGGGCTTCGTGACCGCGCCGCAGCGCCTCGACGCGCACGGGGGCTTCATCCTTGAGGCGGGGAGCAGCGCGCTGCACGGCGCGGGCCAGCGTGACGTAATCCTGCGCAAGCTGGGTCTTTTCGTTGGTGAGGGCCGTTGCATCGCGCATGTGGCCCGCCCGCAAATAGGTGGTTTCGCGGTTCATCACTTCGACCAGCGCGGAAAGGGCGGTCTCGGCGCGGGCGCACAGGGTTTCGGCATCGAGGTTTTCAAGCGCGGACAGGCGATCGGCAGCGGTCATCGTGTGTAGGCTCCGAGAGAGGAAAGGGGTGGAGTGGGCGTCAGCGCGCCCTGCATGTCGATAAGGGCGGCGACCATCTGGTCGGCGATGCCGATGCCACCGGCCTGGGCCATCTGGTCGGCATATTGCTCGGCCATCATGCCGCGCCAGGTCTCTTCGGCGTAACCGCCGCCGAACATGGAATCGGTTTCGAGCCCCTTGAACATTTCCGAGACGAGGGTGTTGAGAAACACGCCTTCGAGCTCCATGGCCTTTTCGCGCAGGCTGGCGGGGGCGGATTGCGGGGCGGTGGAGGCAATGGTCAGGGGCATCAGATCACCTCAATTTCGGCCTGGAGCGCGCCAGAAGCCTTGATGGCTTGCAGGATGGCGATGAGGTCGCGTGGGGAAATGCCCAGCGCGTTGAGGCCATCGACCAGCTGTTGCAGGGAAATGGATTCGGGGACCACGGCCAGTTGGGTGCCGTCCTCGGTCACATCGATGCGGGTGCGGTCCTCGATGGCCGTTTCGCCGAAACTGAACGGTTCGGGCTGCACCACGGTGGGATTTTCGGCGACGGTGATGGTGAGGTTGGCGTGGGCGATGGCCACGCTCGACACGCGCACGTCGCGCCCGATGACGATGATGCCGGAGTTTTCGTTGATGACGACGCGGGCCACCTGATCGGTCTGGATGACCAGTTGCTCGATGTCGGTCAACAGATCGACAATGTTGCCATTAAAACCGCTGGGCAGCGACAGGCGGACATTGGCGGGATCAGACGGAATGGCGACGGGCAGGCCGATCAGGTCGTTGATGGCCATGGCAATGCGGCGCGAGGTGGTGAGGTCGGGGTTCTTGAGCGACAGGCGTACGGAATGCTGTGCGCCAAGGGTGAAGCCGATCTCGCGCTCGACAAGGCCGCCTGAGGACACAAGCCCGGTGGTGGGAACGCCGGAGACGACGCTGGCGGCCTGTCCCTCGGCGGAAAAGCCGTTGATCAGCACTGAACCCTGCGCAATGGCATAGGCATCGCCATCGGCACCCAGCAGCGGGGTGACCAGCAAGGTGCCGCCGCGCAGGCTCGACGCATCGCCCATGGCGGAGACGCTGACATCGATGCGGGTGCCCTGAGTGGCGAAGGGGGGCAGATTGGCGGTGACCATCACGGCGGCCACGTTGGCAGTGCGCAGGGTTTCGCCGCGGGTGTTGACCCCCATGCGCTCAAGCATTGCTGTGAGCGACTGGCGCGTGAAGGGCGAATTGTTGAGGCTGTCGCCGGTGCCGTTCAGCCCGACCACAAGCCCATAGCCGACAAGCTGATTGTCGCGAATGCCCTCGACATCGACGATATCCTTGATGCGGGCCGGAGCCGCCGTGGCCGGAACCAGCGATGTCAGTCCGATCGCTGCGGCGGCAAGCACCGCCAATGTCCTGCGAAACAGTCCTGCTCTCATAATCATTCAATTCCCCGTTGCCGGTTGGAGCGCATTTCGTCCCCACGAAGGCGCGCCGCGTGTTGCTGAATATGGAGCGAAAACCGTGCCAGTTTGCGGAATTTGAGGTAAGCTATTGAAAGTGAAAGTGTTTTGTTAGGCGGGATGGGTTGAGTGTTGAGCGGGTGGGCAGGGATTGCCGGGCGGTTAAGGTAAAATTAACGCCTGGCGGCAAATTCTGCCGGTTAGCCAAGCATTAACCATGGGCGTTCGGAACCAGTATGCGGATCGACGGAACAGGGCGGATCATCACCGCGAACCGGCCCGGAGGGGCAGCGCGCTCCTCGGGCGCGACGTTCCGGCCCGAGACCGGACAGGAGCCGAATCGCTCGGCTCAGGCCGGAGCGCCGATGCCGGCTGCGGGCATCGATGCGCTGTTGGCCCTGCAAGCGGTGGACGACGCCACAACGGGGCGTCGCAAGGCTGTGCGGCGGGCCAATCTGCTGCTCGACGCGCTCGAAGAGATCAAGGCGGACCTGTTGGCCGGGCGGGTGGGGGAAGGGCGGCTCAACCGCGCCATCGCCCTGTTACAACAGGCGAAAACCCGGATCGACCCCGCATTGGACGCCATTGTTGCGGACATCGAGTTGAGGGTGCGGGTGGAACTGGCCAAGCTGGGGCGTTTTCCGCCGCTTTGACACGAAACTGTGTCACGGCCTTGTTAACAGCAGGGGCAGTTTCCAATTGCCCGCGACGACCTAGCCCACTATATAGGCGGCGACTTGGTTACCAAGGGGAGTGAGTCTTGACGATGTCTGTTGAAGCCCTTGTTGACGACTATCGTCCTACTGAGGACGAGGACTTCATGAACGCGCGCCAGCGCGAATACTTCCGCAGGAAGCTTAACGCCTGGAAGGACGAGATCCTTCGCGAAAGCCGCGAAACCCTCGACAACCTCCAGGAAGAGAGCACGAACCATCCGGACATGGCCGACAGGGCCTCATCGGAAAGCGACCGGGCGCTCGAATTGCGCACCCGCGACCGCCAGCGCAAGCTGATCGCCAAGATCGACGCGGCGCTCAAGCGGATCGATGACGGGACCTATGGTTTCTGCGAGGAAACCGGGGAGCCGATCGGACTGGCCCGTCTCGACGCCAGGCCGATTGCAACACTGGGGCTGGAGGCCCAGGAAATGCACGAGCGGCGTGAAAAGGTCTATCGCGACGATTGAGCAATCCGGCTGACGGATGACTGACTTTGCGGCCCGCTGGAGATGGACTCCAGCGGGCCGTTTTCGTTCTGGGGCGGAGCGTTCAGCCAAGGGCGATTTCGCGGGTGATGCCGATCGCATCCAGAAAGGGGCGGTCGTGACTGACGACGAGCAGCGCGCCATCATAGGCGGACAGCCCTGCCTCAACGGCTGAGATGGAGTCGAGATCGAGATGATTGGTCGGTTCGTCGAGAATGAGCAATTGCGGCGGGGTTTGCGTGCCGAGCACACAGGCGAGCCCGGCGCGCAGGGTTTCGCCACCGGATAACGTACCCACCATCTGAAGCGCGGCATCGGCGCGAAACTTGAAGCGGGCCAGGGCGGACCGGCAGGCATTTTCGTCGGAGCCGGGATTGAGGCGCAGGAAATTGTCGCGGATGGTTAGGTGCGGATCGAGGATCGAGACCTGTTGATCGAGGACGGCATAGGGCACGTGAACTGCAACGGAGCCCGCGAGGGGCCGCAGGGCGCCGGTGATGAGCTTTAACAGCGTGGTCTTGCCCGACCCGTTCGGCCCGGTGACAGCGACGCGTTCCGGGCCGGTCAGCGCGAGGGAGAAGGCCTTGAGCACAGGCGTTTGAGGGGCATATCCGGCGGTGACACTATCGAGATTGAGTACTTGTCGGGACGGAGGCAGGTGCGTGGGGGCAACGGTGACGGTGACCGGTTCGAGCACCTCGATCCGCTGGCGCGCGGTTTGGGCCTCGGCCTGCGCCTGTTCGCGCTGGCGGGTGGCGAGCCGGGCGTTGTCGCCGGCATGTTTTTCCGCATAGTCCTTTTCGCGACCCAAAATGATGCGGGGAATGTCATCGCGGGCCTTCTGGGCGCGGCCGGCGCGATCGCGGCGGGCCTGTTTTTCCCGCGTTGCCTGCGTCTTGCGTTCCACCTGGGCAATCTGGCGCTCGGCGGTGGCCAGATCGTGCCGGGCGGCAGCGAGCTCAATGGCTTTGCGCTCGCGATAGAGGGTGAAATTGCCGCCATAGGTGGTGGCGCCAAGGCTGGTCAGTTCGACAATGGCATCCATGGTATCGAGCAGTTCGCGGTCATGGCTGACGACCACCGCGCCGCCGCGCCACTGGGCCAAAAGCGCGATGACGGCGTCGCGTCCGTCGCGATCGAGATTGTTGGTCGGCTCATCGAGCAGCAGGAAATCGGGAGCGGAAAAGACCAGTGCGGCAAGCATGGCGCGGGTGCGCTGGCCGCCGGAAAGCGTGGCGAGCGGGGTGTGGGGCGTGGCATCCAGGCCGAAGCGGGCGAGGGCTTCCGCAAGCCGTGCTTCCAGAGTCCAGTCGGCCTCGGCCAGATCATCGGCTGAAGCGGTGCCGGCTTCGGCGCGGGAGAGGATGGCGAGTGCATCGCCGATGGCGAACAGATCGGCGAGGGTTTCGCCCGGCGCGGGCTGGAGGGCCTGACGCAACACGCCGATGCTGCCTTCGGTCCTGACCGTTCCCATAGAGGGCGCAAGCGGTCCGGCAATCAGCCGCAGCAGGGTCGATTTGCCCACACCATTGCGGCCCACGAGGCCGGTGCGCTGGCGGGAAAAGGTGAGGTCGAGATCGGAAAAAAGGGAGGTGGCGTCAGGCGTTGAGTAGCTGAGGCGAGAAAGAGTGATCTGTGCGGGCATGAGAATGGGCTTTCGGTCCGAGGCAAGGGGAGATTGCTTTCGGGTGGAAATCCATTCGGGCACACATCCTGTTGGTGTTGAGACTTGCTGAAAAATAGGCGCCATGGAAGAGAAGTCAAGACGCGCAAGGTTGTGCCGGGCGGCGGTTGCGGTGTACCAAGGGAGAGGAGGCGGAAAGAGGGACGCATGGACTGGCGAAGGGGACTGGCGCGGGCGGGATTGGCGCTGATCGCCGGGGGCATGGCGAGCGCGGGCGCAGCCATGGATATCAGCGTGGGGACGCAGGTGCGTCTCAATGCCGGTTATCTGTCGCTCAACCATGACGCATCGGGGCTGACGCCACCGGCGGGCGGGATGACGAGCTATGGCGATCCCACATCGATCCTGAGTTATGAGCCGCTTTATCGCGCCGATATCGAATTCGTGCTCAGCGGGCGGGGAGAGGATGGCTGGTTCGATCTGATCGCGGGGTTTCCCATCGCGGGCGGCGGCACTTTCGCTGATCGGGATTATGAGGCGGGGCAGGCGCTCTATTCGGAAACATTCAGCGATCTCGCGCTGGGCCACGGAGGCAGTGTCAATTTGCGGTTCGGGCTGCCGATGGAGGACGAACTTTTCTGGGGCGGGATGGCGGTGCGGCCCTATGTGAGCGCCGGGATGGGGCTGGAGCGTTCTGCGGCCAAGGGGCTGACCTGCGGGGCGGCGTGTCCGACCGGGGCTTTGCCAGCCAGCGTTACGGTGATCGGGCAGGATTTGTTCTCGGTATCGGCGGGGCTGGGCGTGTGGCTGGAGCAGGAGATTTCCGCGACAGAGGCGTTCGATCTGCGGCTGGAGGTGAGCGGCGACTATCTGGGCGTCTCCGACAGTCATTACCTGCGCCCCGATCTGGGGCCGGTGCCCAATATCGCCTATGATCTGGCGACGCTTGGAGTGCGGGCCGAGGCGGGTTATCGCGTGGAGATGGCCGAGGGTGTGCAGCTTTCGGCAGGCGCATTCGCCGGCGGGCAACTGGGCCTGGGGCAGGTGACGTTCGGGAATGCGGGCGGACCGCAGACCGGGCCAATCACCGCCTGGAGCGTTGCTGGCGAGGCCGGGGTGATGCTGGGGGCAACGGTTTCGTTCTGACATCCCGAAAATCGATTAGACTTTTCGACCTGATGGCCTAGACTTTTGCTCGAACAAAAGTGAGGGCCATCATGGGCGTCGAAAGTCTGTTTATTTTCCTGATCGTCGGTCTTATCGCAGGCTGGCTCGCCGGCAAGCTGGTCAAGGGCGGCGGATTTGGCCTGATCGGCAATATCGTTGTGGGGGTGGTCGGGGCGGTGATCGCCGGCTGGCTGTTCCCGTTTCTCGGGGTGAGCCTGGGGACAGGGTTTATTGCTGCGGTCATCCATTCGACGATCGGGGCGGTGATCCTGCTGTTTTTGCTGCGGCTGGTGAAGGGGTAGGCAACTGTCGCTGGCTGATCCGGTGAGCGCTGCGCCCCCTCATCCGACCGCTTCGCGGCCACCGTCTCCCACGAGGGGAGAAGGGTAAAAGGGGCAAGGCGGCAAGGGGGTTTTTGGCCAACGCTGGTGTTTTTCTTCCCTTCTCCCCTTGAGGGAGAAGGTGGGCTTTCGCGATAGCGAAAGGTCGGATGAGGGGTGTGCTGAGGGTGGTGAAGGCGTAAGGGCAGTCGTCTCTGGCTGGCTTAGCAGGCGCTGGGCACCCCTCACCCCCCCCCCCCCTTTCCCTCAAGGGGAGAGGGGGGGGGGGGCTTTTGGTGGGCGCTTGTGGCTCTTCCTTCTCCCCTTAGGGGCAAGGAGAGAGTGCTTAGCAGAAGTGACGCCTAACCGTACCGGCGCTTCAGGTGTTCGATATAGATATCGGGGTTGAGCGTTTCACCAGTCGCGCGCCTGAGCAGGTCGGGCGTCGAATAGCGGGACGCCTGTTGCCAGATGTTGTCCCTGCGCCACGCGTTGACGGCGGAAAAGTCGCCCTGGGCGATCTGACCGGGCAGATCAGGCAAAGCCTGTTCAATGGTGCGCCATTGCTGGGCGGCAATGAGGGCGCCGAGTGTATAGGACGGGAAATAGCCAAAGGCACCCGCCGGCCAGTGGACGTCCTGCATCGGGCCATCGGCGGGGTTGTCGATGGTCGACAGCCCGAGATAGGTGCGCATCTTGTCGTCCCAGGCCTCGGGGAGATCAGCCACCTCAAGGGTGCCACCGATCAGGGCCTGTTCGAGTTCGAAGCGCAAGATGATGTGGAGCGGGTAGGTCACCTCATCGGCATCGACGCGGATCAGGCCGCGTTCGACCTTGTTGACCTCGGCCATCACATCCTCGACATCCCAGCCAGCCAGCGCGTCATCGCCCAGATTCGTGGCGACGATGGGCATGGCCCAGGTCCAGAAATGCGGGGAGCGGGCCAGTTGCTGCTCGACGAACAGGGACTGACTTTCATGTATCGCCATGCCACGGGCCTGACCGACCGGCATGTGCGAGAGGGCGCGCGGCAGGCCCTGTTCGTAAAGGGCGTGGCCGGTTTCATGGAGCACGCCCATAAGGGCGGTGAGGAATTCATCGGTCCGGTAGCGCGTGGTCATGCGCACATCGGTGGGCACACCGCCGCAAAAGGGGTGGTGGGATACGTCGAGGCGACCATGGGTGAAATCGAACCCTAGCGCCTGCATCATCGATAGTCCCAATTCGCGCTGCTGGGCGATGGGGAACGGGCCGCTCACAGATTTGGGCGGGCGCGCTGCGTGACGGCGAGCCTGAGCATCGAGCGCCTGCGGGAGAAAATCGACAAGGAAAGTCTTGAGCGTATTGAGAACCGGTGCGACGTCGGCGACGCGATTGCCGGGGTCGTATTGCTCCATCAGTGCATCATAGGGGGCAAGGCCGAGGGCATCGGCGCGCATCTGTGCCTCTTCGCGGGCAAGGGCGACGACCCCTTCAAGCGCAGGCGCGAAACCGGCCCAATCGTTCTTGGCGCGCAGATCACGCCAAAGCTGTTCCGAGCGCATTTCGGCCTGAGCCTTGCGGCGCACGAAATCGGCGGGCAGGCAGGTGGCATTGGTGTAAACGCGGCGAAACTCGCGCAGTGAGAGCTTCTGGTCCTCGGAAAGCTCCTCGCTTTGCGCTTTGGCGAGCCACTCGCCAACCTTTGGAGCGGTCGCGGTTTCGTGGCGCAGGCCATAGAGGAACGCCACCGATTCCGCGCGCTTTTCGCCCCCGCCGACCGGCATGTTGGTCGCCTCGTCCGCTGAGAGAATGGCGATGGCGTGGTCGATGGATTCGAGCTGACGCCCAAGGGCTTCGAGATCGGCGTAGGACATGGGGAACTCCGGGAGGTTGTGGAACGGTTCTAGCGCGCGAGGAGATGGAAGAAAAGTCGGGGACACCCATCTGCGTGGTCATCCCGGCTCAAGGCCGGGACGACAGAATGAGATGTGGGAGAAAAAGAAAGGGGCGCAGCGGGGACGCTGCGCCCCTTTTTACCGGCCCGACGGGGAAGACGGGCCGGGAACCGGTTGCCGCAGAGTTTGGGGAACGGCGACCGGTTGGGGACTGGGTGCGGCAGGTTGATCATGCCACGGTGATAGGGACCGGACGGGCCGGGTGGTGGTGCCGGGTGGGGAGTGAGGGCAAGGCCTCACTCCTTGTCTGGTGTCAGAAGGGCAGGATGGCGTCGAGGATTTGCTGGCCGTAGCGTGGCTGCTGGACATCGGTGATCTGGCCGCGGCCGCCATAGGCGATGCGGGCTTCAGCGATCTTGGAGGAATCGATGGTGTTGTCGGAGCCGATGTCCTCGGGGCGGACGATGCCGGCAACGATCAGGTCTCGCACTTCAAAATTGACGCGCACTTCCTGGCGGCCCTCGATCACCAGATTGCCGTTGGGCAGCACCTGGGTGATGACAGCGGCGACCTGGGTGGTGAGACGCTCGGAGCGGCGGACAGAGCCGTTGCCGGTGTTGGAAACGCCCGAATTGGTGCCGATGGCAGCGTCGGCGCTCACATCGGCGGGGGTGATGGAATTGAAGATCGAGCCCAGCGCGCCGCCAAGTCCGGCCTGATTGGATGACGAGCGGGTGGCGGTGGTGGTGTTGCCGATCTGGGCGCTGTCATCGATGGTGACGATCACCGTGAGGATGTCGCCGACGCGGGCGGCGCGCTGATCCTTGAAGAACCCTCTTGCATCAGAGCGGAACAGTGAATTGGCCTGATAGACAGCGGGCTCGGCGGCGGGCATCGGCATGGAGACCGGCCGATAGCCTGCGGTGACTGTGGGATCGACGATGGGCGAGAGCGCCGGGGCGCGGCCCACATTGGCCAGCTTATCGGTGGTGGCGCAGGCGGCGAGAGCGCTGACAAGCATCAGGGCTGTCGCAAGCTTGATCAGAATGTTCATTTCAGTTTCCCCGTAAAATCGAATGTGTCCGGCGTCGCGCTTCCCCAAGCGCGGGTCGGAGGGTTGAGATCAGAGACCGGCGAGTTGTTGCGGGCCGGAGTGAATAGTGACGGTGCCGGACTGTGTCGCCACGCCTTGCAGCACCCGGTTGGTCATGGTGTTGAGTACGGAAACCGGCTGGTTGAGGCTGGCGGCGTTAAGCGCCTTGCCGGTGCTGGTCAGGGTCAGTGCGCCGTGCTGGTAAACCAGGGTCACCGCATCGTTGCGTCCGACGATCTGCGGCGCTGCGATATCGGCAGGCCGCACCATGACGCCGGCGCGGGTCTGGCGCTGCAACTGCATGCCGACAAGGTCCTCGATGGCGACGAGGCCGGAGGATTCGGCGAAAGCCAGCGGGATCATGCGCATTTCGATGTCGGATGGGCCCAGGATCGTGCCTTGGGGCAGGGTGCGCGTGAGATGCGGAGCGGCGATCAGCAGTTGAATCTGGCCGGAAATATCGAGAGGGCGATCGAGCCCGGACACCTCAAACCGCGCGGAAAAGGTGGACGAGCCGGGCATGTAACGCAAAATGCTCAGGGCAGCGGGCTGGGCGGCGTTGGCGGCGACCAGAGCAGGCAGCGGAGTATCGAGGGCGATATCCATATCCATGTCGGCATTGAGAATCCCGCGCTGGCGCAGGTCGGTCGCGATCAGATCGGAGAGCAGCGAGAGCTCGACGTCGACACCGGAGCGGGCGACGCGGATGCTATCGAGGCCGGCGGTTTCGAAGCGCTCGATGCCTGCGGATTGCAGGGCGCTGGCGATATCGTCAACGCTGAGAACGCCCGCCGTTCCCGGCGCGGGCGCGCGGAACACTGCCTTTTCGGCAAACAGACCCGCATTTTCGAACAGATCGCCGATGGTGACGATGGCGGAATGCACGGTGACATCGCCGCGTAGCAGCGGCTCGGCCTGCGCCATGCTGGCAAGCGCGGAAAAGGCGAGAGCCAGGCCGGTGTGTTTCAGGAGCGAAGCGAACATCATCGTTATCCTCTCGTAAGAGCCGATCAGCGCAGCTGGGCCGTTGCCTGGAGCATCTGGTCGGCACCGGAAATGACGCGGGCGTTCATTTCATAGGCGCGCTGGGCGGAGATCAGATCGGCCATTTCGGTGACGGCATTGACGTTGGCGCTTTCCAGATAGCCCTGGAGGAGGCTTCCCATGCCCTCGGTGCCGGGCAGGCCCATCTGGGCTTCGCCGGAGGCGGCGGTCTGGAGGAAGAGGTTGTCGCCCATCGATTCAAGGCCGGCCTTGTTGACGAAGCGCGCCATCTGGAACTGGCCGAGCTGAACCGGTTCGGTGCTGCCGTTGAGAAAGCCCTCGACGATGCCGTCGCGGCTGATGGAAACCGAGGTGGTGCCGTCGGGCACCACAATGCCGGGTTCGATCTGGAAGCCGTCAACATTGACGATCATCCCCGTCGCGTCGAGCTCGAAGGTGCCGTCGCGGGTGTAGGCGGTGCGACCATCGGGCAGGGCCACGGGAAAGAACCCCTCGCCGCGGATGGCCACGTCGTACTCTTTTTCGGTGGGGGCGACATTGCCCTGACTCATGACGCGCGAGGTGGCGGACACCCGGACACCCGACCCGATTTCGATGCCGACGGGCACCTGGGTGCCAGTATCGGAGGTCGAGGCTCCGGCGCGGCGGTAGGACTGGTAGAGCAGGTCCTGGAATTCGGCGCGCTGGCGCTTGAAGCCGGTGGTGCGCATGTTGGCAATGTTGTTGGAGATGACTTCGACATTGCGCTCCTGCGCGGCCATGCCGGTCGATGCGATGTAAAGAGCTTTCATCGATAAGATCCTTTAGGGCTATGCCTGCGCGTCGCCGAGACGCTGGATGGCGGTGCGGCGCATTTCGTCCTGCTTGTTCATGAGGTCGGCGAGCGAGGAGTAGGCGCGGGTGACGCGGATCATCTCGCTCATTTCGCCCACGCCCGAGACGTTGGAGCGCTCCAGCGCTCCCTGAACAACGCGGGTGGAGGCGGTGGCCAGCGGCGTGCCGTCGGAAAACATGGTGTCGCCGGTGCGGGCGAGGGCCTGGGGGTTCTCGAATTCGACAACGCTCAGGCGGCCCTTGTTTCCGGCGCTCGACGATACGGTGCCATCTGGCGCGATCGCGATGTCGGTTTCGTCGGCGGCAAACACGATGGCGTCGCCGCCATCGGAGAGAACGGGAAAGCCGTTTTCGGTAACGAGGCGTCCGGCAGCGTCGATCACGAACGCGCCGTTGCGGGTGTAGCGGGTGCCTTCAGGGGCCTCGATGGCGAAAAAGCCATCGCCTGACAGGGCAAGATCAAGCGGATTGCCGGTCTGGGTCATCGCGCCAGCACCAAGATCGTGCATGGTCGCCCAGTCCTGAACATAGGAAAGCTGCTGGCTGCCGCGCGGAAAGGTGCGATCGGCGGCGACCGGCATGATGTATTCCTCGAACAGGATGGCTTCAGCCTTGAAGCCGGTCGAGTTGATGTTGGCCAGATTGTTGGCCACCACATCCATCTGCCGCTGCAAGGCCATCTGGCGCGACAGGCCGATCAATTGCGCGTTGCCGATCATGCGCGTTTCCCCGTTACGTTCGCGTTTCGCTTCTGTGGGCAGGCCCGTTCCGGAAGCGCTCCGTTAAGACCCCGACTTCCCCAAGCCGGTGCCTTGCCAGAAACAATGCACGAGGCGTGCCAACTGATGAGTTTCAATAAAGTCAATGGGTTAGGCGGTATCTGCATCCGGGCTGGCCCGGCACATGGTTAACCGCGTGGAAAATATTGCCCGGCAATAACTGCCGCCCGTAGGTAAATCGTAACCATTCGTTAACCGTGTCGGGATTAGCTGGAAACGCGGCGAAAGCGCTGGAAACCCGGGGGATTCGGAAGGCTATCATGAGCGATGTGACCGAAACGGACGTTGGCGCCGCTGCTGGCCGCAAGGGATTGCCCAAGGTCGCGCTGATCGGCGGCGCGGCGGTGGCGCTGCTGGCGATTGCGGGCGGCGGGGGCTGGTTCCTCGTCCAGTCGGGCATGTTCGGCGGCGATCCGGCCACGGACGTCGCGGCGGTGGCCCCGGTGGCTTTTTACGACCTTCCCGACATCATCGTGAACCTCAATACCGGCGGTGGGCCGACGGAATATCTCAAGTTGCGGGTGGCGCTGGAAGTGCGCGACGAGGCCATGATCGGCCTGATCGAGCCGCGCATGGCGCGGGTGCTTGATGCGTTTCAGGTCTATCTGCGCGAATTGCGCCGGTCGGACATCGAGGGGTCGGCGGGCATCTATCGGCTCAAGGAAGAATTGCAGCGTCGCGTCAACCTCGCGGTCTATCCCGCGAGCGTGGACAACATCCTGTTCAAGGAAATACTCATTCAGTAGCGGGCGGACCATGGCCAGAGAACCAGGCACAAAACCGGAAGGCGGACTGGGCGAGGATTGGGCAGCCATGCTGGAGGCCGAAGCCGGCCTTGCCGACGACAACAGCATCCTCAATCAAGACGAGATCGACTCCCTGCTCGGGTTCGATGCGAGCGCCAGCACCAGTGTCGAACTGACCGGGGTGCGCGCGCTGATCAATTCGGCGCTGGTCTCCTATGAGCGCCTGCCGATGCTGGAGATCGCTTTCGACCGGCTGGTGCGGCTGGCAACCACGACGCTGCGCAATTTCACATCCGACAACGTGGAAGTGTCGCTCGATTCGATCACTTCGGTGCGGTTCGGGGACTATCTCAATTCGATCCCGCTTCCGGCGATCCTGTCGGTGATCAGGGCTGAGGAATGGGACAATTACGGGTTGCTGACCGTAGATAGCTCGCTGATCTATTCGATGATCGACGTGCTGCTGGGCGGGCGGCGCGGCACCAGCGTGGTGCGGGTGGAAGGGCGGCCTTACACCACCATTGAAATGGCGCTGGCGCGGCGGATGATCGAGCATATCCTTGAGGACATGCACAAGGCGTTCGAGCCGCTGGCACCGGTCAACTTCAAGCTCGACCGGATGGAGACCAATCCGCGCTTTGCCGCGATCTCGCGGCCGGGCAATGCGGCGATCCTCGTGGAGCTGCGCATCGACATGGATGACCGCGGCGGCAAGATCGAAATCATGTTGCCTTATGCGACCATCGAGCCGATCCGCGAGCAATTGCTGCAAATGTATATGGGCGAGAAGTTCGGGCGCGATCCGATCTGGGAAGGACATCTGGCCACCGAGATTTACGCGGCGGATACTGAAATTTCAGCGGTTCTGCACGAATTGAACCTGCCGCTGTCAAAAGTGCTCAACATGGCGGCAGGGGACACCATCATGTTCGACATGACGCCATCGGACCCGGTGACGCTGCGCTGCGGCGATGTGGACCTGACCAAGGCCGTGATGGGTCATATCGGCAAGAATGTATCGGTGCGTGTGACGCGCCCGCTCAATCCGCCAAAGGTCACGATGGCGGCATTCGAGGCCATGGAAGACAACGCGGAAGGCAATTGAAATGGGACTCCCGCTGGGAATGATGATCGAGGTTGCCGTTGCCGTTCTGCTGGCAACAACAATCGGTTACTGCGTGGTTCTCAATAAGAGAATCAAGAATTTGCATGCCGATCGCGCCGCGCTGCAGCAGATGATCGCCGATCTGGTGCAGGCGACCACCATGGCCAATGGGGCGATCAAGGGCCTCAAGGCGACCGCAATCGAGGCGGATGAACGCCTCAACCAGCGGCTCAATGATGCCGAGCGCTTTGCCATCGAACTGGCCAATCACGTCAATGCCGGGCAGGCGGTTATGGATCGGATCGCCAAGATCACCCAGGCGGCGCGGAGCCCGAACGATATGCGTGAGCCGAACCGGGCCGGGACTGCATTACGTACACTGGAAGAGCATCAGCGGCGGCGGGAGAACGTTGCGTGAGACAGATACGGCTGTTGCCCGTTGTGATCCTCGCAGCTTCCGCCTTGCTGGTCTTCAAGACCATCGGCATCGTTTCCGGCGGGGGGCAGCCTGTTGCGATGGCGCAGACGGCCGATGACGCCGCGACGCTCGATGGCGACGCGCTTGAGGCGGCTGAACTGGCGGCGCAGGCGCTTTACGATGCGCTGTCGTCGGGGCCGGAGGAGCGACAGGATATCGACACCTGGCGCGTGGGCGGGGGGGCTGGCCCGGAGCGGCTGGATGGAGCCAATCCGACGGAAGCGCTGATCCTGCAGCGGCTGGCGGAGCGCCGGGCGGAACTCGACGTGTTTGCGGGCGAGTTGGAAACACGGCTGGCGGTGGTCGAGGCGGCAGAGTTGCGGATCGAGCAGCGCATGAGCGAATTGAGCGCCATGGAAGCCCAGATCAATGCGCTGGTCGATCGTCAGGATGATGCCGAAGCTGCGCAGTTCGCGGCGATTGTCGCGATGTATGAATCCATGCGGCCCGGCGACGCGGCGACCATTTTCAACGATCTCGATCGATCGGTTCTCGTCCGGGTGGGGCAGGCGATGAGCCCGCGCAAGCTGGGGCCGATCATGGCCAAGATGGTGCCCGCCAAAGCCCAGGAGCTCACCGTGATGCTGGCCGAAACCGGGCCGACCGGACCGAGCCAGGTGGCGGCGCAGGACTTTTCCAACCTGCCGCAAATCATCGGACAGTGAGTGCAGCCCGGTAAGGGCATCTTAAGCGCTAATGCCTAGTGTGCCCGTTCAATCAGGGCGGCTGGCAGAATGCTTTCGACCACCAAGAACCGTGGACGCTCAATCGTTGAGGTCGCGAGGGTACTCTCGCTGGCCGTTTTTGTGCTGCTTGGCGGGCTGGGTTTTGCCGTGCCTGTCGAGGCCGACGAGCGTATCGTCTTCGAGGCGCAGCGGCATGACGATTATGGCCGCCTGATCCTCACATTTCCCGACCGGCTGATGCTGCCCGACCATTCGGTGGCGAGCGACAATGGCGTTCTGGTCATCACGGTGCCGGATGTGCCGATGTCAGGGTTTTTGCCCGATGTGGGCACGGTGCTGAGCGATTACGTCTCGGTGGCGCGGTTCGATCCGGACCGGACCAGCATCCGCATGGGGCTGCGGACGGCGTTTCAGGTCAACACAATCGCCGCTGGCGAGCAGCTTTTCATCGACCTGTTGCCGCTGAACTGGGTGGGATTGCCCCCGGCCTTGCCCGAGGACGTGATCGCGCGGCTGGCGGAGCGGGCCGAGGACGCAGCGCGCATTGCCGAGGAGCGCCGGCGCGCTGAAATGGTGCTCGAATACGACCCCCAAGCGACGATCCGCGTGGGAAAGCACCCAACCTTCTCGCGCATCACGTTCAACTGGAGCGTGGGGACCAAGGCGCAATTTCTCGAAGATGGAGACGTTGCGCGGGTCCGGTTCGACTGGCCGGTGCCGGTCGATCTCTACCCGATCCTGTCGGACAAGCCCACGCAACTGGGGAGGGTAGACAATACCGTTCTGGGCGCGGGCACCGAAATTACCCTCGCGATAGAAGACGGAGCCGAACTTCGCTTTTACGAGCAATCGAGTACCGAATTCATTCTCGACATCGACGTTCCGGGCGCTGGAGAGGCGGTATTCGACCTTGCGGCGGTGGCGGCTGCTGCGGATGTTCCGGCGATTGCGGCAGACGAAGCGGGGCCGGGAGAACCCGATAGCGCGGGGCGGCCGGAAACGGCCGAACTGGTGCAGCCCCATGTGAGCACGGTCGGCTCGACAGTGCGGGTGGTGTTCCCGTTCGCTGAGGATACGTCGGCGGCGGTATTCCGGCGCGGCAGCGTAGTGTGGATGCTGTTCGATACGCAGGCCCGGCTGGCGCGGCCCGACGCGCAATCGGAACAAATCCTGGGTGGGCTGGCCAGCGATTTCAGCCTGGAGAGTACGGGCGAGGCCTATGTTGTGCGGCTGGTGCTCGACGACAACCGGTTGGCGACGCTGGCCTCGGAAGGCCGCGCCTGGGTGCTGTCGCTGGGCGATATCCTGCTTTCGGAAACCCGCCCGCTGACGTTCGACCGCCGCAAATCGGCAGCCGGACTGTATGAAATGGTGACCGACCTGGAGCGCCCCGGTCGCGTGCATCAATTGCGCGACCCGGATGTGGGCGATATTCTCGACGTGGTGACGGTGTATCCGCCCGCCAAGGGCATTATCCGCAACCTCGATTTCGTGGATTTCAGGGCGCCGCGCAGCGTGCATGGGCTGGTGATCAAAC
>NZ_DATMGM010000030.1:0-47550 GCF_035555455.1 Pelagibacterium sp. | reverse complement strand
TTTGCCTGCGCACCATGGACGGGATTTCGCGCCCGGCCATCGCCGCCATCTGGCCGACCCTTCGCTCCGACATCGTGGTGCTGGACGTGGGCGCGACCATCGGCGCGGACGCAAAGCAACTCGTCGACTTTTCGATTCTGGGGGCGGCATTGGCCCGGGCCCTGTTCGACAGCGAGCGCCCGACCGTCGGCCTGCTCAATGTGGGCGTCGAAGAAGCCAAGGGCAACGAGGCGGTTCGCGATGCCGGCAAGATCCTGAGCGAGACGGCCCAGACGGACTTTGTCTATAAGGGGTTCGTCGAGGGCGACGATCTGGGCAAAGGTACGGTGGATGTGGTCGTGACCGAGGGGTTCACCGGCAATATCGCGCTCAAGACCGCCGAAGGCACCGCCCGGCAGGTCGGGACCTATCTGCGCGATGCCATGAAATCATCACTGCTGAGCAAGATCGGGGCGCTGTTCGCTCGTCAGGCGCTGAACGCCATCCGTTCGAAACTGGACCCGCGCACCGTGAATGGCGGCATGTTCCTCGGCCTTAATGGGGTCATTATCAAGAGTCATGGCGGCACCGACGAAATCGGTTACAAGAGCGCACTGAGCCTTGCCTATGACATGGCGCGTAACGATCTGATCGAAAAGATCGGTGAAGGCATCAAACATTTCCCCGCGCTGGCAACGCCCGCGGATCCGTCCAGCCTGGAGGCACCTACGGCGTGACCAAGATTCAATCAGTTGTGCGCGGAGTGGGCGGATATCTCCCCGAGCGCGTCATGACCAATGACGACCTCGCAAAGCTGATCGATACCTCCGATGAGTGGATCGTGCAGCGCACCGGTATCCGCAAGCGCCACATCGCCGCCGAAGGTGAGCTCACCTCCGACCTGGCGCTGGTCGCGGCCCGCCGCGCGCTGGAAAACGCCGGCATGGACGCCAGCGATATCGACCTGATCATAGTCGGCACCACGACGCCGGACATGACGTTTCCCTCGACCGCCGCCCTCTTGCAGCAAAAGCTCGGCATTACCGGCGGTTCGGCCTTCGACGTGCAGGCCGTGTGCTCAGGGTTTGTGTTCGCGATGGCGACCGCAGACAGCTACATCAAGACCGGCATGGCCCGGCGCGCGCTGGTGGTTGGCGCGGAGACCTTTTCGCGCATTCTCGACTGGACCGACCGCACCACCTGCGTGCTGTTCGGCGATGGCGCCGGAGCGGTGATTCTCGAAGCGCGCGAAGTGCCCGCCGATGCCCCCGAGGATGGTGTGCTGGCGTCGAGCCTCCGGACGGACGGCAGCCATTGGGACAAGCTCTATGTGGACGGTGGCGTCTCGTCGACCCAGACTATTGGCCATCTGCGCATGGAAGGGCGGGAGGTGTTCCGGCACGCTGTCGGGATGATTTCCGACGTGGTGGAAGAGGTTCTGGCCAAGACCGGCAAGACCACCGATGAGCTCGACTGGTTCGTTCCCCATCAGGCAAACCGGCGGATCATCGACGGAGCGGGCCGCAAACTGGGCATTTCAGACGCCAAGACGGTGGTGACCGTGGATCAGCATGCCAACACTTCGGCGGCATCGGTTCCGCTGGCACTATGGGTGGCTTGCGAGGACGGCAGGATCAACAAGGGCGACCTGGTGATGATCGAGGCGATGGGGGGCGGCTTCACCTGGGGAGCATCACTGATTCGCTGGTAGGCGTTGACCCGGTTTCGTTTTGAGCGTTAAGTGTTTGAAATCTTGGGGGCTGTGTTGCGGGTCTCTATGAGGTTGAGGGGATCATCATGTCGGGAAAAACAGTAACTCGCGCCGATCTGGCCGAGGCTGTGTATCAATCCGTCGGCCTTTCGCGAACCGAATCGGCGGAGCTTGTGGAGCGTGTCCTTCAGATCGTGAGCGATTCGCTGGCAGCGGGGGACAACGTGAAACTGTCGTCTTTCGGCTCATTCCAGGTGCGGTCCAAGAATGAGCGGATCGGGCGGAATCCCAAGACAGGCGAGGAAGTGCCGATCCTTCCGCGGCAGGTTCTTGTGTTCAAACCTTCGAACGTCTTGAAATCCAAGATCAACAAATCTATGGTTCGAACTGTAAAGTAATCACTTTTACCGGGGCAACTTGCGTTGGAAAAATCGCCAGACGCCTTCCGGACGATATCCGAAGCGGCAGAAGAACTCGATCTACCCCAGCACGTGCTGCGCTTCTGGGAAACCCGGTTTTCCCAGATCAAGCCATTGAAGCGCGGCGGCGGACGTCGCTATTACCGCCCGGACGATGTGCAACTGCTCAAGGGCATCCGGCACCTGCTTTACGATCAGGGTTTCACCATCAAGGGCGTCCAGCGTATCCTCAAAGAGCAGGGCGCGCGGCACGTGATCGCCATCGGCGAGACAGGCTCGACCCTGCCCATTGCTGCCCAGCCGCATCCCGATATGGACCTCGATGGCGATTCGGCTATCCCCAATGCCGAATTTGTCGAACTGAGCGATGAGGGCAGGGCGCCAACGCCCCCCCTGTCTGTCGCGCCCGAGCCGGTGCGACCCGAGCTGTCACAAGAGCATCGTGACCGGCTTTCCGCTGCGCTCGCGATTCTGGAGGAATGCCGCGCTCTGCTCGACCGGACACGGACCTGAGCCTTTTCGACCCTGATGCCGGCGCATAGGGGCCATAATTAGCCCTGTCCTGCAAGCAAGCGCTGGGCGGGAGGCTTTAAAGCTGATATTGGCTTTCAACATTGTTGACGGACCGGGTGTGGATGGCTAAAACCTGACATGCACAGTCAGCATTGCGGCTGCGTACTCCACTTCACCCAACGATTGGATGATAAGCGTGACTCTTTTCACTCATTTCCGCACCGCCACCGCGGTTGTAGCCCTGGCAGCCTCGCTCGCCCTTACTGCTGGAGCGTCTGCCCAGGATGTCACTGTCGAGCACCCGCAGGGCGAAACGACCATCACCGGCGTTCCTGAAACCGTCTTCGTCATCGACTGGGCAGCTTTCGATAACCTGACCGCGCTCGGCGTGGAAATCGATGGCGCTCCCGGCTCCAATGTTCCCTCCTATCTCGCCGATAACGCCAGCGGCGACCTCGTCAATGTCGGTTCGCTGTTCGAACCCGATTATGAGACGATCGCGGCATCGGAGCCCGACCTGGTGATCGTTGCCGGACGCTCGGCTTCCACCTATCCGACGGTCAGCCAGATTGCGCCGACGGTCGATATGTCGGTCAACAACTCCGACATCATTGCTGGCCTCAAGGGCAACCTGGCAACTCTGGGCGAGATCTTCGGCATTGAAGACCGCGCAGCCGAACTGACCGCCGATCTCGACGACAAGATCGCAGAAGCGCGCGCCGCCGCCGATGGCAAGGGCGACGGGCTGGTTCTGGTCACCAACGCCGGCAACCTCGGCGTATACGGACCGGATTCGCGCGTTGCATGGATCTATAACGAACTGGGCATTCCTTCGGTGATGGACCGGGTCGAAGACGGCGACCATGGCGGTGACGCCGTGTCGTTCGAATTCCTGCTCGAAGCCAACCCTGACTGGCTGTTCGTCGTCGACCGCGATGCCGGTGTCGGCAATGACGGTGCGGCCAAGCAGCTGCTCGACAACGAACTGATGCACCAGACCACAGCCTGGCAGGAAGATCACATCATCTACCTCGACCCGCAGGCTGCCTACATCACCATGCATGGCTATACCGGCATCATGCTGCTGCTCGACCAGGTGATCGAAGGTCTCAACGCCGCCGAGTAACCGGCCCGGCATTTCCTTGCGCCCGGCGGGTTCCACCTCGCCGGGCGTTCCATATTCAGCCGTCCCTTGGCGGGTGGCGCAAACGCAGGCGATACGGTGCGGCTTCTTTCTGTCGGAATATTGATGACCGTTATTCTGGCGATCATCAGCTTATTCGTTGGCGTCAGCGACGTTTCGATTCACTCGCTGCTCTCCTCCAGTCCCGAGGATCGCCCGATGCAGGTCCTCATCATCAGCCGGGTTCCACGGACTCTCGCAATCCTGCTAGCCGGTTCATCATTGGCTATCGCCGGGCTCGTCATGCAGATGATCGTCCGCAACCGGTTTGTGGAGCCATCGACGGCGGGAACGACCGAGTCGGCGGGCCTGGGATTTCTGGTCGTCACCCTGTTCGCACCCGGTTGGCCGCTGATTGCCAAGATGATCGTTGCCGCCACCTTCGCGATGGCGGGTACGGCGCTGTTCATCCGCATCCTTAGGTTCGTGCCGCTGCGCGACGTGTTGCTGGTGCCGCTGGTCGGGATCATGCTGGGCGGCGTGATCGGCGCGGTCACGACGTTTTTCGCCTACCGCTTCAACCTGATGGCATCGATGCTGGCCTGGAATATGGGCGACTTTTCCGGGGTGCTGCGCGGCCGATATGAACTGCTGTGGTTCGGCCTCGCTGGAACCGTGATGGCCTATATTGCCGCCGACCGGTTCACAGTTGCCGGTATGGGGCAGGATTTCACCACCAATCTGGGGCTCAACTACAAGCTGGTGATGCGGCTGGGCCTGATCATCGTATCGATCGTGAGTGCCGTTGTGCTGGTGTCGGTCGGCTCGATCCCGTTCCTGGGTCTGATCGTGCCCAACGTGGTCAGCCTGATGATAGGCGACAACATGCGGCGCACGGTGCCCTGGGTGGCGGTGCTTGGCGCAGCCTTCGTGCTGGCCTGCGATATCATCGGGCGCATCGTGCGCTTTCCTTATGAAATTCCGATCAGCGTGGTCGTTGGGGTAATCGGCAGTGGCCTCTTCCTCTATCTGCTGCTGAGGAAGCGTCACAATGCGTAATGTCCAGTGGTCGCGTCCGACCGTCGTTCTTTTGATTCTCGCTATTCTCGCTCTGATCTCTATTGCGTGCTTCATGACGCTGGGGGCCAAGGGAAGCTGGAGCTTTGTGTTGCCGTTCCGGGGGCGCAAGCTGCTGTCGCTGGCGCTGGTGGCCTACGCCATCGCTATTTCGACGGTGCTATTCCAGACGGTCACCAATAACCGCATCCTGACCCCGTCGATCATGGGGTTCGATGCGCTGTATATTTTGCTCAAGACGGCAACGGTGTTTTTCCTCGGCCCGCAAATGCTGGCGCTGATGGACCCCCACCTGCAATTCGGCATCGAAGTGGTGCTGATGATCGGGTTCTCGTGGATATTGTTCCAGTGGCTGTTCCTCAGCGAAGGCCGGAGCCTGCATCTTCTGGTGCTGGTGGGCATCGTCTTTGGAATATTTTTCCGCAGCCTGTCGAACTTCATGCAAAGACTGCTCGATCCGAATTCCTTCCAGGTTCTTCAGGATACGTTCTTTGCAAGCTTTTCGACGGTCGATCCGACTCTGCTCGGCGTCTCGGTGGCGATCCTTACAGTCGTGACCCTTGTGTTGTGGCGCATGGGCCATACCTTCGACGTGCTCTCGCTGGGCCGTGACACGGCGATCAACCTCGGCGTGGAATACAAGCGGACCGTGGTGATCATTCTCGTGATGGTTTCTGTGCTGGTTTCGGTATCGACCGCGCTGGTGGGGCCGATTACGTTCTTTGGCCTGCTGGTGGCCAGTTTGGCGCATGGGCTTGTCGGCACCAGCAAGCATAAATACATACTGCCTGCAGCGTCGCTTCTGGCCATCGTGGCTTTGGTGGGCGGACAGACGCTGTTCGAGCGGGTGTTTGCCTTTGACACCGCGCTGTCCATCATTGTCGAGTTCCTCGGCGGCCTCGTCTTTATCATTCTTATTCTGCGGGGAGCGGCCCGATGATCATCACTACCGGCCTCAAGAAATATTACGGCCCCACTGCCGTTGTGGACGATGTCTCGATCCAGCTGCCGGCGCGCGGCATCACATCGATCATCGGCCCGAACGGGGCGGGCAAATCCACCATGCTCTCGTTGATCAGCCGCCTGCTCGGGATGGATGCCGGATCGGTGACCGTCGATGGCATGGACGTCTCCAAGACACCCAGCGACGTGCTGGCCAAGCGCCTGTCGATCCTGCGCCAGGACAATCACATGACCGCGCGGCTGACCGTGCGCGATCTGATTGCCTTCGGGCGTTATCCCTATTCCAAGGGACGGACAACGATCGAAGACAAGGAGCATATCGACCGGGCCATCGAATATCTCAACCTGAACGATTTCACTGACCGGTTTCTCGATGAGCTCTCGGGCGGCCAGCGCCAGCGGGCGTTCGTTGCCATGGTGCTGTGTCAGGACACCGATTACGTGCTGCTCGACGAGCCGCTTAACAATCTCGACATGAAGCACGCCATGAGCATGATGAAGCTCATGCAGCGGGCCTGCCGAGAGCTCGGCAAGACCGTGGTGGTCGTGCTGCACGATATCAATTTCGCGTCCTGGTATTCGGATTACATCATCGCCATGCGCGACGGGAAGGTCGTCAATCACGGCTCGACCGACAAGATCATCCAGCCCGAGGCACTGCGGGAAATCTACGACATGGACATCAACGTCCATGAAATCGGCGGGCACCGGGTGTCGCTGTTTTACGATTGATCGCTTTAGCGATCGATGGTGCCGCGCGTCAGGTAGCGCTCGGCCATGTCCGCCGTGCCCGTCGCAAAGGTCGCGTGCTGATCCCGGGCGAGACCGGTTTCGGCATGGGAGCCCGTCCAGGCCAGCAATGCCATGCGGCGCAGCAACACCATCTCGTCGAGCATGGCTTCGTCCTCGCGCGTGAAGGCGCGATGAACGCGATAGCCTTTTAGCCAGGCCTCACGCAGGGCAGGGACCCTGTCGCTGTCTTCGAAAAACGAGACGGCCGCGCCGAAATCATATCCGAACCAGGAAAACCCGCTGTCGTCGAAATCGATGAGCCGCGTTACTCCATCCGAGACCAGAAGATTGGCCAGCCGCATGTCGGCATGGATCAGGCCGAACCGGTCGCGGGTCGCGCCATAGGCAGCGAGCCTGCGCCGCAATGCCAGGTCGAGGGCATCGAGCGCGGTGCGGGTTTCGCCCGCTACGCCCGGCGCCAGGCGCCAGTCGCCCCAGATGGCATCCGGGTCGAGAATGGCACCAGCGCTCCACGTCTGCCGCTCGAATGAGGGCGGAAGCTGCCAGTGTTCGATATGGGCATGACATTGGGCGGCCAGAGCACCCAATTGGTGGAAAAGCGGGACAAGATCATCGCTCTCGCATGGCTCTTCGCCCTCTTCGAAGGCGAAGGCCACCATATGGCGCTGTTGCCCCATGAACGCAGATTGTTGCACCAGCACGCCGTCGAGCCCGGGAAGGGGGCGGGGAGTGAACAGTCCTGCGTCCCTGCGCAGCGCGCGCATCCACGCCAACTCGCTCTCGATGGCGTTGCGGGAGTGATAGCTGGGCCGGTGAACGCGCAGCACGGCGGGCGTTCCATCGGGCAGATCAAGCCGGAACGTATGGTTTTCCGATAGGTTGATGAGTCTCGCTTCGCTACCTGCAAAGCCCGGCCAAAGGCTGAAAGCTTCGGAAAGCCCCGTCCAGTCATCGCTCATGGTTTGTCCCCCGTCGGCGGTCTTATCGACCAGGAGACGGCAGCTTGTCCACGGTCAATTTGTGCAATCGGGGAGGAGCGGGACGCTTGGAAATGGAAGATTTCCGGATGGGACTGGTGAGAAGATAAAGAAGAAAAAAGATAGTCATTTTATATTATTATAGAAATAAAAAGAAATTATACAGAATATTTTGAGATAAGGAAAGGGTTGTTATTTCAACAATAGCTGATGCGTCTAAGTTGACTGGCATGTGCAGCGATATGATACTTCCGGCGTGAAATGACGTGGGGGGAGGGCCGTATCATGCAGGGCAGAACCGGCTCCTGTCCTTAGAGTGTCAGAATCCTGGCGGGCCGCCCCTCCCGACCCGGATGATCGCTCCAGTGTGCCGTGGTGACGGACAAATGCATCGATCGCGTGTGACCAGGGGCGTGGAGGGAATACAATGAGATATACAACTCTGGCGCTTGCCTTGCTGCTTTCGGCAGCGGGTGCAGGCGGTGCTGCGGCGCAGGAGAGCGCAGCAGACCCATGGGCCGGCTTCACGCCGGTGACTGATGAAATGTTCGCCAATCCGGCTGATGGCGACTGGCTCAACTGGCGGCGCACCCGCGATAGCTGGGCCCACTCGCCACTGACCCAGATCACCCCTGAAAACGTCGACGATCTGCGAATGGCATGGTCGTGGAACGTCGAGCCGGGCACCTTCGAATCGACCCCGCTGGTCTATGACGGGATTATGTTCCTCGCAGGCGCGCGCGACGTCATTCAGGCGCTCGATGCCGTATCCGGTGACCTGCTCTGGCAGTACAAGCGCCAATTGCCCGAAGATGCCTGCCATGGGACTTCCGGCGCCACCCGTAACATTGCCCTTTATGGTGATCGGGTCTTTACCTCGACCTGTGATGCTCACGTTGTCGCACTCGACGCCCGCTCGGGCCAGGTGGCCTGGGACGTGGAGATGGAGAGCTGGGAAGACTACAAGGTGGGCTTCAGTACCGGCCCGACCATCGTCAAGGGGCAGGTGATCTCCGGCCTCACCGACTGTCGCGTGTTCCGTGAGGAGCGCACGGGTTGCTACGTGGTGTCCCACGATCCGCAATCGGGCGAGGAGCTGTGGCGCACCTATACTGTGCCGATCGCAAGTGAAGAGGGTGGCGACACCTGGGGCGACACGCCTGACTTCCTGCGCGCCGGCGGTAGTGTCTGGCATCCATGCTCATACGACGATGAACAGGATATCATCCTGTGCTCGACGGGCCAGCCTTATCCCTGGACGAGCTTTGGTCGCGGCCATCGCGGCGATTCGCTTTACACCAACTCGACGATCGCCCTTGATCCCGACAATGGCGACATCCTGTGGTATCACCAGTTCCTGCCCGGTGAGACCCTCGACCTCGACGATGCTTTTGAGCATGTCTTTGTCGACGTTGATGGTGAAAAGCGCTTCTACAAGATCGGCAAGAGCGGCATCCTGTGGGTCATGGATCGCGAAACCGGCGATTACATCGATCACCGCGAAATGGTGTTCCAGAACATATTCGACGTGAACACCCAAACCGGCCAGGCAACGGTCCGCGAGGACAAGATTCCGACCGACTACGAAACGCCGGTGTTCTCATGCCCCAGCACCGCCGGGGGCAAGGATTGGCACCCGATGGCGTTCAACCCCAACACCCGTGGCCTCTATATGGCTATGAGCCAAAGCTGCATGAACTTTACAGCCCGCGAAGTGGAAGCCGTGGTCGGCGGCGGCGGCACGGGCGGTTTCCGGACGTTTGCTCCGATGCCTGATGTCGGTGGACAGGGCCTGCTCGCGGCAATCGACGTGGATACGCTGGAAGTGAAGTGGCGTCACGAGCAGCATGCTCCGTTCCTGACGGGCTTGCTCTCGACCGAAACCGGCCTGATCTTTGCCGGCGACCTTGACCGCTACTTCAAGGCGTTCGACGCGGAAACAGGTGATGTCATCTGGCAGGTCCGTCTGTCCCAGTCGGTCCAGGGCATGCCCGTGACCTACGAAGTCGACGGCGTCCAGTACATCGCGGTGCCGACTGGCCTTGGTGGCGGCAGCCCGCGCGCCCAGGCGGCGCTGGTCCCCGATATCCTCCATCCGGCGACCGGGAACAACCTGTTCGTGTTCGCCTTGCCGCAAGCCAACTGATCGGCTAGCTCCAGGAGCCGCCTGCCGCTTTCCAACCCGGCGGCAGGCGGTTCCGCCTTTTATGACAGAGGAAGTCCTGGTGAGACGTCTGGCATTGGCTCTTGCTGTTTCATCGCTGGCGACAGTGGCCAGTGCCCAGCCCATGGTGCAGAGCGACTTTTACGAAGGCGCTGCCCGGGCGAGGGGAAATCGCATCATTTTCTGCGTCTGGCCAAGCAGCCCCATGGTCGAACTCGACAGGGCCGTGGGCGAGCAGATTGCCAGCCTGCAACTGCTTGAGGCACAGTTTTACGACGTCTCGCTGGTCAGTTCCGGAACCCAGGAACTGTTCGAGCAGGAACTGTTCGTCCATCTGATGGACAATTGCGATGCAGCCATGGGAACCAGCCACACATGGCGCCCGCTGCCCGAATGGCTGACCATCAGCGAGGCCTATTTTGACGTGACCTATGTGCTCGCGTCGTCCCAGCCCGATATCGGCAGCCCGTTCGATTTGCCTTTGGACGCAAGGATCGGCTCCCTGATGCTTTCACAGGCCGATATGACCCTGGCGATGACGCTCAGCACGGGCAACCGCCCGGACCTGCGGCGCATTCCCTACGATACGCCGGGCAACATCCTGCGGGCGATTGCTGGGGGGCAACTGGAGGCGGGCATCATTCCCAACCACGCCCTGCCTTTGCTTTTGGACCAATATGCCGATAGCGGAATTGAGGTCGCGCCGCTTGTCTTTCCCGTGCTTGAGACCGAGCCGGTCGGCATCGTGCTGTTGAGCCGCGACGCCTATCTGCGCGAATTGCTCGATGAGGCCATTGCCGCCTTGCGGGCCGATGGGACGATTGCGGAACTGGCGTCGAATCTGGGCTTTGATCCAAAAGGGCTTTAGCAAGTGGACACTCACATTTTAGCGTATTTGAATTCTGACCTCGCCGGCAGGTGTGCCGGTGAAACCAAACCGAGGAGAAAGAAGTGAATCGTATTTTTTGGGCTGCGCGGTCGACGCGCGTTCTGGCCATCGCCGCCCTTTCAGGGACGGTCGGGCTCATGGCTGCGACTGGGGCGATCGCGCAGGATGCGGCGGAGGCTCACGATTGGACCACGCCTGAACAGATCGAGCGAGGCGACGCGGCCTATCAGCAGCGCTGCTCCACTTGCCATGGGGCAGATATCGTGTCGATCTATAAGAGCTTCCCCAACGCAGCGCTGTTTTATGGCTTTATCTCGACCACGATGCCCGGCGACTCCCCCGGGAGCCTGCCCGCGCAGCAATATGCCGACATCATCGCCTACCTGTCGGCTGAAAACGGCCTGACGCCCGGCACCGAGGAACTGCCTGCCGATGAGGCCATTCTGGCCACCATCAAGCCAGCCGACTTCTAAAATGCTTTCAACTACTGTTCGAACGCATTTGATGGTCGAGTGGTCTCAAAGCAAGTAGTTTTCCTGAGTCTTGGAAGGAAAGATTTACGCAATAAGTGGTTAGCAACTTCGGGTTTGCCCTCTTCCCACCCAGGATACGGTGGACGCAATCGAAGCCATCTTGAACCCGCGTCCGTGATCGGGGCGCTGCATCAAGCGATAGAACGCTCGACACCAACCTCGCGCCCGGCATCTCGGATCGCGAGGTTGGCCGCGATCCAAGTCAATGTGTGGTCAGGATTTTTAGTCCTAAGCCACAAGCTGGATGAAATCGATGACAATGGCCGAGATGACGCCGCTGACAGTCAATAAAATGCCCAGCAGAAACCATTTGCTGGCCTTGTCGTAAAACCGTCTTTGCAACGAGTTGTGGCGGAGCAGCAGGGCAAGGGAAATGCCCTGGGCAATGATGCCGACGGACAACAAGAGCAGCGTAGGAAGGTCCACAAGCTCCCATGGCAGTGGATTGTTCGCCCACTGAGTGAGGAAAGACAGGGAAAAGGACATCAGGATGCCCACAACGGTTAGAGTGCCGTTGCGGAACAACATTTCCACTAGCTGATCTTCATTCTGCGGCGCTTCCATGTCCGTTCCCCCAACCAGCACCATGAGAACCATGCCCAGGCTTTAGTCGGCCAAGGGCAGGCGGCAGATAAGGCCCATTGTCAGTAATGCACCCGTACCGGGACGTAGATGCGTTCTCCCGCAATATCGATCTGAAATCTGTCGCCGTTTTCGAGGGCGTCAGCGAGGCGCCGGAGTTTGTCAATGAACTCGGGCAAGGGATAATCCTTCTCGATATTTCGGGCACTCTTCATGCTGCAATCTCCGGTTGGCCTGCAGTCAGATCCAGAAAATACACATGGCAATGACCGGCAGGCAACTCCGTTTCTTCGACGCGTTCCTGTCCGGCCGCAGCCGCCACTCTGTGCAAAACACTGCCAAACTTTCTGTTTGTCCTCATTCATGAGATTTAGGGGCTTGCTTCAAAAGCCCCGCTTGTCTATGTCTCCGGTCGATCGGGGCGTAGCGCAGCCTGGTAGCGCATTTGTCTGGGGGACAAAGGGTCGTCGGTTCAAATCCGGCCGCTCCGACCATTATTTTTCAAGAAAAGGCCTGGCGTTTTCAGCGCTGGGCCTTTCTTTTTTGTCAGCGCCGCTGCGCCACCTGACCGGCACACAAGCCCCACACCAGTCCGGTAATCAAAAACCAGTGCCGCCAGTGATCGGTGTCGATGATCGCCGACAGCAGTATCATCGGCACGAAGGTGGCAAAGACCGGGATGAGCAACAACCTGTTCGCACAGGGAAGCACGATAGCCCGTGCGCCGACCACGAAGGTCCAGCCGACCAGGGCAAAATAGGCAAAGGCGCCGCCCCATCCATAGGTCAGCATCACGTTGGCGTAGGTATTGTGGGGCTGTTCGGAAATGCGCATGAAGCTGTATTCCAGCGGGCCGATGCCCCATGGATTGCTGATCGCCAGTTCAAGCGTGTACCAGGTGCGTCCGAACCGGCCGGTCTCTCCGGTATCGTAGCTCTGGATGGAAAAACGCTGCAGGAAGAATTCCGCCACGTCCGGAATCGACAGGAGCGCGGCGAGCGCCAGCGCCAGCGCCATCACGCCGCCGATAGCGATCAGCAGCAGGCGCACCTGCTGCCGCGCGGTCGCTTCGAGCGCGAACACCATGAAAAACACCAGTGCCGTCGACGCGGCAAGGTGACCCCAAGCGCCACGTGAAAAGCTGACGAAGATACCAATGAACAAAATCAGATAGGCGAGCCCGTTCCAGGCCATCTCCCGCCCATTGCCGAGGAGGGCCCGTTGCAGGACCACCATCGCCGGAAAGATGAGAAAGGGACCATAAACGTTCGGGTCTTTGAAAAACGCCTTGGCCCGTCCGAACAGCAGGAAGACGTTTTCACCGGGTAGCAGTCCAACATAGGCCAACGTACCGACGATGGCGGCGATCAGCGCGATCGCGATATAGGGGCCGGTGATCAGTCGCATATGGCGGGCCGGGGCCTGCGCGACGAAATTGGCGACGAAATAGCTGGTGACCAAGAGGAATATGGTGACCAGGTTGAACAATAGTCCCGCGCTCACCTCCTGATAGCGCATGAAAAATACGGAAATCAGCGCAAACGGCGTGAACGCGAGGATCACATACAACAGGGGGAGGGTGCCGCGGTGCAGTTTGAGGCCACCGACCAGGGCAATGGCGAAGGTGATGACGAACATCACCTCATAGGGCGACGGTTCGACCAGAACGAAGCCGCCGGAAAAAATCCATACGGCGACCGATATCGCCAGCGCATTTTGTGCCAGCGTTCTGAACCACCTGCGCCCCAACTCCGAGCGGTCGGCGGGCGCGAGAGCGTACAGCGTAGCGCTCAAAACGCATTCTCGGACTTGGTAACCAGCGAAACCGGCGTCATCAACAAGATGTAGAGATCGAGCAGGATCGACCAGTTCTCAATGTAATAGAGATCGTGGTCCACGCGGGCCATCAGCTTTTCGATCGTGTCGGTTTCCCCGCGCCAGCCATGAATTTGTGCCCAGCCGGTAATGCCGGGCTTGACCTTATGGCGCGCGAAATAGCCATCGACGGCGTCGTGATAGAGCTTGTTGGCCGCCTTGGCGCTCAGCGCGTGTGGCCGGGGGCCGACAATCGAGAGCTGGCCCTTGAGCACATTGAACAGTTGCGGCAGTTCATCGATCGAGGTCTTGCGGATGAAGCGCCCGACAGGGGTAACGCGCGGGTCATCGCGGGTAACCAGTTTCGACGCGCCCGTGTCGCTCGCCTCGGTGTACATCGAGCGGAATTTATAGACTTCGATCAACTCGTTGTTGAAGCCGTGCCGCCGCTGCCGGAACAGGATCGGACCCTTGCTGGTGAGCTTCACCGCAATTGCTGTCGCGAGCATGATCGGGGAGAGGGCAATCAGCGCCAGCAGTGCTATGGTCTTGTCGAATATCCATTTGAACACGAGGTTCCAGTCGGAAATCGGCCGGTCGGCGATGTCGAACACCGGCAGTTCGCCGAGATAGGAGTAGGTCTTGTCGGTAAAGCGCAGCTTGCTCATATGGGCGCTCAGCCGGATATCGACGGGCAGCACCCAGAGCTGGCGCAGCATTTCCAGAACCCGCGCTTCCGCCGAGAGCGGCATGGAGACGATCACCAGATCGATGCGGGCGCGGCGGGCGAACTCCACCAGATCGGCGACTCGCCCCAGTTTCTTGAGCCCGGCCACCACATCGGGGGAGCGGGCGCTGTCGCGATCATCGAACAGGCCGATCAGTTCGACATCGCTCGTCGCCTGCTTTTCGATGGCGGCGATCAGGGCTTCCGCGTCGGGGCCACCTCCGACAATGACGGTGCGGCGACGCAACCGCCCTTTGGCCGACCAGTCGAGCACCAGAGCGCGCAGCAAAAGCCGATAGATGACCAGAAGCACCGCGCCCGACAGCATCCAGCTGCCAAGCCAAAACCGGGAGACCTGTTCGCCTGCCTTGAAGGCGAACAGGCCAGCGATCACCAGCAGGAAAACGCTGACCCACCCGATCAGGACGGTGAACAATTGCCTGATGCCGGAGCGGTAGGCCGAAAGCCGGTGCGTGCGGGCAATATTGAAGGCGACATTGGCCGCGATGACAATTCCGAGCGACAGCGAGACGTAGATGACCGGGTTGGCGCCGTCGAGATAGGCGGCGTAGATCGCCATGCCGAGCGCAAACAGCAGGGCCGCTTCGGCCAGCTGCGCAAAGCCGCCCACGATCTTGTGCGACAGGCCGGGTTCTGCGGGAATGCGCGCCGCAGCCTCGGCTGCCGATCCCAGCGTTCCCGTGGCATCGCCGGCGGAAATATGGCTGAGCGCCGCCTCTTTGGGATCGACCCGGAACATGGGTTACCTCACACCAACATGTAGTGAACGTGCGGCCAATATGGGCGAGGAGAAATGAAAACTCGGTGAAGCAGATGCGTAAACGTCAGGCGAGCAGGTCGCGATACAATGCTTCGATGGAGGTGACCATGCGTGTGAGGGAAAATTGCGCGCGAACGAACGCCCGCCTTGTCGCCGCCTCACGCTCCATTTCGGCCGGCGCGCCGAGACATTGCGCCATCGCGTCGCGCAGCGCATCAACGCTGTTGGGCTCGATCAGGCGATCGGCAGTGGGGCCGAAGATTTCGGGGATGCCGCCAACATCGGTCGCAATGATCGGACGCCCCGCTGCGGCAGCTTCCATCACCACATAGGGGAGGGACTCGGCGCGGGATGGCACCAGAACACAGCACCCGCGTCCAAAAATCTCCCGGGCGGGACGCACACCGACGAGGGTCACTCTCTCTGTAAGATCAAGAGCCCTGATGGTGTCTTTTACCGATCCGGCGTCCGGGCCGTCTCCGGCCATGATGAGGGTCGCTGGTTTTCCGTCAGGGCGGGTGAGGGGTTTCAGCGCCTCCGGCAGCAGATCGACGCCCTTGAGCGCACGCAACTCGCCCACAAAGGCAAAGTCCGCCGCATCGGGCAGGGGGGTGATGACGTCGAACTCGCTGTCGTCGAGGCCGTTGTGAATGATCTCCTGCCGACAGGACGCAAGGGCGATATTGTCGGTGAAAATGCGTTGGGCGTAGGCGCTCTCAAAAATCAGTGCGTCGGTGGTCCGCAACAAACCGCGCTCGATTGACATGAAAACACGCCCGGCGGCGCTACGCGGATCAAAGTGCAGCGCGCCCCCATGGGGGGTATAGACGGTCTTGCGGCGCGTGCCAGCTCCGGCAAGGCGTGCGCCAAACCCGCCTTTGGCCCCATGGCCGTGGAGGATGTCGATATCGAGCGCTTTGGCGAGCGCTCTGATGCGCAACGGTGTGGAGATGTCCTGCGGGCCGAGCAGCCGAGGGATTGCCAGCCGATGGATTCCCAGAGATGCGAAGGGTTCGAGAGCATTCAGGCGGGCTTCTGACTGCGCATCAGCAAGCGTAGAATCTGCGACGATCGAGATCTGGTGGCCCCGTTCCGCCAAAACCTGTGTGAGATCGGAAACGTGGCGGAACAGCCCGCCCACAGGGGCGCGCATGACCTGCATGATGCGCAGGGGCTTTGCTGGCACCGATCAGATCCAGCGTTCTGAAACGACGATGGTGTCTCCGGGAAGGATGGGGAAGTCGAGCGCAACGCTGCCCTTGACCATTTCCTCGCCCTGCCGGCGGAACACGGTGACTGCATTTCGGCTCGCGGTGTCGGAGAAGCCGCCTGCCGCGCTGATCGCGGCCCGTACCGTCATGCCGTAGATATAGGGATATTGCCCTGAAGCTCCGATCGCGCCCTGAATGAAGAAGGGTCGATATTCAGCAACTTCGACGGCAACGTTGGGATTGCGCATGTAGCCTGCGGCTAGGGACGCGGCAACCCGGCGCGACAGGGCGTCGGTGGTGGCGCCGCGCGCCTGGATAGCGCCGATCAGCGGCATCGAGATGGAGCCCGCATCATCGACGCGATAAGTGTTGGTGAGTTCCGCATCGCCATAAACGCTGACCCGCAGCAGATCACCACTATCGAGCGCATAGGGCCCGGTCTGCTCGACAAGATAGGTCGCCGGGCCACTGGAATGGGCGCATGCTGCCAGAAGCAGCGGCAATAGGAGCAATGCAAAGCGCAGCCGTGCCATAAACGTTGTCCGTCCCTCTCAAGAGGCCTTTAGCTCTCTCACGCTATGGTTAAAAACCTCTTATCGCCGAGCGTCTTAACCGAATGCTTACCATGGCAAGGCCATAAGTCACCGACGGCAATGGGGCGATGGATGAGCGATTCCGTATCCGAAACGGCCCAGGTGGAGGCCAGTATCGACGCAGGCCTGATCATGCGCGCGCTGCTGGGCAGGCTGTGGCGGATCGGGCTGGTCACGGTGTTGCTGCTGGCCGTGACGCTGATGGTGTTGCTGTTCGTGCCGCGGCTGTATGAATCGACCACCGAGTTGCTGATCGAGCCGCGCAGCAGCGTCTATACGAGCGCCGCCGGTGGCACCACTGCCGCAGCCTATTATGTCGATGATGCAGCGGTTTCGAGCCAGATGGAGCTGATCAAATCCCGCGACTCCATCCGCGCCGCCCTCGATGCCCTCGATCTGTGGGGTCATCCGCAGTTTGCTGGCAAAAACACCAGCAAGATCATCGTTGAAGTGGGCAAGAACCTCAAGGTCACCCAGGAGCGCTCTTCGCGCCTGATTTCGATTGCATACCGCGCCACCGACCCCGAATTTGCCGCGCATCTGGCCAATGGCATCGCCCAGACCCACGTGCAGCGTCGGGCCGGGCAGCAGGTGTCCGATACGCTCGATGCAACCGCGTGGCTGGAGCAGGAAATTGCCGTACTGCGCGAGCGCGTGGTGGAAGCCGAGCGCGCCATCGCGGACTTTCGCGTCGAGAACGATCTGTTCACCGGCGCCAATAATCTGAGCCTTACCGATCAGCAGCTTTCCAACTTTGCCAACCAGATCGCGGCGGCGGCAGAGCGCCGTAACGCCGCGCAATCGCGCGCGCAATTGATCCGCAGCCTGCTCGAATCCGGCCAGTCGGTGATTGGCGTATCCGATGTGCAGACATCGTCCGTCGCCCAGCAATTGAGCCAGGAGCTGGGCCGGTTGCAGGGTGAGCGCGCGCAACAGGCGGCGACCTTGCTGCCCAACCATCCGGCAATCCGGGCTCTCGATGCTCAGATCGGCGAGATCAATCAGCAGATTTCTGCCGAAGGCAGGCGAGTGGCACAGGCGCTCGAAGCACAGGCGCAGATTGAAGCCGAGCTCGAACGCTCGTTGCAGGAAGAATTGACCCGCCTCAAAGTCACCGCCGGTTCCAATGCGGTGGAAGGTGTTACACTGGCCGAACTGGAACGCGAGGCGGCAGCGCAACGCGAATTGCTCAACGCCTACCTGCTGCGCTTTACCGAGGCCACCGCGCGCTCCGACATGAGCTCTGCATTGCCCGATGTACGGATCGTGAGCGAGGCGGCACCAGCGGTAACGCCAGCATCGCCCAAGGCCGGGCTGATCCTGCTCGCCGTCGGGCTGGCATCGGTGTTGCTGCAAGTGGGCGCGGTGATCTTTTCCGAACTGCTGTCGGGGCGGGCGCTGGTGACGCGCGACGACGAGCCGATGCCCGAGACAGTGGCGGTTGCAGCCGCCGCCGCGCCGGTCCCCACCGAGCCGATAAAGATCAAGCCGGCAGAGCCAGCGCCGATTGTCGCCAGTCCGGTGCCGCCGGTTCGGATTGAGGCGGAGATCGACGGATTGGCCGCGCGCGCGCTGTCCGGCGTCGATCGGCTGTTTATCATCGCCTCGGAGCAAGGGTATGGCGAAAGCAGGGACTTTGCAGAGCGCCTGACCGCCGCAATCATTGAGAACGGCCAGAGTGTCGCCGAGATCGATGCGGCCAGCGGCCAGCAGGGAATCGAATTGGGACTTTCCGATCTGTGCGCAGAGGACGCCGATTTCGGCGATGTGGTGCACCGGGGGAACGATGACCGCTTCGCATTTGTGCCTTGGGGGCAGGGGGAGCGGCTGACCCGCAACATCGACCGGGCTGGCACACTGGTCGAAGCGCTGGCCGATATTTACGAGGTGGTGATTGTCGTGACCGGCAAGGTGGGCGTGGGCTCCAGCCTGCCGCTGTTCGCGCAATTGAGCGGTAAATGCGTGGCGCTGAGCAGCGCGGCAGGGAGGGTCGAAACCCGCCACGAAATTGCTGCTCTGGGATTTGACGACATCCAGATCATCACGACTGCCCAGCGGCAATCGGACGTGGCCTGAGAGGCGTCCGTTGCGTTATACTCTCTACAGAGCGGCGTTCGAACTGCTCGCCATCCCCGGTCTTGCATCGACTTTGCGCCGGTTTTCGGCGGCAAAAGGACTGATTCTCACGCTCCATCGCGTGTTGCCCTCACCACCGGCGGCGTTTGCGCCCAATGGCATCTTGCAAATCACGCCCGATTTTCTCGAAGCGGTGATCGTCAAGACGCGGCAGGCGGGATTCGATATCGTCGACCTTGCTGAGGCGCTACGCCGACTGACGGACCCCGAGGCACAGCCGTTTGTAGTCCTGACCTTTGACGATGCCTATCGGGATAATCTGGTCCATGCCTTGCCTGTTTTGCGCAAGCATCAGGCACCGTTCACACTCTATGTGCCGACAGGGCTGGTCGATGGGGTAGGGATTGTCTGGTGGCAGGCGCTTGAGGATGTCGTTGCCGCGCAGCAGGTGGTGGTGGTCGATTTGCCCGAAGGGCCATATTACGGCGACGCCGCGACGCTGGAGCAGAAGCGAGCCACTTTCGCCCATATCTATCAACGCTATCGCCAGATGCCCGAGCCGGATCGGGAGGCGTCCATGCGGGCGCTGGCAGCGCGCTATGGCCTCGATCTTGCCGCCCATTGCCGCGATCTGATCATGGATTGGAAGGAGCTCAAAACCTTCGCCGACGATCCCTTGTGCACAATCGGTGCGCACACTGTGCATCATTATGAGCTCTCAAAGCTGCCCGAGACGCAAATGCGCGCGGAAATCGAGGAATCAGCCAAGGTGCTCGAAGCCCAATTCAGCACGCGACCGGATCACTTGGCCTATCCCATCGGGGGCGTCGCTGCGGCCGGGCCGCGCGAGTTTGCCGCCGTCAAGGATTTGGGATTTGCCAGCGGGGTAACGACCCGTCCGGGCGGGCTTTATGCCGCGCACGCTGACCATACCGAGGCGTTGCCGCGCATTTCGCTCAACGGCCTGTTTCAGGAAAAGCGCTTTATCGATGTGTTTCTGACGGCTGAAATCTTCTCTCTGATGCGGCGGGGGCGCAAGCTGGACATCGCCTAATCCGGCCGGGCCATCCAGCGGATGACCAGCATGGCGGGAAAAACCCAGCCCATGCCAAAGATGACGAAAAAGACGAGCAGCACGAGATTGTGGGCCCCGACCAGCCACGTTTCATAGAGCCATGTGCCAAGCCCGGCCCAGACAATGAGCGTTGCCAGCGTAATGAAAATTCCCGCAGCCTTGCGTTGGCGTTGTGTCATCGCTGTCTCCTTGCTGCGGCGTTTGATATCATTGCCATCCAGGTGCCGTCCCATTAGCAGTTCGGTCAAAATTGACAACTTCGGTATATTATTGTGTCTGCCATTGCCTCTGCCGGATCAGCATCGCTTGATCATGATCGTATAAAGCCTGTCCGCATCTGGCTCTATTGCCTTGCGGCGTTCGTGTTCGTGATGGTGCTGGTGGGGGGCGCGACCCGTCTCACCGAATCCGGCTTGTCGATCACAAGCTGGCGCCCGATTTCGGGGATCATCCCGCCGCTGTCCGCTGCGGACTGGCAGGCAGAGTTCGAAGCCTATCAGCAAATTCCCCAATATGAGGAACATTTCGCCGGCTGGATGGGCGTAGCGGAGTTCAAGCTCATCTTCTGGTGGGAGTGGATTCACCGCTTTCTTGGCCGCATGCTCGGCTTTGCCTTTGCGATTCCCTTCCTGATTTTCTTGGCGCAGCGCCGCATTCCAGGGTCGCTGACCGTGCCGTTGGTCGGTTTGTTCCTTTTGGGTGGATTTCAGGGTTTTCTGGGCTGGTGGATGGTCAGTTCGGGGCTGTCGGAGCTGACCTATGTGTCGCAATACCGGCTGGCGGCCCATCTGTGCGCCGCCTGTGCGCTGATGGTGGCGCTGATCTGGGTGGCGCGTGGGCTTGAACCCGAGGCCGAAGGGACAAAGACCGGCAAGGGCTGGACCCTGGCCGTATGGGGGCTGTTCCTGCTGCTGTTCGTGCAGATCGGGGCAGGCGGCCTCGTGGCCGGGTTGCATGCAGGGCTGATCTATAACACCTGGCCGCTGATGGACGGGGCGCTGATTCCCAACGGGCTGTTTCCGCTCGATTCAGTGTGGAAGAGCGCGTTTGAGGACGTGATGACAGTCCAGTTCAATCACAGAACGATTGCCTATGTCATCGCTGTCTATGCCGGGCTGATGTGGCTTGCGGGACGGTTCAAGACCGGCTTTGGGGGAATCCATATCTGGATGCCGGCTATTGCCATGACGGTGCTGCTCCAGATTTTTCTCGGTATCGGAACGCTTCTGTCGGTTGTCGGTCTGCCGATCGCACTGGGCCATCAGGCCGTGGCGTTCCTGTTGATCGGAATCGTCACCGCCTATGCCGCTGATATTCATAGGCTTTCTTCGCGGTAATTAGATACCGCATTGGTAAGCCATTGATTTAAAGCGACAATTACTAGGTGCTTGACGAGGGATCGGGGCGCCTGTAAGAACCGCAGCGAAATGATCATCCGTGAGGGTGATCGAGGATGGGCCGCCCCAGGGCGGCCTCTTCTCATCTGAATTACCAGTAAGGAACCAGACAATGAAAACCTACTCGGCCAAGGCTGGCGAGATCGAGAAGAAGTGGGTTTTGATCGACGCAGAAGGTCTGGTCGTAGGCCGTCTGGCCGCGATCATTGCGACACGTCTGCGCGGCAAGCACCTGCCGACCTTCACCCCCAATCAGGACATGGGTGACAACGTGATTGTCATCAACGCCGATAAGGTGAAGTTCACCGGCAAGAAGCTCGATGATAAGCGCTTCTACTGGCACACCGGCTATCCCGGCGGCATCAAGGACCGCACCATGCGCGAACTGCTGGAAGGCCGTTTCCCTGAGCGCGTTGTCGAGAATGCCGTGCGTCGCATGTTGCCCGGCGGTCCGCTGTCGCGCGCCCAGCTCAAGAACCTGCGTGTCTATGCAGGGGGCGAGCATCCCCACGAAGCCCAGCAGCCTGAAACCCTCGATGTTGCAGCGCTCAACACCAAGAATGTGAGGGTGAAATAATCATGTCCGAGACCATCAATTCCCTCGAAGACCTCGGCGCGGCAACGGAAGCCGTTGCGAGCGATGCACCGGTTCACGTCCAGAAGCTCGACAGCTATGGCCGCGCCTATGCCACTGGCAAGCGCAAGGATGCCGTGGCCCGTGTGTGGGTCAAGCCCGGTTCGGGCAAGATCACCATCAACGGCAAGGAATTCACCGAGTATTTCGCCCGTCCGGTTCTGCAGATGATCCTGCAGCAGCCGATCGTGGCCGCTGAGCGTGCCGACCAGTACGATGTGATCGCGACCGTCGCTGGCGGCGGTCTGTCCGGTCAGGCCGGTGCGGTCCGTCATGGCATTTCCCAGGCTCTGACCCACTACGAGCCGGAGCTGCGCGGCGTCCTCAAGAAGGACGGCTTCCTGACCCGTGATAGCCGTACCGTCGAGCGCAAGAAGTACGGCCGGGCCAAGGCTCGTCGTTCCTTCCAGTTCTCGAAGCGCTGATCTTTCACGCTGTTCAAGAGTTTCGAAAGGCCCGCTCAGGCGGGCCTTTTTGTTGTTCTGGGGGTAGGCATGCCAGCGCCGCTCCCTATATAGGCTCCTCTGGCCGGAGGGCGAATAGCCATGAATATGCAATCGACGACCACCGCACCGGCGGTGTCCATCTCACAACTCAACAAGACTTATGATGGCGGTTTCGTCGCGCTCAAGTCGATCGACCTTGAAATCCGGACCGGCGAGATCTTTGCCCTGCTCGGTCCCAATGGTGCCGGAAAGACAACACTGATCGGCACGATCTGCGGTCTGGTCCGCCCAACTTCCGGACAAATCCTCGTCGGTGGCCATGATGTCGTGACCGACTTTCGCAAGACGCGGGCGATGATCGGGCTGGTGCCGCAGGAGCTGACCACCGACCGGTTTGAAACCGTTCAGGCAACGGTGGCCTTCACGCGCGGTTTGTTCGGCAAGCCGCGCAACGATGCGCATATCGAGAAAATCCTGAAAGATTTATCGCTCTGGGACAAGCGCAACGACAAGCTGATTACGCTTTCTGGTGGAATGAAGCGGCGTGTGTTGATCGCAAAAGCGCTCAGCCACGAGCCGAAAATCCTGTTCCTCGATGAGCCCACAGCGGGCGTCGACGTCGAACTGCGCCGCGATATGTGGAACGTGGTCCGCGACCTGCAAGCCACTGGCGTCACGGTCATCCTCACCACGCATTACATTGAAGAAGCTGAGGAAATGGCCGACCGCGTCGGGGTGATCTCTAATGGTGAGATCATCCTGGTCGAGGAAAAGACCGAGCTGATGCGCAAGCTCGGCAAAAAGGATCTGTCCATTCTCCTTCAGGAAAAACTGCCTGCACTTCCCGACACGCTGGCCCGCATGGGGCTCAAGCTGCGGGAAGGGGGAGAGGAATTGACCTACCGGTACGACAGCAAATCGGAGCGGACCGGTATCGCCACCATCATGTCGGCCCTGAGTGAAGAGGGGCTGAGGATCAAGGATATTTCCACGCACCAGTCATCACTGGAGGAAATCTTCATCGGGCTGTTGAGGGACCGGACATGAACATTTACGCGATCAGAGCCATCTATCAGTTCGAAATGGCCCGCTGGTGGCGGACGGTTGCCCAATCGATCATCTCGCCGGTGCTCTCGACCTCGCTGTATTTCATCGTGTTCGGAGCAGCGATCGGATCTCGCATCGAATCGGTGGAAGGCGTCAGCTATGCGGCGTTTATCGTGCCAGGCCTGATCATGCTCTCGCTACTGCAGCAATCGCTGTCGAACGCCTCGTTTGCGATCTATTTTCCAAAATTCGCCGGCACGGTTTATGAAATTCTGACCGCGCCGATATCGCATGTCGAAACCGTGATCGCCTATGTCGGCGCGGCTGCGACGAAGTCGATCATTCTGGCTCTGATCATTCTGGTCACGGCCAATCTGTTCGTTGAGGTGCGGATCGAGCATCCGGTGTGGATGGTGCTGTTCCTGGTGCTCACCGCCGTCACGTTCTCCCTTGTGGGTTTCGTGATCGGCATTTGGGCCGATGGCTTTGAAAAGCTTCAGCTTATCCCGCTGCTGGTCGTGACGCCGCTGGCCTTTCTCGGCGGCACTTTCTATTCAATCACCATGCTGCCGGAGACCTGGCAGACCATCGCGCTGTTTAACCCAGTGGTGTATCTGGTGAGCGGTTTCCGCTGGAGCTTCTATGGCGTTGCGGATGTGAACGTGACGGTCAGCCTGGTGATGACACTGGTGTTCATGGCCGTGGCGCTCGGGATCATCACCTGGATCTTCAAGACCGGCTATAAATTGCGTTCCTGAGGCTTCAGAGGCTCCTCAATCCCCCGGCGTGAGCCGGGGGTGCAACTGCGTGTTACGCCAGCTTGCGCTGGCTGCGGGGCTGGTAATTGGCCATGACCCGCTCGATCACCCTGATCGCCTTGCCCGTTCCGTCTTCGGCGCGCAACTGCTCGCCGATCGCTTCCGCATTGCGGGCAAAGCCAGGGTTGGAGTCGAGTTGCCCCAGCGCATCGGCCAGTGCCGCAGGCGTGAGCTTGCGGCGGCGCACCGGTTTGGGGCCGCATCCGAGTTCATAGACCCGCCCGCCCCAATAGGGTTGATCCACCATCTGCGGGACAACGAAGGTCGGGCGGCCCAGATGCAGGCCCGCCGACGTGGTGCCCGCACCGCCATGATGGACAACGGCTTTCACGTGCTTGAACAGCTGATCGTGCGGGGCGCGATCGATGACATACACCCGATCCGACGGCAATTCATCGGGCTTGATACCGCCCCAGCCGCGACCGACGACCACCCGGCCGTTCCACAGCTTGAGCGCCTCGCGCAGGATATCGGTGTTGCGGTCGGCGCCGAACGGCATCGAGCCGAAGCCGACATAGATGGGCTGCGGACCCGCGTCGAGAAACGCCATGAATTCATCGCTGGGCTGCCAGCCGGTATTGTCCGAAAGCATCCAGTAGCCGGTGACGATCGAGGATTTCGGCCAGTCGCGCGGGCGTGGCGAGACGATCTCCGAATAGGCGTTGAGCGTCCACAAGGGCGTGCCGTCGGTATCCTTGAAGAACCCGCCATGCTTGCGGGGGCCGAGGTCCATCAACTCGCGACGCAGCTTGTTGCGCGGCAGGTTGTAGTAGATCTGCTGGACGGTCATCGTCGAATAGGTGAGGCGGTTGATCGCCCGGCCAAACTGCGGTCCGTAATAGATGCAGAGCGGGAATTCGCTTGTGGAATTAAGCGGTTGCAGCGCGGCAACGATGGCGGGAATATCGAGCGCTTCCGCGATGTCGATGGAAAAGCTCGTATTCATGTTCAGGATGATGCAGTCGGCGCCCTGGCACATTTCCCAGGACGCGCGCGCGGCGCGATCCACGATCTTCTGCCCCTGCCGCAACAGGGCGGGGGCGTTGACCAGCAGGTTCTGATTCATCGCGCGCTCGAATTGGGACTGCTTGACGAAGTCCTGCATCGAGGGCCCGAGGCTCCAGAATTCGATTCCATACCCTGTGACCATGGCTTCGAAATCGTCGGTGGTGCCGAGCACGACCGAGTATCCCTGGGCTTTCATCGCCCTCGCCAAGGCAACATAAGGCTGAATGTCACCTTGCGTGCCGAGTGAGGCCATCGCAATGCGCTTTGTCATTTTCACCTCAATAACCCGCCGCGGCCGGTGTGCACTGTGACACGCCGTGGGCAATGGGGTCATTTACATTGTCGTTACAGACCATTATGAGACCCCTCGCAGGTTTTCATTTACACAATCGGACCACGAGGGCAAGTCAGATGCAAACGCCCAGAACAGCCGCGCTTCTTGGTGCTTCCGGATATACCGGGGCTGATCTTCTGCGTCTGGGTGTACGCCATCCGGGGCTCAAATTTGTGGCCCTGACTGCCAATACCCATGCTGGAAAGCCCATGGCTTCGGTGTATCCGCATCTGGCCGGGGCGGGACTGCCTGACCTTGTTGCCAATGAAGATGTGGATTTTTCCGGCATCGACGTTGTGTTCTGCGGTCTGCCTCACGGCACCAGCCAGAATCTCGTTGCGCGCATCATAGAGCATAATCCGGCGCTGCGCGTCATCGATATGGGGGCGGATTTCAGGTTTCGCGATCCGGCAGATTACGGCCCGGTCTATGGCGACGCTCACGTGGCGCCGGACTTGCAGGCCCGGGCTGCCTATGGGCTCACCGAGTATAATCGCGACGCGATCCGCGAGGCGCAGATCATCGCCTGTCCGGGCTGCTATCCGACAGCGACCCTGTTGGCTTTGTTGCCGCTGGTACAGGCCGGAGCGATCTCTACCGACGATATGATCATCGACGCCAAGTCCGGGGTTTCCGGAGCCGGACGGGCGCCCAAGCAGGCGACCCTGATGGCGGAAGCCGGCGAAAGCGTTGCGCCCTACAGTGTTGGTGTTCACCGCCATGCTCCTGAAATTGAACAGGAAATCGGGCTCGCCGCCGGAAAGAAGGTCGCCGTCAATTTCACGCCGCACCTGATTCCGATGAGCCGTGGCGAACTGATCACAGCACACGTCCGGCTCGACAAGGCCGAAAATGCCGATGCGGTGCGCGCGGTGCTGCGCGAAGCGTATGCCGACGAGCCGTTTATTCGCGTAGCGGAAAAGGGTGTCATCCCCTCGACCGGCCACGTACGGGGTTCCAACTACTGCGTGATCAACGTCTTCGACGACCGCATTCCGGGCCGGGTGATTGTGATCGCCACAATCGACAACCTGGTCAAAGGCAGCGCGGGGCAGGCGATCCAGAATTTTAACGTCGCCTTCGGCTTTCCCGAGGCGACCGCTATCGAGGCTCTGCCGCTTTTCCCGTAAGGGACGCGGCAGGGCCGGTAAAGATCACGGCGAGCGGCCGGTTCTTGCATATAACGGGCGCCCCGTTCACACTTTAGACACCATGATATCGGGATAATCGTCCCCGTGCGCCGCGCCGACACATGAGCGCCCGAGCGCCGGGATAACAGGGATCGAAAACGATCCCGCGAGGACAATATGAGCGAAGAATTTCATCGCATACGCCGCCTTCCACCCTATGTGTTCGAGCACATCAATCCCATCAAGGCTAAAGCACGGGCCGAGGGGGTGGATATCATCGACCTGGGCATGGGCAATCCGGACCTGCCGACCCCCCAGCACATCGTTGATAAGCTTAAGGAAACCGTCAAGGACCCGCGCACGCACCGCTATTCTTCGTCCCGTGGCATTCCCGGACTGCGCAAGGCGCAGGCGTCCTATTACGGCCGCCGATTCGGCGTGAAGCTCGACCCCAACACCCAGGTGGTGGCGACGCTGGGGTCCAAGGAAGGCTTTGCCAATATGGCCCAGGCGATCACCGCGCCGGGCGATGTGGTACTGGTGCCCAATCCGACCTATCCCATTCATTCCTTTGGCTTTATCATGAGCGGGGGCGTGGTCCGGTCGATGCCGGCGGACCCCAATGAGGACTTTTTGCGCTCGCTGGATCGGGCCGTCCGCCATTCGATCCCCAAGCCGATTGCGCTGATCCTCAATTACCCTGCCAATCCAACCGCTTACGTCGCTTCGCTCGATTTCTACAAGGAAGTGGTGGACTATTGCCGCAAGCAGGAGATTTTCATCCTGTCGGACCTTGCCTACTCCGAAATCTATTTTGACGGCGATCCGCCGCATTCGGTGCTCGAAATTCCGGGGGCAATGGACATCACGGTGGAGTTCACCTCCATGTCGAAAACCTTCTCCATGCCGGGCTGGCGGGTTGGATTTGCCGTGGGAAATGAGCGACTTATCGCCGCGCTGGCCCGGGTCAAATCCTATCTCGACTATGGTGCGTTCACGCCCATTCAGGTGGCTGCGACGGCAGCGCTGAACGGCGATGATTCCTGCATTGAGGAAGCCCGCACGATTTATCAGTCGCGCCGCGACGTGATGGTGGAAAGTTTCGGCCGGGCCGGATGGAATATCCCCGTTCCGGCGGCGACAATGTTTGCCTGGGCCCCGATCCCCGATCAGTTCGCCGAGCTGGGAAGCCTTGAATTTGCTAAGCTTTTGATCCGCGAGACCGGCGTTGCCGTCGCGCCGGGCGTTGGTTTTGGCGAGTATGGCGACCAGTATGTACGCCTCGCTTTCGTGGAAAACGAGCAGCGTATCCGGCAGGCGGCCCGCGCCATCCGCAAGTTCCTCGGCGGAGCCTCCGGCAAGGGAAATGTCGTGCCGTTGGCTTCGGCATAGGCCTCTATAGGAAAGCCGATTTTCGGGCCGAACATTGGCTGGAAAATGTATGGACTTGTGCACAATCAAGCACACAATTGGCTGGTTCTTGGCCCGTGAGGGTTGACGTGTAGGTCAATTCCTATTCATGGTCGCGCGCTGTTCAAATTGCGTGCGATCATGAGTGACATTGAATCCTTCAAGGCATCCGTAGAATCCTTTATTTCCGAACGCGGCTGGACCCCGACCCGGTTCGGGCGGGAAATTGCCGGCGACCCGCTGTTCGTGTTCGACCTGCGGGAGGGGCGCGAGCCGCGTACCGAAACCCGCCAGCGGATCATCCGCGCCATGCAGACCCATGCCAGCGCCGAGGGGGAGCAACTGCGTCCGCTCCGCGTCGGCATCGCCGGGCTGGGCACGGTCGGCGCGGCGCTGGTGCGCATCCTCACCCAGGACGGCGACGCGATCGCCCGCAAGCTCGGACGCCGGATCGTGGTGTCGGCCATTTCGGCGCGGTCCCGGTCGCGCGATCGCGGCGTGGACATTTCCCAATTCCGCTGGTTCGACGATCCGGTAGCGCTGGCGCGCTCGGAAGATATCGACCTCTATGTAGAGCTGATCGGCGGCGAAGACGGTCCGGCGCTGGCGTCAGTGACCGCGGCGCTGGAAAATGGCTGCCCGGTGGTGACCGCCAACAAGGCGCTGCTGGCCCGCCACGGCGTGACGCTGGCCAAGGCCGCCGAAGCGACCAGCGCGCAACTGGGCTTTGAAGCAGCGGTTGCGGGGGGCATCCCGGTGATCAAGACGCTTCGCGAAGGGCTGGGCTCGGCCTCGATCACCCGCGTGTTCGGCATCCTCAACGGCACCTGCAACTACATTCTCACCCGTATGGGCGAGGAGGACATCGGGTTTGACGCGTGCCTCAAGGACGCGCAGGCGCTGGGCTATGCCGAAGTCGACCCGACTTTCGACGTGGAAGGGTTCGACACCGCCCACAAGCTCGCCATCCTCACCAGCCTGTGCTTTGAGACAGAAATCGCCGCCGACCAGGTGTTCGTGGAAGGCATCACGCGGATCACCCAGGCCGACATCAAGGTGGCGGCAGACCTTGGCTACAAGATCAAGCTGTTGGGCATGGCGCGCAAGGTCGAGAACGGCATCGAGCAGCGGGTGCATCCGACGCTGGTGAAGAAATCAAGCGCCATCGCTGGCGTGGACGGCGTACTCAACGCGGTCTCGCTGGAAACCAATCATGTGCAGGAGCTGCTGCTGGCCGGACCGGGAGCCGGGGGCGAGGCAACGGCGGCTTCGGTGCTGTCCGATATTTTCGATATTGCGCGCGGCACCCAGGTGCCGCCGCTCGGCGTGCCGTCTTCCCACCTCGTGCCCTGCACCCGTGCGCCGATGCGGGCTCATGAAGGCGGGTATTATATAAGGCTGAACGCAAGGGATGTGCCCGGCGCGCTGGCGGCCATCGCCACCCGCATGGGCGAAAGCAACATCTCGCTCGAAAGCGTCATCCAGCGCCCGGACCTGCGTGCCAACGAATCTGGGCCGGAAGCGGAAAACTCCCGCACCGTGGTGCTGATCACCCACGAAACCATCGAAAGCGCTGTGCGCGAGGCGCTGGGGCGGATCGCCAAGGACGGCTTTATCGTCGGCGAGCCGCAACTGATCCGGATCGAGGAGTTTTAGAGGCGGGGGCTTCGGGGGGAAAGAGCCGCAAGCGCTGCCGGTTACTGAATCCCGGATCGGGTCCGGGATGACGGCGTTGGGGGCGGGAGGGGGCTGCGTGCCTGCCATATCCACCAGAGTCATCCCGGGCGGAGACCCGGGATCGAGTATGCTCTGTGCTGGCGGGGAGTGCGCGGTAGGCGCATCTGTTCAGCCCAGCGCGAGGGTGGCCATGCCGACAAGGACGAGGGCGGCCCAGCCGAGCCGGGGGCCCAGATCGCCCTCCTTGAGAAGAAGGCTGCCGGCGATGACGGTGAGCACCACGGAGATTTCGCGTGTCGGGGCCACATAGGCGACCGGGGTGAAGGTCATTGCGTAAAGAACCAGAATGTAGGCCAGCGGATTGAGCAGCGCGACGGCGAGGACACCCTTGCGGTGCTCGCGCCATTGCCGGGCAATCAGCGCGCCGCGCCGTCTGGCGATGGGGGCCAGCAGCACCACGCGGCTCAGGCCAGAGACATAATCGAGCACCAGAGGCGGCACCAGCAGCACCGACACCGCGTAGGCATCCCACGCCGTATAGCTGCCGATCAGAATGCCGGTGCCTGCACCGAACGCCACGGACGTGGCCACGCGCCGCGCGCCGGGACGAAACCCGCCTGACAGCATCAGGACGCCAAAAATGATAGTGGCTGCGCCCAGCGCCATCTGCCAGCTGAGCGCTTCGCCAAGCAGCGCAACGGCAAAGGCGGTCGACAGCAGCGGGCCGGTGGCGCGGGCGATAGGATAGACCAGTGACAGGTCGCCCTTGCGGTATCCGGTTTGCAGCAACAGGAAATAGCCCAGATGCAGGGCGGCACTGCCCGCAAGAAATAGGGCATGCTCCGGCCCGAACGTGGGAGCGTCGACAAGGACAATCCACAGGGCCAGCGGCAGGTAAACGATCGAGGAAATGGCGGAAAACAGCCAGATCAGTTCCGGGCCGCCACCGATGCGTTTGACGAAGAAATTCCACGTGGCGTGGCAGAAGGCGGCGGTGAGGACGAGAAGAAAACCTGAAAGCGGCATGGCGACCCGATGGTTGAACGCTGGACGCGAATTGTCACGCCCGTTCCATCCCCTCTGGCCTGTTCAGCCTCGGGTGTTTGCCGTCCGGCTCATGATCGGCGCTCGGTCCGGCTTGCCCTATGGCAACGGACCGCTGGCCGTACATGGATAGGCAGAGAAAGGGTAGAGCATTTCGGTGTGGTTGGGGAAGGGGGCTCGCTTGGGGGCGGCGTGCTCGGGGCGGCTGGGGAAAGAGCCGCTGGCGCTGCCGGTTACTGGGTCCCGGATTAAGTCCGGGATGACAGCGTTGGCGTAGGAGGGGGACATCGTGCCTGCCACATCCACGGCGTTGGGGGAGGGACGCCGTGCCTGTCTCACCCACCAGAGTCATCCCGGGCGAAGACCCGGGAACCAGTATGCTCTGGGCTGGCGAGGGGCGCGGCGTGAGCGTGTCGCGGTTGGGTTGGCGCTGTGGGGCAAGCTCAGCGTCCCCCTCATCCCCGGCTCTTCTCCCACGAGGGGAGTCGAAGTGCTGCGCCTTGTGGCTAATCCACACCGAGAACGGTACGGGTGCGGGCTTCGGCGGTTTCGCCGGCGGCGGTGATTTCGGCTTCGGAGCGGCCCAGGGCGCGGGTGGCTTCTTCGGCGGCGTTGCGAACATTGGCGACAATATCGAGCTTTTGTGCATCGGTGAGCGCTTCGTCGCGGCGCTGGGCGGCGCTTTCGACGAGGGCATCGATCTGGCGCTCGATGGAATCGGCAGCCGAGTTCATGCCTTCGCTCAGGTTGGTCATGGCATCATCGCCAAGCTGAACCAGATCGTCGCCAGCCTGCCTTGTCTGGTCCATGATGTCATCGAAGCGCCGCTGGGCGTCCTGCTCGATCTCCTCGCGGCGCTGCTCCAGTTCCTGCGGCGTCATCGGGCCGCTGGAGGCATCCGCATCCGAAGACGGATCGGAAAACGCCTCCGGGTTGCCGGCGTCGGGATTGGGCAGGGAAGGGGCATCGGCGCGGTTCTCGCAGGCGGCGAGCACAAGGGCCGAACACAGGGCAACGGGCAAAAGATAGCGGACAGTCATGACAATTTCCCTCGAAAAACGGATGGCGCGGAGCGCACACAAGAGGAAACGAAAATGGCCCCGTGATGTTCCCTTGGCACGATCAGGACGAAAACGTGCAAAACCGGGCGCTCCGGCTATCGGGGAGCCCATCGGGGCGGCTATAGAAGGGCTATGAAGCCCGATATCCAAGCCTTTCTGAACGTTGAAAGATCGGTCAGCGACCGGCGCTGGGTCGATCGGCTCGATCCCGCCGCCGCCCGCATGGCCGGGGCGATTGCCCAGCAGACCGAATTGTCGGAAATCCTCGCGCGCATCGTCGCCGGGCGCGGGGTGAGCGTCGAGGATGCCGCGCAGTTCATCGCGCCGACCATCCGCGACCTGATGCCCGACCCCTCGACACTGGCGGGAATGGACACGCTGGCCGCGCGGCTGGCCGACGCTATCGAGGCGGGGGAAACCGTGGGGCTGTTCGGCGATTATGACGTCGATGGAGCGTGTTCGGTGGCCCTGATGGAGCGCTATCTGCGCCATTTCGGGCTCAATCCGCCGACCCATATCCCCGACCGGATTTTTGAGGGCTACGGCCCTAACGACGCCGCGATGGAGGGTTTGATCGGCCAGGGGGCGACGCTGATCATGACGCTCGACTGTGGCACGACCAGCCACGGCCCGATCGCCCATGCACGAAAACTTGGGGCCGCTGTGGTGGTGATCGACCACCACCTTGCGCCGGATGCGCTGCCCGAGGCCGATGCGCTGGTCAATCCCAACCGCCGCGACGATATTTCCGGGTTGGGATATCTGTGCGCCACGGGCGTGGCCTTCATGGTGCTGGTGGCGACCAACCGGGTGCTGCGCGAACGGGGCAGGGGCGGACTGCCCGATCTGCTCGGCTGGCTCGACATGGTGGCGCTGGCGACGATCTGCGACGTGGTGCCGCTCAAAGGGCTGAACCGGGCGTTTGTGCTGCGCGGGCTCGAAGTGATGCGCAAGGGCGCCAATGTGGGGCTGTCAAGCCTGGCGATCGCGGCGCGGGTCTCGGGCCCGGTCAACGCCTATCACCTGGGCTTCATGCTGGGCCCAAGGATCAATGCCGGGGGGCGGATCAGCGATGCCGGGCTGGGCGCGCGGCTGCTCGCCACCAGCGACGAACACGAAGCGCTGGCCATCGCGCAACGGCTCGATGAGCTCAACGGCGAACGCCAGCGGATCGAGATGGCGGCGGTGGAACAGGCACTGGCCACAGCGGAAATGGAAATCGGCGAGGGGCCGGGACCGGCGGTGCTGGTGACGGCGTCATCCGAATGGCATCAGGGCATCGTCGGGCTGGTGGCCGGGCGGCTCAAGGAACGGTTCGACCGGCCCGCCTTTGCCATCGCGCTCGGGCCGGACGGGGGCGGGACCGGATCGGGGCGCTCGGTGCCGAGGGTCGATCTGGGCGCGGCGGTCGTCGATGCGGTGCGCGGCGGCATCATCGCCAAGGGCGGCGGACACGCCATGGCGGCCGGTGTAACGCTGGCCCCGGGGCAGTTGGGGCCGTTCCGCGCCTGGCTCAACGATACGCTGGGCGACGATGTGACGGCGGCGCGGGCGGGAAGCGGTGTGCGGATCGACGCGGCGCTCACCGCGCGCGGGGCCAACGCGGACTTCGTCCGCCAGATCGAGCGGGCAGGCCCGTTCGGGGCGGGAAATCCCACACCAGTGTTTGCCTTTCCGGTGCACCAGATCCGCTATGCAGAAGTGGTCGGCGCGGGCGGGCATGTGCGCTGCACCGTGGGCGCAGGCGATGGCGCCAACCTCAAGGCGATCGCCTTCCGCGCGGCAGGAAGTCCGCTGGGCGATGCCCTGCTGGGTGCGCGCGACGGCCAGAGGCTGCATCTGGCCGGAACGCTCAATATCGACCACTGGCAGGGGCGTGAGACCGTGCAGCTGCGCATTATCGATGCCGCTGTGCCGGGGTAAGGGCGCGATGCTCTGCGCGCGGGAGAGCGGGGCGTGGCGCGGGTGCGGAGGGCGTGGCGGGGCATGGTGAAAGAGCCGCGGAGGCGGAGAGTACTGGATCCCGGATCAGGTCCGGGATGACAGGTTGGGGGTGAGGTGCGGCTGGGGATGGGCATGGCGCGGCGGGGGCGTGGTGAAAGAGAGGCTGGCGGGAGTGGGGGGAAGGCACATGGCGTGTTCGCCTTCAGGCCGCCCCTGATGAACAGGACGCTTGCCTTGGGTGATCGCGTTGCAATGCACACAGCGGTGTCATCCCGGCCTTGAGCCGGGAGCTAGTATGCTCTGAGTTGGGGGAGGTCGAGGCTGTGCGGAGGGCGTGGCGGGGTGTGGTGAAAGAGCCGCGGAGGCGGAGAGTACTGGATCCCCGATCAAGTCCGGGATGACAGGGTGGGGTGAGGCGCGGCTGGGGATGGGCGCGGGCGCGGCGGGCTTGGTGAAAGAGGGGCTGGCGGGAGCGGGGGGAAAGGCACATGGCGTGTTCGCCTTCAGGCCGCCCCTGAGGAACAGGACGCTTGCGTTGAGTGATCGCGTTGCAAGGCACACTGCGGTGTCATCCCGGCCTTGAGCCGGGAGCTAGTATGCTCTGAGTTGGGAGAGGCCGAGGCTGTGCGGAGGGCGTGGCGGGGTGTGGTGAAAGAGCCGCGGGCGCTGGTGTGTACTGGATCCCGGATCAGGTCCGGGATGACAGGGTGGGGGTGAGAGCGGGCCCGGGGGGAATGGCGGTACTGGGATGACGGGGCGGCGGGTTACGCGAGGTTGAGTTGCCAGGTGATGCCGAAGCGGTCGCCGACCCAGCCGAAGCGGGTGGAGAAGCCGTAAGTGTCGAGTGGCATATAGACCTGGCCGCCATCGCCAAGCGCCGTGAACAGGCGGTCGAGTTCGGCCTCGTCGGCGCAGTCGATCCAGAATGAGATCGAGGGCGTGAAGGTGAAGCCGTGGGAGACGAAGCTGTCGGAAATCATCACGCGCTGGCCGTTGAGGATGACCGTTCCGCGCATGATCGTCCCTTCTTTACCGGGGCCTTCAGGGCCGTATTTCTGCAGGGAGACGATTTCTGAGCCGGGGAACAGGCTCATGTAGAAATCGAGCGCCTCGCTGCCGCGACCCTCGAACATCAGGAACGGTGTCATTGAAGTGGCCATAGTGCATCTCTCGCGTGTCAGCAGAGGGGAACGCGGCAGAGGCCGCGAGTCAATTGTAAAGCGTGGTTAGAGCATCGGCCTGAAAGAGGACGGCTCCGTTCGATAGACCGCTCACCGCTCTAGTGATCGCGGGGCAGAAGGCGCTTCATGATGGCAAAAAACAGCGGATAGGGCAGCATCCGCAAGAGCTTGAGGATCACAACGAAACGGCGCGGGAAGGCGATTTCGAAGCGGTTGGACTCAAGCAGGCCAGCGACGATACGCCGCCCGGCGTCGTCGGTTTCCATGAGAAACGGCATGGGAAAATCATTTTTTGTCGTGAAATCGGTTTTGACGAAGCCCGGAGAGATGAGACGGACGCCGATACCATCGCGGGCCAACTCGGTGCGCATGGTTTCGGCGAGGGCGATCATCGCCGCCTTGCCCGACGAATAGGCCGCTGAGCGCGGCAGGCCGAAATAGCCCGCAACCGAAGCGACCAGAGCGATCTGCCCGCCGCCATGAGCGAGCATATGCGCAACCACCGGATCGATGGCCCGCATGGCACCGAGAAGGTTGATATCGAGGATGCGCTGATAGAGCGCGTGATCGTAATGACCGGTGCGCAGCCGCTCCATGGTGGCGACGGAATAGACCAGCATGTCGAGCCCGCCCAGATCGGCCACGATACGCGCGGCGACGGAAGCGACTGCATCAGCATCGGTTACGTCGAGGGGATAGGGATGCGCGCCAAACTCTGCGGCAAGCGACTCAAGCGGAGCGGTGCGGCGTCCGGAGACGGCGACCGTCCAGCCGCGTCGGGCAAGGTGGCGGGCAGTGGCGGCCCCGAGACCGGAGCCGCCACCGATGATCCAGGCAATTCTGCCCATGATGTGCGGTGCCTGTGGTTATGCGAGCGCGTCGAGAACCCGAACCCAGGAGCGGATACCCTTATGGTAGCTCGCAAGGTCGTATTTCTCATTGGGCGAGTGGATGCGGTCATCGGTCTGGGCAAAGCCGATCAGCAGCGAATCCATGTCCAGCTTGCGCTTGAAATCGCCGACGATGGGAATCGAGCCGCCCGACCCGGCAATAGCGGCCTCGCGGCCCCATTCATCGGTGAGCGCGGCCAGGGCCTTGCGCAGCATCGGGCCGTCGGAGGGGACGACCGAAGCAGGGCTGCCGCCGTGATCGTGGAAAGTGACGGTGCAATCGGCGGGAACCAGCGCGCGGACATGGGCGCGGAACGCCTCGCGAATCTTTTGCGGATCCTGATTGCCCACCAGCCGGAAGGAAATCTTGGCCCCGGCCTTGCCCGGAATCACGGTCTTGAAGCCGTCGCCGGTATAGCCGCCCCACATGCCGTTGATCTCGCAGGTCGGGCGCGACGTGATCTGTTCGAGCACCGAGCGGCCCTGTTCGCCCGCCGGAACCGACAAGCCGACATCGCCCAGATAGGCACTGTCATCGAAGGGGAGGCGCTCCCACTGCTCGGCGACATCGGCGGGCAGTTCGGGAACATCGTCATAAAAGCCGGCAATGGCGACCGAGCCGTCGGGATTGCGCAGGGAGGCGATGATTTCAGCCAGAACCTGATTGGGATTGCGCGCCGCGCCGCCATACATGCCCGAATGCAGATCGCGACTGGCGGCCTCGATCTCGATATGATCGGCAACCAGACCGCGCAGCATGGTGATGATGGAGGGGGTTTCTTCGTCCCACATGTCGGTATCGCAGACCAGCGCGATATCGGCCTTCAACTCCTCGGCATTGGCGGCAAGGAAGGCATCGAGCGAGGGCGACCCGGATTCTTCCTCACCTTCGAGCAGGATCGAAACGCCCAGCGGCAGCGCACCGCGAACGGCCTTATAGGCTCGGCAGGCCTCGATGAAGGTCATAAGCTGGCCCTTATCATCGGACGCGCCGCGCGCCAGGATAACCTTCTTGCCGTTTTCTTCGCCGATTTTCGGCTCGAAGGGTTCATTGGTCCACAACTCCAGCGGATCGACCGGCTGGACATCATAGTGGCCGTAAAACAGCACATTCGGCGCGCTGTCGCTGCGCTGGTGGCCAACGACCATCGGAAGTCCGGCAGTGGGGCGCACCGCGGCGTCAAAGCCCAACCCGTTGAGTTCGGCGCTCAGCCACTGCGCTGCTTCGAGGCACTCATCGGCATAGGCCGGATCGGTGGAAATAGAGGCAATACGCAACAGCGTGAACAGCCGGTCGAGGCTTTGATCGATATTGGCATCGACATGGGACAAGATGGAATCGAGCGGAGCGTTGGCGTCAGTCATCGCAGGAAAATCCCTCGTTGAGGTGGAAGTCGGCCGAGATTAGCAGGGGGGCGGGCGAGGTAAAGGTCTTTTCCCCCGCAAGCGGACGGGCGCAGCCATTTGTGCGCTGGGGCGTTATGCGTGTTCCCAAATCGAGGAGCACGACGATGGTTAGAGCACAAGACATCAAGGAACATGCCGAAGTGATCGGCGCCGATGGCGTTCACGTGGGCACGGTGGATCGGGTCGAGGGCGACCGGATCAAGCTGACGCGCGACGACAGCGGCGAGGGCGGCCATGCGGGGCACCATCACTATATCTCCATGGGCCTTGTGGCGGGTGTCGAGGACGGCACGGTGCGGCTTTCAGCCGACGCGGACGTGGCCATCACGTTCGAAGAAGAAAAGGACGGCGGCGCGGCTTAAGCGCGTCGAGGCGCCAGCCTACCGCTTGCGCTCGGCGTGGCGTTGGGCGAGGTGATGGCGGTCCGTCAGGCTGGAAAAGATGATGGCCAGGACGATGCCGGTCGCCGCGCCCAGCGCCGTATCGATGACGCGTTCGAGCGCCAGGGCGGCCCCCGCGATATTGGGGGCGGCCAGATGGCTCATCAAAAGGGCCATGGGCGTGACGAGAATCTGCCCCAACCCGTAGTTGAAGCCGATGATCAGCTCGGTGGCAAATTGCAGCACCAGCAGCAGCGCGATGATTGTCCACACCGAGGGTTCCTGGGTGAGGATGGCCCAGACAAGGATGGCCCCCACCACCGTGCCGCTCATGCGTTGCAACGCGCGGGCCATGCTGATGTGAAGATGGGCGCCCTGCATCACGGCGACGGCGCCCATGGCCGCCCAGGCCGGGTGATCGGCCCCCAGCGCGTGGCTGAGGAACACGGCGACCGCCGAGCCGATGGCGATACGCAAAGCGGCCATCAGGCGATGGTTGAGCGGACGGGTCGCTTCCCCGGAAAGCTGGGTTTCGGTGGCGCGCAGGCGGAAATGTTCGGTCGCCGCGCACACCACCCAGCCCAAGGCGGCGACGATGGCGGTGGCGGCGGTCCGCTCGAACACCACCGAGACCGAATCGGCGGGGGCCATGGCGGCGCCGGCGGCGAAAACGAAGATCAGCGCGCCCGGCGCCCCGAACCCGCCGCTGACCGTGGCAAAAAAGAACGCCCCGCAGCTGAGCGCCAGAATGGCGAGCTGGATCTCGATGGGCACGCCCAGCCAGGAAATAGCCGACATGCCCAGCACCGCAAGGGTTTGCAGCAGGGCGCAGCGCAGCACGATGCCATTGCGCTGCTGGGCCGGAGCGAATCGCCCGAACAGCGCCACCAGCGCCCCGAGCGCGCCAAACCCGATGAGATCGGCCCAGGGCGAGAGCAGAATGAGGGGCAGGGCGATGCCGGCGGTGATCGAGGCCTGCAGCCCGGCCAGCGCGGAATTGCGCAGCGAGGGCTGGCTGGTGATCGTGAGGCTATCGCGCACCTGGTGGGGGTGCAGCAGATGGCGAAGGGCCCCCAGGCGGCTGGTCTTGTGGCTCTTTTCGGAAGGATCGGGTTCGGTCATCAATAGGCAAGACCGCCATCGGAGCGGCGGCTCTTCTGTGTGAGGGCAATTCGAGGATGCCGCGCAAATCGCCGTTTCGCAAGACGGGCCGCGCCGATCATCGATGGAAATGGGAATATGGCGCGCCCTACGGGACTCGAACCCGTGTTACCGCCGTGAGAGGGCGGCGTCCTAACCGCTAGACGAAGGGCGCTAGCTCAGATGATCGTTTCGGCAGGTCCCGCAGGGCTGCCCCGATCATGTATCGGCGGCATTGATATCGGCTCGCGCCGCCCAAGGCAACCAGAAAACTTGAGAAGAAAGTGGCGCGCCCTACGGGAATCGAACCCGTGTTTCCGCCGTGAAAGGGCGGCGTCCTAACCGCTAGACGAAGGGCGCTCCATGCTGAGGTGCCGGTGGGAGGCTCGGAGAGCTTTTCCCTAGGGCGTTTCAGCCAATGAACGGGTGTATAGGGGCGAGCCGCAGAATGCGCAATACCCTAAATGGAAAAATCTTTTGATATCAACAGCCGCTGAAGGTTACCGGGCCGCGATTGCCTTTCGGGCGGTCGCGCACATCGACGTGGATGAAGTTCTGCCCCGGATAGCACCCAAGCCCGCCAACCAGCCCGTTATTGCGCGCATAATCGATGAGTCGCGATTTGGGGACGCCGGGAATGTAGAAATCGGCAGCCATGCATTTGGTGTGCAGCGAGGCTTCGGCACCGCCCACCGACGCGTTGTGCGAGGCGGTGCGATAACCCGAATTCATGACGACCTTCTTGCCGAAATGGCCCTCGAAATCCCAGATCAGCAGGCGCAGCTTGGGTGAGAGGCACAGGGCGTTGACATTGGAATGGGAGACATAGGTGCCCCAATCGGTGCGCAAACCGTTGTAACCGGTGCCGCTTCCCGAAGCGAACATGGCCATCGGAGCGCAGGCGCCCAAAAGGCTCACCATGACGATCAGACTGGACAGTAACCGCATAAATACCACTTCCGCGTTGGGGGTGATCTCCCAAACCACGGACATGAAAATACCGGCGGTTGCCTAACCGCCGGTCAATTTGTGTGGTTAATGTCCGGTTACCCGTTTACCACGTGCCGGTGTTGGCCATGGAGGCCCAGGGCTCCTGGGGATCGAGGTTGCCCTCCTGGAGCAACTCGACGGAAATGCCGTCCGGCGACTTGACGAACGCCATGTGACCATCGCGTGGAGGGCGGTGAATGGTGTAGCCCATGTCCATAAGGTGCTGGCAGAGCGCATAGATATCGTCGACGCGATAGGCCAGATGCCCGAAATTGCGTCCGCCGGTGTAGTCTTCGGGATCCCAGTTGAAGGTCAACTCGACCTTGGCGCTTTCATCGCCCGGGGCGTGCAGGAAAATGAGCGTGAACCGCCCTTTTTCGTTCTCGATGCGGTGCGATTCCACCAGACCCAGCCCCTCGCAATAAAAGCGCAGGCTGTCGTCGACGTTGGAAACGCGCACCATGGTGTGAAGATATTTCAAGGCCAAGGCTCCGGCTTGTCTGAATCAGGGCCCGACGCATGGCGGCGACGGGCAGGCGGTAACGCTAGCAGAAGCACCCGGCAAACGCCAAGATGCGGACGTCCGCGACGCCATGATGCAACATTGAGCGACAATATGGTTAATAGTCGTCAATAAAATGATGAATGGTCCTTAACTTTTGCTTTTGAATCGGCCAGACTGCCAGTGATTGTAAAGAGTACCCGCATTCTGCGGGGCCGTGTGTGGAAAAGGCGTTGAGCATGGGGGCGAAAGACACTTCCGGCACCGGAGCGCATCTTCAGGGGGAGACGCGCAGCGATGCGCACCCCCATGGGACCGGACAAGACTACCAGACTGCGGCGGGAGGCGATCTCGACGTCATCGAACTCGCGGGAACCATCAAATGGTTCGACGCGGGCAAGGGGTTTGGGTTCATCGTGCCCGACGGGGGCGGGGCGGACGTGCTGTTGCATGTCACCTGCCTGCGGCGCGACGGCTACCAGACTGCCTATGAAGGCGCGCGCATTGTGGTCGAGGCGCTGAACCGTCCCGGCGGATTGCAGGCGTTCCGCATCGTCTCCATGGACGAATCGACGGCCCGCCATCCGGCACAGATGCCCGAGGCCCGCACCCATGTGCAGGTGGAGCCGACCTCCAAGCTCGAACGGCTGGAAGTGCGGTGGTTCAACCGCGTGCGCGGATTTGGGTTCCTCTCGGCGGGCGACGGGCACCCGGACATCTTCATCCACATGGAAACGCTGCGCCGCTTCGGCATCACCGAATTGCGCCCTGGCCAATTCGTGCTCGCCCGCTACGGTGACGGCCCCAAGGGTCTGATGGTCGCCGAAATCCGGCCCGATGGATGGGGCGACGCGCCATCGTCGCATTGACGCGCCGTCGTTGCAGGTGAGGGGAGGCGCGCGTTTCTGGGCGCGTCCGGGAAAAGCCGAACGGGTTTTTCAATTTTGGCGCGAAGGGGGCTGCGCGGCCGCAACGCGCAGCGCAAGGGAAGCGCGATAAAATGACGTGTGGGAGCTAGGTCCTTCAGATCAGGAATCGCCCGGCAACAGGATGCCTCTTTCTTGCGGTGGAATTCGCTGGACTGTGCGGGAGCACCGTGGCGTAGGCTCGCGCAGAGCGGTACGCTCTTTCGTGGTGGGCATTGCGCGGGCTTATGGGCGCTGCGGAGGCGTATGTCGCCCGGTTATCCTGGTGGTTGATCCATTGATTCCGCGATAAAGGGTGGGGACGGTCAGTTGCGGACTTTTCCCCTGTCGGATTGGATGCAATGGTGGCAGAAGCGCCGCCAAGGCCTTTTGCCGACTCAAGAAACGGGGCAGGATCAATGCCAGCCATTCGCACAATTTTCGCCGCCGCGCTGATCTCGGCTTTCGCCTTTCTGCCCGCGTCGGGGCAAGACGGCGAAGACATCGCGATCATCCATTCGGGTAGTGAGAGCTATCAATTTTCGATCGAGATTGCCGATACGCCGGAAGCTACCGCGCGGGGCCTGATGTTCCGCGAAGACCTGGCTCCGGACGCCGGGATGCTGTTTGATTTCTTCGAGGAACGCCCGGCCAGCTTCTGGATGCAGAACACGCTGATCCCCCTCGACATGCTGTTCATCAAGGCGGATGGCGAGATCGTTCGCATCCATGAAAACGCCATTCCCATGGACCGCACCGGCATCCCATCGGGCCAGCCGGTGCGCTTCGTGCTGGAAATTGCCGGCGGACGCTCTGCCGAACTGGGATTGGCTGCCGGTGACAGGCTGGAGCATCCTCGCGTGGAGGCGGAAGAGCCAGCGGGCGGGCTTTAGGGGCGCGGGCATAGCTCTATCACGGAGCATACTGGACCCCGGATCGGGTCCGGGGTGACAGGTTGGGGGTGGGGAAACGTGGTGCCGTGATCGGCGTCGCTGTCTGGTACTTGGATGCTCGGGGATCAGCCGCATGCCTCCAATCCGCCCTTCACGCCCGGACATCTCCATACCACTGTCATTTTAGCTGTCGCTCCCTGACGTTGCCCAATCCCGAGCGCTGTCATCCCGGACGTGATCCGGGATCCAGTAACCGGCAGCGATGGGATGTTGCTTCGACGCCAAAGACTGCGCGAAAGAAGCGCGCCGGAAGGGGATGCGGGCGGCGCGTTTAAGTGATTCAAAAGGGCAGGGCTTGCGCTTAAGCGCTTGATCATAGTGGCTATCAGCCGGCGCGAGAGCTGGGGGTAGTGCTGGCCGTCAGCACCTCGGGGGTCTTCGTCTCTGGCTCTGAGCATACTGGACCCCGGATCGGGTCCGGGGTGACAGGTTGGGGGTGGGGAAACGGGGGGCCGTGATCGGCGTCGCTGTCTGGTACTTGGATGCTCGGGGATCAGCCGCATGCCTCCAACTCCTGTAATCCGCCCTTCACGCCCGGATATCTCCATACCACTGTCATTTTAGCTGTCGCTCCCTGACGTTGCCCAATCCCGAGCGCTGTCATCCCGGACCTGATCCGGGATCCAGTAACCGGCAGAGATCGGGCTCAGCGCACCCCTCATCCCCGACCCTTCTTCGTCTCAAATCGCTCCACTGGAGCTATTTGTGGCTGCGCTATCGCCTCGAAGTCCCTCAAGGGGAAAAGGGGGATCGTCCGTAGGACGAGACGGATGAGGGGGCGCTACAGCTTGACGCGCCCAGACGCGCACCGGCAAGGATCGGGCGGCGCGGTTGGGTGAATCAAAAGATCGAGGTTTGCGCTCAAGCGCTTGATTATAAAGCGTTTAGCGAACGACGAGGACCGGGACGGTGCTGGAGGTCAACACTTCGGTGGTCTGGCTGCCGAGCAGCATCTTGCGGATGCCGCGGCGGCCGTGGGAGGCCATGACGATCAGGTCAGCGCCGATGTCCTGCGCGGTTTCGACAATGGCATCAGCCGCATAGCGGTTGGGGATGTGCTTTGTCTCGCACTCGACGCCGGTTTCATCGGCAAAGCGCTTGGCCTCAGCGAGGATATCCTTGACCGTAGCGCGGATCGCGGCGTCGTATTCGGCGATCGCGGTCGCTCCTGCCGTGGCAAGCGCGCCGGCGGCCCACATGTCGGTGACGGTGACCACGGTGACCCTGGCACCGAGCTGCTTGGCCAGCTTCAATCCGTGATCGAGGCCCTTGGTGGACAGTTCCGAACCATCGGTGGCGATGAGGATATGCTTGTACATCGATTTCTCCTGCTTTGGCTTTTGGATATCAAAGCGCATCGGCAAGGGTTGCACGTTGACCCAAATCAAGGGAAGCGGGAATTTTCCGGTGCTTAGCCGGTTTCAGTGGGGGCCGGACACCGGTTTGCCCGAAAGCGAGGGCAGCGCCATCAATTCGCGCACGCGCCGCGCGACCAGTTTGCGCAATTGCCGTTCGCTTCGGGCAGCGGGGGCGGCGATGGCATAAGAGGCGATTGTGGTCGAGCCCGCGTCATCGCTCACGCTCGCAGCGAACGACACCAGGCCGGTGGCCGGATCATAATGCAGATGGGCAATGCGAAGCTCGTGCACGCTGACAATCCCGCTTGGTCGGACAGGATATCATCGCGCACGAATATGGTGGTGTGGTGATCCGTTTGGGGCGGCGTGATGGTTATTGCGTCACAACAGATCCGGGTGCTGGCGGGGGGAAATGTCCTCAACAAGGGGGGCGGTCTGGCGCTCGATCATGCGGCGGACGCGCGGGGGTTCGGTGCCCTGATGCAGATCGAGCAGGAGTTTTGAGTTTTCCGCATCGGTCTTGGTGCGCCGCTGCTGGTGGCGGATGTAATCAACCCATGTGGGGACGTGATAGCTCTCCGACCAGATATCGGGGCGTTCCAGATCGCGCAAAAGCGTCCAGCGGCGCGCGCCGTCGCGGATGCGGATGCGGCGGCGCTTGGCCATGACGGCGAGGAAAGCGGGAATGTCCTCCTCGGCAATGCTGTAGTCGATCTTGACCACGATAGGGCCGCTGCGCAGGCGGATATCGACGCGCAGGGTCGGCTCGTGAAAGCTGTCGGAGGGATCGAAATTGACGTCGCTGAATTCGGGCAGGGCGAATTTCAGGCCAATGGCGGCGCAGCCCAGAAGAACGGCACCGGCTCCCAAAAGCGCGATGTCGGGCCCAAAGCTGTCAGCGAACGAGCCCCAGACCCAGCTGCCGGCGGCCATGCCGCCAAAGGTGGCGGTCTGATAGAGCGAAAGGGCGCGGCCAACCACCCAGCGCGGGGTGGACAGCTGGATGGTGACATTGAACAGCGACAGTGCCAGCACCCAGCAGGCCCCGGCTGGCACGAGCGCCAGATGGCTGAACAGCGCGTCGCGGCTCAGGCCCAGACCGGCGCAGCTGATCGCGAAACCGATGCAGGCGAGCCGCACGATGATCTCGTTGGGGAATTTTTCGCGCACGCGGGCGTTGAGAATTGCGCCGCCAATGGCCCCGGCGCCGAAACAGCCCAGCATGGTGCCATAGGTGAACGCGCCGCCAGAGACATATTCGCGGGCGACCGAAGGCAACAGCGCCAGAATGCTGATCGCGGCCAGCCCGAACACAAAACCCCGGAACAGAACGGTGAGCAGTTGCGGCGACATGGCGACATAGCGCACGCCGGCCAGCATCGCGCCGCCAAACCGCTCGCGCGGCAGGGTCTGCTTGGCATAGTCCGGCTGCCAGCGGAACAGGGCGATGAGCAGCGGGATATAGCTGATGGCGTTGAAGGCGAAGGCGGCAAACGCACCGGCGATCGCAACGATGGCCCCGCCAACGGCCGGGCCGACGCTGCGCATGAGGTTGAACCCCATGCTGTTGAGGGTGATGGCCGAGGGCAGATCGGACCGCGGCACGATATCGCCCATGGACGCCTGCCAGGACGGGTTGTGCAGCGCGGTGCCGCAGCCGATGAGGAAGGTGAAGCCGAGCAGCAGCCAGGGGCTGAGCAGGCCGAAAAACGTGAAGATGGCCAGGATGAACGAGACCAGCATCATCAGGGACTGGGCGACCAGCATGATGCGGCGGCGGTTGAAATTGTCGGCCAGGGCCCCGGCGGCGATCGAAAAGATCATGATGGGCAGGGTGGTGGCCCCCTGAACCAGCGCCACCAGATTGTGGGAGTCCGAAATGGTGGTCATCATCCACCCGGCCCCGACACCCTGCACCAGCCCCCCAAGATTGGACGCCAGGGTCGCGGACCAGAGATTGCGGAATGTATCGTGTTTGAAGGGGGCTAGGGTCGATGCACGGGGCAACGTTATTCTCCAGACGGCAGGACGGACTCAAAACAGCATCGGCCTTGCAGTGTAGAGACAAGAAAAAATCGCGCCAGCCCGTGGACCGGTGCAAAACCCCGTTGGGTGGAAAAAAATCTGGCAAACGGGCGGGCGGTTACAGGTCGGGATCGATCAGGGCCAGGCCCGACTCGGGATGAAACCGCTTGCGCAGGTGCAGGGGAGATTCGGTAAGGACGATTTCAAGGGTGGGGCGGACAAGGGCGCTTTGCAGATGCCCGGCCATGGCCGATCCATCGCGCCGGCCCAGAACCGCATGGACGTGAATGGCGGGATTGCCGTCCGGGCCAAGGGCGATATCGCCGGTGAGGGACGCAACCTCCACCTGCTCATCGACCTCGATGGGGAGATAGCGTTTTTCCTCCCAGTCGAAAAACGCCAGCGTGGCGCGCGACAGGGCGCCAATGGCCTTGAAACTGGCGGCGCGCAATTCTTTTTCAGCGGCGAAACTCTTGAGGCAGGCCATGACTTCATCGCCGGTTTCCAGAATGACCGCATAGGTCTGGGCACCGTCGGCGCTGTGAATGAGTTTGCTGTCCATGACGTTCGCTCCCGATAGTGCTGCACAGGCTAACCGCTGGAGGGGACATCGGGTTCCCCATGGGCGCACCCCGCCGGGGCGGGGCACGAAACCGACAACCGGGATCAGAGACCCGGTTCGAGCGGCGGCAGTGTGTCGCTCGACACCGCGGCAGGGGCCGCAGGATCGATGACGGGCGGCGGCGGCGCGGCGAAATCGGCCTGGGGCGCATCGGTGGTGCGGCTACAGGCGGCCATCGAGACGGCGGCGATCAGCGCCAGAGGCAGCATCAGGTGTTTTTTCATGACTGGTCCCATGTTCAGAAGATGGACGATCCAACCGGATCACGGGTTCGTTACCGGCGAAGTGGGGCGACCGGCGGGCACTGGCAAGGCGATTGTGTGCCGTTTTCGGGGCTCTGCTTGCAATCGCGGGGCGTATTGCCGACAAGATGGGTCAGGTGTTCCGGGACACGCTCCGGGCGCTTCGACAGGGTATTGCGCCCCCGCAAAGCTGGGTCGCCTGCGACGGGGAGGATTGGTATGAGCCGTGCGTTTGTCAGGGAAATCGATGATGCGCCGCCACCGCCGACGCCGGAGCGGCCGATCAGCGCTGCGCCCAATCTGGTGACCAAACGCGGGGCAAGCCTCATCGAAGCCAAGATTGAGCGGCTGACCCGCGCACTGCCGGGCCTTTCGGGGGCGGACGAAGAGCTTGCCCAGCGCGACCTGCGCTATTGGGAAAACCGCCGGGCCTCCATGCAGATCATCGAGCGCGCGCCGGGCGACGCCAGTGTCGGGTTCGGAGCCGAGGTGACGCTTCTGCGCGCGGGGAAACAGCAGGTGCTGCGCATCGTGGGCGAAGATGAAGCCGATCCGGCCACGGGCTATTTGGCGTGGACCGCGCCGCTGGCACGGGCACTCGACGAGGCCGAGGCGGGGGAAAGTGTGGAATTTGAAGCCGGAGGCCGGACCGAGGACATCGAAATCCTCAAGGTCACTGCGATTCAGGGGGCGTAGCTTGCGGTCTGGGAGCGCGCATCTCGTGGCGCATGGTGACGATTATGTCGTCGACAGTGACGTGGGCCTCGGGATGGCGGGCCAGCAGGGCGCGGGCTTCCGTGTCGAAGTCGATGGTGCGGCGGCCTGAAAGAGCGTCGCGCACGCGATCGGCAATATCGACGGCAAGCAAGAGTTTCATCGCACATGCTCCCTGTGGCCTTGCGGGGCGCGGCGGTGGATCGGTTATCGCGGCAAAGCCTCGGATCGCCACCCGTTTGCCGGGCACAGCCGCCCGGGCCGCACACTGGCCTTGACCGATTAAACGACAAGCGGTTGCGCTGAGTCAATAAAGAGCGGGAAGACGCG
>NZ_DATMGM010000029.1:0-15878 GCF_035555455.1 Pelagibacterium sp. | reverse complement strand
CCGCTTCGCGGCCACCTTCTCCCACGAGGGGAGAAGGAAGAAAGGGATGCGGGGCGCTGCTCTCGGTCAGGTTTACGACTTGTCCCCTAACGCCTCGCGCAGGCTGGTGGTTGCCGATCCGGGGCGGAGCGGTTTTTGCTGGCTTTCATGCGGTGCCCAGCCTGACAGCCAGAGAATTTCGAGGGTGGCGCGCACCCGGCCATCGGCGTCGGAAAACCGCTCGGCATAGAGTTCGGCAGCGCGCATCAGATGGCGCGGGGTGACGAGGCGCGTATCGCGGGCCAGAAGCGGGTTGGTTGCGCCCAGCCCCCGCAATTCGTCGAACAGGGCGAGCGGCGAGCCATAGCGCACGGTGTGAGTTTCAAGATCGGCCACAGGCAGGGCAAAGCCTGCGCGTTGCAACAGGGCTCCGGCATCGCGAACGTCGATCATCGGCGCGACGCGCGGGGACACGCCGCCGAGGATTTCGACATCGGCGGCGAGGAACGCATCGCGAAGTTCGGTCAGTGTTTTCCCCCCGATGGCGGCGGCGAGCAGTAGTCCGTCCGGGGCCAGATGACGGCGGAGCCGGTCGAGAAAGCCGGGCACGTCGTTGACGGTTTGCAGATCGAGCAGGGAGACGATGAGATCGTAGTCGGTGTGCGGCAGCATAAGGTGCTCGGGATCGGCGTGAGCAAAGCCGTCCACAGCGAGCAGCGTCGACATGGGCGTGAAAGCGATGGGGCCATTTGCCGACTGCGCCATTTGCGGTAGCAGGCGCGGATCGGGGCCAAGCACCAGCGCCCGTTCGAACCGGCGCGTGATCGGCACCAGGCGGTCGGCGAGGTCGGCCACTACCAGGTCAGTGATGAAATCGGGAGCGCCATTTCGCCGGGCCAGATTGGCCGCAATACGGGGGCGATCGAAGACGAGCGGTGGCGTTGTCATGATGGGCCTGATATGGCGCGCGGTGGCGGGAAGTGCAATAATCGGGCTGTTATGAAGAGCGAAGCCGGGCTTGTCAAAACCCAGTGGATGAAGCGGGCCAGCCAGCTGCGCGCCGCCTTTGTTGCGTTGGGTTCAGAGGTGTTGGACCGGGCCTTTCCACCGGTATGCCTTGTGTGTTCGGACGCGGTGGCGACGCCGGATGGGCTATGTCCTCAATGCTGGCGGCAATTGGTGCCGATTTCGACGCCGCTTTGTCCCCGGCTGGGGCTGCCCTTTGCCACCGATATGGGAGAGGGGGCGTGGTCTGTGCAGGCCATCGCCAATCCGCCGCCCTTCGAGCGCGGGCGCTCGGCGGTGGCCTATACCGATCTGGCGCGCAAGCTGGTGTCGATGATGAAATATTCAGACAGGCCGGAGATTGCGCTGTTTTGCGGACGGATGATGGCGGCGGCGGGCCATGAATTGCTCGGGCCGGACGCGGTGCTGGTGCCGGTGCCGCTGCATCGCGGGCGGCAGTTGTCGCGGCGCTACAATCAGGCAGCAGAACTGGCGCGGGCCATCGCAAGGGTTGCAAAAACCCCCGTCAGTACCGATCTGATCGTTCGACACCGCCCGACTGTACAGCAAGTGGGCCTGAATGCCGGCCAACGGGCCCGCAACGTCGAAGGGGCGTTTCGGGCGGATGCGCGGCGAGTGGCCCAACTGCGCGAAAAGCGGGTGGTTCTGGTCGATGACGTGCTGACCACCGGGGCCACGGTCTCCGCGGCGGTGAAAGTGCTCAAGCGGGCCGGGGCGGGGCATGTGGATGTGCTCAGTTTTGCCCGCGTTGTCTTCGATGCCGATATGACAGTATAACGGCCTCACCTTGTCTGGAGTGAAGAAAACCAAATGCAGAAGGTTGAAATCTATACCACGCCAACCTGTCCTTATTGCCATGCTGCAAAGGCATTGCTGGCGGACAAGGGCGTGGCGTTCGAGGAGGTCATCGTGCTTGACCCGCATTTGCGCGCGGCGATGACCCAGCGTGCCAAGGGCCGACGCACGGTGCCCCAGATTTTCATCGGCGACACCCATGTGGGCGGCTATGACGACATGGCGGCCCTGGAGCGCGAAGGCAAGCTCGACCCGCTGCTCAAAGGCGCCGCGTGACCCTTACCGTCGCCCTCGTGCAGATGAATTCGGGGACCGACGCTGAGGCCAATCTGGCCGAGATCGCGCGGTGGACCGCCGAGGCGCGTATGGCAGGGGCAACCTATGTGCAGACACCGGAAATGAGCGTGGTGTTTGCCGAGAACCGTTCCGGGCTGGCTGAGCAGGCGAGGCCATGGGACGGCAATCCATCGGTTGCGCACCTTGCCCAGATCGCGCGCGAGAACGCGGTTTATCTGCATGTCGGTTCGCTGGCTGTGGCGCTCGCTGACGGGCGCTATGCCAACCGCTCGGTGCTGTTCGACCCTGCGGGCGCGATTGTCGCGACCTATGACAAGATCCATCTGTTCGATGCCGACGTGCCGGGGAGCGGAGCCTATCGGGAAAGCGCCACCTATAGCGGCGGCGCTGATGCGGTTCTGGCCGGGGTCGGAGGGGCCGTTCTGGGACTGACCATCTGCTATGATGTGCGGTTCGGCGGGTTGTATCGGGCGCTGGCGCAGGGCGGGGCGCAGATGATTGCGGTTCCGGCCGCTTTCACCGTTCCCACGGGCGAGGCGCATTGGCATGTGCTGCTGCGCGCGCGGGCGATTGAAACGGGATGCTATATTCTGGCAGCGGCGCAGGGTGGGCAGCATCAGAACGGGCGGACCACATACGGGCATTCGCTGATCGTATCGCCTTGGGGCGAGGTGATCGCGGAGGCTGACCACGATGAGCCGGGGCTGGTGGTGGCCCGGCTCGACCTTGACGCTGTGACTTCAGCGCGGCACAGGGTGCCTGCGCTCGCCAATGGGCGGGAGTTCACACTACCTGTGAGGATTGAAGGGTGATCCAGTACACGCTGACCTGCGAGGCCCGGCACCAGTTCGACGCCTGGTTCCGCAATGCGGCTGCCTATGACGCTCAGGCCGAACAGGGCATTCTGACCTGTCCGATCTGCAATTCCACCAAGGTGGAAAAAGCGCTTATGGCCCCGGCGGTGTCGACCGGGGGCGACAAGGTGTCATTCGCAGCCGGCCATCCCGAGCACGCCAAATTTGTCGATGCCATGCGGACGCTGCGGCGCAAGATGACCGCCGAAGCCGACTATGTGGGGGACAAGTTCGCCGAGGAAGCGCGCAAGATTCACTACGAGGAAGCCGAAGCGCGCGGAATCTATGGTGAGGCGACACGCGATGAGGTGACCAGCCTTGCCGACGAAGGCATCGAGTTCATGCCCCTGCCGCGCCTGCCGGACGAGCATAACTGAGGCGGGGCTACTCGCCGGGAGGGGTGGTTTTGTCGAGGTGTTCGTAAAGCAGAACGATGACCCATCCTGCGATGCCGATCAGAACCGGTAGAACGAACATATAGAAGATCTGAAATCCGGTCATTGATTCAGCCTTCCCAAAATGCGGTTGGCAGCCCAATGTAAGATCAAAGCCATCGAAAGCCAAACGCCGACACTGGCGACGGTGTACCAATCGGCTACGATCGAGCCTGAAACCAAGGGCGTCAGAAGGCCTACAACGATGCATGCGGTGGATGCGCGATCAATCGCACTGGCAAGCAGCTTTATGCGTTCGTTGTGAATTAGGCTCATTGGCTCCCCCCAAGCCACACAATCCTAGCGGTTAGGCTTCTCCAGCAACAGCATGTAGTTGACGGCCATGTCGCGGCTGCGGTCCCACTGGTTTTTCAGCGGATTGAAGCTGACGCCGGTGCGGTCGATAGTCAGCAGGCCGTGGCGGGACGTGATCGAGGTGATCTCTTCGGGGGTAACCAGTTTTTCGTAATCATGGGTCCCGCGGGGCAGCCAGCGCAGGATGCGCTCGGCGGCGACAATCGCCAGGGCATAGGCGCGCGCGGTGCGGTTGATGCTGGCGACGAACATCAGCCCGCCCGGTTTGACCAGAGTGGCGCAGCTTTCGAGGTAAAGCGGTACATCGGCGACGTGCTCGACCACTTCCATGTTGAGCACCACGTCAAACTGCTCACCGGATGCGGCGAGCGCTTCGGCGGTGGTGGCGCGGTAATCGATGGCAAGGCCGGACTGTTCGGCATGGAGCGCGGCGACCCGCACGTTCTGCTCGCCAGCGTCGGCCCCCACCACATCGGCTCCCAGCCGCGCAATGGGTTCGCACAGCAAGCCGCCGCCACAGCCGATATCGAGAATCCGCAGGCCCTCGAACGGGCGCATGGCGCTGCCGTCGCGGCCGAAATGGGAGAGGACCTGCTCGCGGATATAGCCAAGGCGCACGGGATTGAATTTGTGCAGCGGGCGGAACTTGCCGTTGGGGTCCCACCATTCGGCGGCCATGGCGTGGAACTTGCCGATTTCTTCGGGGCTGATGGTGCTCATCGCGGGCTCCTTGCTGCCAATGCGGCCAACAGGTGAGGCCAGACCGGCTCCAAGTCAAGCGCGGCATGGCCGCGCGCCCCCACGATCCGTATTGCCAGCCCGTGGAGTTTGTGGCACTCACCGCGCGACAACCGTACGGTCCGTTACGGCTGGGAGTACCCAAAGGTTCAGGACGGCGTTATGGCGCGTATTGTGATGAAATTCGGCGGCACCTCTGTCGCCAATATCGAGCGGATCCGGCAATCGGCTCTGCACGTCAAACGCGAGGTCGATGCCGGCAACGAGGTTGCTGTCGTCGTTTCCGCGATGGCAGGCAAAACCAATGAGCTCGTCGGCTGGTGCACGGAAGCTGCCACCATGCACGACGCCCGCGAATATGACGCCGTGGTTGCCTCGGGTGAACAGGTCACCGCGGGGCTGATGGCCATCGTGTTGCAGGAAATGGGCATCCAGTCGCGCTCCTATGCCGGATGGCAGGTGCCGATCAAGACCGACGATACGCACGGCTCGGCGCGCATCCTCGATGTCGATCCCGCCAATCTCGATGAGCGCCTGTCGTCGGGCTGGGTTCCGGTCGTCACCGGGTTCCAGGGCATTTCCGACAAGGGACGCATCACAACGCTGGGGCGCGGTGGATCAGACACCAGTGCTGTGGCGGTCGCCGCCGCCGTCAAGGCGACGCGCTGCGATATTTATACCGACGTGGACGGGGTCTATACCACCGACCCCCGCATCGCGCCCAAGGCTAAGCGGCTTGAGCGGGTGAGCTTTGAAGAAATGCTGGAAATGGCATCGCTGGGCGCCAAGGTACTCCAGACCCGATCAGTGGAACTGGCCATGGCGCAGGGCGTGCGGATGGTGGTGCGTTCAAGTTTCGAGGACCCGCTGGCGGGCGATGCTCCAGGCAGCAAATGGGGCCAGGCCGGCACGCTGGTGTGCGATGAGGAAGAGATCATGGAAAAGCAGATCGTTTCGGGTGTGACCCTTGCGCGGGCCGAAGCCAAGATCACCTTGCGCAAGGTCAAGGACAAGCCCGGTGTCGCCGCTTCGGTGTTCGGACCTTTGGCCGATGCGCGGATCGTCGTCGATATGATCGTCCAGAACATTTCCGACGACGGGCAGACCACCGACATCACCTTCACCATTCCTGACACTGAATTCGATCGGGCGCTAAAAGTTCTCAAATCGACGCCAGAACTGGAATATGAGTCGATTTCCGGCTCCAAGGGTGGCGCCAAGATTTCGGTTGTCGGCGTGGGCATGCGCTCGCATGCGGGGGTTGCCGCCGCGATGTTCCGGGCGCTTTCCGAGAAGGGAATCAACATCCAGTTGATCACCACGTCTGAAATCAAGACATCCGTGTTGATCGACGAAGAGTATGCGGAGCTTGCAGTTCGCGCGCTCCATACCTATTACGGTCTGGACAAGAGCGAGGAGTGAGCGCGCGGCGGCGCAAGGGGCAGGACGGGAGGCCGGTCCCCGACGGGCGCGCCGGACCTTCTCGGATTGATCCTTCTCCAAAAGGCGGATTTCCGCCGGGCGAGCTTTGATGGTTACAGCGATTGGCGGACCGCGGGTTCTGTTGCGCAAGCTGCGCGAGACCATGGCCGAGCCGCTGGCCAGCCAGCAAAGGCTCGACAAGATCGTTGATCTGATCGCCGAGAACATGCGCACCGACGTGTGCTCGTTCTATGTGCTGCGCGACGATGGCCAGCTTGAGCTGTTTGCTACTCACGGGCTGCGGGCCGACGCGGTCCATGTCACCACGTTGCGGCTCGGCGAGGGGCTGGTCGGTCTGATCGCCGCCGAGGCCGAACCGCTCAGTCTGCAAAACGCGCCCGAGCATCCCGCCTTCGCTTATCGGCCCGAAACCGGGGAAGACCCGTTCTTTTCCTTTCTCGGGGTCCCCGTTCTGCGGGCCGGGCAGACGCTTGGGGTTCTGGTGGTGCAGAATTCCGAGCGCCGGGCCTATGGTGAGGACGAGATCGAGGCGCTGCTGACCACGGCGACGCTGCTGGCTGAGATGATCTCGACCGCCGATTTCGATGCGCTGATCAAGCCGGGCTCCGATATCGATGTGCGCCGTCCGCGCATGTTCGAGGGTGTGGCATTTTCCGAAGGCATCGCGCTCGGGCAGGTGGTGCTCCATGACCCCCGTGTGGTGGTGGCCAATTTCGTCGCCGATGATTCGGACGAGGAAAAGCAGCGGTTGGAGGCGGCGCTGGAGACCATGCGGGTGTCGATTGACGACATGCTGGCCACCGGCGATATGCAGATACCGTCTGACCACCGGGAAATTCTCGAAAGCTACCGCATGTTCGCCCATGACCGGGGCTGGGTGCGCCGGATCGAGGAGGCTATCGATTCGGGGCTGACCGCCGAGGCAGCGGTCGAGCGGGTGCAGAACGACACGCGGGCGCGCATGATGCGCCAGACCGATCCCTATATTCGCGAACGCCTGCACGATCTCGACGATCTGGCCAACCGGCTCTTGCGTATCCTGATCGGCAACGGCACGGCCCTTGGCGAAGAACTGCCCGACAACGCCATTCTGGTGGCGCGCAACATGGGGCCGGCGGAACTGCTCGAATACGATCGCACCAAGCTGAGGGCCGTGGTGCTCGAAGATGGGGCGGCAACCGCACACGTCGCCATCGTCGCCCGTTCGGTGGGGCTGGTCGCGGTCGGGCAGGCGGAAAACGTCGTCTCGATGAGCGAGGATGGCGATGATATCATCGTCGATGGCTATAGCGGCACCGTGCATCTGCGCCCGACGCCCGATGTCGAGGCGACCTTCATCGACAAGGTGCGGCTTTCGGCCAAGCGGCGCGCCCATTATGCGGCGCTGCGCGATACGCCATCAGTGACGCGCGACGGGACCAGGATCACGCTGCTGCACAATTCGGGGCTGTTGGCCGACCTGCCGACGCTGGAAGAGACCGGGGCCGAGGGCATCGGGCTGTTCCGCACCGAACTGCAATTCATGATCGCATCGAAAATGCCGCGGGTGAGCGACCAGGTGGAGCTCTATTCGGAGGCCATGCGGCTGGCCGGGGACAAGCCCATCGTTTTCCGGCTGCTCGATATCGGCGGCGACAAGGTGGTGCCCTATATGCGCTCGATGGCCGAGGAGAACCCGGCCATGGGATGGCGCGCGTTGCGCCTGGCGCTCGACCGCCCGGCACTGCTGCGCACCCAGACCCGGGCGCTGCTGCAGGCGGCCAATGGCGGATCACTTCGGATACTGGTGCCGATGGTCACGGAAACCGTCGAGTTTCTCAAGGTGAAGCGCTTCATCTTGCGCGAGGTGGAGCGCCTGCCGCGTCTGGGGTTTGCGCAGCCGGAATCGCTTGAGATCGGGGCGATGATCGAGGTGCCCTCGCTGCTGTTCGAGCTCGACCGTTTGCTACCGGAGACCGATTTCGTCTCGATCGGGTCCAATGACCTGATCCAGTTCCTGACGGCGGCTGACCGGGCCAATCCGCGGGTGGCGCGCAATTATGATGCGATCGCAAGACCCCGGCTCCGTGCCCTGAAACTGATCGTCGATGCGGCGGCAAAATACTCCAAGCCGGTGACCATGTGCGGCGAACTTGCCGGGCGGGCCGTCGAAGCCATGGCGCTGCTGGCGATCGGGATGACGCGATTGTCGATGGGGTCGTCCTCGGTTGGCCCGATCAAGGAAATGGTGCTCGGGCTTGACCTCGCAGCGCTGCGGGCTGAAATGAGCGATTATCTTGATAATGGCGAAACCGATGGCTCGGCCCGCGAATTGCTCACTGCGTTCGCCGAACGCAACTCGATCTCCCTGTAGCCATCCTCTCCGACCGGACGTAATCCATGGCATCCTTGCCCACAGACAAGCTCGACGCTCTCGAACGCCGCTTTGATTCCATCGAAGCGGCCATGTCCGGGAGTCCCGATCCGGACGAATATGTCAGGCTCTCCAAGGAATATTCCGAACTTTCGCCGATGGTGGAGAAGGTGCGGGCGTTTCGCGTGGCGCAGTCGGACCTGGCGGGGGCTGAGGAACTGGCGCGCTCGGGCGACAAGGACATGGCCGAACTGGCTCAGGAAGAGATTACCGAGCTCAAGGAGCAGATCGAGGCGCTGACCCAGGACATCCGCATCCTGCTGTTGCCTCGCGACGCGGCGGACGAAAAAAGCGCGATTCTGGAAGTGCGGGCGGGGACCGGCGGCGACGAAGCGGCGCTGTTTGCGGGCGATCTGTTCCGCATGTATCAGCGCTACGCGGAAAGCCAGGGCTGGAAGGTCAACGTCATGGAAGCCTCGGAAGGGGACGCGGGCGGGTTCAAGGAAATCGTCGCCAACGTCTCCGGGGTCGGGGTGTTCGCCAAGCTCAAATATGAATCGGGTGTGCACCGCGTGCAGCGGGTGCCCGATACGGAAGGGTCGGGCCGCATTCACACGTCGGCGGCCACGGTTGCGGTTTTGCCGGAAGTCGAGGATATCGACATCGAAATCCGGCCCGAAGATATTCGCATCGATACCATGCGCGCCTCGGGCGCCGGGGGGCAGCACGTCAACACCACCGATTCGGCGGTGCGCATCACCCATATTCCCAGCGGCATCGTGGTGACCTCGGCGGAAAAATCCCAGCACCAGAACCGGGCCAACGCCATGAAGGTGCTGCGCGCGCGGCTGTTTGACGAGCGCCAGCAAAAGGCGTCCTCGGAGCGGGCCGAAAGCCGCAAGAGCCAGGTGGGGTCCGGCGATCGCTCGGAACGTATCCGCACCTATAATTTCCCGCAAGGACGGGTGACCGACCACCGGATCAACCTGACCCTCTACAAGCTGCCCCAGATCATCGCCGGGGACGGGCTCGATGAAATCATCGATGCGCTGATCACCGAGAATCAGGCGGCGCAGCTCGCCGATATGGAGCAGGGAAACTGATAGTGGCAACGCACAGGCACGGGGGCGCGTAATGGCGACCCTTGGCCAGACCTGGCGCGGGCTCCGGGATCGGTTTGTCGTGGAAGGAATCGAAACCGCCGCGCTCGATGCCCGGTTGCTGGCGCGGCACGTGCTTGGGCTCGATGACACCGGTCTCATTGCTTCGGAGCCTGATCCCTTTCCGGCGGAAAAGACCGAAGCGCTGGAAGCGCTTGCGCTGCGGCGGGTTGCCGGGGAGCCGGTGGCGCGGATCAGGGGGGTGCAGGAATTTTACGGGCTGGATTTCGGGCTGAATGCAGCCACGCTGGTGCCGCGTCCGGAAACCGAGATGCTGGTCGATTTCGGAATCGCCACGTTGCGCGAGCGGCATGCCCCCCGCATTCTCGATCTGGGAACGGGCACCGGGTGTATCGTCCTGGCGCTGCTCGATGCGCTGCCGGAGGCGAGCGGGGTGGGGGTCGATATTTCCGAACTGGCGCTCGATCAGGCGCGGTCCAACGCCGAAGCACTGGGCGTGGGCGACCGGTTCGGTGCCCGGCAAGGCGACTGGTTCGCGCCGGTCGGCAATGAGCGGTTCGATCTGATCGTTTCCAATCCGCCCTATATCGCCAGCGCGGTGATTGCCGATCTGGAGACCGGGGTGCGGGATTTCGATCCGGTAATGGCGCTCGATGGGGGGGAGGATGGGCTCGCTCCCTATCGCATCCTTGCGGCGGAAGCTTCCGGGCATCTGAGGGAAAATGGCGTCCTCGCCCTTGAAATAGGATTCGATCAGGGCCAATTGGTAGAAAGGCTGCTGCAAGCGGCGGGTTTTTCCGACATCGCGATCGCTAAGGACCTTGCGGGACATGACCGCATGGTCACCGCCCGGGCGCAGAAATGACACAGCGCAGGGCGTTTTTGCGGCAGGCCAATATTTTTCTTGGAAACGGAAGGATATGCGGTTAGGTTGCCCCTGCTGACGCGGTGCCTGGTCATCGCGGTGGACCCCACCTGACATCGGCGGCACTAAGCCGACAGTGGAACCGCTCCTTGAACAGGACCGGTCTCGCAGCGACAGGATCGGAGATCACACAGCCTTTTTGGGGAAACCAGAGAGAGCGATCGGCACAGCGCGAGCCCTGCGATGGGCTTCGTGATCGCTGTGTCCTGCCAGCCGCATCAAGGATTTTGCGGCAACGGCCCCTTTTCGAGCGCATACCTTCACGGAACGTGTTGAAGCGAGCAGATGAGACCAAATCAACAGAACAACAAGCAGCGTTCGCGCGGCCGCAGCAATAACAATAATAACAGCAATCAGCGGCGGGGCGGTGGCGGCAATCCCTTGTCACGCAATTACGAAAGCAACGGCCCGGACATCAAAATCCGCGGCAATGCGGCCCATATTGCGGAAAAGTACGTCCAGCTGGCGCGCGATGCCACTTCGGTGGGCGATAATGTGATGGCTGAAAACTACCTTCAGCACGCCGAACACTATTTCCGTATCATTCTTGCGGCGCAGACCCAGTTCCAGCCCCGGCAGGATCATGCCAGCGACTCCGTGCAGGATGACGACGGCGATGAGACCGATACCGGCGTGACCAACGGAGTGTCGGAGACGACCGTGGCCGCCGAAGCTGGCGAAGCGGAAGCCAATACCGCTGACGAACAGACCGAGCGCCCCCGGCGTCAGCGCCGTCCGCGTCGCGAGCGGGTCGAAGCCGAGGCCGAAACTGCCGCTGAGGGCGCAGAGCCGGTAAAGGCCGAAGAGACCGAGGCTGCTCCGGCGGCGGAAGCTGCTGCGGAAGAGGAAGCGCCCAAGCGGGTGCGCCGTCCGCGTCGCAAGAAGGCCGATGAAGAGGCCGAAGCGGCACCGGAGTTGCCGGCGTTTCTGACGGCAGGCCGGGAAGCGGCAGCCGAATAGAACGGCAGTATCGAAGATAATTTTCAAGACCGGGCCTTTGCCCGGTCTTTTTGTTTTTCCAATCGTACCTACATATCCAAAAGACAGTCGGGTCGGCGCCGCACCAGGGTCGATCTGGCAGCCAAACCAACGCTTCGGGCGTTGCCCTTGTGCCGCGCCAGCGGGCGGAGGCAGCGCGCCAGACTAGGAGAGTTGAAGCGATGAATATTGAAAAATATACCGAGCGGACGCGCGGGTTCATCCAGAGCGCGCAGCAATTGGCCCTTTCGCGGGGCCATCAACAGTTTTCACCCCTGCATATCCTCAAGGTTCTCGTGGACGATCCCGAAGGCATGGCCTCGGGGTTGATCGAGCGCGCCGGAGGCAATGTGCAGGCGGTTCGCACGGGCGTCGAAGAAGGACTGCGCAAGATGCCTTCGGTGTCCGGTGACAACGGGCAGATCTATCTCTCGCGCGAATTGGCGCGGGTGTTCGAGACTGCCGAGACCGCAGCCGACAAGGCAGGGGACAGCTATGTCGCCGTCGAGCGCATGTTGCTCGCGCTGGTGATCGAAAAGGATACGGACGCGGGAAAGATCCTGGCATCGGCCGGGGTGACCGCCAATGGGCTGAACGCGGCTATCGAAGCGATTCGCAAAGGGCGCACAGCCGATTCGGCGAGCGCGGAAAACACCTATGACGCCCTCAAGAAGTATGCCCGCGACCTGACCGAGGACGCGCGCGAGGGCAAACTCGATCCGGTGATCGGGCGCGACGAGGAAATCCGGCGCACCATTCAGGTGCTCAGCCGACGCACCAAGAATAATCCCGTTCTGATCGGCGAGCCGGGGGTGGGCAAGACCGCCATCGCCGAAGGGCTCGCGCTGCGCATCGTCAATGGCGACGTTCCCGAATCGCTCAAGAACAAGTCCCTGCTCGCGCTCGACATGGGCGCGTTGATTGCAGGGGCCAAATATCGTGGCGAGTTCGAGGAGCGGCTGAAGGCGGTCCTCAACGAAGTGCAGGCCGCCGAGGGTCAGATCATCCTGTTCATCGACGAGATGCATACGCTGGTGGGGGCCGGGAAGGCCGACGGGGCGATGGATGCCTCGAACCTGCTCAAGCCTGCACTGGCGCGCGGCGAACTCCATTGCGTGGGTGCAACCACCCTCGATGAATACAAAAAGCACGTGGAAAAAGACGCGGCGCTGGCCCGGCGGTTCCAGCCTGTCTATGTGGGCGAACCGACGGTCGAAGATACCATTTCGATCCTGCGCGGGCTCAAGGAGAAATACGAACTCCACCACGGGGTACGCATTTCCGATTCGGCACTGGTTTCCGCGGCGATGCTGTCGAACCGCTACATCACCGACCGCTTTTTGCCCGACAAGGCCATCGACCTGATGGACGAGGCGTCGGCAAGGCTGCGCATGGCGGTGGATTCCAAGCCTGAGGCGCTCGACGAACTCGATCGCCGCATCATCCAGCTCAAGATCGAGCGCGAAGCGCTGAAAAAGGAAGAGGATGATGCCTCACGGACCCGCCTGACGCGGCTTGAAGCCGAGCTTGCTGGTCTGGAAGAAGAATCGGACGCGCTGACCCAGCGCTGGCTGACGGAAAAAGAGCGGCTGGCCGGAGGCACAAAGCTCAAGGAACAGCTCGACCAGGCCCGGACCGAATTGGAACTTGCGCAGCGCAAGGGCGATCTGGCCCGCGCTGGCGAGCTGGCCTATGGCGTGATCCCTGACCTTGAAAAGCGTCTGGGAGAAGCGGAAAGTCATGAAGCGTCCGGCACCGAGATGGTCGAGGAAGTGGTGACCCCCAACCATATTGCCCAGGTGGTGTCGCGCTGGACCGGGGTGCCGGTCGACAAGATGCTCGAAGGCGAACGCGACAAGCTGCTGCGGATGGAAGACGAGTTGGCCAGGCGGGTCATCGGCCAACGTGAAGCGGTTGAAGCCGTTTCGCGGGCGGTGCGCCGGGCGCGCGCCGGTTTGCAGGATCCCAACCGGCCGATCGGCTCGTTCATGTTCCTGGGCCCGACCGGCGTGGGCAAGACCGAGTTGACCAAGGCGCTGGCGCAATTCCTGTTCGACGACGAAACGGCAATGGTCCGGCTCGACATGAGCGAATTCATGGAAAAGCACGCGGTGGCCCGCCTGATCGGCGCGCCTCCGGGCTATGTCGGTTATGAGGAAGGTGGCGTTCTGACCGAAGCCGTCCGGCGGCGGCCTTATCAGGTCATCCTGTTCGACGAGATCGAGAAAGCCCATCCGGACGTCTTCAACGTCCTGTTGCAGGTGCTCGATGACGGGCGGCTGACCGACGGGCAGGGCCGCACTGTCGATTTCCGCAACACGCTGATCATCATGACGTCGAATCTGGGGGCCGAGTATCTGGCAGCCCAGCCCGATGGCGAATCGGTGGAGCTGGTGCGCGGCAAGGTGCTCGATGCGGTCAAAGCGGCGTTCCGGCCCGAATTCCTCAATCGGGTGGACGAAATCCTGCTGTTCTCGCGGCTTGAACGCGGCCAGATGGGCGCGATCGTCGATATCCAGCTCCAGCGGTTGCAAAAGCTGCTCGACGCCCGCGAGATCACGCTCGACGTGACGCCGGCGGCTCGCGAATGGCTGGCGCGTGAAGGCTATGATTCGGCCTATGGCGCCCGCCCCCTTAAGCGGGTCATCCAGCGCTCGGTACAGGACGAGTTGGCCGAACAGCTTTTGGCCGGCAATGTGGTCGATGGCGGAACGGTAAGGGTCGATGCCGGGGATGGCAGCCTGCTGATCACCCCGATCCTTGATGGCGAGCCGGTGGATGTTGCGGCGGCGCAATAAGCCGTGTTTAGCCCAAATCACTGAAAAGGCCCCGGAGACGGGGCCTTTTTTGCGGGGGGCCGCGAAATGGTCTGGATTTTATCGGCTGGCTTGGCCGAATGTTAAGGCTGATTGGGTATTGAAGGCTCCGGTAACCGGAGCCGAATGTCAGTGCCTCTCGACTTTCTCACTCTCTATATCGTCATCTTTCTCAATTCGCTGACCGTTTCGGTGATCTGGGCGGCGTTTGCCTGGCGCTATCGCCCGCACCCGGCGGCGCTGCACTGGCTGGCGGCCTGCCTCTTGGCGCTCGCGGGCGGAGTGGTGCTGGCTCTCCAGAGCAATGAGGCTCCACCGGTGTTCGCGGTAACGGGCAATATCATCATTGTCTTCGGGTTTTCCCAGTTCTGGATCGGGTTGCGGCGTTTCGACGGTCTGGCTGGCGGGCAGGGCATCGCCGCCGTGATTACGACCGTGGCCGCGATCATGATGGTGCTTTTCTGGGATTACGACCGGGCGCGCAGCATCACCTATGCCTCCGGCCAGTCGGTGGTGCTGGGCCTGTGCGCCCTGCATGTGCTCCGGCTTCGTCCGCGATCGCTTGGAGCCATCATCTCGGCCTGCGCCTTTGGTGTTGCGGTGGCGGGGCAGCTTATGGTCGTGGGCGGCAATGTCGGCGTACTGTCGGGCGTGCTGCCGTTTCCGACATTTTATGCGCTCGCCTCCTATGCGCTGCTGTGCACGATTTTCAGCGGCTCGGTGTGGAATCTGGGCTTTGCCATCATGACCATCGACAAGCTGCAAGGCGATCTGGCGCGCCTGTCCCATACCGATGAGTTGACCGGGCTGGCCAACCGGCGCGCGCTGGTGCAGCGGCTGGAGGCAGCGCATGCTGCCGGGCAACCCTATGCCCTGATGCTGATCGATCTCGATCACTTCAAAGCGCTCAATGATACGTACGGGCATGCGTTCGGGGATGCGGCGCTGGTGATACTGGCGGAAGAGCTGGCAGGCGGAGTGCGCCCGCACGATTTTGTTGCGCGTCTGGGCGGAGACGAATTCTGCATCCTGGTGCCGGACATGACGGTCGATGAGATTCGTCCGGTTGCCGAACGGTTGCAACGGCAACTGGCTGACCGCAGGCTGGATGGGGAACGGGCGTCGTCGGCTCGCCTGTCCGGCAGCATCGGGCTGGCGGGGTGGACACCGGGGGACGCACTTGGCCCCGACGCGGTGATGGCGGCGGCAGACCGGTCCCTTTATGCGGTCAAATCCCGCCGCCCAGCGGGCGCCGCGCGGGCCCGGTTGCGCGTGGCGGGAAGTTCCTGAATCCTGAGCGGCGAAAAAGCCAGTGCTCCTGCCCAGTCAGCGCGAATCGCGAGACGCTGTGGCTACGGTGACGGCCGCTCCATCCTGTTCGATAAGAGCGCGGACCTGGGCGATGGTCGATTCGAATTCGGCCTGGTGCTGCGGCGGCAGCGAATTGGCGCGGGGCAGCTTGACGGCGAGGGGATCGACGGTGTTGCCGTTTATCTTGATCTCGTAATGCAGGTGGGGGCCGGTCGATTGTCCGGTTGAGCCTACATAGCCGATGACCTGACCCTGAGTGACCCTTGTGCCCGGAGTGATGCCATCGGCGATGGCGCTCATGTGTCCATAGGCAGTGTTGTAGCCATTGGCGTGGCGCAGTTCGACATAGCGGCCATAGCCCGAATACCACTGGGCCATTTCAACGACGCCATCGCCGCCGGCATAGATCGGGGTGCCGGTGCGGGCGGCAAGGTCAACCCCGGTATGCAAGCGGTATTGGCCGAAAATGGGGTGGTTGCGGTAGCCATAGCGC
>NZ_DATMGM010000028.1:0-37608 GCF_035555455.1 Pelagibacterium sp. | reverse complement strand
CCCGGGATCCAGTATGCTCGGAGGTGCGGGAAGATTGCGAACGCTGCGACAGGCCCCCCTCGCCCGTGTGGGGAGAGGGGGAACAGGCAGCGGTGGTGGAGGAACGGTTACATCGCCCGCTAAGCGACTTCGGCGGTCTTTTCGCGGGTGGTCCAGTCGTGACCCAGCCATTCACGGACGCGGATGGTGATGGTGCCGTCGACGATGTCGATGAGGTTGTAGGCGTTGGGTTCGCCGCGTAACCGGGTGGAAGTGGCGGAGGCGGCCTGGGCGACGAGGATGTGGCCTTCGGCACTTTCGCGCGGGCCGGAGGGCGCGGCGGAGCGGATTTCGCCAGCGTGTTCGTGGCGGCGCACATAGGACATGTGAAAATGGCCCGAGAGCACCAATCGCACCCCGAGACGGGCGAACGTCGCCAGCGCGCGATCGGCGCGGCGGACCCGGTTCTGGTGCCGCATCATCGGCTCTTGCGGATGCATGAGGGGGTGGTGGGCCACAACGATCCGAACGGCATCAGCCGGGGCCGCGAGAAACCGGCGTTCGAGCTCGGACAATTGCTGGCGGGAGATGGCCCCGTCTGACCAGTTCAGCCCGGTCAGGTTGGCGCGACGCGAGGTCTTGAGGCCAGCAATGGCAACCCCATTATTTGACAGGAACGGCTCAAGATCAGGGGCGATGTAGCTCCGATAGAGGCCGTAGGGATTGAAAAACCGGCGCAGCATGTTGCGCTCGGGCACGTCATGGTTGCCGGGAACCGAAAGGCTGGGTGCGGGGAGACTGTCGAGAAATGCGCGCGCGCGGATGAATTCGGGGCGACTGCCGACCTGGGTAAAATCGCCCGAAACCACCACCAGATCGGGGGATTGCGTGGCAATCTCGTCGCTCAGAGCCGCGACCACGGCCTCGTCATGGCGACCGAAATGCAGGTCTGACAAATGAACAAGCCGCATCAGGCCGGCTGCCCGGCGGTGTCTGGCGACGCAGTCTGGCCCGCTGCCGATCTGGCGGGGGCGAGGATGGTCAGCGCGCGGGGGTGGATGGAAAATTCGAGCGGGACTTGCATCGAAGTGACCTCTCCGTCGATCATCAGTTGCAGTCGCGGCTTGCGCGAGCGGATGGTGACCCGGCGCGCCGACGAGATTTCAAGAACGTCATCATCGCGCCAATGGCCGGCAACCATGCCCGCCGAGAGGCGCAGCAGATCCAAGACGCGCAAATGGCGCAGCACATATACGGTGAGCAGCCCGGTATCGAGGCGCTCGCGATGGAAAAAGCGCCCCGGCCCTTCATCATAGGAATTGGAGGCGACGGCGATGGCCTGCACCCGCTCGATCCGGGCCGCGCCATCTTCGGGGGTGATCTCCAGCGCGATGCGGCGGGCGCGGGAGACGCGGCGGAAGAAATAGCGCAGATAGCCGACGAGAGCCGCGCCGCCCTGCCCGCGAATTTTCTCCCGGCCTGCGGCAAGTTCGGGGATGACGCCGATCACCGCCTTGTGCAGAAAGATCTGGCCGTTGACTTCGGACACATCGATCTCCACCGGCTCCAGACCGGCGAGCGCTTCGATGCCCTCTTCCAGGTCGAGGGATAGGCCCAGATCGCGGGCCAGCAGATTGGCCGTGCCCAGCGGCAGAACGGCGAGGCTCTTGCCGGACGCGCCGGACTGGACGATGGCGGCGGCAAGGGCCGTGGCGGTGCCATCGCCCCCGGCGGCGATGATAGTATCGGCATCGCTGGCCAGCGCCCGCTCGATCCGCCGGGAGAGGTCGGCGTCGGGATCGGCGTCGATGGTCACATCGAGCCCCTGGGCGGAAAACAGGGATTTGAGATCATCAGCAGAAACGCCAAGCGCCTGCACGGTGCCGGAATTGACGTTGAGAACAAGATGATAGCGGCGCGGCATCGACGGCCCCAAAAAGCGGTTGCGTTGTGGCGACAACGCAGCGCGCGGCGAAAGGTTCAGTCCTGCCGCTCCCCCCTGAACCCGCGGGCGACGAGATAGGTTTCGGCGGATTCGGCGCGGCTGGCGGGTGGCTTGGCGTGAAAGGTCGAGGCAAAATTGCGCTTGAGCATGGCCAGCAGCTCATGCTCGGTGCCGCCCTGAAACACCTTGGCGACGAAGGTGCCGCCCGGCGCGAGAACATCGAGGGCGAAATCGGCAGCGATTTCAACCAGCGCGATGATGCGCAAATGGTCGGTGGGCCGATGTCCGGTTGTGGGCGCGGCCATGTCCGAGAGCACCACATCGGCCTTGTGGCCGCCCAGCAGATCGATCAGCGCCTGGGGCGCGTCATCGTCGGTGAAATCCTTTTGCAGCAGCAGGGCGCCGGGTACCGGATCCATTTCCAGATAGTCGATACCGACCACGGTGGGATTCTCCGGGGTGGAGCGGACCGCCTTGACGGCGACCTGACACCAGCCGCCCGGAGCGGCCCCCAGATCGACAACCCGCATGCCGGGTTTAAACAAGGTGTGACGCTCATCGAGCTCAAGCAGCTTATAGGCGGAGCGCGCGCGCCAGCCTTCGGCGCGAGCCCGGGCGACGTAGGGGTCGTTGAGCTGGCGCTGCAGCCACAGAGTCGACGACATCGAGCGCTTGCGCGCGGTCTTGACCTGGGTTTTGAGGTCGCGCGTTCCGCGACGGCCGGAGCCTTTTCCGGTGGGTTTACTTGGCATTGGCCCCTCCCCTGCGCAGACGGCCCGGACGGCCCCGCATCCACACACGATCTTCAGACATCATCGAAACCAAAAGCCCTTCGCGCAAACCGCGATCGGCGACGCGGATGCGCTGGCAGGGCCATTCGCGCCGCAGCGCCTCAAAAATCGCACAGCCGGGAATGACCAGATCGGCCCGCTCGCGGCCAATACACGGATTGGCCACCCGCTTGTCATAATTCATCGCCAGCAGCACCCGCATGGTCGCATCCACATCTTCCGAGCGCATCCACAAGCCATCGACCTTGGCGCGCTCATAGCGTTCGAGACCAAGGTGCAGGCCGGCCAGCGTGGTGACCGTGCCGGAGGTCCCGAGGAAGTGAACCGGATGGGTGGCCAGCATTTCCCGCAACTTTTCACGGCCCCGGAAATGGCGGAGCTGTTCGGTGACATGGCCGACCATGGCTTCAAAAATTTCGGGGGTGACATCCACGCCGCCGAATTTTTCCGCAATGGTCACCACCCCGACCGGCAGCGATTGCCAGGAGCGGATCGACGCCGACATCTTGCCCTGATTGCGCGGGCGCCCGCCCCGGAAATCGAGCCAGGCCAGTTCCGAAGAGCCACCGCCGATATCGAACAGGATCGCGCCCGGGGCATCGGTCTCGATCAGATCGGCGCAGCCGGTGACGGCGAGTTCGGCTTCGGTCTTGCGATCGACGACCTCGAATTCCAACCCGACCTCGCGCTTGATCCGGGAGAGAAAGGCGGTGGAATTGTGGGCCGAACGGCAGGCTTCGGTGGCGATGATGCGCGCGCGCACGCCATCATGCTGAGCCAGCTTGGCGCGGCAGAGTTTGAGCGCTTCGACTGTCCGGTCCATGGCCGCTTCCGACAACCGCCCGGTCTGGCTGAGCCCCTCGCCCAGCCGGACGATGCGCGAAAACCCATCGAGCACGCGAAAACCGTTTTCAGTAGGGCGCGCGATCAGCAGCCGGCAATTGTTGGTTCCCAGATCGAGCGCCGCATAGACCGGCGCGCGCTTCTTGCGCTGACCTCCGGCCTTGGGGTGAGACGTCCACCGCGGACCGCGCTTGGCACCCGGATGCGCCTTTGCGTCGTCGCGTTCATGCCGAACAGGTTCGGCCACACGCTCACGCGCATGGGTGCCGACCTTCGACAGGGCGGTGGACCGACGTGGATCGGTCAACTCGGGTATCTCCGTTCTGCCTGGTCGCCCGGTCGGCAGGGCCGGGAACGCGGGTCTCACCGCTAGCTTCCAAACCCGTTCAGGCTGGCGCCCAAGGCAGATCATTTCACTTTCCCGACAAGGGTAGTCCAACATCGCGCGTAACGCAACGACCGCGGTGAACGAACCGGCCGTGGCCCGCGTCAATTTCCTGCCACAAACATCCAGTTAATCGCCAGTCCATGGGTGGGGGCCGCAATAGAGATGCCCTCGGAACGTATGTTCGCGAGACGTTGGCCCCCTGTTGCGGAATATCCGTCAGTGAACCTGTGGCCGGTATGGCGCGCAGAGTTCAGCGGCTTGACCTCAACACGCGCCGTCACAGCTGAATTTGTGGACTGTATTCGAGCTGCCGGCGCCAAGGACAATATTTCGCAATGCGTCTTGTCTTCGTGCTCTTTATGGCTGTCACGTCGTTGGCTGCGCTTTCGCCCGCCAAGGCCGGGGACGCCCAGACGGTAATCGGCGTCATGCTCAGTGAACTGGGCGCCGCCCGCCCCTCGGGCTGCCCGGGACGATGGTGCGCCTGCTATCTCGACACGGTGCTGGCCCGCTCCGGCCTGCTGCCCACCGGCTCCAACAAAGCCCGCGATTTCGCCAGTTACGGCGCCCAGGCCGAACCAGGGGCGGTCGGCTCGATCATGGTGATGGCTAATCATGTAGGGGTCGTGGTCGGAGATTGCGGCAACGGTCAGGTGCAGATCGTGTCGGGCAATTACTCCAACACCGTGGCGCTGGGGTGTTACAATCCAAGCCGGGCCATCGCCTGGCGCGCGCCGGTGCAGCAATAGGGCTGGCGCTCTGAAAAAGCCGCGTCTGGAGTGGCCCTGAAGCCGTGTTTACGGGTGTCCTCGCGACGACTGGGGACCATATGGCATTGCGGAGCAATAGTCTTTGCTTGTGTGGGAAAATACGCAGATCAACTGCTTCAACGCGCCTCTCTACTGCATGCAAAATTTATATTTCTAGCAATTAACCAGTATTCCAGATCGATCCCCAATCGTCAGCGACCACGCTTCTTACAATCCTGACCGGAAAAGACGACTCGTTTGACAGACTTAAAGCACGTGACCTTTTAGCAACAAATGACTTGCCATTAACAACATCCGTACAACCCCTCTTTGACTCCGTGGCGAAAGCAAGGCACGAATATGGTCCGGACAATGGAGCATAGATCATGAAGACGTTACTTACTGTTTCTGCCATGACTGCCTTGATTGTGGCGACCCCCGCCCTTTCCGCCGACCCTATCCGGCCCATGCCGATACCGGTCGTGCCCGTGGTTGATTCGTCCTCCATCTGGGATGGATTCTATGCCGGTCTGAATGTGGGATATGGCTGGGGGACATGGAGTGCCGACACAGGAGCGGTCGTTGACACGTATGATATAGAGGGCTGGCTCGGCGGCGCGCAGGTCGGCTATAACTTTGCCAATGGCGGCATGGTGTTCGGCGTAGAGGCTGACATTCAGGCGGCCGACATCAGTGGGACCTTCAGCAACGCGAACATCGGCGATGCTGAATTTGGCATTCAGTCCTTCGGAACTGTGCGGGCGCGGATCGGCGCGGATGCCGGATCCTTCATGCCTTACATTACCGGCGGCCTTGCCTATGGAAGCCTGCATTTCAAACTGACCGACCCCGCAGGCGCTGTCGTGAACGACGAAAGCCAATGGGCCTGGGGTTGGACGGTGGGCGCTGGCATCGAGGCCATGCTGGCTGACAATATCTCGGTCAAAGGCGAATACCTCTATATCGACCTCGGCACCCCGACATTCGCTGCCGGTTTCGATGGATCCGCCAACGCCCATACGGCCCGGCTTGGTGTGAACTTCCACTTCTAGAATCTACCCGCCCTCCTCTTGCACGGGGGACAGGCGGTCCGGGGTCTGGCGAAAGCCGGGCCCCTTTTTCTTGGCCGCAAAGGCGAGCTATGTTGCGGGTTGCGGGGCTGGGCGACAGATGTTTTTACACCAGCTCTTACGGTTAGCGCGCGCGAGGCCCGGCGGGCACGAGCATTTTCGATGAAATGGCGATCGGCACGACGATTTGTCCAGCACCGCTGGTCACATCATCAACGGTGCTCATGCCGCCATGGGCGGCGCAGGCGGCGATAACCACTGATTCCTCTGGCTCGCTGCCATCATCGAGGACGCCAACGGTGATCCCGTCATTGCACATCCAGGATACGGTGCCGTCCTGCCAATAATGCAGTTTATAGGCCTGTGCTTGCGAAACGCCAGCCAGTGACACGAAAGCACCGAAGACGATTGCGATAACAGTTCTTGCGGTCATTTCAGTTTCCTCTCCACTTTGCTCCGATCGACTTTCGACCGTCTGGAGAGCATGACTGCCTCACATTGAAGTGATGATGAGGACACCGTTCATTTTACATTTAACTACTGTCCCCGCTATAGACTCTGGTGAAAAGATATAATGAGACCCGATCGCAATCTCCTGAAAATGGGGTCTTGATCGACAGAGCAAATGTGCTACAAGGCGGCACCAGATGGAAACGGGGTTTGGTCGTTCAAACTCCAACTTGCCTTACCTCCTGCTACCGATACGGTAAGGCACTGATCCACAAGGCTTTTGGGGAATAGGTTAACGGTAGACCCACGGACTCTGACTCCGTTAGTCCTGGTTCGAATCCAGGTTCCCCAGCCAGCCCTTTTCATAGAAAAATTGATGAAATTTCCGGCACTTACGCGGGTGTTCTGTTGGTGTGCGTGTTATTTTCGGGCCGGGCGCTGCCGCCCGGTCCGTGATGCTCTAGCTTGTTGTTGGCGCGTTTAGTCGGGCATGGGCTCGAAATGGCGGCCGCTGATGTGGGAGATGACGGTGTAGGCCATCACGCCCAGTGCGTAGTAAGACGAGGCAGAGGCCTCCTCGCGCGGCATGATGATCATCTGGTTTTCCCGGCAGGCGTGCAGATAATCGCAGAAATTGGGCATGACCAGCTCCAGATGACCCACGGCGTCGTCGGGGGTTTCGAGCGTGTCGGTGCGGTAGGTAACAAACAGGAAATCGGCATCGAGCTCGGGCAACGTTTCGGCGCTCATGCGTTCGAACTGGCCTTCGGCGATGGCCTCGACCCGATCGGGGAACCGAAAGCCGGCGTCGCGCAACACGCGGCCCAGCCCGGCATAGGTGTGCCAGGACAGCACCTCGCCATCCACACCCTGAATCACGTTGACCGAAATGGTTTCGGTATCGATCAGCCGCTTGATCTGCTCGATCTGACCCTCATAACGTCCTTCGAGAATGTCCAGCTGATCCGTGGTGCCGGTGATTTCAGCAAGCACATCATACATGCCAAAATCGCCGCGAATGCTATCATCGAGCACGATGGTCGGCGCGATCGCAGCCAGCTGTTCGACGGGTGTGTTCTGCCATGGCGTGGTGATGATCAGGTCGGGCTCGGCAACCGCAACGGCCTCGATATCAACCGGGTTGTTGCCGACAAAGGTGATGTCTGAATTGTCGAAATCGACACCGGTGAGCACCTTGGACGAGCGGATGAAGCCCTCACCCGTTTCCGTCGTCCGCCCATGGCTGGCAACGGGATAGACGCCCAGCTCAAGCAGCGGAATGGTGATCGAGAGGTCCTGAAGCGACGCGATGCGCTGCGGATTGGCGGGGATTTCCACCGTGCGTCCTGCGTCATCGGTGAAGCTGCGCGTGTCCTGGGCAAGGGCCGGGCTGGCCAGCAGAATAATTGCGCACACGGTGCTGGCGAGTTTGAAAAAGGTCATGGTCTGGTTCTCTTTCGGGTTATTGGGCAAGGGCATCAAGGTGACGTCCGGAAATGGCGGCAAGGACCGCCGACGCCATCATGCCGGCGGCGGTGTAGGAGCGGGCGACGGCGTCTTCGCGCGGGAGCAGAACAAGCCGCTCCCCTGCGCAGGCGGTGAGGAACTGACAAAAGCTCGGGGTCAGCGTGGCCAGTTCGGCAATGGCATCCGCCGGGCCCATGCCGCGCGGCGCGTCATAGGTGAGGAACATGAAATCGGCATCGAAAGCCTGCAGCTCTTCGCCCGAAAAGAACTCGCGTTCGCTCCCCTCGACGGCATCGACCACCGGGGGGAAGGAAAAGCCGGCGTCGCGCAGCACTTTGCCGAGCACGCCATAGGTGTGCCAGGCCGCGATCTGACCTTCCTGAGTGAGGATGATCGACGCGGAAATATCGCGCCCGGCGAGAACGTTGCGAATCTGGTCGATCTGGCTTTCGTAGCGCGATTTAAGGATATCGAGCCGGTCTTCGGTGCCGGTCAGGGCAGCGATGCCCTCGAAACTCGCCAACTGGCCGCGCATGTCGTCTTCGACCACAACCGTGGGTGCGATCGACTGGAGCTGGTCGAGCGGGGTCTGCTGGAAGGCGGCGGTGATGATCAAATCGGGTTCCAGCGCCGCGATGGCCTCCAGATCGGCGGGTGAGCCACCGACATCGACGATCCCCGAATTGGCAAAGGTAACGCCGGTGAGCGTCGCCGCGCCCCGCATATAGGGCCCATCTTCACCACTCCGGCTGAAGGCACCGACCGGCATGATGCCCAGTTCGATCAGTGGCGTGGTCAGCGAGCTGTCGTGGAGGGTAACGATCCTTTGCGGGTGGCTCGGGACCTCGACCGTGCGTCCGGCGTCATCGGTGAAGGAACGGGTTTCCTGGGCGCTTGCCGGCAGCGCAGCGATCAGCGCCGCTGCTGCCACCGCGCTCAGAAGGGACGATTTCATATCTACCTCACGGGTTTAAAGGGATTAGAAAAAGGCAGGTGAGGACTGCCGGTGATCACGATGCCTGTGAGAGTTGCTCCAGGCACCATCGGAGTTCGTGACTGCCGCCGCCTTCGGCGACGACACCGCAATTGCCCTGAATGTGGAACATTCGGGCGCGCAGCAGGATATCGAGGCGGTCTTCCCCCAGATCGGCGGAAAACTGCAATTGGTCACCGTCCCGTGCGGTTGCGGGCACTTTGGCTGTGTTGAGCCGCAAAGCGTTTGCGGGTTTCTGGCGATCGGCGGCCCAGCGCAGGGCGGCCAGTTCGGCCACCTGGGCCGGCTCCGGCAGATCGGCGCGCCCTTTGTACGCCGGCAAGTAGATCGCGCCGCGCGACAGGGCTTCGAGAAACGCCGGAGCGTCGTCGGCGGTCAGCCGGCCATAGCGCTGGCGGTTTGGCAGGACGATCACCGAAGCCGCAAAACGGCAGCCGCCGATATGGGTGGCCTGAACGATATGGAACCGGCTTGGATCGGCGATGGCGACCAGCGCCTTGTAGGTCGAAAACCCAAAGCGGGCACAACAGGCGTCGCGACGGGAATCGGTGCAGACCACGATCACCGTTCGCGGATCGGGTGTACCGGGGAACGGGGTGCCATCGACATAGGCGTCGATCGCGTCGATCAGCGCCTGTTCGGAAGCAAAATCGGCGGAGACCGCCTCGGGCTGGGCCATCAGTTGGGGCAGGCCCTGGCTGTCACCGACCCGATCGACCAGAGCGACATGGACCTGGGCCAGAGCCGCCCGATGAATGGAGGCTGCGAGGGCGGCGCTCATATCGACCGATTCCCAGCGCGGCGTCCGCCATTTGGCCCGCGGCCAGGCCAGCAACAGCGCCCGCTCGGGCGCATCGCCGGTGCCTTCGTGCGGCTCGCCCCGCTCAAGGCAAAGATCGCGGCAAAAGACGTGGCTGGCCATCGGTCTCGCCTCTAGTCCTAAAATGGGGTGAAGGGCCGCGCGGCGATGTGGGTTTCGACCATTTCCAGCGCCAGATCCAGCGAGGCCATCGCCGAGCCAAATGTGAGGCCGGGCAGCAGGATGAACTGTCCGTTCTGACAGGCGGTCAGTGCCTGACACCAGCCGGGGGCGAAGGTTTCATAAGCGGCGGTGACCGTTTGCGGGGTGGCATCGGGCTGCTGGCGGTAGAAGCCGAAGATGAAATCAGCGTCCAGATTCTCGATCAATTCGGCGCTGTAGCTGATCTGGCTTTCGGCCAGTGTGGCGACCGCCTCGGGCTGGGAAAAGCCCACATCGGCGATGACCTGGCTGATGGCGCCCAGCCCGCTTTTGTACACCCAGAGTTCCTCGCCTTGGGGAAACATGAAGGTCAACGTCACCGAAATGTCGGAGGGGTCACCGATAAAAGATTGCAGCCGCGCGACATTGTCGAGATAGCGATCGTAGCGGGCGTCGAAGGTGGCCGCCGTGCCGCTGGCGTCGGCGAGGGTTCGGATGGTGTCGACGAGACCCAATTGGCTGTTGTCGATGACCAGAGTGGGGGCGATGGACTGAAGCTGGTCGACCACGGCTGTGTCGGTATAGGGCCCGCCGATGATCAGGTCGGGCTCCAGCGCCGCAATGGCCTCGAAATCGAGACCATTGAAGGTGCCCACGAACGCGATGTCCGTGTTGGAAAAATCGATGCCCAGGGTGTCCATGCCCCCGCGCATGAAGGCGTTGCCGTCGGCGTCGAGCCGTCCGGCGCTGCCCACCACCGGTGCGCCCATCTCATAGAGCGGCAGTGTCAGGATCTGGTCGTTGAGGGCCACGATACGCTGGGGAGCGACAGGAATGTCGAACGTCCCGTTGTCGGCAGTGAACGGGCGGGTGTCCTCAGCGTGAACCGCCATCGGCAGGGCCATCAGCAGGGCAATGGTTAAAAAACGGATCATTTTGGTCCTCGAAGATACGGGCTGGGTACTTTGCTGACGGACGGGGCTAGTCACGGGGCGATCGGCACCTCGGTTGCGGGGTCGCCGTCAATCGCCAACTCGATCGAGGGTTCGAGCACGTCGAGGGCGTAGGGCAGGCTCAGAAGAGACGTGTGGCTGAGGGCGCTGGTCACCAGCGGTCCCAGAATGACCTCACGGCCCTGTTTGACCGCATCGAGGGTGGGGCGAAAAATCGCGTTCTCGATGGGCTCGACGCCCTCGTCGGCGAACCAGATCAGGACATCGGCATCGAAGGCTTCGGGGCGTTCCTCGGACACTTCGACCGAGAAGGCACCGGGCTGCGAGAGCGCAATGACCTCGGGGTGGTTGACCAGCCCCATCTGGTTGAGGAACTGCACCCGTGGGTCGGAAACCGTATAGACGTGGCTTGCACCCTCCCAGATGGTGCCCAAAGTGACCGTCTGCCCGGCCCAGTCGGGGTGACGCTCCGCGATTGCGGCCAACGCGTCCCCGATGGCCTGGACCTGGGCCTGGGCCTCCTGCTCCATCCCGATGGCGCGGCCCGCGATCAGGGCCTGGTCGTCCCAGGTCAGCGCGTAATCTCCGACGCCTTCAGGCACGGCGATGACCGGCGCGATGGCCGAGAGCAACTGATAGTCCCTGTCGGTGATGCCCGAATACAGCGCAATGATCACGTCCGGCTCGGCCGCCGCGATCTGCTCGAAATTGAGATCGCCGCGAAGGACTTCCGGCGTGCTGGTGAGCAGTTCTTCTGCCCAGGGCCAGACGTCGTATCCCCCGAACCAGTAGCGGATCGTCACCGGCTGGACGCCGAGCGCCAGCAGATTATCGGCCCCGTTGTAATCGATTGTGGCAACCCGAACGGGCTTTGCCTCGATGGTGCTGGCCCCGAATTTATGCTCGATGGTCAGGGGAAATTCCTGGGCCATCGATGGCATCGCCACAGCTATGGCAACGGCGGCGAAAACGATGCGAGAAGCAGGTGCTTTCATGGTCAAACCTTTAAAGATGCGATCTGGATGCGGCGCGATGCAGGAGATAGACGAAGATCGGGACACCGATGATTGCGGTGAGGAGCCCGGCGGGTATCTGGATAGGCGCAAACAGTGAGCGTCCGAGAAGATCGGCGGCGGCGACCAGGAATGCGCCGCACAGGGCCGTCAACACGGTGTGAAGCCCAAGGCCGGTGCGGGCGATGCGGCGGGCCGCATGGGGAGCGATCAGGCCAACGAAGCCGATGGGCCCCACAATCGCCGTGGCGGCAGCAGCAAAACCCACGCCCACCGCGATCAGCCCGTAGCGCGCCCAGCGCACCGGTGCGCCAAGGCTGGTGGCCGTCGCCTCGCCCATGCGCAGCACTGACATGGTGCGGCTGAGGGCGAGAATGAGCGGCGTCAGCACAACGCACCACGCCAAAAGAATATGCACATCGCTCCAGGTGGCGGCGTTGACCGACCCGGCCAGCCAGGAGAGCGCGGACATCGCCCGGTCGATATCGCCATAGGTCAGCATCGCCGAGGTGATCGAGGAGAAAAAGGCCGAAACGCCGATGCCGAGCAGGATAAAGCGAATGGGCGAGGAGCCCTGGCGCTGGACGCTGAGCCCCTGAACGATGGCCGCCACACCCAGCGCGCCGAAAAAGGCGAGCACGGGGCGCAGGCCGGAAGCGAGATCGGGGGCGACGATGATGGCAAAAACCACGGCCAGCGCCGCGCCCTGACTGATGCCGATCAGCGACGGGTCGGCGAGCCCGTTGCGCGTCACGTTCTGCAATGCACCGCCTGAAAGCGCCATCATCGCCCCGGCCATGATGGCGGCCAGCGCGCGCGGCATGCGGAACTGCCAGACGACATTGTCGATGGCCGCGGAGACGGTGTTACCACTCAGCGTCGCCAGAAGGGTTTTAAGGTCGATGTCATAACTGCCGATGGTCATGCTGAGGGCAAAGACGCCACACAGCACCGCAAGCAGAATGCCGACGGCAAGGAGGCCGCGCAGCGGAAGGCGCAGGGCTAACCCCTGCCCCGGTGTGCGCAAAACGATGTCGGGTGTTGGTGAGAACGCAGCGTTCATCGGGCCCGGAGCCTCACCAACTGCACGAACACCGGCGCCCCAACCATGGCGGTGATGATGCCCGTGGAGATTTCGCGGGGCGGAATGGCGATGCGGGCGATGATGTCGATGCCCAATAGATAGGCCGCGCCCATGATGGCCGAATAAGGCACGATCCAGCGGTAGTCGGACCCGACGAACAAACGGGCCACATGGGGAATGATCAGCCCGACAAATCCCAACGGCCCGGCGAGCGCCACCGAGCAGGCGGTGAGCACCACGACGACGACGAGGAGCTGAACCTTGAGCGCGCCGGTCCGCACACCGAGGCCCTTGGCGACGTCGTCGCCCATGGCCAGTGCGGTGACCTGACGGGACAAGGACAGCGCCACCGCCATCGCGATGGCAATCCAGGGCGCGGTCATCAGCAGCATGTTCAGGTCGCGCCCGGCCAGCGAGCCCGACAGCCAAACCCGCAGACTGTCAAACGTTTCCTCATTGAGAAGATGGGCGATGGAAATCAGCGCGCCAAGAAAGGCCGATGTCGCCGCGCCCGCCAGGGTGAGGGTCAACGGCGTCGCCCCGCCCGGCGCCCAAAGCGCGATCATGTACACAAACAGCGCCGTAACGAGCGCACCGAGGGCGGCAATCCATGGCAGCCACGCCATGGGCGCGGTGCCGAAGAAAAAAGAACTCATGACCACGGCAAAGGACGCCCCTGCCATCAGCCCCAGCAAGCCGGGATCGGCCAGCGGATTGCGGGTGACGCCCTGCATCAAAGCGCCAGCCACCGACAGGGCCGCGCCAACCGTGATGGCGATAAGGGCGCGCGGCAGGCGCAAATCCCAGATGATCATGTGATCGAATACGGTGCCATCGCGTGCGACGATCGCTTCGAACACGGTGGACAGCGCCAGCGGCTTGGCCCCGACAGCGATGTGGAGGGCAAACAGCAAGACCGTGGCGACGCCGAGAACGGGCAGGCCTGAAGCGGCCAGTTGCCAGCGATGGCGCCCGCCGGATGCAGCGACGGCGCTCATGCCGCAAACACCTTGCGCTTGCGGCGGGCATGGGCCCCTACCGGCACGCAGAGCAGATGGCCGCTTTCGTGATCGCGGATCACGCGGGCCTCAAGACCGAAGACACCCATGAGCTGCTCGGAGGTGAACACCTCGTCCGGGATGCCTGCAGCGGCGATGCGGCCATCCTTCATCATCACCAGATGATCGGCATAGGCCGCCGCAAGGCTCAACTCGTGCAGCACGACGACCAGCGTGCGGCCAAAGCTGTGGGCGAGATCGGCCAGCAGTTCCATCAGATCGACCTGGACTTTGAGGTCGAGGAAAGTGGTGGGCTCATCGAGCAGGAGCAGGTCGGTTTGCTGAGCCAGCACCATGGCGATCCAGCATCGCTGGCGCTGGCCGCCCGAGAGCGTATCGACAGGACGATCGGCAAAATCCGCGACCTGTGCGGTCGCCATAGCGCTTTCGACCGCTTCGGCGTCTTGTTGTGTCCACTGCCGCATCAGCCCCTGATGGGGGAACCGCCCCTGAGCCACCAATTCACGCACGGTGAGGCCTTCGGGGGCAATGGGGCCTTGCGGCAGCAGGCCAAGCTGCCTGGCCACATCCCGGCTCTTGAGAGCGTGGATCGTCTTGCCATCGAGCAGCACCGCCCCCTGGTCGGGAGCAAGAATGCGGGCCATGGTCTTGAGCAGCGTGGATTTTCCCGAGCCGTTGGGGCCGACAAGGATCGTCATCTTGCCGTCGGCGATGGGGAGAGAAACATCTTCGAGAATGTTGGCGCCGCCATACCCAGCGCTGACACCTTCGGCGCGGAGACGGGATGCAAAGGATGGGACGGAACGATCATCCATGGATGGCGTGTCCTTGAACTCTACGCAGGCCCAAACGGGACAGTCATGGCCCGGATGCAGCTCCCAAAATTGATTGCCGCACTCATAATAACTAAAGATGACAAAATCAATCAATTTATAGGGCGAATTTTGCCAGCAGGGAGCACGCGGCGGACGGCGACCGCAGACGGTGTGGGAAGGGCCGGAAACAAAACCGCCGGCGAGAGCGCCGGCGGAAAATAGAGATCAGGACGCGAGGGCTTGCGGGGGGTCGATGCGCACCAGATGCCCCGGGGAGACTTCCCGATAGTCGCGGGTGGGCGGCGTATAGCCAAGGCCGCGAATCGGGCTCAAGATCTCGTCGTTGCTGATCGGCCGCCGGATCGAGCGGCGGGCAGGATCGGGCACGGGAACCGCTGAAATCAGCTTTTTGGTGTAGGGATGCTGGGGATCGGCAAACAGCGCCTCGCGCGGACCGATCTCGACGATCTCCCCCAGATACATCACCGCCACCCGATGGCTGACCCGCTCAACCACCGCCATGTCGTGGGAGATGAACAGATAGGACAGGCCCAGGCGCTCTTGCAGATCGAGCAGGAGATTGACCACTTGCGCCTTGATCGAAACGTCGAGCGCCGAGACGGATTCGTCGGCAATGATGACTTTTGGATCGAGGGTCAGCGCCCGGGCAATCGCGATGCGCTGGCGCTGGCCGCCGGAGAATTCGTGGGGATAGCGCCGCAGCATATCGGCGCTGAGGCCGACCTGCTCCATCAGCGACGCCGCCTTATCCCGCGCCTCGGCCTTCGTGCCCAGCTTGTGGACGATGATCGGTTCAATCAGCGCTTCGGCGATGGTCATGCGCGGATTGAGGCTGGCGAAGGGATCCTGGAAGATCATCTGGACCGAACGGCGCAGGGCGTTGAGCTCATCCCGGCGCAGGCTGCGCACGTCCCTGCCCTCCACGATGATCTCGCCACTCTCGGAATCAGTGAGGCGCATGATCGAACGGCCAATGGTGGACTTGCCGCAGCCCGATTCTCCGACGAGGGAAAGCGTTTCGCCCTTGAAGAGGTCAAAGGAGACGTTTTCCACCGCGTGGACCGCGCCGGTGCGTTTGCCGAACAGGGATTTGCTGATGGAGAAACGGGTCACGAGATTGCGCACGGACAGCACCGGAGTTTCGGGGTCCACGGTTGCCGTTGAGGGGATTTCGGGGCCGGGAAGCCCGGTCGTCCGATCGACGATGGGAAAGCGCAGGGGAGCTTTTTGGCCGACCATCGATCCCATGCGCGGGACCGCTGCGAGCAGCGCGCGCGTGTAGGGATGCTGTCCGTTGTGGAAAATCTCTTCGGTGGTGCCGGTCTCGACCGCCTCGCCCTGATACATGACTACGGTGCGGTCGGAGACTTCGGCGACGACGCCCATGTCGTGGGTGATGAAGAGAACGGACATGCCCTCCTCTTCCTGCAAGGTCTTGATCAGGTCGAGGATCTGACCCTGGATGGTGACGTCGAGGGCCGTGGTCGGCTCGTCGGCGATCAACAGTTTGGGCCGACTGGCCAGGGCCATGGCGATCATCACGCGCTGGCGCATGCCGCCGGAAAACTGATGCGGATAATCGCCCAGCCGCTGGGCCGCATTGGGAATGCGGACCCGTTCGAGCAGGCGCACCGTCTCGGACCGCGCATCGGAAGCTGACATGGGCTGATGCGTGGTGATGGCTTCGGCGATCTGCCGACCGATGGTGAAGACCGGGTTGAGGCTGGTCATCGGCTCCTGAAAGATCATCGAAATGTCGCGGCCCCGCACCTTGCGCATGGCCGCCTCGTCGAGGGTGAGCAATTCACGGCCATCGAGCTTTATCGAGCCGGTGATACGGCTCGATGATTTGGGCAAAAGCCCCATGACCGACAGGGAGGTCACGCTTTTTCCCGAACCGGATTCGCCGACGATGGCGACGGTTTCCCCGGGCATGACGTCGAGCGTGATGCCATTGATCACCGACTTCCACTCACCATCGACCATGAAGGAGGTGGTGAGGTCTTTGATCGAAAGAACGGGCGTAAGGGCCTGGGCGGTCGACGTCATGATGGTGATCCTTGCTGAGCGGTCAGGTGTTGCGATCGGCGCGGGCCGAAGCAAATGACCGGGGCGTGAAGGCGAAATCCTTGTCGAAGGGATAGGTCGGCGTCTGCTTGCGATCACGCGGCAGCCGCTCGATGAACTGATCCACCGAGCCGGGGGACAGAACCAGCAGATTGGGATTGGCGATCGGGGCAAGTTCGGGCGAGAGGTAGCCGGATTTGACCCCGACGATCTTTGCTGTGCGCGGATCGAGACCGAGGCTGGTGAAATCGGCGATGTCGTGGAACGGACGCCGGCGCGCGGTGACGACCAGATCGATGCCGCCGATCCGCAGAACGGCCTGACGGTCGGCGGGTGTCTGGGCCTCGGCCAGATAGATGACTTCGAAGGTGCCGGAGAACGGTATGCTGCCTGCGGTGTCGAGGCTGGCGCCGATGGTGAGGGTCAGCGTTTGGCCCACACCGGCGTCATAGGCTGCCTCGGTCGCCGCAAGATCGGTGATGCCTGCAAAAATGGTATCGGTGGCCCCCGCTGCGACGAGGGCTGCAAACAGCTCGGCCCGATCACCGACGCCTCCGCCGGTCGGGTTGTCGCCGGATTCGGCGAGGATCACCGGCCCGGTGTCGCTGGCGACGGCTTTGGCGACGCACTCTTCGATCGAGCCGGTTTCCGGTCCGAACACAAAGGCTTCGCGCACGTCCCAATAGCGCTGGGCCAGCGCTTCGGCGGCGCGTTCGAGGGCTGCGCGGTCGGTGCCAGTCATGATGGCGGCGGCGGTGGCGCGGGGTTCATCGGCCCAGACATAGCCGACGTTGAGCGACGCATCCCAGATGCCGGGGGCGGAATCGATTGAGTGCAGGTCGGCGTAAAGGCTTTTCGCCGGTTCATCGACGGTCGAGGTGCGCTCGCCGGGCAGCACCACGGGGATGGGAGCCCAGACGATGTGCGGGCGCTCGCGGGATTGGATGGCGCGCACCAGCATGGTCACCGAGCGGCGCATGGTCTCTTCCACGTCGATATGCGGCGCGGTGCGGTAGGTCGAATACATATCGAGCTGATCGATGATCCTCTGCGACAGGTTTCCGTGGAGGTCATAGCTGGCCGAGATCGGGCAATCGGGGCCGACCAGTGCGCGGGCGGCGCTGATCCAGTCGCCTTCGGCGTCTTCCATGCCCTCGACATTCATCGCGCCGTGCATGGCGAGATAGAGCCCATCGAGTGGCAACTGGGCTTTCAGGCGCTCAAGGAAATCGGCCTTGAAGCTTTCATACACGTCGCGCGCAACAGGGCCGCCGGGGATGCAGCGGGCGTGAAGCGTGGGCAGGAAGGTCGCATCGTAATCGCGCAGAAACGCGAAATACGGCGCTTCGAGGAGGTCGTCCCCCCGCACCACCCGGAAATCGTGCTCCTGGGTCAGAACGGGATTGTAGGTGCTGCACTCGATATGGATGCCGCCAACGGCTATGCGCATGAAAAGTCTCCGCGACTAGATAGAACCATTGAGAAAACTGTGGGTGGCGACGCTGGCCGCGCCGAGCGCCCAGGCATCATTATCGACGCCGCGAATGCGCAGCGGCGTATCGCCGGAAAGGCGCGGCAGGACATTGGCTTCGATGGTCTGCTGCATGACGGCAGCGAACAACCCGTTGAACGCCTGTTCCTGATGGGTGACGAGCACCATCTGCGGGTCGTTGATCTGGATGATCTGGGCGATGGCCAGGCCCAGCGCGCTGCCCGCGCGGTGCAACAGCCGGATGGCCGCAGACGAGCCCCGGGCGGCGGCGGTCTCGATATCGTTGAGCGATTCCGCGCCGATACCTTGTGTGCGAGCCGTCTCAAGGATGGCGATCATCGAGGCGACGGTATCGAGGCAGCCGATCTTGCCGCAGCGGCAGGGCAAGCCGTTCACGTCCACGGTGCAATGGGCAATCTCGCCGGCCCCACCATGGGCGCCGCGATACAGCCGGTCATGGACGAAATGGGCGGCACCGATCCCCTTGCCCAGCCAGATGAGGGTGAAGGACCCGATATCGCGCGCTTCGCCGAACAGCTTTTCGCGCAGCGCCAGAGATTTGGCGTCGTTTTCAACGAATGTGGGCAGACCGGTGCGCTGGCCGATGAGACGCGCCAGCGGCACATCCTGCCAGCCAAGAATGGTCGATTTGATGCAGTTGGCCTGCTCCTGATCGACAAGCCCCGACAGGGCGACACCCATTCCCATGAGGGATTTACCGGGCACTTTGCCGGTTTCAAGCAACTGGGGAACGGCGTTGGCGACGTGATCGGCAAACACATCCGGGTCGGTATCCCGGGGCACATCGATCCGCGCGACAATCTTGCCCTTGAGGTCGACCAGCGCGACCAGCGCGGGATCAGACATGATCGACACGCCGGCGAAATACGCGCCCTCGGGCTTGAGGTCGAGCAGCGCCGAGGGCCGCCCCTGCTTCTGCACGGTGCTGGTTTCACGCAGCAGGCCCTTTTCCAGAAGCTCGCGCGTAAACCCGCTCATCGCCGCCTTGCTCGACCCCACATGCGCGCCCAGTTCGGCACGGGTTGTGGGACCGCCAGCATTGATGTGCCGCAGGATCTGGTAGTGCGTGGTCGTAAGCATGGGCCTCCTCAATACGCCTTGACATTAAGGACGCCGAATGAATTAATCAAGGCAACTTAGTTCAGAAATCAGACTAAGTCGCGATGCATAATTCATCATGCCATCCAAAGAGGAGGACAACTTGGTTTTTTCACCTAGATTCCGCAACAGCTTGCTTGCAAGCGTGTTTCTGGGCGCAGCAGCCCTTGCGACCCCCAGCCTTGCCGAAACCCTGACCGTGATGCAGATCGAAGCCCCGCGCTCGATGGACCCGGGTGACCAGAGCGCAACCTATACCAATGCGCTGCTCGCGCCGGTCTATGAAGGCCTTATCCTGCGCGCACCGGACCTGAGCCTTGCACCGGGTCTTGCGACGGAATGGAGTGTCGACGAAACCGGCACCGTCTATACCTTCAAGCTGCGCGAAGGCGTGGTTTTCCACGACGGCACGCCGTTCGACGCCGATGCTGTGGTGTATAATTTCGAACGCCACCTCGACACCGAGCGCGGTCTGGCCGCTTCGGGCCGGATCCGCACCATTCTCGACAGCGTCGAAGCCGTTGATGACATGACCGTGCAGTTCAACCTGCAGTCGCCCTACCCGGCTTTCCTCAACATCCTGACCACCAACGCCGCCCAACAGGTCAGCCCGACCGCTGATGCCGCCGGGAACCTCGGCGCTGCCTCCGTGGGCACCGGCCCCTATCGCATGGTCGAATACAAGTCTGGCGAATATGTCGACCAGTCCAAGTTCGATGGCTATTGGGGCGACAACTCGGCCAGTGTCGACGACATCCGCTGGACCTGGTCCTCGGAGCCGTCGGTTCTCTCGATGGCGCTGCAGACCGGTGATGCCGACGTCATCAACCCGGTGCCGCCCGCCTTTGCAGCGGCAATCGAAGCAAACCCCGAACTCACCCTCGAAGTGTCGCCCGGTTCGGCGGTGTTCTGGATGGCGCTCAACGTGGAAGCCGAACCGCTCGATGACGTGCGTGTCCGGCAGGCGCTGAACTTCGCCACCGACAAGGACGGCATGATCGCCGCGATCATGTCCGGCTACGCCACCCCGGCCAACTCGCCGCTGGCGACGGTTGCCGAAGGCTATAACCCCGACCTCAACCCCTACCCGCTCGATCTCGACCGCGCCCGCGAATTGCTGGCGGAAGCCGGCGTTCCCGATGGCTTCTCCATGTCGGTGGTCGTGCAGGAACAGGAAGCCCGGATCGCGGAGCTGCTCCAGGCCATGTGGGCCCAGATCGGGGTGGAACTCGACGTCCAGCGCATGGAATCGGGCGTGTGGTCATCGGCTGCGTTCGGCGACGAAGCGCAGAAGGCCGCCGAAGGCGTCGATTCGGTGATCGCGTCCTGGTCTTCGGGCGTCAACGGACCGGACCTGCAGTTCCGTCCGCTGTACCACACGTCGAGCTTCTCGCCTGTGTCGGCCAACCTCGGTTTCTACAGCAGCGAAGAATTCGACACCCTGCTCGATGAAGCCGCGGCCATGACCGACGAAGCGGCCCGTAACGAAGTTTACGGCCAGCTTCAGGAGATCATCAACGAAGATGCTCCGCATGTGCTGCTCTACGTGACCCAGGACCTTGTCGCCACCCGTGACGGTGTCGAGGGCGTGTGGGTCGTGCCGGGCGGTCTCGTCCGCGTCGATACGGCGACCAAATAAAACCGCTGGCCGGGCATCCGAAAAGGGATGCCCGGTCACTTTTCAGGAGCCGTCATGCAGGGCTACATCCTCCGCAAGATCGTTTCGCTGCCGCTGATCCTGATCGGCGTGTCGCTGCTGGTGTTCATCTCGATCCGCATGCTGCCGGGAGAAACCGCGCGCATCATGGCGGGCCCTGAGGCCACCCAGGAGGCCGTGGAAGCCATGACGGCACGGCTTGGTCTCGACCAGCCCGTCTTGGTTCAATACTGGCAATTTGCGACCAGTGCGCTCCAGGGCGATTTCGGTGAATCGATCCGTTCGCGCAAGCCGGTCTGGGACGAGATTTCCGATCGCCTGCCCTATACAGTTGCCCTCGCTGTCGTTTCCTACGTGCTGGCCATTGGCGTGGGCGTGCCCGCCGGGATGCTGGCCGCCGTGTGGCGCAACCGCTGGCCCGACTATATCGTGATGATTTTTGCCATTGCCGGCGCCTCAATCGCCAACTTCTGGCTCGCGCTTTTGGCAATGAACTATTTTTCCGTCCATCTGGGCTGGCTGCCGCTGCTCGGCGCCAACAGCTGGAAGAGTTATATCCTGCCCGCCGTGACGCTGGCCGTGCTGCCCATGGCGGTGCTGGCGCGCATGACGCGCTCATCCATGACCGAAGTGCTGAGCCAGGATTATATCCGCACGGCACGGGCCAAGGGGCTTGCGCCCAGGCAGGTCTATTGGAGCCACGCGCTGCGCAATGCCATGATCCCCATCGTGACCATTGTGGGCCTCAACTTCGGCGGTCTGATCGGCGGCGCGGTGGTGACTGAAACCGTATTCAACTGGCCCGGCATCGGACGTTTGATGGTCGATGCCGTGCGCTATCGCGACTATCCGGTGATCCTGGGCGCGACCATGGTGGCGGTGTGTGCAGTCGTCATCATCAACTTCGTCGCCGAGATGGTGATCGCGGCCCTCAATCCAAGAATCAGGTTCAACTGATGAGCGCGTCGACTTCCCTTCCCGTCCGCCCTACCCTTTCGCGCCGGATCGCGCGTGGCTGGCATTGGACCAGCCACCATGCGAATATCGTTATCGGCGGCATCCTGGTGGGCGCGATCTGCCTTGTCGCGGCCCTGGCCCCCTGGATTGCAGGCGCTGATCCTTACGCGATCAACCTCACCAACCTGTTGCAGCCCCCGTCCTGGGAGCACCCCTTCGGTACGGACGATAACGGGCGGGACATCTTCGCTCGCGTCATTTACGGCGCGCAATATTCGCTGCTGGAAGTCGCGCTTTCGGTGTCGATCGCGACCGTGGTGGGGGTGCCGCTGGGCATCATCGCCGGGATGAGCGGGCGCATGGTCGATGAAGTGATCATGTGGTTCATGGACGTGCTGTTCGCGTTTCCGGGCATCGTGCTGGCCATTTTGATCGTCTCCATTCTCGGGCCGGGGCTGTTCAACCTGATGATCGCCATCGCGTTGTTTGCCATCCCTGTTTATGCGAGATTGGCGCGGAACCTGACGCTTGGGCTCAAGCAGATGGAATTCATCGAGGCCGCGCGGGCACTTGGCGTGCCCCAGACGCGGATTCTCGTGCATTATATCCTGCGCAATTCGTTCGGGCCGATCATCGTGCAATCGACGCTGACGGCGGGAACGGTGATCCTCACGGCGGCATCGCTGTCGTTTCTCGGCCTTGGCGCGCAGCCGCCCATTCCCGAATGGGGCGCGATGATGTCCCAGGGGCGCAATTATCTTGGGGTCAACATCTGGATGTCGTTGTTTCCCGGCCTTGCCATTATGGTAACGGTGCTGGGCTTCAATATCCTTGGCGATGGCCTGCGCGACCTGCTGGATCCCAGAAAATGACAGTCTCCCCCACCAGAATCGATCAGTCGCCCCAGATGGCGGCAGTCTCTTATTGTGCCGATATAGGCGGCTCCTTCATCAAGTTCGGCCGGTCCTATGGCGCGGGGATCGTTGAGGTGGAAGAGCAGGTCCCCACCCCTACCTCGTCATGGACGGGCTTCATGGACGCTATCGCCGGGCTGATCGCGCGGCATGAGGAAGACAGCAGCCTGCCGATCGCCATTTCGACCGCCGGACTGTTCAACTCCCGCACCGGAGAGGTTACAGCGGCCAATATCCCTGCGTTCGAAGACCATGATTTCGCTGGTGAACTGGGTGCCTTTCTGGGCCGTCGGGTTCTGGTGGCCAATGATGCCGACAGCTTTGCGCTGGCCGAAGCCAATGTCGGCGTCGGACGGGGCCATGACGTGGTGATGAGCATCATCCTTGGCACCGGGGTTGGCGGCGGGCTGGTGGTCGGCGGACGGCTGGTTCAGGGCGCGGGCGGGGTGACCGCCGAATGGGGCCATGGCGCGATTATCCGCACTGTTTCCGTCCTGCCTGAGACCGGCGAAGAAATCTCCATCCCCCGATTTGCCTGCGGCTGCGGCCAAAGCGGATGCACCGACACCATCGGTGGAGCGCGCGGCATCGAGCGCCTGCATCTGCATTTGAGCGGGGAGCGCAGCACCAGCCACAAGATTCTCGACGGCTGGGAACAGGGCGACGCCATCGCGGCGCGGACCGTCGCAGTCTATTTCGACCTGTTGAGCGAGCCTTTGGCGTTTGCCATCAACATATCCGGGGCGACCATCGTGCCGGTGGGGGGCGGACTGGCCGCGCGGCACAAACTGGTTGCCGGGCTCGACGCGGCGGTGCGGCAGCGCACACTCAATACCTATGGCGAGCCGCTGATCGTCCCCGGACAGTATCTCAAGGATGGCGGGCTGGTAGGCGTGTCGGTGCTCGCATCGCAATTGTAATCGGGGGGGATTTGGCATGAAACGGTTTCTGGAAGTCTGCGTCGATGACGCATTTGGGCTCGAACAAGCCATCGCGGGGGGCGCGGACCGTATCGAATTGTGTTCGGCGCTGTCGGTGGGCGGGCTGACGCCCACACCGGGGCTGATGGCGCTGGCGGCGGAACAACCGGTTCCTGTCTATGCCATCATCCGCCCGCGCAGCGGGGATTTCATCTATTCCGAGAGCGAAATCCGCACCATGCTGGCGGATATCGATCAGGTTCGTGCGTGTGGACTGGCCGGTGTCGTGCTCGGCGCGAGTCGGACGGATGGACGGCTGGATACCGATCTGCTGGCTCGCCTGATTGCCCATAGCGAAGGGCTTGGGCTGACCCTCCATCGCGCGTTTGACCTCGTGCCCGATTTCTCCGAGGCGATCGAGGAAGCGGTGCGGCTCGGGTTCGAGCGCATCCTCACCTCGGGCGGCGCGCCCAATGTCACCGACGGGCTGGAGAATTTGCGCCAGATCATCGATCTGGCTGCCGGGCGGATTTCCATCATGCCGGGTGGCGGCGTTTCTGCCGACAATATCGACATGCTGCTGGAGCATCTCGACGTCACCGACATCCATTCGTCCGGCAGCAGGCCCATCGGCGAGATCGCGGAGCGCATCTTGAGCCTTGGCTTCGATACGCCCGCGCGGCGGATCACCGACAAGGCCAATGTGGCCAGGATCAGGGCCGCGCTCAGCGCCAAATCCTAGAGCGATACGCGGTCTATCGATCGCATGGTGCCGCTCTCATTTTTCCCCACCAAATCAGTTTCAGGATCAGAACCGTGCAGAATACCGACCGCATCTGGGCCATCGTCGACGATAAGCGCGAAGCCTATCTCAAGCTGAGCGACGATATCTGGGGCATGCCTGAACTGGCCTATGGCGAGTACCGCTCAGTGGCGGAACACAGGAAGATGCTGGAAGCGGAAGGCTTTGCCATTACCGATGCTCCTGCGGATATCCCCACCGCTGTGATCGGCACGGCGGGCAGTGGCGGCCCGGTCATCGCAATCCTGGGGGAGTATGACGCCCTGCCCGGCCTGAGCCAGGAAGCAGGCATCGCCGAACCGCGCCCGCTGCCGGGCAACGGATTTGGCCATGGCTGCGGGCACAACATGCTCGGCTCGGCAGCGCTGCTCGCGGCGTCTGCGCTCAAGGACTATCTGGCCGAAAACGGACTGCCGGGAACGGTGCGCTACTATGGCTGCCCCGCGGAAGAAGGCGGCGCGGCCAAAGCATTCATGGTGCGTGCGGGCCTGTTTGACGATGTCGACGCGGCGATCACCTGGCACCCGGCGGCGTTCACCTGCGTCGATACGGCGGGAAGCCTTGCCAACACACGGATCGATTTCACCTTCACGGGTCGGGCCTCGCACGCTGCCGCCGCGCCCCATCTGGGCCGCTCGGCCCTCGATGCGGTGCAGCTGATGAGCGTGGGCGTCAACTATCTGCGCGAACACGTGCCCGCAGATTCGCGAATGCATTATGCCTATCTCGATGCCGGGGGCATCGCGCCGAACGTGGTGCAGGCCCATGCCAAAATCCGCTACGCCGTGCGCTCGCGCGATGTGCACGCGATGAAATCGCTCAACGAGCGGGTGATCAAGGTGGCTCAAGGTGCGGCGATGATGACCGAAACGCAGGTTGCGGTTCAGATCATTTCGGCGGTGTCCAACCTTCTAGGCAATACGCCGCTCGAAGAGACGATGTATGGTGCGATGCAGAGGTTGGGCCCGGTGCCCTTCTCCGAGGCCGATCACGGGTTTGCGCGCGACATCCAGGCGACGCTGGGGCCCGACGATATCGACAACGCCTGGCGCGCCGTGGGCGTATCCGCACAGGACGATGCGGCGCTGTGCGATTTCGTCGTGCCGCTGGGCACAACCGGCGAGCCGATGATCGGATCGACCGATGTGGGCGACGTGTCCTGGGCGGTGCCCACGGTGCAGGCGCGGGTCGCCACCCACGCCATCGGCACGCCGGGGCACTCCTGGCAGATCACCGCGCAGGGCAAGGCCGGCGCGGCGCATAAGGGATTGATCCACGCGGCAAAGATCATGGCGGCGACAGCCAAGGACTTGTTCGCCGACAGCGCCTTGCTGGAGCGCGCGAAGGCCGATCACGCCGGACGCGTCGGCAAGATGCCGTATGAAAGTCCCATCCCGGCCGACGTAATGCCGCCGCTCCAGCCCAAGCCCGACGATCTGTGAGAAACCAGAGCACCTGATCTGACTGGATCAGGTGCTTGTTACTGCCGCCGCTCAGACGGCGATGGACCTGCCGTTGCGGGCGGGAGCGGGCACGCCGCCGGTGGTCTGGACCGATAGGCTGCCCGTCGCGATGCCAGCGGCAAGGCAATCGGGGAGCGGATGGCCGGCCAGATACCGATCGAGGAATCCGGCATTGAAGGCATCGCCAGCCCCAGTGGTGTCCACGACCTTTACCTTGGGCGCCTTGGCGGAGTGCCTTTGTCCCGAGGCGGCAAGCATGGCGCCAGTGCCACCGCACTTGATGACCACCAGCGGGAAATGCGCCGCCAGACTGTCCAGCGCGTCTTCGAGATCGGACGCACCGGTGATGGCGCGGGCCTCCTCGGCGTTGGGCAGGAAGACATCCACGCCCTTGCAGGCAGCCAGTAGGTTAGGATCGTAGATCAGGGAGTCGTCCCAGCTCGGATCGAGGGAAACGACAAGCCCTGCGCTTTTCGCGCGCGCGACCAGATCGGGTTGCTCGGCCAGCGTGGCGTATTCGGCGATATGCAGCATCGCAGCGCGATCCCATTGCAACGCCGTCTCGAACCGGGACGGAACGGCATCACCGGCACGGCACGACAAAAACGCCCTGTCGGCCTCCCCGGTCATCACGACGGTGACCTGTGGGCCCGCATCGGCGCGCCGGTCAAGGAAGCGCAAATCGACCCCGCTGGTTTCCAGTTGCGGCGCGAGCGCACTGGATAGCGGATCTGTGCCAAATGAAGCCAGCAGCGCGCAGCGGCGGCCCAGGCGTTCGAGATGCGCCGCAGCGATGAACGCCCCGCCACCAAGTACCGGGTCCATGGAACGCGCGAACACTTCGCGGCCCATGCGCGGCATGTCAGGCAGTCCGGAAAATACCAGATCGCAATAGATGCGCCCCACTGAAACGACAGCGTCGCGCTTCGACATATCAGTCATAGTCGGCCCAGAGCTCTTTCGCTTTCGGCATCGAACAGATACAGGCTTCCTGCAGCAGCCGAGGCGGAAATCGTGCTGCCAACGTCCGGGACAATTTTGCCGGGCGCAGTGGCGATGACCGCTTCACCGGCGATGTCGAGGTGGACAAGGGTTTCCGAACCAAGCGGCTCGACAGCAGAGACGGTGCCTTCAAAAGTCAGGACCGCATCTTCTGGCACAGCGCCCACGACCAGATCATGGGGCCGTACGCCAACCAGGATCCTGCCCTGTGCCGCATCCGGAATTCCGCCCTTGATCGCTGCACCGCCAGCGGTCGCGCCATCGACAGAAACCATGCCTGGAACGAGGTTCATAGATGGGCTGCCAATGAAACGGGCGGTGAACACATCGACCGGGCTTTCATAAAGCTCGGTGGGCGTACCAACCTGGAGGATCAGGCCATCGCGCATCACCACGATCCGGTCGGCCATGGTCATGGCTTCGATCTGGTCATGGGTCACATAGACGATGGTTGTGCCCAGACGCTGGTGCAGGCGCTTGATTTCGATGCGCATCTGAGAGCGCAGTTGCGCGTCGAGGTTGGACAGCGGTTCGTCGAACAGGAACGCGGCGGGGTTACGCACCATGGCGCGGCCAATGGCGACGCGCTGGCGCTGGCCGCCCGAAAGCGCTGCGGGACGACGATCGAGCAAGGCTTCGAGTCCGAGGATTTTAGCCGCCTCGGTGATGCGCGCCTGCTTTTCGGCCTTGGAGAGATCGGACGTGTACAGACCAAAACCGATGTTCTGCCCCACCGTCATATGTGGATAGATCGCGTAGTTCTGGAACACCATAGCGATATTGCGCTGCTTGGGTTCATCGTGATTGACGATCTTGTCGCCAATGCGCAGCACGCCGCCGGAGATATCCTCCAGGCCGGCGATCATCCGCAAGGTGGTGGATTTCCCACACCCGGACGGACCGACGAGGACGACGAATTCGCCATCTGCGATCTCAAGGTCGATGCCGTGAACGGCGGTTACCTTGCCATAACGCTTGACGAGGCCTTCGAGCTGAATGGCAGCCATCATGCCGCTCCCACTAACGAATTGAATTTTTGATTGAGTTCGGCATTGGCCTGGGCCAGATGCTCGGCCCGTTCGCCCGCATGGGCGGTAAACGCATCGAGCTTCGCGCGGTAGCCCTTGAGGGAAGCCGTCAGCGCTTTCTCGCCGGGACCGCCAGGGCGGTTGCGCACGGAAACGAAGTAGCGGGCTGACACCAGTTCCTCAAAGCGATCCTGTGCCAATTGAGCGGGACGCCCGGTGGCAGCCTCAAAAGCCACCTGGAACGGCGCATAGCCGTCTTCGACAAGCGATGTTCCTGCAGCGACGACCGCTTTTGCAGTCTCGGCGGCAATCTCATGGGCCTGACGGAAAGACAGGCCTTCGTCCCGCACAAGGCTATCGGCCAACTCGGTGATGGTGATGCACGAACGCTTGGTGTTGCGATCCACATTCTCGGGATCGATCTTCACCTGCGCAATAAGTGCGGTCAGCAGATCGAGGACACGGTAGGCGACATCAAACGCCTGATAGCCCATGGCCTGGCTCTCGCCCTCGCTGTCGTTCATGTCAGTGAACGGCGTGTTGTGCATGACATCGAGCATCGCCTTGGCCCGGCCATAGGTCTGGCTGGCCAGATGGCGCAGATGTTCGATCGGCACCGGATTGCGCTTTTGCGGCATGATCGAGGAAATCTGCACCAGCGCATTGGGCACATAGAGCTGGCCGACCTCAAAGCTCGACCAGACCTGAAAATCCTGGATAGGCCGCCCCAGATGCAGGAACATCAGGGCCATGGAGCCATAGACGCCGGTGATGTAATCGACCGAAGCGATGCAGCCATAGGAGTTTTCCAGCGGTCGGGAGAAGCCCAGCAGTTGGGCAACGCGATCCCGATCGATGGGGAAACCAGAGGTAGTGATGGCAGCGGCACCCATCGGGCACAGATCGACCACGGCAAGCGCCGCTTCGAGCTTTTCGATATCGCGGATCAGAACCTCGATCATCGCGCCCAGATAATGACCGAAGGTGGTCGGCTGTGCGGGCTGCCCATGGGTATAGGCGACGATCAGGGTGTCTTTTTCCCGCTCGGCAGTATCGATCAGGGCCGCGAGCAGGCCCCTCGTCCGCTCCAGGAGCCCTTCCATGCGGGGCTTGAGCCCGAGCTTGAACAGGGTGTGGTCGATATCGTTGCGCGAGCGCGCGGTGTGCAGGCGCCCAGCCAGGTCGGGGCCAAGCCGCTCCTTGAGCTGCTTTTCAATGAGGAAGAAAAAATCCTCGACCTCGCCCGTATAGGTGAAAGCGCTGAGATCGACCTCGGCATCGATGGCCGCAAGGGCCTTGCCGATGGCGCTGGCCTGTTCGCCGGAGAGGATTCCGGTTTCGGCCAGCATGACGAGGTGTGCCCGGTCGATGGACCGAAAGCCATCGACATGATGGGCCTTGGCGCCATCGAACAATGGCCGCAGCACCGTTTCCTTATAGACAGGATCGGGGAATGAACTGGTGTCGGTATAGTTTTTCATATCAGCTCTTGAGACCCGCCAGCATGACACCGCGCACGATGTAGCGTTGCAGCAAAAGGAAGACCAGCAAGGTCGGGATGGTGGCCAGGGCCGCACCGGTCATGATCAGCTCCCACTGGATCGATTGCTCGACAGCAAAGCTCGATAGGCCAACCGGCAGCGTGTAGAGATCGCGGCTGGTGGTGACGATCAGCGGCCAGAAGAACGCGGTCCAGTTGCCAAGGAACGAGAAGATGGCGAGCGCCGAGATGGCCGGAGTGACCATGGGCATGGCGATCTTCCACCAGATGGTGAATTCGTTGAGCCCATCGACGCGGGCCGCTTCGAGGAAGTCGTCGGGAACGCCTTCAAAGAACTGCTTCATGAGGAACGTGCCGAAGGCCGTCATCATGCCGGGGAACATGATGCCCCAATAGCTGTCGATCCAGCCAAGCTGAGCGCTCATCAGATACCACGGGATCACCAGCATTTCGGTGGGGATCATCAGGGTCGACAGGATGGCGATGAACACCAGATAGCGGCCACGGAACTTGAACTTGGCCAGTGTGTACCCAACAAGGGAGTCGAAGAACACGTTCGACAGCGTCACCGCGACGGCGACAATCATCGAGTTCATGAACCAGCGCATGAAACGCCCGTCCGAGAGAACTTTGACATAGTTGTCAAAAGTCGGCGCAGCCGGGATCAGGCGCAGATCGTACACCTGGCCTGCCGATTTGAGTGACGTCGAGAACATGTAGAGCAGCGGCGTCACCATGATGACACCACCGATAAACAGCAGAGTCCAAGTGATGATCACGCCCGGGCGGATGGCCTTCTTGTTGGCCGCGAGTTCGGTATAGGTGGCCATCAGCGCTGCCTCAGAACGTAAAGCTGGATCAGGGAAACGATCAGGAGAATGGTGAACAGAACGACGGTTTGCGCTGCGGCATAGCCCATCTGATAGGACGAGAATGCGGTCTGGTAGATCATCATCACCAACGGCTTGGTCGCGTTGAGCGGACCGCCGGGATCGTTGGTGGTCATGTTATAGACCTGGTCGAAAATCCGCAGGAAACCGATCGACGAGAACACGACGAGAAAGACAGTGGTGGGCTTGAGAAGCGGCAAGGTGATCTTGCGCAGGATGGCCCAATCGCCCAGCCCGTCGATGCGGGCCGCCTCATAGAAGGTCGAGGGGATGGCGCGCAGCCCGGCCATGAAGATGATGATCTGAAACCCGAGCCCGGCCCAGATAGCCGGCACCATGATGGCGGGCAAAGATTGCGTGGTCGAGCGCAGGAAGGGCTGCTGGGCAAAACCCATCATGCTCAAAATGCCGTTGAACACCCCGACCGGAATGGGCTGATAGAACCATCGCCACACCCAGCCCATGGCCGCAGCCGTGGTCAGGAAGGGGAGGAAATACAGCGCACGGATAAAGCCGTGCATGAATCGGACCCGATCCAGATAATAGGCAACGACGAACGAGATCAGCAGGCTGATCGGCGTGCCCATGAGCAGGTAGAGGAAGGTGTTCTGGAAAACCTTCCAGAATACCGGGTCGGCGAACATGCGTTCATAGTTCGCCAACCCGATGAATTGTGCCGGACGCAGCAGGTCCCAATTGGTCAGGGATAACCAGAAGGCCTGAAACGTCGGGTAGAATCGAATGCCGACGTAAAACGCGATCGGCAGCGCCAGAAAGGTCCAGGCCCAGATGACGCGTTTGGTGCCGATTGAAAACCGATTCCAGAGGCGGCCGTTCCCGGCCACCTCCACGGTTGCGTTTTGTGTCGTCATTACCGTCTTCCGACCTGCTGTTATTCAGCTGCGCGATCGAGGATCGCCTGCTCTTCAGCTGCTGCGGTCGCAACCGAAGCAGCACCGTCCTGACCTTCAATCAGAACACGGTTGACCATGTCGATTGCGGTCTGGCGCTGACCGGCCTCGTCCACGAAATGCGTGGTGTGCGCGTATTCGAGGGCCTTGAGGAACGGACCATACACCGGATCGGCAAGGTTGGCTTCGCTCAGGGCAGCTTCCTTGCGGGCCGGCAGTTCGCCAACCACTTCGAGCCAGATGTCCATGGCTTCAGCCGACGAGATGTAGGCGAGGAACTTTTCCGCGGCCTCAAGCTTCTCGCCCTCTGCCATGGCGCCAATGGCGTTGGCAAAATAGCTGGCGTAGTTGGAGCGCAGGCCATCTGCGTTGGCCGGCAGTTCGGTCACGCCCCATTCAAAGGGAGTGGAGCTGAAGGCACCGAGACGGAACGTTCCGTCGATGGTCATTGCAGCCAGACCGGCACGGAAAGCAGCCTGTCCTTCGTCCATAAAGCCCTGAAGGCCGACATTGAGCTCGGTCTGAAGGTCAGTGTAGAACTTGAGGGCTTCAACACCGGCATCCGAATTGTAGGCAACGTTGCCGTCGGCATCATAAGGCTCGCCGCCGTACTGACGCACCAGGACTTCACGCCACCAGTGGTGGTCCTGCCCGGCCATATCGAGGGTGATGCCAGCGGTCGTGATGTTGCCACCGCCGTCGCGCTTGGTGGTCGCTTCGGCAGCCGCTACCAGCTCTTCAAGAGTCTGCGGCGGGTTGTTGGGATCGAGACCGGCTTCCTCGAACAGGGCCTTGTTGTAGAACAGGGCCAGCGACCGCACGGCGGTGGGCAGGCCGTAATAGTCATCGCCGCGCTTCATGGCGGTGACGATCGGGAAGAACTCGTCTTCAATCTGGTCGTGCGGGAACACGTCCGGATTGAGCGGCTGAATCAGGCCGCCACCGGCGAAGTTATCGAGCCAGCCGTAGAACAGCTGCACGACGTCGGGGCCCTGACCGGCTGCCCTGGCAGCGACGACGCGGGTCGGATAGTCCGCGTAGGGGAAAGTCGTGTGCTTGACCGTGATGTCGGGATTGGCCGCTTCGAAATTGGCAATGAGCTGATCCATCGCCTGCACGCGCGTATCGAACACATACTGCCAATATTCGATTTCCACGGCATTGGCGGTGCCCAGCGCCGAAAAGCTTACTCCGGCGGAAAGCGCTGCCAGAAGAACTGCTTTTTGCATGTCATTCCTCCTTGGGACCCGGGGAAACCACTTCCCCGTTCAAACCTGAAACGGGCGGAACCTCCCTCCCGTCATGGGCATATGCTCAAATGATGTGACAAGCTTGTCAATAAAATAATTTACTTGTGTTATTAACCTTTACGACATTGCCGTGTTCGAAGCGTGGGGAAAGTGTGGGCGCGCGCGGATTCAGTGCTAAGGAAGATACGCCTTGGCTATCGGGGCTGCTCGCCGTAGCTGACGATTAAATTAAGCTACTTGAGTTATTCGCACGGCGCGCCTAGTTTTGGAGCGAGGAGCGCCTATCCAAACCGCGAGGGGGGAGACCTTGATCAGTTCTGAACGGCGCGGACGCGGTCAACGCCTGGTGATCGGATCCAACCCGGAACGCAATCGCGCACATAACCGCCGCGTCGTGCTGGAAGTCATCCGAATGCACGGACATATGGGGCGGACCGAAATCGCAAGGCGGGCGCGGATTTCCGCACAAGCTGTCGCCAATATCGTCGATGAATTGCTGGGCGAAGGCATGCTCATCGAATTGGGCCGACTGCGCTCGGGGCGCGGCCAGCCGCCCATCCAGTTCGCCATCAACCCCGATGGGCCCCTGACCGGGGGCGTCGAAATTGCCGCCGATCATATCGCCACGACCTTGCTCGACCTCTCCGGGACGGTGCGCGGACAGGCGATCGCGCCGCTGCAATCGGCCAGCCCCGATCACGTGCCGATGCAGGTTGCGCGCGAGATCGAAAAGCTGTGCGAAACCATCGGGGCCACGCCCGCCCGGTTGCTCGGGCTCGGGGCGGTGATGCCCGGACCGTTTGAAATCGAAGGCATGAGTTCGGTCGGCCCTGCCACTCTGCCCGGGTGGAACGGCGTTGACGCGCAGGCATTGCTGTCCGAGGCGACGGGCCGTCCGGTGTCGATCGAGAACGACGCGACAGCCGCCGCGGTGGGCGAGAGGCTTTATGGTGCGGGGCGGAAGATTTCCAATTTCTGCCTGCTCTATTTCGGGGTGGGCCTGGGGCTGGGCGTGATCCGGGATGGGGTGCCGATGCGCGGAGCGTTCGGCAACGCTGGCGAGATCGGCCATGTGAGCATCGCCCCCCGCAACCGGGTGGGCGCCTATGGCTCCGAAGGCGCGCTGGAACGCTTTGCGTCCCTTTATGCGTTGCGCGAAAGGCTGGCGGCAGCCGGAGTGCCCTGCAATGACAGCGACGAGTTGGAAGCGCTGTTTTCGCAGGGCAATCAAGTGGTTATGGACTGGATTTCCGAAGCGGCAGACTATCTGGCAGCTACTGTTTCCATGCTTGAGAACATCTTTGATCCGGCGACCGTGATTTTCAGCGGCAACCTGCCGGACCTCGTATTCGACGCTCTGATCGCCGCTCTGGAGCCCCTGCCCGTTTCGGTTTCCACCCGCGCCAATCGATCGCTGGCCCGAGTCGTTCGCGGGCAAACGGGCCGGTTCACCGCCGCTTTGGGAGCGGCAGCCCTGCCCCTGCACGACACGCTCTCGCCCCAGCTTTCACTTGAATATTCTCCTGCGGCTGAAGCCGCCGACTAGGACATCTGATCTGATTGAAACCAGAACAGATGTTCCAACCCCTTGTTTTATCGCGTTTTTGACCCGGAAACCCGGTTTCACTTTTCCTGAAAACGCTCAAGAAGGTTACGCCATGTCCGTCTCCCGTACCGCGCTTTCCCAACGTTTTGCGCAGCGCCGCTCCACCCCGCGGCTCGTCGCCCTGCACCGGGCGATCAGCAGGCTCAAATCCACTGTGACCGTGATGCACTCGGGGGCACATCCGGATGATGAACAGAATGCCATGCTGGCGCTGATGCGGTTTGAATTCGGAATGCGGACTATCGTCGCGTGTTCAACCCGCGGCGAAGGTGGGCAGAACAATCTCGGGCCGGAACGCGGCGGTTCACTTGGGGTTCTGCGCACGCTGGAGATGGAGGAATCGGCGAAAATAATCGACGCCGATGTGGTGTGGCTCGGGTTCGGACCCGTTGATTCTGTTCATGATTTCGGGTTTTCCAAGAATGGCGAGGACACGCTGGCGCGGTGGGGACATGACGTGATCGTCGAGCGGTTGGTGCGCGCCTATCGCAGCGAGCGCCCCGATATGGTGATTCCGACGTTTCTCGATGTGCCGGGACAGCATGGCCATCACCGCGCCATGACCATGGCGGCGCGCGAAGCCATCGCGCTGGCGGCGGACCCCAATGCCTATACCGAACATTTCGATGAGGGCTTAACCCCCTGGAAAGTCAGCAAATTTTACCTTCCGGCCTGGTCGGGTGGCGGGGACCATTATGACGACGAAGTGCCGCCGCCGAACGAGACTGTACGCATCAGCGCCACGGGTCCTGACCGGGCATCGGGCTACGAGTATGACGAGATCGGTGAGTGGTCGCGGTACTATCATGCGAGCCAGGGCATGGGGGTCTGGCCAGAGGCTGCAAAGACCGACTGGCCGCTGCATCTCGACCTCGGCGACACCAATGAAGCCAGTATTTTCGACAATCTTCCCAAGAGCTTAGCAGACATCAACCCGGCGCTTGCCGCAGCCGATGACGCCATCGCCGAGGCCATCAGAGCATTCCCGGAGAATGCGGCCATCGAGGCGGCACTGGTGCGGGCGGCGACGGTGCTCGAAGCGTGGCTAGAGGCGACCGCCAACGAGCATCGACACCGGCTGGCGCAGATGATCTATGACATTGATTCTGCTTTACTTTTTACTGCTGGAATTGATGTTCTGGCGGCAGTGGACAGTCCTATTTTGGCGCAGGGCGAATCAACCACGCTGCGCATCCACCTCGCCGGTGCACCGCATGGCTCGACCCTGGCCTTGTCGCTGCCTGAAGGGGTGTCGGCACAGGCGAAATCCGACGCCGAGTATGAGCTGTCGGTGACTGCGGATGCGCCGCTAACGCGTTCATTTACAAGGGAATTTTTTACATCCAAGGCCAATGGCGATGTGCAGGTGACGCTGGCTACCACAGTATCCGGGCGCAAAATCAGCCGGGCCTTCGGGCTCGAACAGCCCCTGACAATCGTGCCGGCGGCGACGGTCTCGATCCGGCCCGAGGCGGTGATCGTCAAGGCGGGCGAAGCGGTCAGCGACATCCATTTTGAAGCCAACATTGACGGGAAAATGAGTGGACTTGTGATGGTTCACGGGCCGGAATGGCAGGTAAATCAAAACAATTTCCGCTACACCCTCTCCAGCCCCGGCTTGACCGCCGGACGGCACCGGATCGAGGCGCGGATCGGAGATCAACCGGCCTTCTCCGCACGGACAATCACCTATCCGCACGTCCATCCCAGCGTCAGCCTTACCCCGGCCGGTTTCGACGTTCTGGCGCTTGATCTGAACCTGCCCGAGGACCGGCGCGTCGCCTATGTGGGTGGCGGATCGGACACTGTCGCGGTGTGGCTGGCGCGCATGGGGTTCGAGGTGACCGAACTCGACGCGCGGGCGTTGGGTGAAGACCTGTCGAAATTCCCGACCATCGTGGTGGGCATCTTTGCCTTCGGGCTGCGGCCTGACCTTGCGGCGCGCACCGAAGCCCTGCATCGCTATGTCGAGGGTGGCGGCAATCTGGTGACGCTCTATCATCGCCCGTGGGACGGGTGGTCGGCGGAGACGACGCCGCCGCGCTTTCTCAAGATCGGTTCGCCTTCGCTGCGCTGGCGGGTGACCAATCCCAATGCTGAGGTGACCCTGCTGGCGCCGGACCACCCCCTGCTGGCCGGGCCCAACGCAATCACGGTCGATGACTTTGCGGGCTGGAACAAGGAGCGCGGCCTCTATTTCGCCGCCGAATGGGCACCCGAATATGTTCCGCTGCTGGCGATGAGTGACGCAGGCGAAGCACCGCTGGAGGGCAGCCTGCTCTCAGCGCAGATCGGCAAAGGCCGCCACACCCACACCAGCCTCGTCTTGCACCATCAGCTCGACCATCTGGTGCCGGGCGCGTTCCGCATCATGGCCAATCTGGTGGCGGGTGGCAGGGACTGATATGGCCGACCCGGCACCATCTTATCGGAGCGGCATTGCCTGGCTCCTGGCCGACACCACGCTGGTGACGGCCATGACGGTGCTGGTCAAATTCGAGGGCCAGACCTACCCGGCCATCCAGCTGGTGTTCATCCGATCGCTGATCGGACTGCTCTCGATCCTGCCGCTGGCCTGGCGCAAGCGGCGGGCCGTGATGGAAACCAAGCGTCCCCTGCGCCACGTCTTCCGTGTCGCCTGCAACACCATCGCGCTGACGTGCAATTTCTACGCGTTGACGGTGTTGCCGCTGGCGCTGGTCAACGCCATCGGCTTCATGCGCCCGCTGGTGATGCTGCTGCTTGCCGCCTGGCTGCTGGCGGAGAAAATCGGCATGGTGCGCTGGATCGGCACCGCCATCGGGTTTGTGGGCATCATCATCATCCTCGGACCGGGCGAGGTGTCGCTGTCGTGGGGGCTGGCGGCGGCGCTGGCCACCGTGCTGTTCGGGTCGCTGGCGGTGATCCAGATTCGCGCCATGGCCAGCGAGGATACCGCCGTGCTGATGGTGTTTTATACCGTGGGCCTGTCGGTGTTGACGGCGGTTCCGGCAGCGTTTGTCTGGCAGGAGGTTGCGCTGGGGGATTGGCCGACGCTGCTGGCCATCGGCATCCTGGCGCAGGTGGGGCAATATTGTTTCCTGCGCGCCTATCAATCTACCCCGGCCGCCATTCTTGCGCCGCTGGGATATTTGTCGATCGTGTTTGCGGCGGTGGCCGGGTTCTTCTTTTTCGACGAAATCCCGGGCTGGACAACGCTGCTCGGGGTGATCGTCATCCTCGTAGCGCTGCAGCTGACCAACGTTCTGGAAAACGCCGCTTTGCGCAGGAAAGCCAACGCGGAGGCGGAGCGGTAGGCGATGCAAGGGATGGGCGGCGAAGGGGCTGGGCTCACCCCCTCCCCGTCAAGTGGAGGGTGAAGGGCCCGGGGACGGCGGCGGGGGCTTGGTTTTTAACTCTGCCGGTTACTGGATCCCGGATCAAGTCCGGGATGACAGCGCTGGGGCGTAGGGTGCGGGGTATTCTGACTGCTGGCTTTGGCGATTGG
>NZ_DATMGM010000027.1:0-79360 GCF_035555455.1 Pelagibacterium sp. | reverse complement strand
CCGGCTTTCGAGTGTGGCTTCAACGGCCTGCGCAATAGCGCCCACTACCACCGGCGCGGTGTTAGGGTCCGGCGCGCCCGGGGCGTCCGCCACATCACCCTCAATGGTGATAACCGGCAAAGCGCGCTCAAAAGCCTCAGGGGTCTGTTCGGGCGTGACCGCCTCGATCCCGATGCTAAGGCCCAGCCGTCTGGCGCGAGCGGCCAACAGGTCCGGGCTGCCATATACGGCAAAGACCGGCAGGTCGAGCGCCCGCCGGTCGGCATAGAGTTGCACGATCAGATCGGGGCCGATCCCGGCGGGCTCTCCCATCGTGAGCGCGAGCGGCGGCACCCTTCGTCCTCAGCGGCGGATGATGGCGGCGTTGGCGCGCAGCCGGGTGAGGTACTGTTCGGCTTCCGCCTGCAAGGCTCCGGTGCCCGCTTCCTGACGCAGCTCTTCGGTGAGGAAGGTCAGATCACGCGCTTCCGCCTTTTCGCAGATGGCCAGCATCGACACGCCATTTTCAACCACGCGCGGGCTCGAAATCTGCCCCACCGTGAGCCCGGCCAGTTCATTGGCGATGGCTGTGGGCAGCTGGGTCGCATGGCGCCTGCCGATATCGCGCACGGCAGCGTCGGTAAACTGAATGGCCACATCCACGGCGGTGTCGCATCCCTGATAGCGGCTGCGATACTGATTGGCCTCTGCCGTGCGCCGCGAAGCGGAAATTCCCGAACCTTGTGGGATGACGAACAGCACTTCCTTGAGGATATAGTCGAAGCCGAGCGCAGGGGTCACCTGCTCGGCGGCCCGCATTTCGAGGTCGAGTTCGGAGAGCTGCACCCGGCCGCGCAGCACCTGCTGCACCACCTGCTGCCACGCCAGCGCTGCTTCCAGCCGGTCGCGCAGGCTTTGCGGGTTCACCCCGTTTTGGGTCAGCAGGTTATTGAGGTTGGAAACGCTCGACCGCATGTTGCTGGCGATATTGCCATAGGCGGAATCGACCTGACCCGGAGTGATGGCAATCCCCAGCCGGTTCGCTTCGGCGATCTTGACCTGATCGTCGATCAGGGATTCGGTCGCCAGCTGCACACGGTTGGAGTTGCTCGACCCCTGACCTTCGATGCGCAACAGATTAGCGCGGTCGTTGATCTGCTGGTCGGTGATCGGGGTGCCGTTGACAGTCACCCGGACGCCCTGGGCCTGCGCGGCAAAAGCCATCAGCGCCAGTCCCAAGGCCAGGCAGAGGCCTGCGGTTCTGAATGCGAGCCAGTGTCTCATGGTGTTCCGCTCCCTGAGGAATCTGATTTTGCCCGTCCTCTAGCACAAATGCGGCCAAATTCCGCAGCAGGGAAGGGGGTTCTGCGCCGTGATTAGCATGTTTGTCCGGGCTTGGCACGAGCCCATCGAAATCAAAACGACCCGATCCTGAGCCTAGAATTCCGAGAAGCTGTAGCCGAAATCGACGACGTCCTGATTCTGTGGGCCACGCAGACGGAAATTGACCCCAATGCGGAAGTCATCCCTTTTGTCGCGATGGGTCGCGCCGGTCATCCGCGTTTCCACGCCGAACGCCAGGTATTTGTCGTCATAGGTGATGCCTGCCGTGGTCTGTAGCCACTGGCTGGTCGCCAGATCCCACGCGATCCCGGCCTTGGCCGTCCAGTAATCGGCCAGCGGAATTTCAGCGTTCACCGCCACTTCGTGGCGGTCCTGTGTCGTGCCCAGATCATCATTTTCGCCGATAAAGATGTAGTTCGCCGAAAGGCTGTAGCCATCAACGGTGCCCCTGCCCGAAAGCTGGGCACGCGGAATATCTCCGGTCACCGGGTCGAATTGCGCCTTGGCGCCACCCGACAGCCCGCCATAGCCGCCCTGAAGTCCGGCCACCAGATAGGAGGCGTCCGCATTCATGCCCGAGCCGACCCCGGCAGTGGTGCCGTCGCGGAAATTGAACCCGTTGGTGCCCGCCAGATGGAACGATTGCCCCATCAGCCCGCCCAGCCAGCCCCCACTGTCGAAGCTGGTCTGGAACTGGCCACCGACGTTGGCCCGCAGGCCGGTTTCCTGCCGGTCGGCCCCGGAAAACCGGTTGAAGCTGAACAGATTGCCGTCGTCGAACACAAAGGACTGGGAATCATTGTTGACGATTCCGGGCAGGGCAGGGCCATCGCGATAGACCAGTTGTGCGATCGGCTCGATTACATGCGTCGCGCCGGTGCTGCGCCCGATCAGCGGATAACGGATATCGATGGCGGCAATGGGCGTCGCTGAAAACAGGGACTGCGCAGCCGGGCCGTTGGTGCTTGCGCCATCATAGGTCGCGCCATCCAGGCGCAGGCCGAGATAGGGTGAAACCGCCAGCCCGCCGGGCACGACATACTGATTGGTCCACGCCGCCTGCACCATGGCGTGCGCCGCTTGCCCCTCTAGCCCGCGAATGTAGCGTGTTCCGCCAAAGCTGCCCGACAGGTGATCTTGCGCCCGCGACAAGCCCAACAGCCGCCCCGAAATTTCCACCCGCCCGGCCTCATCGGCCAATTGCTCGATATGGTCGAACACCGCGCTGGGATGGGTCAGGGCCTGCCGGTTGCGCGCATCGTCATGTTTGGCCCAAGTGGTGTAATTATCCAACGGCACGAACTGCTGCACCCTGATATCGGCATAGGTGTCCGTATCGAGATACTGCGCATAGACCTCGTTGCGCGCGGTGCCGCTGGCGATGCTGTAATCGGGCAGATAGCCCGGGTCGGTGAACGCTGTGGCCGACCACCCCAGCGTCCACTCGTCGGTGGGCGTGAACGTACCGCTGGTCTGTACCGCCCCCCGGAAATGCCGGTCGGCAAGGCCGGTATAAGCCCCGGGATTGAGCTGATAGATGCCTGAGGCTTTCACCGTATAGCTGACGTCGCCCACCGCCTGCCGCCAGTCGAGCATCACTCCGACGCCCTGATTGGTATAGATGGTCGGCGTCACCGCCAGCGTGCCATCGGCGATCCGGTGGCGGAAGAACGGCAGCGAAATGCCGGCCCCGCGATCCTCGTTATAGCTGAACACCGGGAAGTCGATGTCTTCGTCTGCCGGCAGGCTCAGCCAAGGCAGGGACAGCACCGAAAAGCCGAGCAATTGCAGCGAGGGCTGCTCGAAATAGATCACCTGATCGGCTTCATCGGTGACGATGCGCGCCGCCTTCACCGTCCAGCCGATGCGATTGCCCTTGGCATCTATGCAGGTGCCGCATGGAAAATAGGTGCCATCGACATAGACGCGTTCGACACCCTCGTTGAAGCTGGTATCCGCGGCGGTAAACCGGCTCCCATTGGGGAAAGCGACCGTCAGCGCCTTGAGAAATCCCTCGCGGAACCCGTCTTCAAGGTCGATCCGGTCCGCCACATACTGCACCCCGTCGGGGTCGATGAAGGCCACATTGCCCACCAGCTCGACCCGCCCGGAGTTCTGGTAATAGATCGCCCGGTCGGCAGTCGCCCTGAACCCTTCGAAGCTGATGCCCACATTGCCCTGCGCCACGACCGTATCGTTGCGCGAGTCGAACACCATGGTATCGGCGGAAACCGCCATCTGTCCGCCCGAACCCGACGGGATGCGCGCAAAAAAGTCGGCTGGAACCAGTTGCTGCGCGGAAATCGCGGGGGCGAACGAAAGCGCCGCCGCCAGCGCGCAGGCAAGAAGTGCGCCCCGCCGCACGATTGTCTTTAGGGGTGGTCTGGTCATCAAACGCGCCCGTCTTCTTTACGCAGGATCACGGTCAGCCCGATAACGATGGCCGTGAGGGCAGGGCCCCACGCCGCCGCGATCGGGTGGAGGACGCCCGCCGAACCTGCCCGGTCGGCCATCTCCGTGATCACGAACACAACCAGGCCCAGGACGATGCCATAGACGATGGTCCACCCATAATGCCCCGCTCTTCGATAACCGGCGGTAAAGGCGAAGGCAATCAGCAAAGATCCCATGAGCACGAAGGGAATGGCATTGAGTTTCTGGAATCGCGTCTGCGCCGCCGCCCGCGCGAACGGATCGCTGATTCCGTTCCGCAAGGATTGCCGCAGGTCGAACCAGCTCATGTCCTCGGCAGTGCCCAGTTTCAGGCTCAGTTCCGATGGGGTCGCAATGGTTCCGATCCGCATCTGCGCAAACGGCTTTGGCGCGCTGTCGACATCGAGCACCACCCCGTCATGCAACAGCCATGCGCCATCCTCCAGGTCCGCCCGGGCGGAATGGATGCGCGTGCCCTCTCCCCCTTCGGGCAGAAAACGCAGGATCGAAACGTTGCGCAATTGCGTGCCCCCCTGCAGCACGTTGCGCGCGTAGAGCATGTACTCGCCGTCCTCGCCGCTCTGGCTGAACCAGGTCTCCCGGTTCTGCACGCCATAGGCGCGCCCCCACCCGATCTGGGCGGCATCGAGTTGCTGATAGACGCGGATGGCAAAGCTGTCGACCACAGTGGTCGCCACAATCCCGGCCAGCAGGATCATCAGCACCGGCCAGCGCATCGCCGACCAGATCGAGCGGCCCGAGGCGCTGATGATCACCATTTCGCGGTGCGAATGCAGGTCGATCAGCCCTACGATCGCGCCGATCAGCACTGTCACCGGCAGCCCCAACAGGCTCCAGCGCAAGGCGCTGAGGAACGCCAGCCCCGTCGAGGTCCATGGCCCAGCGAGCTCGGCGGTCTGGTTGAACCGGCCCGTATCGAGAAATTCCACCAGCAGGATGATCCCGAAAAAGATTCCCACCACCAGTCCGATGCGGCTGGCCAGCCGGATGCACAGAACCCGCCCGATCCGGTTCATGATACCGCCCTCCGCCGCCGGGGCAGGAAGAAGGCCCACCGGCTGCGCAGCCACAACAGCGCCAGCGCGAAGGCAAGGATCACCGATGAGGCGATATAGTGCCGCGCGCCGCCCCCCGAAAACGCGCTGATCGCCTGTTCGGCGAACGCCACCAGCAGGATCACCAGTTCGACCGGCACCCGTCGTCGCCCGCGTCCGCCATCCGGATAGGCGCATAGCGCGGCGGCCAGCGCACACATGGCCAGCGCCCGCAGCGTATCGGCCAGCCGCTCATGCACCATGCGCAGCGCGGCAGCGCCCTCGCTGCCGTCGGCGATCGCCATCAGCAACGCAATCGTATCGGCCTGATCGCGCCCCCGCGCCGCTTCGGTGGCGTCGAGCAGGCTGGCGAGGCTGATATGGTATTGCGCAAACCGCACCTGGCTCAGCCCCTGCCGTCCGGGGTCTTCATACTGAATGGCTCCGTCATTGAGGATGAGCTGATAGCCGTCCTCGTCCTGAAACACCGATGCGGTTTCGGCAAAATAGGTGCGCCGGGTTTCGGTCGTCGTATCGTCGAAAAAGAAATTCTCCAGCGTGCCGTCGCGCTGCCGTCCCGAAATCGAGAACACCAGACCACGTTCGATTTCCGTGAACCGACCCGGCGCCAGCGCCCGCCCCACGATATCGGCGGCGATTTCGGCCGACCAGTCGGCGGAGACCCGTCGCGCATTGGGTTCGATCCAGTTGGCAACGAGAGTGACCAGCGCCGCCCCGACCAGCGAGAACACGATGATCGCCCGCCACAGCGCCTGGGTGCGCTGCGCCGCGTGTATCGTGTGCAGTTCGCGCGAGCTCTGCAACGCGCGCAAGCCCCGCACCAGCCCGATGGCGAAGCAGACATAGAGGATCGAGCGCGCAAATGTGGGCGTGGTCAGCGCGCTCTGGCCCATCAGCGTCAGGAAGTTCTGGCCCTTGGCCGACACGAGGTCGAACAGGCGCAGCAACTGCATCAGCCAGATCAGCGCGCCCCCCGCCGCGAAAATGGTCAGGGCCTGGGCGAAGAACTGGCCCTGAAGATATCGCGAAAGTCTGTCCATTCCACCCCGAGTCCGGCAATCTCATGCTTCTAGCCCGTCCTGATGGCGGGAAAAAGCTCGTTCGGGCAACACTGCACGGCAATTGACTGTCGCGCATTGACGCGTGCTGTTCTGGGGATGATGCTCAGGCGCAAAAGCGGCGCGAATCTGCCGTCCTGCTCAACCCTGTCTCAAGGCCTCCTGTCCATGCCCGAAACCCTGTCCATTGCCCTGTCCACGTCCTTGCCAGAAGCCGCACAGGCCATTGTCCTCTATGCGGACGATAAGGGAAGCCTTGGCCCGGTCGCAGCCGAGATCTGGCAGCGCACCGGCCTCGATTTCGAGCGGATCGCCAAGGCCACCGGGTTTGCGGGACGCCCCGGTCACATGATCGATATTCCGGTTCCCACGGGGCTCACTGCCGACCGGCTGCTGGTTCTGGGCAGGGGCACAGATGGGGAAGGGGACAGCGAGGCCGCATGGAGAGATCGCGGCGGTTCGCTGTTCGCTCGGCTCGCCGCTGCCGACGTGTCCGATGTCGCTGTCATCCTTGACGAGCCCGGCCTGACGCCGCGCCTTGTTGCGGCTCTGGCTGCCGGCGCGCGCCTGCGCTCCTATCGCTTCGACAAGCACCTCAAGCGCCGCAAGAAGCCCGAAGATACGGGGAAACAAGCCACTCTGGTGATTGGCGCGCTCAAGGGTGTCGAAGACGCGCTGGCCGATGCACTGGCCGTGGCCGATGGCACCATCCTTGCGCGCGATCTGGTCAATGAGCCCGCCAACCTGCTGGGGCCAGAGGACATCGCCAACGCCGCCTTGAAACTGGCTGATATCGGGGTCGAGGTCGAAATCCTCGACGAGGCCGAGATGGAAAAGCTGGGCATGGGTGCCTTGCTGGCGGTGGGGCAGGGCTCGCGCCGTCCGTCGCGTCTGGCCGTCATGCAATGGAACGGCGGCGCCAAGGGGCAGCAGCCCGTCGCCTTTGTCGGCAAGGGCATCGTCTTCGACACCGGCGGAATTTCCATCAAGCCCGCCGCCAACATGGAGAACATGAAAGGCGACATGGCCGGGGCTGCCGCCGTGCTCGGTCTCATGCAGGCGCTCGCCACCCGCAAGGCCAATGTCAATGCCATCGGCATTCTGGCGCTGGCCGAAAACATGCCCGATGGCAATGCCTTCCGCCCGGGCGACGTGGTGACGGCCATGTCCGGGGAAACCATCGAGATCATTTCCACCGATGCCGAGGGCCGCTTGGTTCTGGCCGATGCCCTTTGGTATTGCCAACAGCGCTTTTCGCCGAAGGCCATGTTCAATATCGCCACTCTCACCGGGGCGATCATCGTGGCGCTCGGTAATGATCATGCGGGCCTGTTCACCAACACCGAGGCGCTTGCCGCCAAATTTGCCGAGGCTGGCCGCCTGACCGGGGAAAAGGTGTGGCACATGCCCATGGGCCCGGCCTACGACAAGCTCATCGAAAGCCGCTTTGCGGATATCAAGAACTCCGGCGGGCGCAGTGGGGGGTCGATCACAGCAGCCCAGTTCCTGTCTCATTTCGTCAATGATGTGCCCTGGGCCCATCTCGATATTGCCGGCACCGGCTTCGGTGGCGCGTCGTCCGAAACCAATGCGTCCTGGGGCACAGGTTTCGGCGTTGCCTTGTTCGACAGGCTGGTTCGCGACAATTATGAGAGCTAAAGCGCTTCCAGGAAAAGTGGACTCGGTTTTCCGGTTCGGAAGCGCGATAAAGCGAGAGTGCGCGCTTCCAGGAAAAGTGGACCCGGTTTTCCGGTTCGGAGGCGCGATAAAGCGAGAGTGCGCGCTTCCAGGAAAAGTGAGGCCGGTTTAGGATAATGACCGAGCTGTTATTTTATCATCTGGAAACAAGACCGCTCGACTCCGTGCTGCCCGCGCTGTTGGAAAAATCCCTTGAGCGCGGCTGGCGGGCGGTGGTCGAAGTGGGCAGCAGCGAGCGCCTTGAGGTGCTCGACGCCGCGCTCTGGACCTATACCGATGACAGCTTCCTGCCCCACGCCGTGGCCACGGGCGATGAAGCGGACGCCATCCAGCCAGTGTTGCTGACGGGGGGCGGGGAAAACGCCAACGGGGCCTCTATCCGCTTTTTCGTTGACCGCGCCACGCCGCGTCAGCTCGAAGGCTATGAGCGCTTCGTCTATATCTTCAACGGTCATGATCCCGACGCGGTCAGCGAGGCGCGTCAGGTCTGGCGCGATCTCGGGCCGGTTTACGATCTCACCTATTGGCAGCAGGATGCCGAGGGCCGCTGGAGCAAACGCGGCTAGAGCATCGGCCCTATTCGAACCGTCCGATCTTTTCGAGCTTTAGCTTGCGCATCATGGCGAAATGTTCGCGTTTGGGCATGATATCGCTGACATACATCTCGTAGAAATAATCCACCCATTCGTAGCACAGGATGACCTCACGGGCGTCCGGATCGTAGAACGCGTTCACCTCGTCGCAAACATCCGCCGAGAGGTGCACAGGGTGTGGCAAGTCATAGCTCTTGGCCAGCCAGTCCGCATAGTGTTCGAGAAGCATGACGCCTCTGATCAGGCCTTCGGCCTCTGCGTACGGCCAGCTGCTGCGATATTCAACCGTGACCTCGGACAGTTCCGCCCCGGCCCGCCGATGTGGCTTCAGCACGCTGGCCCATCCCGCATTGGCGAGGCGAAAATCCTCGGCGCAGCTGTCCTGCCGGTCGATTGGCAGTGAAATGCGGGTGGCGAACCGCGTATGCCGCTCAAAGTCGCTGCCCACCATCAGGCAGGCAATGGAATATGAGCGCTGGATATCGAGACTGTGGACCCCATAGAAATCCGAGTGGACGTAGCCGCGCGAGGGCCGCACCGCTTCCGAATTCAGCCAGCCATCCACCGTGTCCTGCAAGGCGATGATATCAGCCTCGGTGCCGGTATCGAGCATGTTCAGCGTCGCCATCATGTCCACCGCGTCCTCTTCCCGCCCAAGCACCGGCAGGTTGAGCTGGTCCACCAGCAGATGGCCGATTTCATGGAGCATGGTGTGGCGCGTGTTGTTCAGCGCGAACGTGATTGCCGCATCGCGCTGTGCGTTGGTCAGCGTTTGCGCTGTGGCTGGCGACAGGCCCGCAATTCCGATCAGCAGCGCGGCGAGTAGGCGTTTGGGCATGAGCGTCCGTTTCAGCTTCGGCAAGTGCCGACACCTTACCGCGCCCTCCTGCCAATACCAGCGGCAGTTCTGGTCGGGGTAAACAGATCAGGCGTCGGCCTGCGCCGTTTCGAGCTCCGAGCTTTTCTCCAGCCAGCGATCCTCCAGTTCGGCGATCTCGGCTTCGAACCGTGACTTTTCCATGCCCAGTTCGATGGCTTTGTTGGGATCGCCGGAGTAGAGCGCCGGATCATCAAGCTGCTTGTCGATCTTGCTCAGGTCCTTGCGCTTCCAGTCCAGCTTTTGCTCGATGGATTTGATTTCCTTGCGCAATGGCGCAAGTTCCGCCCGCCGCGCGGCCGCTTCCTGCCGTTCGCGCTTGCGGTCGTCCGCCGAACCCCGGCTGCCCGAACCACCACCATTGGTGCCGCCCGCCATCAGCGCCCGCTGATAGCCGTCGAGGTCCTCTTCGAGTTCGGAAATGGTCCCGTTCTCGGCGATCCACAGCGTATCGCAGGTCGCCTCGATCAGGTGCCGGTCGTGGGAGATGATCAGCACCGCGCCCTTATAGTCATTGAGCGCATGCACCAGCGCGTCGCGGCTGTCGATGTCGAGGTGGTTGGTCGGTTCGTCCAGCACCAGCATGCCGGGTCCGTGAAAGGTGATCAGCCCCATCAGCAGCCGCGCCCGCTCGCCCCCGGAGAGGTTCTTGGCCTTGGTGTCCATCCGGGACGTCGAGAGGCCCATCTGCGCCACTCGCGCACGGCGCTTGGCCTCGCTTTCGAGCGGCATCAGGTCAATTACGTGCTCGTAAGGTGTTTCCTCGGGCTTGAGGTGGTCGAGCTGATGCTGCGCGAAATACGCAACTTCGAGCGTCTTGGCCTTGAGCATCTGCCCGTCCATCGGGCGCAATTCCCCCGCAAGCAGCTTGGCGAATGTTGATTTCCCGTTCCCGTTCACCCCGACCAGCGCGATACGGTCATCGGGATCGATGCGGTTGGTGATCCGGCTCAGCACCACCTTGTCGCCATACCCCACCGACACGTTGTCGAAGGTGATCATCGGCGTCGCCGGTGGCTTTCTCGGCTGCTGGAAGCTGAACGGCGCCGAATATTCATCGAACAGCGCCTCGGGCGGCCGCAATTTCTCGATCGCCTTCAACCGGCTCTGCGCCTGCTTGGCCTTGGTCGCCTTGGCCCGGAACCGGTCGACGAATTTCTGCATATGCTCGATCTGCGCGAGCGTCTTTTCCCGTGCCTTGTTCTGCAGGTCCATCTGCATTCGGCGCGTTTGCTCAAACGTGTCGTAATTGCCCCGATAAAAGGTCAGCTTGCCGCGTTCGAGATGGATGATCGAGGTCACCGCCTTGTTCAGCAGGTCCCGATCGTGCGAGATCATGAACACCGTGTACGGATAGGTCGCCAGATAGCGCTCCAGCCACAAGGTGCCTTCAAGGTCGAGATAGTTGGTGGGCTCGTCGAGCAGCAACAGGTCGGGCTGGGAGAACAAGACCCCCGCCAGCGCCACCCGCATCCGCCACCCGCCCGACAGCTCGCTGCAGGGGCCGCCCTGCCTGTCGAGCGAAAACCCCAGCCCCTTGAGAATGGAGCTGGCCCGGGCTTCTGCGGTATGGGCGTCGATATCGGCCAGCCGCATGTGGATTTCGGAAATCCGGTGCGGGTCGTGGGCCGTTTCGGCTTCTGCCAGAAGGGCGGTGCGTTCGGTATCGGCGGTCAGCACCATGTCGAGCACGCTCATCGCACTGGCGGGCGCTTCCTGGGCCACGGCGCCGATCCGCGCGCGGCGCGACAGCTCGATCGACCCCTGCTCAGGCGACAGGAACCCCTGGATCAGCTGGAACAGCGTCGTCTTGCCCGACCCGTTCTTGCCGACAAATCCCGTCTTGGCGCCAGTCGGCAAGGTGACCGTGGCCCCTTCGAACAGGGACCGCCCGGCAATCTTGTAATGGAGATTTGTGATGGTAAGCATGATGGCGCGGTCAGTATCGGTCGAAAGGGCAGGGCGCAAGCCTTGTCATCGGTTTTGCGCTTGCGAACCCACCATGATCCGCGCTTGTGCTTGCCACTCTCGGTGAGGGGCGCTAAAAGGCGCCACCTTTTCCTCTTTCATTTTTTACAAACAAGGACCGATGACCTCATGGCCATTCAGCGCACCTTTTCGATCATCAAGCCGGACGCAACCGCTCGCAACCTGACGGGCAAGGTCGTCACGAAGTTTGAGGAGGCCGGCCTTCGCATCGTCGCCTCCAAGCGGATTCGCATGACCCGCGAGCAGGCCGAAGGCTTTTATGCCGTCCACAAGGAACGCCCCTTCTTCGGCGAACTGGTCGATTTCATGATCTCGGGCCCGGTTGTCGTTCAGGTCCTCGAAGGTGAAGACGCCATCGCCAAGAACCGCGAAGTGATGGGTGCCACCAATCCTGCCGATGCCGCTCCCGGCACCATCCGCAAGGAATTCGCCCTTTCGGTCGGCGAAAACTCCGTACACGGTTCCGACGCTCCGGAAACTGCTGCCGAAGAAATCAAGTTCTTCTTTTCCGATGATGAGATCGTCGGCTAAGCGCACATTCGCGCCATGCTTGAAGGCCGCTCGCTCCGAGCGGCCTTTTTTATATCAGCCGCTATGGCTCCTTGGCGTATCGTCCTCGCGTGCGCGGATGATGGACTCCGAGAGCTTCAAAATTTCGTCGGCGAACTTTTCCTCGGTCGCCTCGCTGGTCCGCATCCACTCCGAATAGCGTTCGAGCAGGGGGACGAACAGTTCCACGTCCTTTTGCGGCCAGCCGCTGAAGAATTCCCCCAGCAGCAGCCATTTGTAATTATGCACCGCATCGACCACCGCGCGCCCGGCCGGGGTCAGTTCAAGGATCGTGCGCCGTGCGTCCCGCTGGGATACGGCGCGGCGCGCATAGCCGCCATTGACCATCTCGGCGACCAGCCGGCTGGCCCGCGATGGATCGATCGATAGCCGCTCGGCGATCGTTGAAACCATGACCTCATCGTCGCTGCCCGTTTCGAGCGAGGCAGGCGCCCCGATGGCGAACAGGATATCGGCCTGCGCCAGTTCGATATCGAGGCCCAGCGCGCGCAAGGCCCTGTGGCCCAACTCGCGCTTGTGCATCCGCCTGCGCCAGTTCTGGACCACGCGGTCTATCCGCATCATGGCTTCCGCCAGATCGAAATCCTGATCCGTGTCGGTTCCGGCGAGCGCGGCCTGCAAGGGATCGCGGGGCAGGGACATGGGCGATGCTCCTAAAACGCATGCTAATGGCAATTACGTGCTATTGACATGTAAATGCGGCTAGCAGATATATCAAGCTTGTTTTAATCGGAGCCACAAATGTCCCAGGCCGCCTCTGCCGCACAAGAAAAAAAGCCCGTCAACGTCAGGTTGGTGATTGGTGCGGTGATCGCAACCCTGCTGGTCGCCTCTCTGGGGCAGACCATCATCAGCACGGCCCTGCCCATCATCGTGGCCGATCTGGGCGGCATCGAGCACATCACCTGGGCGATCACGGCCTATATGCTGGCGGCCACCGTGGCTGCGCCTGTTTTCGGCAAGCTGGGCGATATGTATGGCCGCAAGATCATGCTCCAGGCGGGTATCGGGATTTTCCTGCTCGGCTCGGTTGTTGCCGCCATGTCGATGAACCTGACCATGCTGGTTGCCTGCCGTTTCGTGCAGGGGATCGGTGGTGGTGGTCTGATCGTCACGGCCATGGCTGCCGTTGGCGATGTTCTCCCCCCGCGCGAGCGGGGCAAGGCCCAGGGGTTCATTGGCGCGGCGTTCGGCCTCTCCACGGTCATCGGCCCGCTGCTGGGCGGTGTCATCGTCCAGGCCCTGTCGTGGCGCTGGCTGTTTCTGGTGAACGTGCCCGTGGGCATTTTCGCCTTCGCTGTCATCTCCATTGTCTTTGAAAGCAAGTCGGGCGGCGCAAAGCGCAAGATCGACTATGCGGGCGCAATCCTGCTCACCACGGCTTTGTCCGCGCTGGTCATTTATGCGAGCATCGGCGGTACCATTCTGCCATGGTTCGCCCCCGAGGCGCTGATCCTGCCTTTCGTTGGCATCGTGTCGCTGGTTGGCTTCTTCTGGGCCGAAGGCCGGGCCGAAGAGCCATTGATGCCGCTCTACCTGTTCCGCAACAATGCGTTCGTGGTCGCCAATGGCGTGGGCTTCATCGTCGGCATGGCCATGTTCGGCACCATCACCTACATGCCGTCCTATATGCTCATCGTGCAGGGATATGCCCCTACCCAGGCTGGCCTGATGATGCTGCCGATGATGGCCGGTCTGATCGGCTCGTCGACGCTGTCGGGGATCATCATTTCGCGCACCGGGCGCTACAAGCTGCTGCCCATTCTGTCCACTGCTCTTCTTGGGGTGGGGGCGTTGCTGCTGTCCACCCTTGGTGTCGATACTCCCTTTGCGCTGATCGTCGTTTACATGCTGCTGGTCGGCATAGGCATTGGCCCGGTGATGAGCGTTGGCGTCACCGCCATTCAGAACGCCGTGCCCCATTCGGTCATGGGTGTGGCCACCGCCAGCGCCCAGATGTTCCGCCAGATCGGCGGTTCGCTCGGGGTGGCCGTACTTGGTGCCGTATTCGCCAACCGTCTCGCTTACGAAACCGCTGCCATCGGTCACGCCGAAGGCACCGCCGGGTTCAATCCTGAGACGCTGTCGGCCATGGCCGGGCCTGAGCAGATGGCGATGCTTGAGGCTTATGTCGCGGCGCTGCACCCGATCTATCTGGTTGCCGCCGTCGGGGCGGTGGTTGCATCCTTGCTGGGCTGGCTGCTGGTGGAAATCCCGCTCTCGGATCGCAGCCCCGTCGAAGCCGAACCGCAGGCCGCCGAATAGCCAAGCCTTTCCCTATCGCCCCGGACCGCCGCGTCCGGGGCTTTTGGTTTCCGCATCTGGTTTGAAATCACCGTTTACGATCAGTCTCTTACCCGCATTTTCAGATTCAGCATGCCAGTTGCTTGAATCGATGCATCACTGCCTTGAATCACTTTCTCGATTGCCCCATCGTTGCTAGGCGAAAGCGCAGCGCTTGATGGCCCGCGTGCCTTGCCCACCAACCAGTCGAGTTCCATGTCATGAAACAGCCCCGGGTCCCCAATATCGCGTGTGCGATCGTTTTCCCTGATCCCGCGCACGCCGGGAGCAGGGCGGGCTTTGGGGCCGCTCAGACTGGAGCAGGGCAGGGCGGGCTGGCCCTTGGTGCCCCTGCAAGCGGCACGCCGGGGCCTGTGGCATGATCGCGCTGTCTCCGGCTTCACGCCCGCGCATCGCAGCCATCGACATCGCCCGCGGCGTCGCGATCGTCGCGATGATTGTCTATCACTTCGCCTGGGACCTGGCCTTTCTGGGCTTTGTCGATTTCGACCCCACCCAGTCGCTGCCCTGGATCGTGTTCCAGAAGGCCATCGTCGGCAGCTTCATTTTCCTCACCGGCGTGTCGCTGGTGCTGGCCCATCGCGCTGGCATTCGCTGGCGGCCTTTCTGGAAGCGCTTTGCCCTGATCGCTGGCGCCGCCATTCTCGTCAGTCTCGGCACCTACGCCTTTTCCGGTGAACACTTCGTTTATTTCGGCGTGCTCCATGCCATCGCGATCTTTTCGGTTTTGGGGCTCGCCTTTCTTCGCGCGCCGCTGCCGCTCGTCGGAGCGCTCGCTCTGGTCATCATCGTTTTGCCCCTGTTCGTTGCCAGCCCGGTGTTCGGGGAGCGAGTCTGGTCATGGATCGGTCTATGGGATGTTCCGCCTCCCACCGAAGACCTGGTGCCGGTCTTTCCCTGGTTCGGCGTCACGCTGGGTGGCATCGCCGCCGCCCGCTGGGCGCTGGCCGGTGATGTCGCCACCCGGCTGGCGCGGTTCCAGGGGCGCTCGTCCGTCTCGCGCGTTCTGTCGCGGCTGGGGCGGTGGAGCCTCGTCATCTACGTTGTGCATCAGCCCGTTCTGATTGGTGTGCTCAGCGGCGTCGCTATGCTGTCAGGCGTCAGCGATGCGCGCCGTGCCGACAATTTCCTTGCCAGCTGCGAGGCCAGTTGCGGACAGTCAGCGCCCGATCAGAATTATTGCACCGCCTATTGCGCCTGTTCTCTCGATCGCGTCGAGGCTGGCAATTTGTGGGCAAGCCTCGAAAACCCCCAGCGCACCGATGAGGAGAATATGGCGCTGACGGAACTGACCAACCAGTGCGCCGCCGAGGTGCTGGGCCGACCTTAGTTCACATCGTCGTCCAGAAGAAATAGAGCGTCAGCCCGATCCCATAGACGATGACGAAGCCTCGGATCAGCCGGGCCGGTACGAGGTGGGCGAAATAGGCCGCCGCAAAGCCGCCCAGCACCGCCCCGGCAAGCGCCACGCTGCCCTCGACCCAGGCAATCGAATCGGTGGCGGCAAACCGGACCACGGCCACCACCGATACCACTGCCGAGATCAGCAGCTTCAGCCCGTTCATGGCATGCACGTCCTCAAACCCGGCCAGCGCCAGCCAGGCCAATAGGATGATGCCCAGCCCGGCATTGAAGAACCCGCCATAAAAACTCAAGGCCAGCAGCAGTACCGAAAGCCCGATCGCCCCGGCGCGCGCCGCCCGCTTCGAGCCGTTCGACCGCGCCGCGAGCATGCGGTTGATCCGCTGCCCGAAGATGTAGATCGTGACGGCGAACGCCATCAGCCAGGGAATGAACGCTGAAAACTGGGCGTCGGATATCCGCATCAGCGCTTCCGCGCCGAGATACCCACCGGAGAGGCCCAGGACGCAATAAAGCGCCAGTCGGTTTTTGTAAGGCGCGATCTGTTTCCAATATCCAACAGCCCCGCTTACATAGCCGGGCAGGCAGGCATAGGTGTTGGACGCGTTGGCGAGCACTGGTGGCACCCCCGCCACCAAAAGTGCCGGAAAGATGACAAATGATCCGCCACCGGCGAGCGAATTGATCATGCCGCCCAAAAGGCCGGCGACGAAAAGCAGAGCAAAGATCACTGGTAAAAACTCGTAGTCGCAATTTCCGCCAACTTACCGCCAACTGGCGCCTGATTGCACCAACTTACACGCAAAGTTTCCGCCCTGCGGGACGCCATTGACAACGGCAAGCAGCCTACCTATCTCTCCTTTTGGTTGAAGAGCCAGCCGTCTGCGGGACAGGGTCCTGAGGTGAAGTCTTCCGCGCCATCCCGATGGATTTCGGGCCGCACGATAGTTTCAAACATCGTCCTAACTCATTGGCGGTGCTTGGCAATGCAGACACCCAAGACGAAGAATCCGCCGTGGAGACATGACGATGCGCAAACCAGCATCCCATTTGACCACGACTGATCTCAAGGCAGATGCCCGGGAGTACCGCGCGTCCCAGCTTGAGACGGGTCGTTCTGTAACGCACGCGCAATCCCTTGAAATGGTTGCACGTTTTCACGGTTTCCGTGATTGGAACACCGCGTCCGGCGTGCTGCCCGTGACCCGTGGCCCGGCCTATGCCGTCAGCCAGAGGATCAGTGGCACCTACCTCAAGCAGCCTTTCACCGGCACCATCATCGGTGTCGCGGCGCTCGGGGCAGGGGACATGTTCCGCCTTACGGTTCACTTCGATGAACCCGTGGATGTCGTGACGTTCGACAGCTTTTCGGCCTATCGCCAGCGCGTGCAGGCCACCGTCAATCGTGATGGCGTCTCGCCCACCCGCACCAGCGATGGTGTGCCACACCTCATGATTGACTAGAAAATCCAACGACTTAGGGCCGGTATGCAAATGATTGCATACTGGCCCTTTGCATTTGCGGGGCTTGCATTTATCGTAATTTTACGATGCACTCTGCCCCATCCAATGTGAACCGGAGTCACTATGACCGAACAGAAACAGCCCATCGATCTGTATTATTTTCCGACCCCCAACGGGCACAAGATCACCATCATGCTCGAAGAACTCGGTGTGCCCTATACGGTCCACCCGATCCGGATCGGCAAGGGCGATCAGTTCAAGCCCGAGTTTCTGGCCATCTCCCCCAACAACAAGATCCCGGCCATTGTCGATCCCGAAGGCCCCGGTGGCGCGCCGATCTCGGTGTTCGAATCGGGGGCGATTCTCAAGTATCTTGCTGAAAAATTTGGCAAATTTTACCCGACGGACCCTCGCGCCCGGGTCGCCGTTGATGAATGGTTGTTCTGGCAGATGGGCGGTTTTGGTCCGATGCTGGGGCAAAATCATCACTTCGCCCTCTATGCCCCGGAAAAGATTGCTTACGCGATCGATCGCTATCGCAACGAAACCCATCGTCTCTATGGTGTTCTAAACAAACAGCTTTCCGGCAAGGACTATATCGTCGGCGATTATTCGATCGCCGATATGGCGTCGCTGAGCTGGTCGTTGGGCTGGGAAGGGCAGGGCATCGATCTCGCCGAATTCCCCAATATCGCCGCCTGGCAGGAGCGCATGAAGTCCCGCCCGGCTGTCGAGCGCGGGCTTGCAGTAAGGCTACCCGAAGAGCAGCAGGTCGATCTGTCAGAAGATAAAGACGCGCAGCAGGTCATGTTTAACCAGCGCGCGCGTTGAGTGGAATTTTTTACATCTGAATACAGTTGGGCCCGCATTATCTTTTATGCGGGCCCTTTGTTATAGCTACCAGCCGTTGCGATCAAACCAATGGTCGACTTCTTTCTTGGCCTCTTCCTTGGTCTTTCCGTAACGCTCCTGGATCTTTCCTTCGAGTTGCTCGCGTTTTCCGGCGATGACATCGAGATCGTCATCGGTGAATTTACCCCATTGTTCCTTCACCTTCCCGGTAAACTGCTTCCAATTGCCTTGCATTTGATCACGATTCATCATTGTTCTCCTTAAAGATGACTGGGGAACGTCACGTCCCTTGCCCCGGTTCCCGATCGTGTCAAAATCCGTTTTCATCGCCCTATACGCCAAATTTGTCCCCACCCCTCAAAAACCCCTTGCATCCCAAGGCTGAACCGGGCTACCACCCGCCTCGGAGAGGTGGCCGAGTGGTCGAAGGCGCGCCCCTGCTAAGGGCGTAGGCGGGTAACTGTCTCGAGGGTTCGAATCCCTTCCTCTCCGCCACTTTGGTATAAAATCGGGAACGCCGATTTCCCTACGCCCCGATATATCTCGAAGTTCAGCGGCGGTAGTTATCGACCCGGGTAGGTCCTCCACGCTTGGTAGCGCCGACTTGAAATTGGTCGGTCGTCCAGCACCCTGCGCTATGATCAGCCGGTCAGTATCGAGCAGCACATAGGGAAATCGCCACCCAAAGGCTTCGGCCAGTATCCACCATTCGGGATGCAAGCATGTCGAAGCGCGTCATCAGCGTCGTCGATCTCCAGAACGAATGCTGGCGCACGGGCGAATTCCCGCTGGTGGTGGTCGATGCCGCCGCCACCAATGCCGCCCGCGTCTTTGCCCATGACCGCGAGCAGGGTGATCTGGTCGCCCACATCCGCCATGAGATGCCCGGGGCCCGATCTTCGCGCCCGGAAGTGACTGGGCCAAGGCCAACGCGGCCGTTCTGCCTCAGGGCGACGAGCCGGTCATCACCAAGAATTTTCCAGTTCCTTTCGTGAAACCGGGCTGGGCGATTTGCTCAACAGCGTCGAAGAGACCGTTGTGATCGGCGCGATGAGCCATATGTGCGTCGATGCCACCACGCGCCGCAAACGACCTCGGCTACAGCACCGTCACCATCCACGACACCTGCGTCACCCATGATCTGGGATTCGACGTAGTGACCGCACCGGCCGCACAGGTGCATGCCGCGCTGATGGCGGCGCCTGCCTTCCTCATGGCGGGGTGATCAGAACTAACGCGTTCATCGCATGCTGCACCGGGCGGGAGAGAAAGGGCGGCGCCCGACCGAAGATTTGTGGCGCGCGCATCGATTGTCTGCGACAAGTTAAGGTGCCAGAACCGAGTGAATCTCTCGTGAAGTTTCCGGGCGAAATCGTTCATGATCTTATTGTCAGCGAGGATGGCGAGCTCTCGATGAAACGATCGGTCTCGCATGGCGGATGAAACAAACCGTTCAGCGCCCGACGGCGCGGCATTGGGCGTGGCGGGCGGTGGCACCGGCGCGCAGGAAGCCGTCGCGGGTAGAGACACCGCACAGTCGACCCAGATCGAATGGCCCCTTGAGATCGAGCTGATGCCCTCTTTCCGTCAGCGTTCTTATTGTGGCCTCGGGGAAGCGGTTTTCGATGGCCAGGTGCGCAGGCTTCATGGCGCGCGGAAAGAAGGAAGCAGGGAAATGCTCGGTATGGAACAGGGGCGCATCGCAGGCCGCCTGCATGTTGCGTCCGAAATGATAGGCTCCCAGAAGAAGCTGGAGGGACCATTGATCCTGCTGGTCACCACCAGGCGTACCGAACCCCATCACGGGCTTGGCCTCACGGGTGACCAGGGTGGGGGTCAGCGTGGTCCGGGGCCGTTTGCCCGGGGCCAGCGCCGCGGGCATGGTCTCATCAAGCCAGAACATCTGGGCCCGGGTGGAGAGGCAAAAACCCAGTCCCGGTATGGCGGGTGACGCCTGGAACCAGCCACCCGAAGGCGTGGCGCTGACCATATTGCCAAATCTGTCCACGACGTCGAGATGAACGGTATCGCCCGGCAGGCGTGCGAACGTGGGTTCTCCCGTCCCCATGCCGACATCCTTGTCCCGCCCCGCATTGGCGAGCAGGTAGTCCAGCCTCGCCTGGCTGTTTCCATGGCTGCCCGGTCGCAACTCGGCCGAAGCATGCTCCATATCGATGAGCGCCCGGCGCTGGGTGGTGTAATCGGCGCTTAGCAGGTGATCGAGCGGGACATCGACGAAATCGGGGTCGCCGTAAAAGACTTCACGATCGGCGAAGGCGAGCTTGGACGCCTCCACCACCAGATGGACGTAATCGGGGCCAAGCGGGTCCATGGCCCCAAGGTCGAATCCTTCGAGCAGGGCAAGCATTTGCAGCAGCACCGGCCCCTGTCCCCAAGGGCCTGTCTTGTGCACCGTCAGACCGTGGTAATCGCGGGAAACGGGCGCTTCGTAGCGCGGCTGCCACCGGGCCATATCCTCGCCCGTAAGCACGCCGCGATGGCGCCGCCCCGAGGTGTCCATCAAGGGCTCCGCGCGCAGGAAGCCGTCAATCGCCTCGGCAACAAACCCCTGATAGAAAACAGAGATGGCGCGTTCGATGACCTGTACGCGACTGCCGCCGCCGTCCAGGGCTTCAGCCAGAATGCGCTGATAGGTTTGTGCAATAAGTGGGCTGGATATGCGCTGGCCGGCGCGGGTGGGAAGGTCGCCCGCCGTCCAGGTCCGCGCCGAACTCGGCCAGTGCTCCGCAAAGAAGGGCGCCATTTCGACAAGGGCGCCGCCAACGCGCGGCAGGACCGGAAATCCATTGGCTGCGTACCCGATAGCGGGTTCGAGAACGGTGGCCAGATCGAGCGTGCCATAATCGGCCAGCAGCCTCATCCAGCCTCCGAACGCGCCGGGCACTACGGCTGAAAGCAGACCCGTTCCGGGTATGGAATTCAGACCCAGCGTGTCGCGGACCAGGGCGATAGTGAGGTCCTGCGGCGCGGTGCCCTGAGCGCACAACACGCGGACGGCATCGTCGGCTGCCGAATAAAAGATCACCGGCACTTCGCCCCCGGGACCATTGAGGTGCGGCTCCACGATCTGGAGCACAAAGCCTGCCGCCACGGCGGCATCGAAGGCATTGCCGCCTTTTTCCAGCATGGCCATTCCGGCGCTGCTGGCCAGCCAGTGCGTGGAACTGACCATGCCGAAATCACCCGCCAATTCGGGTGTTGCGGGATAGGAGTCAATAAAGGACACAGGCGACCTCATGGTCATCCGCGACTTTGCGGCGGGCGGGGGAGGGGCGGCTCTCGAATGCAATCCGTATCCGGTTGCCTTGCGAGGAGAAGGTGCACGCTTCGAGCAGTGACGGATGTTTTTTGGCGAGAATCGCCCGGAGATCGGGCAGGGCGCGTTCAGCCCCTTGCGGTGCCTCGATCTCGATATCGAGACCCTGGACTTTGGCTTCGCCGAGCATTGCGGTCTGGCCATGCTCGATCGCGTAGGCGGCAAGGGCGCTGGCCACATCGCGTCCCTCCCAACCGCAGGTCGGGGTGGCCACAGGACAACGGGTGTGGAAACGACAGCCATTGGGCACGTCGATGGCGGAGGGGATTTCGCCCGCCTCCTCAACGGGAGGCTTGATCAGATCGGGATCCGGCTCGGGGCTCGCATCCAGCAACAGCCGCGTATAGGGATGCTTGCGCTCGGAGATCAGCTTCTCGGTCGGGCCGATCTCAACGATTTCTCCCAGATACATGATTGCCGTCCGGTCCGCGACATAGCGAATCGTGGGAAGATCGTGACTGACATAGACGAATGAAATCCCCATTTCATCGCGGAATCGGCGCATGAGGTTCAGAACCCCGGCCCGGATCGACACGTCGAGCATGGAGACCGGCTCGTCGGCGACGATAAAGCTGGGTTCAAGCACAATCGCGCGGGCAATGGCCACCCGCTGGCGCTGTCCGCCCGAAAGCTCGTGTGGGAAACGGTCGAGATAGGTTTCGGCGGGCTTGAGGCCAGCCCTGTCAAGCGCTTCCACCACTCGGGCTTTTGCCGTGTCGCCTTTGGCGAGCTTGTGGATCTTGAGCGGTTCGCCGACGATGTCACCGATGGTAAAGCGTGGATTGAGTGTCTGGTAGGGGTCCTGAAAGACCATTTGCGCACTGCGTCGGAAATTTTTAACCGCCTTGCCCCTCAACCCGCCTACGTCGACGCCGTCGAAATCGACGGTGCCTTCGGTCGGGTCCTGCAATTTGACCAGAACTTCCGAAGTCGTGGTCTTGCCTGAGCCCGACTCCCCCGCCAGTCCAAGTATTTCTCCCGAATTGAGGTCGAAATCGACGCCATCCACTGCGTGGACATAGCGATCCTCGCGCGAGAACAGCCCGCCTGCGATGGGGAAGTGGCGCTTGAGTCCGCGCACCGAGAACACCTTGCCGCTGGCACCGACGGTCGGTCGATTCTCAGACGCCACTGGCGCGGCAACAGCCTCCCCAAGCCGTTCGCCGACCTTTTCCCAGGTGGTGTTTTGCGACGAGATGGAACGGAATTCCTCGGCTTTGTCTGGAAAGTGGCAGGCTACAGCGCGCTCGCCGTCCAGAGCCTGCAGCGGAGGGGAGACCTCGACACAGACCTCCTGCCGGAACGGGCACCGATCGGCAAAGCGGCAGCCCTTTGGCGGAGCCAGAAGGTCGGGCGGCGTGCCGGGTATGGAAATCAACTCGCGTTTCGCGCCTTCCAGAGTGGGAAAGGCATTGGTCAGGCCCATCGTATAGGGGTGGAACGGGCTGCCGAACACCTCGCGCACCGGCCCGGTTTCCATGATGCGGCCCCCATACATCACTGCTACCCGGTCGCAGGTCTGCACCACGACGGAAATATCGTGGGTGATGAACAGCAGCGACATGCCGCGTTCGCGCCGCAGCCGGGCGAGGCGGGCGAGAATCTGGGCTTGTGTCACCACGTCGAGCGCGGTGGTTGGCTCGTCGGCAATGACCAGCTTGGGATCGAGCGCCATGGCCATGGCGATTACCGCTCGCTGTTTCATGCCACCGCTCATTTCGTGCGGGAAGGCCGACAGCCGACCGGGATCGATGCCAACGGCGCGGAACAGCTCAGCCCCATGAGCAAGCGCGTCGGCCTTGCTAATCTCGATATGGGCCTGCATGGCTTCGACGATCTGATCGCCCACCCGATAGACCGGATCGAGGGCGTTCATCGCGGCCTGGGAGACCCAGGCGATGTCCTTCCAGCGCACCTTGCGCATCTCGTCCTCGCTGAGCGGCGCGAGATCACGCCCGGCGAAATCGATGCTGCCACGAGCAACTTCCCCATTGGGCGGCAGCAGCTTGAGCATAGCCTTGGCTGCTGTGGTCTTGCCGCAGCCCGATTCCCCCACCAGCCCCAGAGCCTCGCCCGGTCGGATGGAAAAGTCGATGCCATCGACCGCCCGCACTGGACCAGCCCCGGTGCGGTAATGAATGGCAAGGTCAGTGACGGTCAAGAGATCGGACCGGCTCATTGGCGCGCCCTCAGCCTGGGGTTGGCGATCACTTCAAGCGACCGGGAGATGAAGAAGACGGCAAGCACCGTGATCATGATGAGAAATCCGGGCGGCAGGTTCCACCACCACGCGGTGCGCCAGGCGCCCGACAGACGGGCATTGTGCAGGATACCGCCCCAGGAAATCGACTGCGGGGGGCCGAGGCCCAGAAATGAGAGCGTGGCTTCGGCAATGATCGAAACCCCCACGATGATCGCCAGCTCCAGAAAGACCAGCGGCATGACGTTGGGGAAGATGTGCAAGTACATGATACGCAGGTCCGATGCCCCGGCCACACGGGCCGCCTTGACGAAGGGCCGCTCACGCAGGGACAGCACCTGCGAACGGATCATCCGCGCCACGGTACGCCAGGTCAAAAGCGAGACCGCAAGGATGACGATCAGCAGGCTCGGCTCGAACAATAGGACTAGAATAAGCGCGAACGGCTCGAACGGAATGCCGTAGATCACGTCGACGGTCCGCATGAGGATGGTATCGACCTTGCCTCGGTAATAACCCGCGATCAGCCCCACATTGGTGCCGATCAGCATGACCAGCACTGCGCCGATGAAGCCGACCAGCAGCGCTATCTGCGAGCCGTAGATGCTCTGGCTGAACAGATCGCGCCCCAGATGATCGGTGCCGAACCAATGCTCCGCGCTGGGCGGGGCGAGCCGGTTGACGAAGCGGTCCGACCCCAGGGCCATGACGGTATCGCCAGCAGCCATGACGGTACGGAAATGCCGTTCGCTCTCGGTTTCGCTCTGTGTCCAGTTGCCATCGATCCGTTCAAGGATCATGCCACTGCGGCCCACCGCGAACGCCTGCCCGGTATCATCGACCCAGCCAGCCCGTAAGGCGCGGGTCTCGGGAGCGGTTTCTTCGACCCAGGCAGAGTCAGCGTTTTCGCGATAGAGTACGGTGGCCCGCTCGCCCACCGCGAGCCCGACCCCATGAGGAGAAATCGAAAGTCCATTGAGGGCACGGTTGGTGCCGACCCGTTCCTGATGGGCTTCGCCGGTAACGGGGTCGTAGCGGATGGCAAGACCGCGATCGCCCACGGCAAGCATTGTGCCATCACTGTCGCGGGCGACAGCGAAAAGAGGAAAACCGCGCCCGATCGGGCTGTCGATCTCGACGATCGTGCCCGAAGCTGTATCGAGGTGCCAGATTTCCTCACCGGCCCCAACCATCAGGGCGGTGTCAGCATCAATGAACGCCACGGCTTGCAGGTCGGCGGGGAAGGGGGCCTGGAACTCTGTCCAGTCGGCCCCATCCCAAAATGCGATGGTGCCCGCATCGCCGACAGCCAGCGCAGTGCCAGCATCGGACATTGCCACCCCGTTGAGATCGGATTGGGACGGAATGTCGATTTCGCGCCACTCTCCGTCCTCGTAGACAAAGGCAGTGCCGCCGCCGCCGACCGCGATGCCCATTTCTCCATTGCTATCGGCCGCATGCAGGGCCAGCGGGCCAAGCGAGGGACGCAAACGCCAGACCCCGTTTGCGTCGCGCTGGAGCACGGAGGCATCCTCGACCTCATTGATCGCACGCGGATCGTAAGGGGCCAGTGCCGGGGCAAATATGGCCATGGCGATGATGGCGCCCAGCACAACCATGCCGGTCACGGCCAGCCTGTCGCTGACCATCAGCTTTAGCGGCTTGAGTGCGCTCGAAAGATAGGATGGCAAGATCATTTGAAACCCACCCTGGGATCGAGCGTGGTGTAAAGAATGTCGACGAGGAGATTGAGGGTGATGACGAACGCAGCCATCACCAGAAAGCTTGCCTGTGCCAGCGGGAAGTCGGAGGTGCGTACCGCCTGGAGGATTTCACGCCCCAGCCCGGGCCAGGAAAACACCACCTCCACCACCACCTGGCCGCCAGCTGCCAAGCCGATGGTAACGGCAAGCTGGGTAACGACCGGCAACAGCGCGTTGCGCGCCGCGTGATTGTAGAGAATGCGCCGCTCCGATAGTCCCTTGGCGCGCGCCATCTCGATAAAGTCCTCCCCATAGACCTCAAGCATGGTGTTGCGCATGATCAGAAGTGGAGAGCCCAGATAATAGAGCGCCACCACCAGCGCGGGCATGATGAGGTGTACAAGAAAATCGACAGTGAAAATCTTGTCGAAAAACCCATCTGCGGAATAGGGCAGCGTCCGCATGCCAGAGGTTGGCATCAGCCCCAGGAAGACGCCGAAGACGAGAATGGCCATCATCCCGGTCCAGAACATGGGAGCTGATCGGAACATCAGGCCGAGGATGATGCCAGAGGTATCCGTGCGAGTGCCCCGCCGCCAGGAGAGCCAGGCGCCCAGCGGCACTCCGATCAGGTAGGCGATGACGATGGCTGTCACCATCAGCACCATCGTGTTGGCCAGCCGTTCCCAGATGATCCCGGCTACCGGCGCGCGGTAATGAAAAGAAAAACCGAAATCGCCCTGCACAGCATTTTGCAGGAAGATCAGATATTGCCGCCAGAGGGGCTGATCCAGGCCGAAACTGCGCCGGACCATTTCGCGCTGTTCCGGGTTAAGCCCCTCGGCCACCAGCGCCGTCGTCGGATCGGGCAGGCCGAGCCTGAACAGGAAAAACAACAGCGTTGCAATGACGAAAAGAGCGGCCAGCGCCTGGATGGCGCGTCGCAGGAGATAGCTCGATCGGGACATGGGCCTCTTTACCGCAGGCAGGGGCGAAAAGCGCTTTGCTGGGGAGCGCCGCCCGGCTTGTTTCCGGGCGGCGCTGGCTGAAATCAGCCTTCGGCAGGCATCAGAAGACGCCCTTCGTCATCCCAGCTATAGCCTCCTGCTTCGAGCTCGGCCCGGGCAGCATCCATATCGAAATCGAACATTTCGACAAATGGATTGTTCCAGAAGGCGTTGACCGGAGCGATCACGCTCGACCCGACCTCGCCACGGCCGTCAAGCAGCACGTTGACCATGCGTTCGCGGTCCATCGCGTAGGTCAGCGCCCGGCGGAACGCCACGTCACCGAACGCATGGCGGCGGGTGTTGAACGTCGTGTGGTAATAGCCAAAGTCCGGCACCGAGACCACGGTGAGCGCAGGATCGTCGTCCGCGAGCGGAATCTGGCCCACCTCCATGCGCCAGGCGGTCATGTCGATCGCCCCGGTCTGAAGGCCGGTAAATACGCCCTCCATATCGGCATAGATGATGAATTCAACACCATCCACGGCGATCTCGTCGGAGTGGAAATGATTGCGATTGGTCGACAGCGACTTGATCTCGCCGCGGTTGTAACCCTCAAAGACGAACGGTCCCGAACCAATGACCGGAATGTCTTCAGGAGCCAGTTCGCCCGGATTGTCGATCTCGGACCAGATATGGGCCGGGAGGATCGGGATCTGGGACAGGGCGACCGTTGCAAACACCGCCGAGGGCTCGGACAGATTGAAGACCACGGTGCGCTCGTCAGTGGCAACGACACTCTCGACCGGTGCGAGATACGCGTCGAAATAAGAGTAATCCTGCTCGGCGTAATAGCCGAAGGTAAAGGCCACGTCCTCGGCGGTTACAGGTTCGCCGTCATGGAAGGCCAGCCCCTCGCGCAGGACAACCTCGATGGTGGTCTCGTCGATGGCCTCGACGCTCTCGGCCATCCAGTTGATCGGCTCGACATCCGGGGAGAGCCGGACAAGGCGGTCATAATAGAGCCGCATCCACTTCCAGCCCCAGACCGATGTGGAGGCGAGCGGGTTGACGTTGTCAGGCTCCTGCGGGCCGCCAATGCGCAGAATTGTGCGATCTGTGAGCGGCGTAGCCTGCATCGGGCCCCACTCGGAATACAGCCCTTCGCCGGCCATCACCAGCATGTCGTCAAATGTCGTGTTGTTGTAACTCACGACCTCGTCACGATAAAATAGTATCGCCACCGGGGCATCGGGGATGTAGAGGTCTTGCGCTGCATGGACGAGATCGGCCCGCGCGTCGACGTCGAACTCCTGACTTTGCGCGTCGTAAAGTGCGTCATAGTCGGGGTTGGAGTATCCGCCCGGATTGTTGCCGCCCAGATCGGATTGGCGTGAATCCAGCGTTCCAAGGAAGAACTGCGGATCGAGCCTGTCCACTCGTCCCGACCAGCCTACCACGGTAGCGTCGAAATCCTGCTCATCATAGAACCGGCCCAGAAGGGTCGAAAATTCGGTCGGTCGCACCGAGACGCTCAGGCCCAGCTGTTCCCAGGCTTCAGCAATAATATAGGCGGCTTCGTACCGAATAGGGTCGTATGCTTCTGTTGTCGTGTCGAGATAGATTTCTGGAACCCGTTCCTGCGCCGAAATCGCCACGGCACTTACAGAAACCATAAGAAAAGCGAGCGCCGCTCGCGGCGCGATATACCTGACAATCATATCCTGCCCCTTGACAGTTAGTTTTCGTATTTTGGCTTCATTTATGTGAAGCTCTCTTTTTCGATTTTGGACATTAGGAACAGCCAATCTCCAAGGTCAACCCGGTTCCCTGTCTCCGGAGCAAATTAAATCGTGCGTTTTCGGGAAATTATCGGTTGATTGCAGGAAATTTTGATGGTCGTACCAAGTTCGGCAACCCGTTGAGGGTCCGCGTTGTGCCGTTTCCTCTATCCTGTTGATTGTCTCGCCCTGGAAAGAACTCTGCCATGCAGCCCTCTCTCACTGACCTTACCCCGGAAGACATAGAGCGCTTCGGCAACGATCCTGCCGGGGCGTTTGCCGCCAATCTGCAAGAGGTGAAACAACGGATTGCAGATGCCTGCGCCCGCGCCGGTCGCCATGCCGATGAGGTCCGCCTGCTGCCTGTCACCAAAACCGTCCCAGCCCGGGTTCTGCGCCACGCCTATGCCGCAGGCATCACGGATTTCGGCGAGAACAAGTTGCAGGAGGCGCGGGACAAGCACGCTGCACTCGATGACCTGAATATTGACTGGCACATCATTGGCCATCTCCAGACCAACAAGGTGAAATATCTCGTCCGCTTCGCAAAGGAGTTCCACGCTCTCGACAGCATTCGGCTCGCCGAAGAACTCAACAAGCGCCTGGAGGCGCTGGGACGCGATCTGGATGTCTTTGTGCAGGTCAATACATCGGGGGAGGCCAGCAAGTTCGGCTTGCATCCGGACGAGGTGATGCCGTTTGTAGAGCGTTTGACGGAGTATCCGCGCCTCAAGCCACAAGGGCTTATGACGCTTGCGCTTTTCAGTTCCGATGTGACCCTGGTTCGCCCTTGTTTCGAGCTTCTGCGCGCCTTGCGCGACCGTGCCGTCACTGTGCATCCAGGGCTGACGGGACTTTCGATGGGCATGTCAGGCGACTATGAGGTCGCCATTGAAGAGGGCGCGACTGTCGTGCGGGTGGGGCAGGCCATATTCGGTCCACGCCCGACCGCTGACGCCCTTTACTGGCCGGGTCTTGCTACGCGTCGAGCACCGTCGGATTAGGGATAGGTATAGCCGAGGGCGCGGATTTGGAGGTGGGCGGGGTCGACCTCGAACGAGAAGATCAGGCCGATTTCGGTAGAGCTTTCGGCGGGAAGGTAGTCGATTGTAACCGAGGCGGTTTCGGGCGAGACGTCGGGCTGGCGGGCCTCTGCGGCGATGTCGACGTTGGAGACGGTCGCGCGTCCATCATTGTGGACCATGGCGCGGATCACGTAGCCATCCGACATGGCGAACCCGCGCTGGACGGTAAAACGCAGGTCAGGCTCGGAGCCTGTTTTGACCAGTGCCTCGTAGAGGATGAACCCGGTGAGGGCGAGGACGATGACGGCGCTCACAGCCGCCACGATCCATTCGAGACGCGCCGCGGCGCTGTCGGCAGTAGTGCGGGAAACTGGATCTTGCATCTGGGCCATGGCGGCGGTCCTTATGACAAAATAGTATTGTATCGAAAGGGCTTAGAGGATCAGGCGCGCTGCAGCCGCGCCGATCGCAGCTGGAAATCCGAGCACTACGGTAACGCGCAAGGCCCGCTCGAAACTCATGCCGTCGATCTGCCCCATGACCCACAGCACCGCGATGCTGATGGCGAGGGCCAGGGCATAACCCGAGACGGTGAAGCGCAAAAAGGCGCTCCACCACGGGGTTTCCGGTGATACATCGCTGCCGCCCGCGAACGACGCGGCGAAAACAAAAGCGTGCATGATGGTCAGCGAAAGCGGGATGAGGATCAGCGCGTGCCACGCGTTCATGCGGAAGGAAATGACCCGGATTTCCTCGGTGGGCGCGATGTTGAGCGAGAGGAACAGCGCACCTGCCGCCATGATCAGCATCTCGCCGCTAAAGGTCTCCTGTTTCTCGCCGGAGTTCATCTTCTCGCCGCCGAACTGGGAGCGGCCGAGCATGGCGCCAAGGGCGGCGGGAAAGGTCTGGATGGCAATCTTGCCGGTAGCGATGTCCGGGCTGGATGGGCCACCCAGAATGGCCAGTACGGCCATAATGGCGGCGCTGGTAGCAATTCCGATCCCGTAAGATATTGTTACATCACGGATATTTTCGTACCAGCTCTCGGTGCGTTCAAATCCGATTTCCCGCGACAGCAGCAGCAACAGCGGAAATCCGGTGATCAGCAGGATCAGTATTCGCCAGCGATCCAGCGTTATGCCCAGCTCCCACATCTCCATGGTCATCAGCATGGGAAGGGAAAACAGCAGCGCACCGCCAACACCGCGCAACAACCCCATCGGCATGAATTTTCGGGCAGTGGTCCGCGCAGTCATCATCATACCCCGTAACCCTCGCACGGGGATAACGATGAGGCGTGAAGCGGGGTTCCGGGGCTCAGCCGGGCAGGGGAACCAGCGGGTTGCCGATATAAGCGATGATCAGTTTCGTTAGTTCTTCCAAGGACTTGATATGGGTCCGCTCCCAGCCATGGGAGGCGTCGAGGGAGAAGCAGATGAGGCCGACGCGCAGGTCCCAGCCCGCATCGATGGCGGCGGCGCTGTCCGAGCGATAGGAGCGGAACGTATCGCGCTCATGGGCAATCTGATTGTCCCGCGCCAGCGCGAGAAGATGACGGGTGATCGGCATGTCGAATGGGCCGGTGCGGTCCCGAAAAGCAATGGTGACAGCGTCGTCCCGCGTCGTCTGTCCGGGGCCTGTGACGCCGTTGTCGACGGCTACAAGCTCTTGAACCTGCTGATCAAATCCGTGCGTTCCGCCAATGCCGACCTCTTCGGAAATGGTGAACATCACCTGCACCGGGATGGCCGGTGCGATGCCGTTGTCGGCATGGTATTTGAGGGCCGCCAACAGGCAGGCAACGCCAGCCTTATCGTCCAGATGCCGGGACACGATGAAGCCGTTATCGAGGAATTCCGGCTGCGCATCGATGGCAATCATGTCGCCAACATTGATGATAAAATGAGTGGACTTGCGGGCATTCGAGGATGGAGTTGGCGTAAAAATCAAACCATCATCGACGCGGATTTCCAGATTGTCCCAATCGGCTGGCTGGGTGTCCACTTCGGTGTTGAAAAGATGGCCCGATGCCTTGAGCGGAAGGATGGTGCCGCGCACCTCTCCAGCGTCGGTGAAAATGGTGCAGCGGGCCCCTTCGGCAAAGCGCGCCGCCCAGGTGCCGGTGTTACGCAGGCGCGGGCGGCCATTGGGATGAAAGCCGGTCACCATCGCGCCCAGCGTATCGACATGAGCGGCAAGAGCGCGCTTGGGGGCACCATCGCCAAGGGTGACGCTCATCACACCGCGGCGGGTGTAGGCAACGTCATACCCCAACTCTCCAAGCCAGTCCGCCACCAGAGCGGTGGCCCGTTCGGTCATGCCCACGGGGGAGGGGGTGTCGAGCAGGTCGCGCAAGCGCGCGGTGAGATAATCGAGATCGATCATGGGGTGGTCCTCCGCTTTTTATCACCCCCCGCCCGCGCCACGGGATCATGGAGAAAGTCGCCGGCCAGTTCGGCCTGAAGATCGAGCATGGAGCGTTCCGCATAGGCCATGTGCTCGGCCATGATGTGGTGAACGGCGTCTGCTTCGCCCTGTTTCATGGCGGCGATCATGCGGCGCTGATACTCGATGCCCTCGGCACGCAGAACCGGTTTGGGCTGAATATAGATGTCCCGGGCAACGGCCAGGTCCTTGAGCAGCCTTTGCAAAAAGCGGCAGGTGAAGGCTAAAAGCGCATTGTCGGAATATTCGGCGACCACGCCATGGAAATCGAGCTCGGCCATGCGCTGCTCCCAGCGCTCCTGTGCATCGGCGGGCTCGTGATCGTAAATGGCGATGATGGCATCGAGCCGGTCATAGGCGCGGGCATCCATATTGCCCATGGCGCTGACCGCAACCAGCGGTTCGAGCACCTTTCGCAAAGCGTAGATGTCGGCGATGGTCACCGTCTTGGCGAACAGATAGTTCGACAACAGGCTCATCGCCCGGCTTTCCGACATGGTCTCCAAGAACGCGCCGCCGCCCGGCCCGGTGCGGGTGCGGATCAGGCCCTGAACCTCAAGCGACTTCAGCGCCTCGCGAACGGTGCCCCTTGAAGCGGCAAACTGCTCCATCAACTGGCGTTCCTGCGGCAGCCGGTCTCCGGGCTGAAGCCTGTGCACGATGATGGTCTGCTTGATCGCGTCAACGATCTCATCGGTGCGCTTGCGGCGGGGGGGAGCGATGGGGTTCTGGTTGGTCATGGTGTTGGTTTTCAAAGCAGACGAGGGTGTTTCTGGCAAGCGCGGCGTACTGCCTGGCTCCTGGTGCAGCGCCAGCCGTCTTGCTGAAGCGCTGCCTCAGTTCCCCTTCTCTCTTTGAGGGCGAAAGAAAGGTTGTGGCGGCGGGAAGGAATGACGCGCAGCTCTGCCGGTTACTGGATCCCGGATCGGGTCCGGGGTGACAGGGGGTGGGGTTTTGAGGGGCATCACTCCCGCAGACGTCATCCCGGGCGAAGACCCGGGATCCAGTATGCTCGGAGCTGAGGTGGGCATGAGTGGCGAAGGTTGGCGGCACGGGTTGGGAAGAGCCGGAGCTCTGCCTTGTACTGGATCCCGGATCGGGTCCGGGATGACAGGGGGTGGGGTTTTGAGAGGCATTATTCCCGCAGGCGTCATCCCGGGCAAAGATCCGGGAGCCAGTACGCTCGGAGTTGAGGTGGACATGAGTGGCGCGGGTGGTTGGTGGCACGGGTTGGGAAGAGCCGGAGCTCTGCCGGTTACTGGATCCCGGATCAGGTCCGGGATGACGGTGGGGAGGCGGGCTGTGGCGGTGCTTTGCCAGCAGCGTTGATGATTGGGAGCGCGGAAGGCGTGGGCGGCCATATTATGTGACCCCCTCCAGCCTCGGTGCGCTGGCGATCAGGTCGTTTGTGTAGGGGTGCTGCGGAGAGGCGAACAGGTTTGGGGCGGTGTCGAGTTCGACCATCTGGCCCAGATACATCACACCGACCCGATCGGCGATGGATTCCACCACGGCCAGATCGTGGCTGATGAACAGATAGGAAAGCCCCAACTCGCGTTTCAGGTCGTCGAGCAACAGCAGGACCTGCGCCTGGACCGAAACGTCGAGCGCCGAAACCGGCTCGTCGAGAACCATGATTTCGGCCTCGGCAGCAAGCGCCCGGGCGATGGCGATGCGCTGGGCCTGCCCGCCGGAAAATTCATGCGGATAGCGCTCCAGCGTGTCTGACGGCATCTGCACCGCGTCGAGCAATTCGCGCTTGCGGGCGGCGCGTTTGGCGGCGTCATAGCCGCGAAGGAGGCGCAGGGGCACATCGAGGATGCGGTCAATGGTCCGGCGGGGATTGAGCGAGGCCACAGGGTCCTGAAACACATACTGGATGGTGCGCCCGAAGGCACGCGAGCCCTCGGCGCGCAGGGCGGAATAATCCTTGCCCGCAATGGAAATAGCGCCCGAGGTCGGAGTTTCGAGACCCACCAGCATGCGGGCAATGGTCGATTTGCCCGAGCCGGATTCGCCCACGATGGCGAGAGTTTCTCCAGCGGCGAGGGTGAACGAGACGCCAGCGACGGCGTGAATGGCGTGGGAGCGGGCCCCGAACAGGGTTTTGGTGCCACCAAAAGTCTTGTGCAGATCGCGCACGACCAGGGCGTCGGTCATGGCCGATCCTCCGCAAACAATGGACGCACCCGGTCAAGGAAAGCCTTGCCCATGCCCAGTTCGGGGACGCAGGCAATCAGCTTTTTGGTATAGGCATGACGCGGCGCGCGCAGCACGGTGTCGGTATCGCCCATTTCGACGATCTCGCCATCCTTCATCACCGCGACCCGATCGCAAACCTGCGCGACCACACCAAAATCATGGGTGATGAGCAGCAGCGCCAGCCCGCGCTCGCGGCGCAGATGCTGAAGCAGGTCGAGGACTTTCGCCTGTACCGTCACATCAAGAGCGGTGGTGGGTTCGTCGGCGATCAGGATGTCGGGATCATTGGCGAGCGCCATGGCGATGCCGATGCGCTGGCGCTGGCCGCCCGACAATTCGTGAGGGAAGGCGTCAACGCGCTGGGCGGCATCGCGGATGCCGACCTGTTCCATCAACGCGATGGCCCGGCGTCTGGCTTCGGCCTTGCCCACGGGCTGATGAGCGGTGACAGCTTCGGCGATCTGATCGCCGACCCGATAGAGGGGATGCAGCGTGGTCAGAGGGTCCTGGAACACATAGGCGACCTTGGAACCGCGCAGGGCGCGGATGCCGGTTTCGGAGCGCGCGAAGATGTCTTCGCCCTCGATAAAGACCGAACCGCCGGTGATTACCCCCGGAGGGGAGGCGACGAGCCCGAGCAGCGACAGGGCCGTTACCGACTTGCCGGAACCGGATTCGCCGATGAGGCCAAGGCATTCGCCCTTGTCGAGCGAAAAGGAAATGTCGTGGACGGCCGGGACGGTGGCGCGGCCCTTCTGGAAGCTGGTTTCGAGATTGCGCACATCGAGAATGGCATCGGAAGGCCCGCCCTTAGCAGGGGCGTAGGCGGTGCCGCGCGCCATCCGCGTTACCGAGAGGGGGCGGGTGAGGTCGCCCGCCTTAAGGCGCGGATCGAGAACGTCGCGGATGCCATCGCCGAGCAGATTGATGCTCATCACCAGCGCGAAAATCATCAACCCGGGGATGATCGAGACATGGGGGGCGTTAAACAGCAGGCGGCGGCCTTCACCCAGCATCGACCCCAGGTCCGATTGCGGCGGCTGGGCCCCAAGACCGAGAAAGGAGAGGCCGGCGGTTTCGAGGATCATCCAGCCAACCGTGGTGGACATGGTGATGACGATCACCGGCAGGACGTTGGGCAGCACTTCGGTAAACAGGATCGCCGTGTGCGATTTGCCCGAGAGCCGCGCCGCATCGACGAATTCGCGGCTGGCCAGCCCCACGGTGATGCCGCGCACGTTGCGCGCGAAAAACGGGATGTTGACCACGGCGATGGCATAGAGCGCGTTGAGCAGGCCGGGGCCGAGCACGGCGACGATGGCCAGCGCCAGGAGGATGTAGGGAAACGCCATCAGCATATCGATGCCGCGCATGAGGATGTTGTCGGTGGTGCCGCGCGCGTAGCCTGCGACCAGCCCGATCAGCGATCCGATCAGCGCGGCGATTGCCGTGGCCGAAAGGCCGACGGCGATGGAAACGCGGGTGCCCCAGATCAGCCGCGAGAGGATATCGCGGCCCAGATGGTCGGTGCCCAGCCAATGTCCTTCGCTAAAGACCGGCTGCAAGCGGTTGGGGGGATTCGTGATATTGGGGTTGGGGATCGGCAGCAGCGGAGCGAGAAGGGCAAGGAGCCCGATCAGCCCGAGCACGATCAGCCCACCCGCCGCCAGCCGGTTGTTGAGCAGCAGCCGCCAGTTCGACAGGCGCGCGGTGGGCAGGGGAGCGGTGGTCGCCAGCGCCTGGGTCATGTCTTGAGCCTCGGGTCGAGCATGGCCTGCGCCACGTCTGCGGCGAGGTTGATCAGCACATAGGTGACGGCGACCAGCAGGACACCGCCCTGCACCAGCAGAATGTCGCGGGTGGAAATGGCGTTGACCAGCATGGCCCCGATGCCGGGCCACTGGAACACGGTCTCGATATAGACCGCGCCGCCCATCACGAACCCCGCCTGGATGCCGATGACCGGGATGATCGAGACCAGAGCGGATTTGAAGGCGTGGCGATAGATCACGGCGCGCTCGTTGAGCCCCTTGGCCCGTGCGGTGCGGATATAATCCTGCCGCAGCACTTCGAGCATCGCGGCACGGGTCAGCCGGGCAATAACGCCGGTGGCGACGATGGCCAGCGTGGTGGCGGGCAGGATGAGGTGGATCAACAGGTCGGGCAGGTCGCCGCCGCCATAAACCGCATACATCCCCGAGGCCGGAAGCACGCGCCATTGCACGGCAAAGACGAGGATGAAGATCAGCCCCAGCCAGAACGCCGGCGTGGAAATGCCGATCAGAACGAACAGGGTGACGATGCGGTCGGTCCAGCCGAACTGGCGCACGGCGGAGACGACGCCCGCGAGGATGCCGAAGATCGAGCACAGGACCAGCGACGTGCCGGCGAGGATCAGGGTGGCACCGAACCGTTCGAGGACTTCATCAAGCACCGGACGACGCAGGATGTAGGAGTGGCCGAAATCGCCCTGAACCAGATTGCCGACCCAGACAAAATATTGCTGCCAGACGGGCAGGTCGAGCCCCAGTTCGCGATTGACGCGGGCGACGTTCTCGGGGGTCGCGAACGAGCCCAGAATGGCCAGCGCCGTGCTGCCGGGAATGGCGGCCATGATCCCGAATACGATGACGCTGAGCCCGATGATGACCGGGATGGCATAGAGAAGACGTTTGACGATGTAGCCGGTCATGCGGTGTTTCCCGTCTCTCTGTGTCGCCCCCGACTTGCGTTGGGGGCGGGTAGTCGGCAGGGCTTGGGTTGTCCTCGACTCTGCCGGTTACTGGATCCCGGGTCGAGCCCGGGATGACGGTGGTGGTTTAGGCATCGCGGGGCCAAATCCTGGCGGTGGCGAGTGAGCGCGGCACCTCCCCCTTGCGGGGGAGGCTGGAGAGGCGCTGAGGCCTACTGCTTGGTCACCCCGCGCAGGCGCAGGTTGAAGTCGGGCTGCAGTTCGAAGCCCTGAACGTTGGCGGTGGAGACCGCGTTCTGTTTCCAGTTGGCGACGAAAATCCACGGGGCGTCGTCATGAACAACCTGCTGGATGTCGCGATAGAGCGCAGCGCGATCCTCCTGATCGGTGGCCATGCGGGCCTGATCGAGCATTTCGTCGACATCGATGTTGGAATAGTAGCTCGAATTGAACCCGCCCGCCTCGGGCCAGGCGTCGGTGCGAAGGGTGAGGAAGGGCAGGGTGTCGGGATCGGTGGTCATCCACGCCATTTCGGCCATGTCCGCCTTGCCTTCGAGGCCGGGGTTCACATTGGCCAGGAACGTATTCCACTCATAGGTCTCGATGGCGACATCGAAGCCGACGGCTTCGAGATCGGCCTGGATGGCGGTGCCCATCGGGATGGGGTCGAGCATCCCCGAACCACCCTCGGTGACGTAGAAGGTCACCGACAGGTCCGTGGCGCCGGACTCGTCGAGAAGCTGGCGGGCCATGTCGGGATCGTAGGGGTAGGGCGCGACGTCTTCGTTATAGGCCCAGGCGAAGGCCGGCGGAATCGGGCCGGCGGAAACATCGGCGGTGCCTTGCAGCACGTCGTTGACCAGCGTTTCCTTGTTGACCGCGTAATTGGCCGCCTGGCGCACCAGCGGATCGGCGAACGGGCCGTCCTTGGCGTTGAGCATCACGTACCAGACATGCGGGCCCACAGCGTCATAGACGGTGAAGCTGGGATCGTCGGCGAACATCGCCACGTTATCGGGCGGCACCTCGACCATCAAATCCACGCCGCCGGACAGCATCTCGGCGACACGGGTATTGGCGTCGGTGATCGGGCGGAAGACCACAGTTTCCGTGCCAGCGGGGTCGCCCCAATAGGCATCGTTGCGGATGGCCACCACGCGGGTGTTGGATTGCCATTCGGCGAACTGGAACGGGCCGGTGCCCACCGGATTGCGCCCGAAATCATCGCCATATTCGGCGACAGCGGCGGGCGAAACGATGCCGCCGGTGTTGGTCGCGAGGTTGGTGAGGAACGGCGCGAAGGGCAGGCCGAGCGTGAATTCGACGGTATAATCGTCGATCACCTTGGTCTCGGTGATATCGGCAAAATTGAACGACAGCGGGAACGGGCCGGTGTCGTAATAGGGATGGCTCTCGTCAAGCATGCGGTCGAAGGTGAATTTCACCGCCTCGGCGTTGAACGGGGTGCCATCATGGAAGGTGACGCCTTCGCGCAAGGTGAAGGTATAGACGAGCCCGTCATCGGAAATCGTCCAGTCGGTGGCCAGGGCCGGTTCGACCTCCAGCGTACCATCCTTGAAGCGCACCAGCCCTTCGAAAATATTGGTGGTGATGCGGAAATCATTGGCGGCGGTGGAGACCTGCGGATCGAGCGATTGCGGCTCGGCGATCTGGCCAACCACGAGAACATCGGGGGGCGTCTGGGCGAGGGTCGGAGATGCGGCCAGCAGAACGGCGGCGGCAACTCCGGCGAGCAGTTTGTTCATGATCCTCTCCTTTTTAATCGGCAGAAGTACACCTCTCCCAGGCGCTTCAGCCTTGAATTAATTTATCAGCATAAATAGACATGGCAACAGATTTGTCGGTATAAAATGCGACAGGGCGTTCGGCACGCACCGTCAAAGCCGAGTGCGCCGGGAGACCCGCCATGACATTTTCAATTGTTGCGCGTGACCCGCAGACCGGCGCATTCGGAGTGGCGACGGCTACCGGCGGACCCGCCGTGGGCTCGCTTGTTCCCCATGCGCGGGCCGGGGTCGGGGCCTTGGCGACGCAAGGTTTTACCAACCCGCTCTATGCGCCCGACGGGCTGGCGCAGCTGGCATTGGGCGAAGGGGCGCAACAGGTGGTGGATGCCCTCACACAAGCCGATGTTGAGGTCCATAAGCGGCAGCTTATAGTGATTGACGCCAAGGGGCGGACCGCTGGATGGAGCGGAAGCGGGCTGACGCAACACGTTGGCCTGCATCTTGAGGACGGGTTGGCGGCAGCGGGCAATCTGCTGGCGGCGGATACTGTGGTCCCGGCGATGGTGGACGGGTTCCGGGCCGAGCGGGGGCCGTTGGAACTGCGATTGCTGGCGGCGCTGCGGGCCGGGGAAGCAAAGGGCGGGGACGCGCGCGGCATCCGCTCGGCGGCAATTCTTGTCTGTTGCGATCAGCCTTACCCGGCAATCGATGTGCGGGTGGACCTTTCCCTTACGCCGCTCGATGATTTGGAAACTGTGCTTCAGAGCACCCGGACTGGCGAATATGCGGAATTTTTCGCGGCTCTGCCAAGGCGCTGACCGCGTGTTCTGAAGCGCCAGTCCAATCGTTGTGGCTGGAGGCGGGAAGGCTCAAAGGCTTGCGTGTGAATGCGGGCTGTGATTTGCATCAGGGATCAGATCAGTGAGGTCCGCCGTGTCCGACTTTCTCGCCATCAGCCCTGAAATCAAATATGCGCTCGCCGACAAGCAGCCGATCGTGGCGCTGGAATCCACCATCATCACCCACGGGATGCCTTATCCGCAGAATCTGGAAACCGCATTGGCGGTGGAACAGGTGGTGCGCGAGAACGGCGCGTTGCCCGCAACCATCGCGGTGATGGACGGCAAATGCCATGTGGGTGTAGCGGGCGACACGCTGGAGAAGCTGGCCAAGACCGGGCTCGATGCGGCCAAGGCTTCGCGGCGCGACCTGGCAGCGATCCTCGTCAAAGGGCTGACCGCCGGGACCACCGTGGCCACCACCATGCAGATCGCCGCCATGGCCGGTATCCGGATTTTTGCAACCGGGGGCATTGGCGGCGTGCACCGGGGGGCCGAGGCTACGTTTGATATTTCCGCTGACCTGACGGAGCTTTCGCAAACCCCGGTGACCGTGGTGTGCGCCGGTGCCAAGTCGATTCTCGACATTCCGAAAACCCTCGAAGTGCTTGAAACCAATGGTGTTCCGGTGATCGGGTTTGGCACGGATGCCTTCCCGGCCTTCTTTGCCCGCGAGAGCGGATATGGGGTGGACTACCGGATCGACACCGCCGAGGAAGTGGCGGCGCTGATTTCGGCCCAGACCCAGTTGGGGATGCGCGGCGGGGTGCTGGTCGCCAACCCGATCCCCGAAGCCGACGCCCTCGATGCCGATGAGATCAACGGTCGGATTGCAGCGGCGATTGCCGATGCGGAGGCGCAGGGCGTGGGTCGCAAGGATGTAACGCCCTATCTGCTCAACAGGATTTTCGAGTTGACCGGGGGCAAGAGCCTGACCGCCAATATCGCGCTGGTGAAAAACAACGCGGCAGTGGCTTCAAAGATCGCAGTGGCTCTGGAGACAGCGGCGTGAGGGCACGCGGCTTGTGCCGGAGCGCAGGAATATGAGCGGGCAGGTTCTCGTCGTCGGGGACGTGATCACCGATATTCTGGTGGTGCCTGAAGGTCCGATTGCGCGTGGCACCGATACGACAGCGGCGATACGGCAATTGCCCGGCGGTTCGGGTGCCAATCAGGCGGTGTGGATGGCGGCGATGGGAGTGGATGCCCATTTCGCCGGACGCGCGGGCGCGACGGACGTGGCGCGGCTGAAAATCTATTTCGAGGGGCAGGGGGTCGCGGCGCATCTGGGGGCCGATGATCTGGTGCCGACCGGCACGCTGATCTGCCTGATCGATCCCGATGGCGAGCGCAGTTTTTTGACCGATCGCGGCGCTAACGCCAGGCTGGGGCCGGAAGACCTCTCGTCCGAATTGCTTGACGGCACCGATCGCCTGCATGTGTCCGGCTATGCAATGTTCGAGGACGGGCCGCGCCGCGCGGTGATGAGTTTGATGGAAGAGGCCATGCGTCGCGGTATCGCCGTGAGCCTCGATCCCGCCTCAACCGGGTTTTTGCGGTCGGTGGGGCCCGACGCGTTCATGGGATGGGCGGCGGGTGCCGATATCGTGTTTCCCAACGCCGACGAGGCTGCACTTTTGACCGGGGAAGTCGACCCCGCCGAACAGGTGGCGGCTCTGCTGGACCACTTTCCCCGCGTGGTGCTCAAGCGCGGCGGCGCAGGGGCCATCTATGCGACGCGGGACGGCAATACGGTGGCGCTACCGGCCCAGAGTGTCGATGTGATCGACACGACCGGGGCCGGGGATGCGTTCCTGGCCGGGTTTCTCGCCGCCGAATTGCGCGGCGAAACGCCTGCCGAATGCCTTTCCGCCGCCATTACAGCCGGAGCGCGCGCGGTGATCCAATTGGGCGCGCAGCCCCGCTGAGGTTGTTTGGAGCGACTGGTTCTGCCGGTCAGAGCGCCTTGATCAGTTCGGGGATGATCTCGAACAGATCGCCAACGAGGCCATAATCGGCGACCGCGAAGATCGGGGCCTCCGGGTCCTTGTCGATGGCGACGATGGTTTTGGCGTTCTTCATGCCCGCCAGATGCTGGACCGCGCCGGAAATGCCGATGGCGATGTAGAGGTCGGGGGCGACCACCTTGCCGGTTTGGCCGACCTGCCAGTCATTGGGCGCATAGCCCGCATCGACTGCGGCGCGCGACGCGCCAATCGCTGCGCCGAGCTTTTCGGCCAATGGCGCGATCAGCGCATCGAAATTTTCCGCAGACCCCAGGGCGCGCCCGCCCGAAACGACGACGCGGGCATTGGCAAGGTTCGGCCCGGCGCTGGCCGCCGTCTCGCGCGAGACGAAACGGGCTTTTGGCGCGGAGGGGGTGAAATCGACAGGATCCACAGGGGCCGAGCCGGTGTCGGCGACCGCATCGAAGGCCGAGGCGCGAATGGTGAGAACGATTTTCTCAGCAGTGGCCTCGACCGTCTGCAGGGCGGCACCGGCATAGACCGGGCGCTCGAACGCGGTTGGCGAGAGCACCGCAGTGATATCGGACACCTGCATGACGCCCAACAGGGCGGCGACGCGGGGCATCACATCCTTGCCGAAGCTGGTGGCCGGAGCGGCAAAGTGGCTGTAGCCGCCCGCCAGATGAAGGATCAGCTCGGAGACCGGGCCGGCAAGGCGGTGCTCAAAAGCGGTAGCATCGGCGATGAGCACCCTGGCCACGCCATCGAGCTTTGCTGCCTGCTCGGCAACGCTGGCGCACTGATGCCCGGCGACGAGCACATGGATGTCGCCCCCAAGCGCACGGGCGGCGGTGACGGCCTTGGCGGTCGCGGCATTGAGTGCGCTGTTGTCGTGATCGGCGAGAATGAGCGTGGTCACTGGACGCGGCCCTCCGTCTTGAGAATGTCGATCAGTTCGGCAACTGAACCCAGTTGCGAGCCGGGCTTGCGCTCGGGCGGGCGGGCGGTCGAGACGATGCGCAAGGTGGGGGAAAGATCGATGCCGAAGCTGGTGGCATCGATCTCTTCGAGGGGCTTTTTGCGCGCCTTCATCACATTGGGCAGCGACGCATAGCGCGGGGTGTTGAGCCGCAGATCGGTGGAAACCACGGCGGGGAGGTCGAGGTCGAGGGTTTCGAGCCCGCCATCGACCTCGCGGATCACGCTGGCTGTGCCATCGCTGAGGGTGAACTTGGACGCGAATGTTGCCTGCGGCCAGCCGAGCAGGGCCGAGAGCATCTGCGCCACCTGATTGGAATCATCATCGATGGCCTGCTTGCCCATGATCACCAGATCGGGGGCCTGCTGCTCGCAGATTTTCTGGAGCAGTCGGGCGACGGTGAGCGGTTCGATCGCCTCGTCGGTCTTGATCAGAATGGCGGTGTCGCAGCCCATGGCGAGCGCGGTGCGCAAGGTGTCCTGCGCCTGGGCGGGGCCGATGGAGACGGCGACGATCTCGCTCGCTGTGCCGGCCTCGCGCAGCCGAACCGCTTCCTCGACGGCGATTTCGTCAAAGGGGTTCATGCTCATCTTGAGATTGGCGAGTTCGACGCCCGAGCCGTCGGTCTTCACCCGGACGGCGACATTGGCATCGAGCACCCGCTTGACCGGGACCAGTATTTTCAAAACGCATCTCCCGTAACGAAGAATGATCAGTGGGCGTTTGATGGCCATAACGAGGGGCAAATGCAACAGCGGCAGGTGCGAAAGGAGCGCATATTCTCCGATCGGGCCGATGGGCGCATGACCGTTGCAAGCCCGTCGGGCGCGCTGGAAAAATCATTCCAGCGCTCTGGCGGCTGACACAAAAGCGTATTGATGGAGCGCTATGAGGCCGGACGAGGGCGATGGTGTGCGTGCCGTTTGGCCCGAAAAACTTGCAAGTCCTCACGTTTTCACCCTAGCTTTGCATCATGACACCCGGAAACGAGCATACAACCGACCCGGTTGACCTCTTCATCATCGGCGGCGGCATCAATGGCTGCGGCATCGCCCGCGACGCGGCGGGGCGCGGCTTTTCGGTGACGCTGGCGGAAAAGGACGATCTGGCCTCGGGCACGTCCTCGGCCTCGACCAAGCTCATCCATGGCGGATTGCGCTATCTGGAGCATTATGAATTCCGGCTGGTGCGCGAGTCACTGATCGAGCGCGAAGTCCTGTGGGGCATGGCTCCGCACATCATCCAGCCGATGCGGTTCGTGCTGCCGCACCACAAGGGCCTGCGGCCAAAATGGCTGCTGCGGCTGGGCCTGTTCCTCTATGACAGCCTGGGCGGACGCAAAAAGCTGCCGCCGACGGCAACGCGCGATCTCGCCACCGATCCGCTCGGCAAGGTGCTGCGTCCGGGGCATGGGACGGCGTTTGAATACTCCGATTGTACGGTGGATGATTCACGGCTGGTGGTGCTCAACGCCCGCGATGCAGCGACGCGCGGCGCAATGATCCGGACCCGGACCAAGGTGACATCGGCGCAGCGCGAGGGGGCCGTGTGGCGGATTGAACTTACCGACCAGATCAGCGGCGCAGAGGAAACCGTTTTCGCCCGGATGCTGGTCAACGCGGCAGGGCCGTGGGTCGAGCAGACATTCAAGGGGCAACCGGAGGCGCATGCGGTGCGGCTGGTGAAGGGCAGCCATATCGTGGTGCGCAAGCTTTACGACGATCCGCGCAGCTTCTTTTTTCAGAATGCCGACGGGCGGATCATCTTCGCCATTCCCTATAAGCGCGAATTCACCCTGATCGGTACAACCGATGCAGATTTCGCGGGCAATCCGGGGGATGCGGAAATTTCCGAGGGCGAGACTGACTATCTGATCGCCGCGGCCAATGAGTATTTTGCAACGCCGATTGTGCGGGGCGACATCGTGTGGACCTATTCCGGCGTGCGTCCGCTCTATGATGACGGCGCCTCCAAGGCGCAGGAAGCTACGCGCGATTATGTGCTGAAACTGACCGGGGAGGCAGGGGTAGCGCCCTTGCTGACGGTGATCGGGGGCAAGATCACCACCTATCGGCGCTTGTCCGAGGAAGCGCTGGGGCACGTGCAAACGGCGCTGGGTGCGCGCGGCGGGGACTGGACGGCAGGGGCGGGGCTGCCCGGAGGCGATTTTGCGGTGGAGCAGTTTGGGGAAAAGATCGCGCAATTGCAGCGCGACTATCCATTCCTCTCCGAAAGTGACTCCTGGAGATTGGTCCACAGCTATGGCACCGAGGCCTGGGCCATTCTGGGCAATGCGACCGATGCCGAGGCACTGGGGCGGGCCTTTGGCGCTGGCCTCTACGCGGCGGAAGTGGATTTCCTCATCGAACGGGAATGGGTGCGAACGGTCGAGGACGTGCTGTGGCGGCGCAGCAAGCTGGGCCTGCACGGCGAGCAGATCGATAGCGCCGCGCTCGACGCCTATATCGCGGCGGCGCTCGACCGGTCGGGGACCAAAGCGGCTATTGCGCAGCGGTAAAGCGCAGGGAATCCGGTCCGCATTCGTGCCACTCCATCATGGCGTTCGGTTCGCCCTCGCGGCCCTTGCACCAGTTCCGCTCATTGAGCGCTGCGCCATAAATCGCGCGCGCTTCGCAGGCGACGGCGACCTTCACGTCACCGCTCATCGACAACCGGCAGGCCGAATCCGCGTCTTCATACAGAGCGATCAGTTCGGGGACAGTTTCGGTCGCGTCCGGAAACTGCATGGCGGATTGGGCAAGCGCGCCCGAGCCGCAAAACACAAGAGCCGGAAGCATCAGGAGTTTCAGGGCGCTGGGGTTCATTGGACTTCCTCCGTTTGCATCTCGACGATGTCGCACCCCTCGCCGCCGACAAGGCGGACGCCTTCCACCTCATAAAGCCCACCCCGCGCGCAGTGGAACGACAGCACTTTGCCAGTGGCTTCGGCGAGGGCATCGAGGTCGGACCTCGCGATGGGCCGGTTGAGCAGGACCTCGCCAAGCGTTGTGGCGCCAAACTGATCGGTGACGCCGGCGATCTGCGGCACCGGGTCCCTGTCCACCATCACATCGATCTGGGAAAAATGGATGGTGATGTCGTCACTGACATCGATCTCGGCGGCAAAGTCGGAAATCTCATCGTCGGCAGCCAGCGCGGGTGCGGCCAACAGGGTGAGAGCGGCAAACGCCGCCAATGGGCTCCGGAGCATGAAAAATCCTCCCGTTACGCCCCCACATAACAGCCTGCGGGCTGTTTCGGGCGATAGTGTGAGCAGGATTGGGCGCTATTGTGGGACGGGGGCGGCTGGCCTTTGGCGGGCGCGGCCCTTACCATGATGGGGAAAGGCGGCGGCGCTGGACGCAACGATGCAGGAATTGGCGCTGCACTCCGATTGAGAATGGATACGACCAAGACTGCCCTTGAACGGGCTTTCGAACTTGCTGAAACGGGCCAGTTCCGGACCAATGGCGAACTCAAGACCGCGCTCGCCAAGGAAGGCTATAATGCCAGCCAGGTGACCGGCCCCCAACTGCTGCGCCAGCTCCGGCAGATCATGGCCGACGCTCAAAAATAGCGCCTGCAGCAAGAGTGGGCACCACGACTGCGGTTCGGAAGTGCGGAAAAAAAAGCCCCGCCGGACGGTGAGGTCGGGCGGGGCCGGAATGGAAATTACTTGCCGCGTCTGGCGGAGGCGAGGCCGGGTTTGGCCTTTCCGCGTGTCCGCAGGAGATTGCCAGCATTCATGTGCTTGAGGCGCAGGGCCTGACGGTCTTTTTTAGCCATGATGAGTCTCCGATGCTTGTACCCCGAAGCGGGTGCTTCCGGGAAAACGGTGTCCCAAGGTGCTGCATGAGGGAGTGCTGAGCTTGCGCGCCGCTGCCCCCTGATACGCCGCGGTCGCGGGACGATCTGGCGACCATGCCCCTAACCATATGGGATGCGGAGGCCGGAAAGCCAGTGCTCGCGCTCCAGGCCGGGGCCTTAGGCCTCGGCAGGCTCGACGATGCGCGCCAGCCGATCCTGCTTGCGCAGCAGCGGATAGGTGTGATCGCGATAGAGCGAGCGCAGGTCCAGCGGCGAATAGGAGCGGCCTTCGACGACCATCAGCGCGCCCCGCAAACTGACGGGCGGCACTTCCTCCATGGCAAAGCGGATCGCCTTGGCGGCGCTCGAAAATGTACGGGCTCCCTGATCGAGAGCGGTTTGCCAATCGCTGCCCAGATAGAGGGCGGCTTCGGCCTTGTAGTCTAACGTATTCATACTGTGTTCCTGTGGCCGCCAGAGGGCAGCCATGGCTGATCGCCGGCTGCGGCGGTCACATGACCGGCAACGCGCCAGCAAAGGGTTGAAAAAAGGTTCGGGGGAGGCAGCACAACGCTGCTGAAATTCGCGGCCGCAGCTGTGGCGGCGCCATTTCGTCCACTTGAACGTAGCCACCAGATGGGGACCCGCAGACCGGTTTTCAATAGGGCGCCTGTTGAGCGGGATTTGCCCGGATAGGGAGAGGGAACCAAGGGCCCAACACTATCGTTGCGTAATTACACGCAATTTCAGTCAAGGAGGCGGGACGAAAATGATTGAGAGCGATGTGGTTCACCCCGGCGCGCCGGTCGAAGGGATCAAGATTGTGGTCAATTCGCTGTATCTGTCCCTCGGGTTTCTGATCAAGCGGATTGAACACCTTTCCGGCCCCGACGCGGCAGCCGAAGCGCGCGATGCCCTGATCGAAAATCTCCAGAACGGAAATATTGATATGGCGATCATGGAGGACCGAAAAATATTCGATTTCGTCCTCTCGCTGGCAGAAGACTTGCCGATGCCTGCCTACGAGCCCGAGACCTAGCAGGCGGAATATCCGCACACCGGAACCAGGCCGCGGCCTGCTGCCCGCGCATTGTTGCGCGCCCCATCGGAGCGCCAGAGAGGCGCATAGCGCGGTTTTAGCGCGTCATGCGGCGAACGGTACGGCGCGTGAGATAAAGGAAATGGTGGAGCTGAGGGGAATCGAACCCCTGACCTCGTCATTGCGAACGACGCGCTCTCCCAACTGAGCTACAGCCCCATTCCGGGATGCGTAATAGCGCAATAAGGGGGAGGCGAAAAGAGGATTTTTAGGGTCTACGGCGCGCTGGGAAGGGCCAGGGCGATCTGGCCGGGCAGGGTTTCGACCGGGTCAAAACCCAGATTGGCGCAATTGGCGGCAAACACATCGACCCAGGCGGCGGCCCGCTGCTCGATATAGGTGACGCGATTGATCTCGCCGTCGATGGTGGTGGATTCGGCGGTGGCGCGGGCGCGCTCGGCGGCCACGAGAAAATCATCATCGACGAAATAGTTGCAGCGCATCACATCGATCGACCGCCACGCAACCAGAGCTATATCGATAACGTCGCGGGCGATCTGCCGTCCGAACTCCATGTAAGGCGCAAGGTCTTCATCGCCGCAGGTGATGGCGGCGGCGTCGGCGCGCATCCGCGCCAGCCGGTCGGCCATATCCTCGACCGAGGCCGAGGCTGCCACCACGATCTCATCGAGCCGCAGGGAGGCGCCGGCCTGATCGAGGGGGGTGAGATAGGCGAGGGTGGAATCAAACAGCGCGCAGCGCGTGGTGACCTGGGTGGCAACGATGAGGGCATCGGCGTCGACCATCATCTGTTGGGCCGGGTCGGTTTCGTCCTGCGCGATGGCTCCGCCGCCAGCGCTTGCGGCCAGCCCGGCAATCAGCAACGCGCGGCACAAGTCAGCCATGATGCGGATTCCATATGACACGGCCGACCCTTCCCGACATGTTTGCCCTAGCGTTTCCAGACCACCAATGTGGCTGTTTTACGAAAGGGATGACGCTGGCGGCTTGTGGCCAGCCAATTGTAAATGACGGGTAAACGGGCATCGCCACAACTATTAACAAGTGGTTTCCAGATGTGTGGACATTTTGCAACATTCACTTTCCAACCCGTCCCATCTGCCTGTGAACCGCACTAAGGGATGTTGCGAAGGGGCCGGGCATCGCTAGAGTGACCCTTGCGAATCCATGCATGGGATCGTTTGTCGGTCGCAACGCGACGGCAACACACGACACCAACAATAATGTGGTCGCGTTTCGACAAACCGCCGGATAGCCCGGCAAACTGAATGACTGACTTTGGAGGTCAATTATGAAACTCAAGAGCCTTCTTCTGGGTTCTGCAGCCGCTCTGGCCCTGTCGACGGGTGCTCAGGCCGCTGATCCGATTGCGAACTTCGTTTCGCTGGGCGTGTGCGATGCCTATGGCATTTCCGGCCTGACCATCGAATCCGACGACACCTGCCTCAAGATCTCGGGCAAGGTCGACTACGAATACCGCGTCACCAATTGGGACACTCTCGGCACGTTCTACGACAACGGCCATGGTGTTGAGTGGCAGCTTCTGTTTGAAGCAACCACCCAGACCGACGCTGGCGCCGCCAAGGCTGTTCTGCGCCTTAACGACGTGCCCGGCACGAACGGCGAAGACGTTCGCATCGAGCGTGCCTTCGTTTCGTTCGGCGACACGACTGTCCTGACCGCTGGCCGCATCGGCTCGCTGTTCAGCACCACGATTCTTGACCAGAAGTATGGCTCGCGCCACGAAGATTTCATTGATTTCTGGAACTTCGACAACAATGACATCGGCAAGGGCTATTCAATTCTGAATACTGTTCGCACCGGTGGCATGGGCATTCAGATCGAATCCCTGATCGCCGATGGTTTCTCGGTGCTCGTTGCACTGGAAGACCTCGCAGTTGACGGGACTTTCGGTCTGGGCGTGGCCTATGATGCCAATGGCATCTCGGCAGAAGCCGGTATCCTTTTCGGTGACCTGTACGATAACGTTGCCGGTGACCCGATCAACTTCTACCTGAACGCTTCGGCTGATTTCGATAACTTCACCGTTCGCGGTGGCTTTATCGCCGACGATGCGGGTGCTTGGGTTGCTTCGATCGGTGCCGATGCGACGTTCGACATGTTCTCGCTTAAGGCTGACGCGCTCTTTGACGAGCCGGGCAACTGGACCATCGCTGGCGAAGGCTCTTTTGCTGCGACTGACACCGTCGACATCTTCGTTGGCGCTGCCTTCACCGAGTTTGCTGGCGGAACCGACACTTGGACCATCTACGGTGGTGCCGAGTTCGGCCTGACCGAGAACATCTCGGCTCGCGCTCAGGTTGGCTACATCGAAAATGCTCGCAGCACCGACGCTGTGGTCCCAGCGGTTCCGCCGCTCCCTGCTACGAGGCTCGCTCTTGGCGACGTCGTTTACGGCGAAATCGGCTTGTCGTATGCTCCGGGTGGTGGCTTCAAGTCCAGCCTGGACCTGACTGCTACCGATCGTGGCGACTACCAGGTCACTTTCTCGGCCGAAAAGTCGTTCTAAGAACGTCTTATATAGCCAAGAATTGGAGGGGTCCGGCTTTTGCCGGGCCCTTTCTTTTTTGGAGCTGCGCCCGCAATGCGCGACGCAGGGCCTGCGATGCTGGCGGCAAAGTGAGTTCACCTCACCGGGATGGGTGCTTAAGCTGGTGCGGTTGAGTCGCTCGTTATCGATTGCGGGCTCCTGCCAGATTCAGTTTTCCGGTTTTGCATGATTTTCTCCAATCCTCTCCGCCTCGCCTTGGTTTTTGCTGTTCTGGCGTGCTCTGCCGGTCCGGCTATCGCGCAGGTCCAGACGCTCGATAGCAAGGGCAGCGAAAGTCCTGCCGAGGCGGTCGATTTGGACGAGGCGTTTTCGTGGGCGGCGCGAATTGATGCCGATGGGCTGACGATCTCGGGCAATATTCCGGGTGAAGGCGCGCGGATCGTCTTGCGGCGTGCCCGCGAAGGAATAGTCCACGAACAGATGGAGATTGCCAGTGGAGCACCGGTCGGGTTTCTGGGCGACGCGCTCAGGGCGCTCAAGGCCAGTGCACTGTTGGATCGGGGAGACATTGTTCTCGAAAATGAGGAGTGGCGCGTCACCGGGGTGTTGAAGTCCGGGGTCGATCCCGACGCGCTAATCGCTGCGCTGGGTGCAACCACCGGAACGGGCGCGCTATGGCAGATTGAACTGGAGGAGCCGCTGGAAAGAGACCGTGCCGGATCTGTAGAGGCGGCGGATATCGATACCGATCTGGTCGATGAAATCGAGCAGATGCTGGATCGTGCCGACAAGGACGCGGGAGCCGATCTGGAGGAGGGCGGGGCTCCCGGCATTGCTGCTGATAAGCCGAACATGGAAATCGATACTGCGGAAGTCGCGCTGTGCGGGGAGCGCATCGAAGCGGCGATGGGGGAGCGGGGTGTTCTGTTCGCGTCGGGCAGTGCGCGGCTGACGCCGGAATCAGAGGAACTGGTCGGGGACCTGGCCGCAATCCTCGCCGATTGCCCAACGCTTCCCGTTTATGTAGAAGGACATACAGATGCCGATGGCAGGGCCGAGACCAATCTGGTCTTGTCGCTGTCGCGGGCCGAAGCGGTCGTCGATGCGCTTGTCGCAGAGGGAATCGACCCGCAGCGGCTGTATGCAGTGGGCTATGGCGCCAGCCTGCCCATCGCCAGCAACGATACGGCAGCGGGCAAGGCGCAAAATCGCCGGATCGTCTTCGCGTTTGAAGACAGCGCCGGCAAGATTGAGGGGGATTCTCAGTGAGCGACATCGCCTATCTTATGGCCATCGACTGGCCGTTTCTGGTGCTGGCGGTGCTGATCGGGATCGCAACCGGTTGGTACGGCACCCCGGACAGGAAACAGTGAGGGCGAGCCGGTGAACCCCACGCCCCATATTATCCCCAGCGCTTTACTGCTGCTTGCCGCATTTTTTATCGGCTGCCTGATCGGATATGTGCTCAAGCAGGTGTTCGGCCCACGCAAGGCGGCGACAAGCGAGCCCGATACGGCAGAGCAGACCGCCAACGAGCGGGACGCAGACGCGCCGGTCGTCATCGAGGAAGCGCCCGTAGCCGAGCCCGACGACCTGACCAAAATCAAGGGGATAGGGCCGAAAACTGTAGCGATGCTGCATGAAAACGGCATTTACCGCTTCGATCAGATCGCGACCTGGGACGCGGAGGCGATCGAGGACATGAACGAGCGCATGTCGTTCCGCAGTCGCGTTGAACGCGAAAACTGGATCGAACAGGCGCGGGACCTGGCCGGGAAATAGCCGCGCTGGCTGCCTCGCTTAATCAGGCTCGTCCGCAACCGCGGGCCTCGGCTGGCAGATATCGCGCAGGAAAGCGGACAGCGCCCCAAGTTCAGCGGCGCCATCGAGCAGGGCCGGCGAGCCCTGACCGGAAATGGTGAGCAGGGCGGCATCGGGGCGGCGGCGGACCATTTCGTCAAACGTAGCGCGGCGGACCTGATCGGTCAGCGCTGTGCGAACCAGCATCAGCGGCGCGTGGGCCAGCGCATCGAACAACGGCCATTGCGGCTCGAACACATCATCGACCTCGAAGCGTTCAAGCTGCTCGATCAGTTTGGGATCGAACAGCGGCTGGACGCGTCCGCGCGGGCCGGGGACGTAGAGACGGTCCGCAAGTGCATCGAGCCGAGCAGGGGTCTGGTCGGGATAATCGGTGGCGAAAATCCGGCGCAGGGCCTCGGTGACTACCTGCTGTCCGCGCAACCCGGATAAATGGCGGAAATTGGTTCTGGTGCGGACAAGGCCGCGAGAATCGGTGACCGGACCGGCATCGGCCAGGACCGCCCCCGCGATGGCAAGCGGCTGGCGCGCCGCCATCACCATGGCCACCTGCCCGCCATGGCCTTCGCCAAGGACGATGGCGCGAGGAACATCGAGGGCGCGCAGAACGTCGAGTGCGCAATCGGCATCGCGCAAGGTGGAATAGGCAGTGTTTTTAGGACTGCGCGATGAGCGGCCCCGTCCGGGCAGATCGATGAGGATGAAGCACAGGCTTTGGCCGGGCAGCCGGTTAAGCGCCGTGGGAAGAGCCGCGAAATCGGCCATATTGCGCAGATATCCGGGCAGGCAGAGCACCGGGATGGTCGCGTCGCTGAGGTCTCCGTGGATGTGAACGGCAAGGTTCATGCTCCCGGACCCGCTGGTGATGGTGCGGATCGGAAGGCCGGAAAAGACGGCTGCATCGGCAGGAGGTGTTGCGCGTTTGAGCATGATGCTTCATAGCACGCCGGGCGCAGCGCACAATCGCCAAGGGTGGCGGGCGCGCTTGTCGCGCCACGAGGCGGCCATTATGGTGCTCCAGCCTCGGGCATGAGAAATTGTCGCGCCGCAAATGTAAAGCATTGCTAGCATTTGTGCGCTATGTAACGGCAATAGACAAACCAAAGAGCTGTCGGGCGTTCCGGCAGCGCCAACCAGGGACTGTTTCGTATGTTGAGCGGGTCGATCACGGCGTTGATAACGCCGTTCCAGAATGGAGCTGTTGATGAAGATGCCATGGCGCGCTTCGTCAAATGGCAGATCGACGAAGGCACCAACGGGCTGGTGCCGGTGGGCACCACCGGGGAAAGCCCCACGGTCAGCCATGAGGAACATCGCCGGGTGATCGAGATCGCCATCGAGGTGGCGCAAAAGCGCGTGCCGGTGGTGGCCGGAGCGGGCTCCAATTCGACGCGTGAAGCGATCCATCTGGCGCAGTTTGCTGAAGAGGCAGGGGCCGACGCGGTGCTCTCGATCGTGCCTTATTACAACAAGCCCAATCAGGAAGGCCTGTTCCAGCATTTTTCGGCGATCGCCAAGGCGACCAGCCTGCCGGTCATCCTCTATAGCGTGCCGGGGCGCACCGTGGTCGACATCGCGGTCGATACCATCAAGCGCCTGCGCGATGCCCATGCCAACGTCATCGGCGTCAAGGACGCAACGGCGGACATGAGCAAGGCGACCCTGACCCGCAAGGCGCTGGGGCCCGATTTCATCATGCTCTCTGGCGAGGATATCACCGCGCTGGGCTTTAATGCCCATGGGGGCAGGGGGTGCATTTCGGTGACCTCCAACGTCGCGCCAAAGCTGAGCTCGGCGCTTCAGGCGGCATGTCAGGCCGGTGATTTTGCAACCGCGCTGACTATTCAGGACCGGTTGGCGCCGCTGCACAAGGCGCTGTTCATCGAGCCCAACCCGCAAGGGATCAAATACGCTGTTTCGCGGCTGGGCCTGTGCGCCGAGGAGACGCGATTGCCGCTGGTGCCAATTGCCGACAGCACAAGGGAGGCCATCGACGCAGCGATGGTCCATGCGGGCCTGATCAATTGATGAAGCGATAGATGGCACCGAAAAAGGAAAAAGGATTGCTCGAAACCGGGATGGTGGCGGAGAACCGCCGCGCCCGGTTCGACTATGAAATCCTCGATACGCTGGAGGCCGGGATCGTCCTCACCGGAACCGAGGTCAAGTCGCTGCGCAATGGCAAGGCGCAGATCGTGGAATCCTATGTCTCGCCCGAGGGCGGGGAGCTGTGGCTGATCAATGCCAATATCCCCGAATATGTGCAGGCCAACCGCTTCAATCACGACGAAAAACGCAAGCGCAAGCTGCTGGTGTCCAATCGGGAACTGGCGCGGCTGGCGCGCGGGGTGGAGCGGCAGGGCAATACGATTGTGCCGCTAAAGCTCTATTTCAACGAGCGTGGCATGGCCAAGCTGCTGATCGGGCTGGCCAAGGGCCGCAAGAGCTTTGACAAGCGCGATGTGCAGAAGGATCGCGACTGGTCCCGCGACAAGCAGCGCATTCTCAAGCAGGGCTGATCGGGCGGATGCCAGTGCCGCTACTTGCGGAACATGGCCCGATAAGCGCGGGGCGTCATGCCGCGCAGCGACCGGAACTGTCGATTGAAATTGGCCAGCGATGTGTAGCCCACTGCCTCGGCGATAAACCCGATCGGCTCATCGGTCGATGACAGACGGGAACAGGCCTCGCCGATCCGCAGGGCCGCAATATAGGCTGTCACGCTGACCTGCGTGTGGCGTACAAACATCCGATGCAGTCCAGAAACGCTGAGAGCCGCTATGTCGGCAAGTCCATCCATGCTGATGGGGTCGGCATAATGAGCGTGAAGGTGGGTGAGTACCCGATCAAGCCGGGAACGGCCTCCAGCGATGGGCTGTGGGCCGACACGCGACAGGGGCCGGGCGCTGGAATCTTGGGCGAGATGGCCCAAAATCGCAAACAGCGCGAGAAGCCGTTGCATGGGTGCAAGACCAAAGATCGCCCGGAACTCGGGTTCGAGCGCGCTGCCGGTCTCCGAAGCGAAAGCGAGGCCCCCAGAGGCGCGATCAATCAGATCCTGGACCGGCCGCAATTCGAGCGAGCCAGCGATGGCCTGTTCGATCCATTCCCGGCGAAACCACAGCACCATGGCGATATGGGGTTCGGCCTCATCGCGCTTGTTTCGCGATGCCCAGGTGTGGGGGAGGTTCGGGCCGACGAGAACCAGATCGGCATGGCCATAGCTGCCCACGTGATCGCCGATAAACCGCTGCCCTTCCGAGTTGAGGGTGAGGGTCAATTCGAACTCGGGATGGTGATGCCATTGGAAGGGAATGGCGTCATCCAGACGGCGGTTGAGCATGGTCCAGGAGGACGTGCTCGATAGGGGTAAATGCTCACGATAGGCGCGCATCGGGCGTCAGTTCCTCGCTTCACGCCAGAATAGTATCAATTTCGGCCCGTCTAGCACAACATGGGCGTGCGGCCAGCGCTAAACTCGTCCATATCCGCCTTCGAGGGGAAGACAGATATGGGAGAGTTCAATGCAGACCATGGCGACCAAACGCGACAGCCATCCTACAACCACGACGGCCACCCAGCTCAAGGACATCCGCAAGACCTTGCCGCTGCGTGTTTTGTCGAAGGACGATTGGGAGCACTGGACGACGAAGGGATATGTGATCGTGCGCGGGGCGGTGCCTGCGCGCAATGTGGAGCGGCTTGTCGATCTACTCTGGCAGTTTGATGAAAAGAACCCGGACGACAAGTCCACCTGGTACGCACCGCAGCGGCGTGAGCACAAGATGAAGGAGCTCAACAACACGGGGATGGTGGAAATCTACAACCACCAATATCTGTGGGACAACCGCATGGAGCAGCGCATCTATGACGTGTTCGTGGATATCTGGGACCGTGAGGATTTGTGGGTCACCATCGATCGGGCCAATCTCAATCCACCCAAGAAAGTGAAGGGCAGCCCGCACGGCTTTATCCACTGGGACGTCGATACCTCGATCCGGCCCTTACCCATCGGCGTTCAGGCGGTGCTGAGCCTTAAAAAGCAGGACAGCGAGACGGGCGGCTTCCAATGCGTGGGTGAAAACCCAGCCCGAGGATCGTGATCCGATGCATCCGGATATGACCGGGCTGAACGTGGTCAATGTCGATCTCGAACCGGGAGACCTGATGATCTTCAACTCGCTGCTCGCGCATGGTGTACGGCCCAACCACTCCGATGATCGGGTGCGCATGGCGCAGTACATCTCCATGCATCCGGCGGAGTGGGACAATGAGCCCGAGCGTGAAGAGCGGATCAGGCTCTGGCGCGAACGGGACCACCCAAGGCGCGATGCGTTTCCCGGCGATCCGCGAGAATGGGAAAAGCACAACGCCACGACAGCAAAGCTGACCCCGCTGGGGGAAAAGCTGCTGGGGCTGAAGCGCTGGTAATAAGGAGTGGGAGAGGGCGCTTCAGGCGCGGGCCAGTTGCGCGGCGCGGCCCAGAGCGTCCTCGAACATTTCCGCCGTCAGCCGCCCGGTATTGGTGTTGTAGCGGGAGCAATGATAGCTGTCGACGAGCACCGCGCCACCGGTGAGCTGATGTTGGGCGCCATGGGCAAAGGGGAAGGCAGCGCGGCGTTCGCCCAGTGCCGAGAGCAGGGACTCGTGGGCGATGCGCCCCAGCGCAAAATAGACGCGGGCCTGGGCATTGGCGGCGATGGTTGCGCTGAGAAACCGCCGACAGGTGGAAATCTCCGGTCCGGTCGGCTTGTTCTGCGGCGGAACGCAGCGCACCGCATTGACGATCAGCGTATCGATTAATTCCAGCCCATCATCGGGATCGGCGGCATAGTCGCCGATGGCCAGTCCGAATTTCTTGAGCGTTGCGTAGAGGAGGTCGCCGGCATAGTCGCCGGTGAAAGGGCGTCCGGTGCGGTTGGCTCCGCGTAGCCCGGGGGCAAGGCCGACCACCAGCAGGCGCGGCGTGTCACCGCCCCAACTGTCCACCGGAGCGTTGTGCCAATCGGGAAACTGCTCGCGATTGAGATGGCGGAATTCCGCCAGCCTTGGGCATAACGGGCAATCGCGAGGGGGATTGGTGGCAGTCACGGATGGGCGGCTCGGCAAACGGAATCAATCCGCGACATCCTCTTTGGGAGAATGCTGGCGGTCAACCTGCGGGCGTCCCACGGTTTGGGCCAGGGTGGCGATTTCGAGGAAATAATCCGCCTGCCGCCGCAGATCATCGGAAATCATCGGGGTGGGCGTGGTGAGGGTGGAGGCCACAGTCACCTTCTTGCCGCGCCGTTGTAGGGCGGCGACCAGCGCGGTGAAATCCCCATCACCGGAAAACAAGACGAGATGATCGTAATGGGGCGCCATGTCGATGGCGTCGATGGTCAACTCGATGTCCATGTTGCCCTTGATCTTGCGGCGGCCATGGGCGTCGGTGAATTCCTTGGCCGGCTTGGTGACCACGGCATAGCCATTGTAATCGAGCCAGTCGATCAGCGGCCGGATGGAAGAATATTCCTGATCGTCAACAAGGGCGGTGTAATAATAGGCGCGCAGCAGGTAACCGGTATCCTGAAACCGGCTCAAAAGGCGCTTATAGTCGATATCAATGCCCAACGCCCGCGACGTTGCGTAGAGATTGGCGCCGTCGATGAACAGAACGACCTTTTCGCGCGGATCGAACATTGTTGATGAAAACTCCAAACAAGGCGGCGGATGAAAATTTTAAAAAGCATGTATGCCGCTCAACGCGCAAAGGGCATAAGAAGTTCACACCGGTGTGCAATAGTGCCCCGGGTGAACACACAGCGGCAGCTTGTCAACCGCCTGCGGCTCGTGTAAGAACGCCGTTCACTCCCCTGGATCGCGCGCTTTCGATGAAACGGAAGGCGTGCTCTATGTTTATGGACCTGTCGCGCTTCCCAATCGCATGAGCGGAAATTTTCGCTGGTGCAGGAAACGCTCTGAAAGCAATGGAGACCGGCAGTGGCACGCGTCACCGTAGAAGATTGCATTGAAAAGATCCCGAACCGCTTCGAGCTGGTTCTCATGGCGGCGCATCGCGCCCGCATGATTTCCGCTGGCGGCGCGATCACCGTGGACCGCGACAACGACAAGAACCCGGTGGTCGCCCTGCGCGAAATCGGCGACGGCACGATTTCCCCGGACGACCTCAAGGAAGACCTGATCCACTCCTTGCAGAAATATGTGGAAGTGGACGAGCCCGAGAACGAAGCGGCTCCGCGCATCGAAACCTCCTCGGACGAGGACGGTCCGGTGTTCGATACCATCAGCGAAGAAGAGCTGCTGCGCGGCATCGAATCCCTGGCTCCCCCCGAGCGCCGCGACGATTGATCGGCGCAAGCCTTTCCCGGTATAGTTTTCAAAGGCGTCTGGCAGCAAGCCGGGCGCCTTTGTAGTTTTCGAGCGCTTCCAGGAAAAGCATGCCCCCGACGCCGATCGGGGGTGGAGCCGGTTTTCCGCTTCGGAAGCGCGACAAGCAAGGAGTTGGAGCGCCTGATCTGATCCCAATCAGATCAGGGATTTGCTCCAGGAAGAGGTCCGGTGTCTGGAGCGCCCCGGCGCATGATGCGCCAGTACGAACTCGTCGAGCGTGTGTTGGCCTATAACCCCAACGCCGACGAAGCCTTGCTCAACAAGGCCTATGTCTATGCCATGCAAAAGCATGGGAGCCAGACGCGCGCCTCAGGAGACCCCTATTTCGCCCACCCGCTGGAGGTGGCGGCGATCCTGACCGAACTCAAGCTCGATGACGCGACCATCGCCGTCGCGCTGCTCCACGATACCATCGAGGATACCGACGCCACCCGCGCCGAGATCGACGAGATGTTCGGCACCGAGATCGGGCAGATTGTCGATGGGTTGACCAAGATCGACCGGCTCAATCTGGTCTCGCGGGAGGAAGCGCAGGCGGAAAACCTGCGCAAGCTGCTGCTGGCGATTTCGCAGGATGTGCGGGTGCTGCTGGTCAAGCTGGCCGACCGCCTGCACAACATGCGCACGCTCGATTTCATGCCGGTGCACAAGCGCGGACGCATCGCGCAGGAGACCATGGATATCTATGCGCCGCTGGCCGGGCGCATGGGTATGCAGGACATGCGCAACGAACTTGAGGACCTGTCGTTCAAGACGCTGCACCCCGAGCACTACAACGCCATCATGAGCCGTCTGGCGCAGATGCAGACATCGAGCCGGGAGATCATCGCCGAAATCAGCACCGAACTGGAAGAGCATCTGGCGCAGCAGGGCATCACGGCGGCGGTGTCTTCAAGGATGAAATCGGCGTGGTCGATCTATTCCAAGATCGAGCGCCAGGGGATCGCGCTCGAACAGCTTTCAGACATGATCGGCTTTCGGGTGATCGTCGATACGGTTGACCAATGCTACCGAACGCTGGGGGTGATCCACACCAGCTGGAAGGTCGTTCCGGGCCGGTTCAAGGATTATATCTCGGTCCCCAAGCATAATGACTACCGCTCGATCCACACGACCATCGTGGGACCGGGGCGGCAACGGGTGGAACTGCAAATCCGGACCATGGAAATGCACGCCATCGCCGAATTCGGGATCGCGGCGCACCAATTGTACAAGGAAGCGATTTCCGGCGACATGCACCGGCTGGAGGAGGAAAGCCGGGCATACAACTGGCTGCGCACAACCATTGCGCGGCTGACCGAAGGCGACAATCCCGAAGAGTTTGTCGAGCACACCAAGCTCGAACTGTTCCAGGATCAGGTGTTCTGCTTTACGCCGCGCGGACGGCTCATTCCGCTGCCGCGCGGGGCAACGCCGATCGATTTTGCCTATGCGGTGCATACCGATGTCGGCGACACCTGCGTGGGCTGCAAGATCAACGGAACGGTGATGCCGCTGATCACCCAGCTCCATTCGGGTGACGAGGTCGAGATCATCCGCGACGCCACACATACGCCGCCGCCCAATTGGGAAAACATCGCCGTGACCGGCAAGGCGCGCTCGGCCATCCGCCGTGCGGTGCGGCAGGGAGCGCTCCAGCGCGCCGTTACGCTCGGTGAGCAGGTGATGATGGCGGTGATCGAGCGCGAGGCGCTGGATATGAACGAGGACGAACTCGATCTGCTGGCCGAACGGCTGGAGATGGAGGACCGCAACGCCATGCTGGCGGCCATAGGCGAGGGGACGATCACCGCCGAGGAACTGGCCGAGCAGATGACGGCGCTCAAGGGCAAGCCCCGGCGCAAGGGCCGCCTGAGCCTGCCGGTCGCTAACGACGCCGAAGGGTGGTTCTCGCTGCGCAATGCGCAATTCTTCAAATTCCGCATGCCGGGCGGACAGCGGGCGTCCATCAAGAAATTCGCCGCCATGGTCGGCTTCGACTTCAACATGCCGGTGACGGTTTCACCCGAGGGGGTGGTGCCCGGTGACCGCATCATCGGCATTTTCCACCAGAGCGGGGTGATGGAAGTCTATCCGATGGAATCGGATGCGCTGGTGGATTTCCACGATGAGGATGTGGGCTGGATCGACGTGCGCTGGGATATGCAGGGCCGGACCGAAGAGCTGTTCCGGGTCGTCATTTCGATGTATTCGCAGAACCGCCCCGGCTCGCTCGCCCAGATCACCAGCGCCATTGCGGCGTGTGACGCCAATATTTCCAACCTGGTCATGCGGGCGCTTGCCGCCGATTCCCATGAATTGCTGTTCGAGCTGGAAGTGCGCGATCTGACCCAGTTGACAGATGTGCTCGCAACGCTCAAACGCAGTCCGGGCCTGTCGCGGGTCCAGCGCGCCACGCTGGCCCAGGCCAGAGCCGTTTCGGGCATCGACGGCGCGCTCGATGCCACCACCCACGAACACAAAGAGACCCAGCCGGCATGACCCAAGACGAAGTCCTCGAAATTTTCCGCGATTGCGGTGCTTTGCTTGAAGGGCATTTCATCCTGTCCTCGGGGCTGCGCTCGCCGGTGTTTTTGCAAAAGGCGCGGGTGTTCATGCATCCCGACAAGGCGGAAATCCTGTGCCGGGCGCTGGCGGAAAAGATCAGGGCTGAAGGTTTTGGGGATGTGTCGCAGGTGGTGTCTCCGGCCATGGGCGGGGTGATCCCCGGCTATGAAACCGCACGGCATCTGGGTGTGCCCGCCATCTATACCGAGCGCGTCGATGGCGTGTTCGAGCTGCGGCGCAGTTTTGAGGTCGCGCCGGGTGAAAAGGTGATTGTGGTCGAAGATATCGTCTCCACCGGCCTGTCGATCCGCGAGTGCATCGATTGCATGAACAAGCTGGGTGCCGACGTGATCGCCGCTGCCTGTATCGTCGATCGCTCGGATGGTGAGGCCGATGTGGGCGTGCCGCTGGTGTCGCTGACCGGGTACAAGGTACCTGCCTATGCGCCTGACGCTCTGCCAGCTGAACTGGCCGCACTGCCCGCAGTAAAGCCGGGAAGCCGAGGTTTGCAGTGATTATCGGGCTGGGCAACGATCTGTGTGAAATCGCGCATGTCGAGCGGACGCTGGAGCGGTTCGGCGAGCGGTTCACGCATCGGTGCTTTACCGAGATCGAGCGCCGCAAATCCGATGGACGGCGGTTGCGCGCCGCGTCGTACGCCAAGCGCTTCGCGGCCAAGGAAGCCTGTGCCAAGGCGCTGGGAACCGGGCTGTCGCACGGGGTGTTCTGGCGCGACATGGGGGTGGTGAACCTGCCCAGCGGCAAGCCGACCATGAAACTGACCGGCGGGGCCGCGCAAAGGCTTGCCAGCCTTGTGCCCAAAGGCCATGAGGCCCATATTCACCTGACGATTACCGACGACAACGGTATGGCCCAGGCCTTTGTCATTATCGAGGCGCTGCCGGTTGACCCGGCCGTACCGCTCCCGTAACAAATCCACGAGTTCCCCTTTCATGAGCACCCCCATGTCGGACGCCGCAAAAAAGAAAACCGGCAAGGGCGAGTTGCGCGAGACGGTCGTCGTCATCGTTCAGGCGCTGCTGATCGCCCTTGTCTTTCGGACCTTCGCCTTTGAGCCATTCTCGATCCCGACTGCTTCAATGCAGTCCAATCTGATGATTGGCGACTATATCCTGGCGTCCAAATACACGTATGGATATTCGCGCTATTCGCTGCCCTATAGCGAAGTGCCCTGGCATGGGCGGGTGCTAGGCAACGCGCCGCAGCGTGGGGATGTGGCCGTGTTCCGGCCGGTGCCGCAGAGCGAGAATTACGTCAAGCGCGTGATCGGACTGCCCGGCGATCGTATCCAGATGATCGAGGGCGTGCTGCACATCAACGAAGAGCCGGTGGTGCGCGAGCAGATCGGAACCAAGATCGACCGCGACAGCACCGGCGTGGAACTGCCGGTCTTGCTGTATCGCGAAACCCTGCCCAGCGGCGTGAGCTATACGACGCAGGAAATTTCCGACACCGCCCAGTTCGACAATACCGGCGTTTATACCGTGCCGCCGGGGCACTATTTCATGATGGGCGACAACCGCGACCGCTCGCTCGACAGCCGTTCACTGAGCTCGGTGGGCTATGTGCCGTTCGAGAATTTCGTGGGCAAGGCGGAATGGCGCTTCTTCTCGATCACCGACAACATCCCGCCCTGGCAGATCTGGCGCTGGCCGGGCAACGTCCGGTTTGACCGGATGTTCACCTCGGTTTACGAATGAGCCTGAGAGCACGCGACAGGGAAACCCTGGAGGCGAGGCTGGGTTATGTGTTCAGGGATCCAGCGCTGTTGCAGCGCGCCCTGACCCATTCGAGCGCGATTGCCCCGTCACGGCGGACGGCGGAATCCTACCAGCGGTTCGAGTTCCTGGGCGATAGGGTGTTGGGGCTGGTCGTCGCCCATATGCTGAGCGAGCGCTTGCCTACGGCCAATGAAGGGGAGCTGTCGCGGACCCTCAACAGCCTCGTGCGCAAGGAAACCTGCGCCAAGGTGGCTCGCAAGCTGGGCATCGGATCATTTGTCCGGCTGGGCGAAAGCGAAGCGCGGACCGGTGGCGCAAACAAGGATGCCATCCTTGGTGACGTTTGCGAGGCGGTGATCGGCGCGATCTATGCCGATGGCGGACTGGACCCGGCCTATACGTTTGTGTCGCGCATGTTCGGGGACAATCTCGACGTGGCGCAGGCGCGGCGCGCGGATTCCAAGACCACGTTGCAGGAATGGGCGCAGGCCCAGGCGCTGGAACCGCCCACCTATGTGGAGATCGCCCGGTCCGGTCCCGACCATGCTCCGGTCTTCACCATCTCGGTGTCGGTGCTCGGCTATGACGCGATCACCGCATCGGGGCCATCGAAACGACTGGCGGAACATCAGGCCGCCGAACGATTCCTTTTGCGCGAGGGCGTATGGAAGAGCGAGACATGACGACCCAAGAGCAAACCAAACCGACCAAATGCGGTTTCGTCGCGCTGGTCGGCGCGCCCAATGCGGGCAAATCGACCCTGCTGAACGCGCTGGTCGGCACCAAGGTATCGATCGTCACCCACAAGGCGCAGACTACGCGCACCCAGGTGCGCGGCGTGGTGACCACCGATGAGACCCAACTGGTCTTTATCGACACCCCCGGCATTTTTACGCCAAAACGCCGGCTGGACCGGGCCATGGTGCAATCGGCCTGGACCGGTGCTGGCGACGGCGACATGGTGGCGCTGATCGTCGATGCGCAAAAGGGGCTTAACAGCGAAATCGAAGCGCTGCTGGACGGATTGCAGAACATCCGCCAGCCCAAGGTGCTGGTCATCAACAAGATCGACAAGGTGAAGCACGAATCGCTGCTCGCCCTGGCGCAGGCGCTCAACGAGAAGGGGCGCTTTGAGGCGACCTTCATGATTTCGGCTCTGCGCGGGCATGGGGTGGCAGCCTTTACCGATTGGTGCCGGGAGCAGGTGCCGCTGGGCGAATGGCACTTCCCAGAAGAGCACCTTACCGATCTGACGCTGGCGCTGACGGCCGCGGAAGTGACGCGGGAAAAGCTGTTCCTGCGCATCCACGAGGAAATCCCCTATCAGGCGACCGTGGAAACCGAAGGGTTCACGGTGCAGAAGGACGGCAGCTATCGCATAGAGCAGGTGATCTATGTCACCCGTGACAGCCACAAGATGATCGTGCTCGGAGCCAAGGGACAGACGATCAGGGCGATCGGTGCGGAAGCGCGGCGCGAACTGATGGATATGTTTGAAACCGAGGTGCACCTGTTCCTGTTCGTCAAGGTGCGCGCCAAATGGGCAGACGACCCCGAGCGCTATCGCGAGATGGGGCTCGACTGGACGAAATAATCGAGTGCGACCGAAATGGAATGGTCCGCTGAAGGCCTGATCATCGGAGTGAAACGCCACGGGGAATCCGCGCTGATCCTCGAAACCATGGTGCCGGGGCGAGGACGGTGGCAGGGACTGGTGCGCGGCGGCCGGTCACCCAAACAGGCGGCTTTCCTGCAACCGGGAAATTCCGTGCACCTCGTCTGGCGGGCCAGGCTCGAAGACCATCTGGGACATTTTTCCGTCGAAGCCACGCATTTGCGGGCGGCAGCCATGCTGGCTGATCGGCAAAAGCTCTATCTGATCCAGTTGCTGGGCGATCATTTGCGGCTCTTGCCCGAGCGCGACCCCCATGACGACCTGCTGGCCGCGGTGTTCGATCTCATCGATCGGGAGCGGGGGCAAGAGGAACTGGGCATGGACCTCGCCCGGTTCGAGATGTTCCTGCTCGAAGAACTTGGGTTTGGCCTCGATCTGGACACTTGCGCGGTGACGGGGAGCCACGAGAACCTGACCCACGTCTCGCCGCGCAGCGGGCGCGCCGTCTGCGCGACGGAGGCGGGGCCCTACGGCGACCGGCTGCTGGCCCTGCCGGCGTTTCTGGGCGCCGATGTATCCTGTGGCGCGGGCGATATCGGAGCGGCGTTTCGCCTGACCGGCCATTTTCTGGATCGCCACGTCTGGGCGGCCCGCAGGATGGAGCCCCCCTCGACCCGCGACTGGCTGATTCAGCATCTTCAAAATCCCGCGTAGATTCCTGAGAAACCAGCATTTTTTGCTAGCCAATTTTTGGGTCAACGATTAGATGCGCCGCACAGCCGTATGGTGCGGCTGAACGAGGTTCAATATGAAATACCCATTGGCATTTGCAATTTCACTGGCAGTCGGGATGGTGAGCCTTCCCGCTTTTGCGCAGGACGTTGGATTTACGCTGATCAATGCTTCGAGCCATACGCTCACCTATTTTTACGCTTCGCCCAGCGACGACGAGACCTGGGGCGACGACCTCCTTGAAGACATCGGCATTCTCGAATCCGGTTACGAAGGAACGGTCTTTATCGGCAATGGGGCGGACGCTTGCCTCTATGATTTCCGCTTCGAGACGGCGGAAGGCGCCGAACTCGACGTCATGGAAATCGATATCTGTGAACTGGAAAGCTATACCCTCTCCGACGACTGAACATCGGGGCCGCCTTTCCGCTGGGGAAAGGCGGCTTGCCTTATGCCGGACGGACGCTGTCCGATCGCCTATAATCCGCGTGATTCGGAGTACAAGCACCAAGGAGCCTCATGGCCGATACTATGGACCCGCCCGGTGGCGATGAGCGCATTGTCGATCTGAGGACAGCGCTGGAAGAGCGCTACCTTTCCTATGCGATCTCGACTATCACCCAGCGCGCGCTGCCCGATGCGCGGGACGGGCTCAAGCCGGTGCACCGGCGGATCCTGCACGCCATGCGGCTATTGAAGCTCGATCCGGGGCAGGGCTACAAGAAATCAGCGCGTATCGTCGGCGACGTCATCGGTAAGTTCCACCCGCACGGCGATCAATCCGTCTATGACGCGCTGGTCCGCCTCGCGCAGGATTTTGCCGTGCGCTACCCGCTGGTGGACGGGCAAGGCAATTTTGGCTCCGTCGATGGGGATAGCGCAGCGGCGATGCGCTACACCGAAAGCCGGATGACGGAAATCGCGTCGCGGCTGCTCGAAGGCATCACCGAAAACGCCGTCGATTTCCGCCAGACCTATGACGGGGAAGACGAAGAGCCGATCGTGCTGCCGTCCAACTTCCCCAACCTGCTGGCCAATGGGTCGAGCGGTATCGCCGTGGGGATGGCCACCAATATCCCGCCGCATAACGTGGCGGAACTATGTGACGCTTCACTGCACCTTTTGGCCAACCCCGAAGCGACGGCCAAGGACCTGATCCGCTTCGTGCCGGGGCCGGATTTCCCGACCGGCGGCGTGCTTGTGGATGACCCTGCCGCAACCGAACAGGCCTATACGACCGGGCGCGGCGGGTTTCGCATTCGCGCCAAATGGGAGACCGAGGACAGCGGGCGCGGCACCTATCAGATCGTCATCACGGAAATTCCTTACGGCGTGCAGAAGTCACGGCTGGTCGAAAAGATCGCCGAACTGCTGCTGGCCCGGCGGCTGCCGCTGCTCAAGGACGTGCGCGACGAAAGCGCCGAAGATATTCGACTGGTGCTCGAACCCCGCGTGCGCACGGTCGATCCGGTGCTGCTGATGGAATCGATGTTCAAGCTGACCGAGCTGGAAAGCCGGTTCTCGCTGAACATGAACGTGCTCGACATGGGGCTGACGCCGCGCGTCATGGACCTGGCCGAAGTGCTCAAGGCCTGGCTGCACCACCGCAAGGAGGTGCTGATCCGGCGCTCGCAGTTCCGCCTCGACCAGATCGAACACCGGCTTGAGGTGCTCGGCGGCTATCTGATTGCCTATCTCAATCTCGATGAGGTGATCCGCATCATCCGCGAGGAGGATGACGCCAAGGCCGTGATGATGGCGCGCTGGGACCTCACCGAGGTGCAGGCCGACGCGATCCTCAATATGCGCCTGCGTAGCCTGCGTCGGCTCGAAGAAATCGAAATTCGCACCGAATTCGACAAGCTGAGCGAGGAAAAGACGCATATCGAGGCGTTGCTCGGCTCGGAAAAAAAGCAATGGGGCGTGATCGCCACCGAAATTAGTGAGCTTCGCAAGACCTATGGTCCCGATACGGAGCTGGGCAAGCGGAGGACCACGTTTGCCCAGGCACCGGACACCGACCTCGCCGATATCGAAACGGCGATGATCGAGCGCGAGCCGATCACCGTGGTGCTGTCGGAAAAGGGCTGGATACGGGCGCTGAAGGGCCACAACAACGATATCGCTGCCCAGAACTTCAAAAGCGATGACCGGCTCATGCTGGGCTTTACCTGCGAGACCACCGACAAGCTGCTGATGCTCACGACTGGGGGCAGGGTCTATACGCTGGGCGCGGACAAGCTGCCGGGTGGGCGCGGACATGGCGAGCCGGTGCGCATCATGGTCGATATCGAGGAAGGGCAGGACATCGTGGACCTGTTCGTCTATCGCCCCGGGGCCAAGCGGCTGATCGTGTCCGATGCGGGCAACGGCTTCAAGGTTGCTGAAGACGACATGATCGCCAATACCCGCAAGGGCAAGCAGGTGCTCAATGTGTCCGGCGGTCAGGAAGCGCGGCTATGCGTGCCCGCCGAGGGCGACATGGTGGCGGTGATCGGGCAGAACCGGCGCATGCTGGTGTTCCCCGCCGATCAGCTTCCCGAAATGACGCGCGGCAAGGGTGTACGCTTGCAGCGGTATAAGGATGGCGGCGTGTCCGATGCGCGCATGTTCATGGCCGCTGACGGGCTGACCTGGACGGATTCGTCGAACCGGACGTTCACCAAGTCCATGGACGAATTGCGCGACTGGATCGGGGATCGGGCCCAGGCCGGACGCCAGCCGCCGACCGGGTTCCCGCGCAATAACCGGTTCAAGGGGTAGCGCAGGCTGCGGGATGGCTTCTTGTGAGCCGCCCGGAGTCCGTTCCGCTATTCGCTGACCGAAAACCGCACGATGATGGGAAGATGATCGCTGCCGCTGGGCTCGCCTGTGACCAGTGAGTGGATGGCGATTGCGCCGCGGGTCATCACGTGATCGATGGGCAGAAGGGGCATGGTCGAGCGCCAGCCGCCCAGATAATACCAGAGCGTTGGGAACGTCGGCAGGTTGTGGGTGTGGCGCACAAGCCCGGCCTCGGTAACGAAATTGCGCAGCGCGTAGGACCAGGGCGTCGAATTGAAATCGCCCACGAGGATCACCGGCGGCGCGACGCTGGCCAGGGAATCGCGGAGCGTGGCGAACTGCTCGACCTGCCGGGTGATCGGGGCGGGCCAGTCATTATGGGTGGTGGCGAGGGAGAAATCCGGGCCGGTTTCCGTCTCGAAACGCACCATGATCCGCGCCGTGCGATCGGTATTGATGATCGAGGACGAACAGGCGTCGACATCGAGCGGCTCGAACGGCAGTTTTGAATAGAGCCCGACGAAGGCGCGCTGGCCGCCGGCGCAATATTGAAAATGCGGGTAGAGTTCAGTCAAAAGCGGATGAATGACGTTCCGCACATAGGGGCTGTATTCCTGCAGGGCGAGGATATCGGGATTTTCCGCGGCCACATTGGCGACGATGGATTCGGGCTCCTCGTTGCGGCCAAACACGTTGAAGGTCATCAGCGTGTAAATGCGGGCCGCATCCGGCGGGGTCTCGCGTGGCATAAGCCCGGCCACAAATTCCGGGACATAGATGGCGCTCGACGCGACAAGCCCGGTGGCGGCCACGGCCAGGGCCAGCGATCGCACCATCTGGCGTCGCACGAACAGCGGCGCGGTGACCAGCAGAGCGATGAGGCCGAAAAACAACACCGGCTGGACATGATTGAACAGGTCGAGCGCCGGGAAGAGGAACCCGAACACCCCCATGATGGCCATGCCAGTCAGCACGATGCAGGCGAGCAAATGGCCCGCAGCCGCCACTGCGCTCACTATCGCGCCCAAAGACCTCACAAATCGGCTTCCGTGCCGGTTGTCGGGGCGAGATCGACCCAGCCATGTGAGCCGCGCTGCACTTCGAGTGGCTGGAAGGCGGCCTTGTAGGCCATCTTGGGCGAGGCTTCGACCCAATAGCCGAGGTAAATATAGCCCTCGGTGGGGCGCACGCGGGCGATATGGTCGAGAATCATCATAGTGCCGAGTCCCCGGCGCGCCATCTGCGGATCAAAGAAGCTGTAAACCATCGACAGCCCATCGGGCAGCGGATCGGTGAGGGCGACGGCAATAAGCTGTCCCGCTGGACCGTCCGGGCCATCAGCGGTGAGGCGATACTCGATGAGCATCGATTCGACGGGCGTATCCTCGACCATGAATTCATAATCGAGATAGCTCATCTGGGTCATGCCGCCCCCATCGTGCCGCGACTCGAGATAGCGCTTGAACAGCGCGTATTGCTCGGTGGAGACGATGGGCGCAACGATCTCGCCCGCGACATCGGCGTTACGCTTGAGCGTGCGGCGATGCCGGGCCGCGGGGCTGAAATCGGCGGTGCGGACGCGGACCGACTGGCAGGCGTCACAATCGAGACACGCCGGGCGGTAAATGAGGTTTTGCGAACGGCGGAAGCCGTGGTCCGACAAAAGCTGGTGCAGCGCGGCGGCGCGCCGCCCCGACAGATGGGTGAACAGCTTGCGCTCCTGCTGGCCCGGCAAATAGGGGCAGGGCGACGGTGCGGTCAGAAAAAACTGGGCGTTTTCCGGGGTATGGTCCATGGACGGTGCTCGCTCGGCCGCCGGAGGGTTTACGGTACTGCGAGTGTAGTCTTCCTCACCATGGCGCGCAACGCGCCTTGTGGCAAAGCACAGGGCTTTTGAGGGCAGGCTTTAATACGAGGCGCTGCCGACGCCCGAATACTGACGCCAGTGCCTCTCCATCGGCGAGCGGCGGACCATGAGCGTTCCAACGATCATGTCGTGCAGAAGCTGGCGCCTGTTGGTGAACAGGCCGATCAGAACGATGAAGGGCGTGAGGATGGAGCAGGAAATCCAGAACACGAGGACATGGATCATCGCCATCCAGCCATCAAGCGTGGTGTCCCGGGTGGGCGTGAGCACGATATCGGTGGCTCGCATCCCCAGGGTGGCGCGCGACGAGGAGCCCAGTGTGACGGCGTAATAGCCGACGAAGGTGAGGGGGACGATGATGGGGATGGATAGCCAGGCCAGGCCAAAGGTGAGCAGCCCCAGAATGGCCGCGACCACCGTGACCACGGTGACGATGACGCCCATGATGACGCAATCGATCAGAAAAGCGATGGCGCGCCGGGTCAGGATGCCCTCGAACAGCTCCGGCGCGGATGCCGGATCGGGAAGGTCGTCGCGGATGATCCGGCCAAAGAAATCCGTTGCCATGGTCCCATACTCCTCGGTCTGCCCCCAACAGATGTGGTGCCGGGGGCAGGAGCGCAAGAGGCGGAAAGCAGAAACTGGCAGCAGAAACGCGATCAGGCGTTGAGCTTGCGGGCCATGTCGAGGGCGAAATAGGTGAGGATGCCCGAACAGCCCGCGCGCTTGAACGCCATGAGGCTTTCAACCATCGCCGCATCGCGATCGATGGCTCCGGCCTCGGCGGCAATGGAGATCATCGCGTATTCGCCGGAAATCTGGTAGGCGAATAAAGGCGTATCGAAGCGGTCTTTGATCATGCGGCAGATGTCGAGATAGAACGTGCCGGGCTTGACCATGATCCAGTCCGCACCCTCGGCCAGATCCTGCTCGACTTCGCGAATGGCTTCTTCGGCGTTGGCCGGGTCCATCTGATAGGTGAGCTTGGAGCCGCGCAGGCGCGCACCGGAGCCGACGGCCTCGCGGAACGGCCCGTAAAAGGCCGACGCGTATTTGGCGGCATAAGAGAGCAGGATGGTCCTTTCGAGCCCCTCGGCATCGAGCGCTGCACGAATAGCGGCAATGCGACCATCCATCATGTCGGACGGAGCGATCACATCGGCGCCGGAGCGAGCCTGAACCAGCGCCTGCTTGACCAAAATGGCGACGGTCTCGTCATTGAGGATTTCGTCCCCTTCCATCACGCCATCATGGCCGTGGCTGGTATAGGGATCGAGGGCGACGTCGGCGACGAGGCCGATTTCAGGCACGGCATCCTTGATTGCCGAAAGCGCGCGGCAGATCAGGTTGTCCCGGTTGATCGCCTCAAGCCCCTCTTCGGTGCGCTTGGACGGATCGGTATAAGGAAACAACGCCATCGCCGGGATGCCTTCGGCGCGGGCGGCTCTGGCGGCCTCTACGGCCAGATCGATAGACAGCCGCTCGACGCCGGGCATGGTGCCGATGGGCTGGCGCTCGTTCTGGCCTTCGACGACAAAGATCGGCCAGATAAGATCGGCGGGCGTGACCGTATTCTCGCGAACGAGATTACGGCTCCAGTCCGCCATGCGCGGCCGACGCAGCCTGCGACCGCCGAGAAACTCCATATCGTGCTTTTCCAACTGCATCTCGTCATCCATTTCACTGGTTTGCTTCGTCCATAGCAGGGCGATCGCATGGGCGCAAAGGGGCGGATCAACGCGGGACAAAAGGGAACGCGGCCTTGTCCGGCCAAGCCAAATCGGGATAGCAATTGGCAGACTTGGGGAACCTGCATGGATTTCAGACTCGAACCGGCTGGGCTTTTGGCCCGACTTCTTGCGCTGCTGAGCCTGTTCATCGGGCTGTCGGACGCGGCGCGCCTGCTGGGGCTGGGCAGCGGGGCGGCAAGCCCTGTGCTTGCCATGGGCGCAATGGGGTTCGTGCTGCTCGCGGCGCTGAGCGTCATGCGGCTGTTCGCGGCGGTCGGATTATGGATGCACGCGACATGGGGTGGCTTCATCCTGGCCGGATCGCTGGTCGTGGAACTGGCGTTCTATCTGGCGGGCAGCACCTGGGTTAGCCTCACTTTGTGGGGTTTTATCTTCAAACTTGGGGTGATGCTGGCAACTTTTGGCCTGTTCGCGCTCGCCCGGATTTTGGCCCATCGCCAGATTGCCGACTGAGGCCATCTCCCTGCGTGAACGGTCTTCGACCTTCGGTTTCCGGCTGGCGGGACTGGCGGACAAGTCGCGGTTATTGCAGCCGTTTTAGAGGTTTCGCCGGTCGGTAACGATCTATAAAGGTTACAGATTTCGCTACGGGCGTAAGAAAGAAAAAACCTAAAAAGCTCAAGTTTTCCCGTAAGATAACATTAAGCCTGTCTCTTAAACCGATCTTGAGAGCCGGGGGGTAGGTTGTCCTCACAGACGCGAAAAATCGCGCAGATATTTACAGTGAGGCAGTACCAATGGCTAACAACGTTTCCGCCGTGAAGGCAGATGCCCCCCGTCAGAGTCTGAAGCCGCTCTATCTTGAAGCCGTCTCCCGCGTCGAGCGTCTGCACCGCAGGCTGCTCGATCTGATCAAGGACGAATTCGACCGCATGGGTTGGGACGATATCAACCCTGTGCAGGCACTGCTGATGTTCAATATCGGCGATAGTGAACTGACCGCAGGCGAGCTGCGGACGCGGGGTTACTATCTGGGCTCCAATGTCTCATACAACCTCAAGAAGCTGGTCGAGACCGGATACATCTTCCAGGAACGTTCCAAGACTGATCGCCGTTCGGTGCGCATTCGCCTGACCCCCAAGGGCGAGGAAGTGGCGGAAGTGATCGACGATCTCTATGAGCGTCACCTCAATTCCATCGAGCACGTCGGCGGACTGGGCGAATCGGAATTTTCGGGGCTCAACACCGCGCTGTCGCGGCTGGAGCGTTTCTGGGTCGACCAGATTCTCTACAAGCTCTGAACACCCGTTGCTGTGGCATTGCCGCCACATCAGTCAGTCAAACGCCGGCCACAAGGTCGGCGTTTCTTATTTGAGCCGCAAATTCTTTCTAGCCGGAATTGGGCAGGAGAGGCCTTTGTTCGGCCAATCGGCACCGGCATTCCGGGATTCGCTCAAAGTCTGGTGAATCCCATTGCGAAGGGGCCGGAACTGGGCAATAGGACATTCTGGACTTCCCGCGACTTCGATATTCGATAGGTGACTGACGCGATGCGCGATACTGGCGGAAAACTCAATCGGCGAACTGTTATCGGCTCTGGGGCGGCTCTTTTGGCATCGACGGCATTTCCGATGCCGGCCATTGCCCAGTCCTTGCTGGATAACCTCATGGGCGGACGCCGCGCGGTAACCCAGGAAGAGCTGGAAACCAATTCGCGCCAGGCAATGGACGCTATCGGCGGCGATGATCCGATTGTGTCCATCGACACCGAATACAATCTGCAGCGCGTGGCGGAATATTATGAGCGGCTGACCTCGATCGGCGGCTGGCCGGATGTGCCGGAGTCGATTTTCCGGCTTGGCCTTGGCTCCGACCGGCGTCCGGTGCGCGATCTGCGCAGCTATCTGATGCATACCGGTGACCTGTCGCAGGAAGCGGGCATGTCGGACCGGTTCGATGCGCAGCTCGATGCGGCCGTGCGCGGGTTTCAGGCGCGCCATGGCCTTCAGATCAACGGGCAGGTGGACGAATACACCTATTGGGCGATGAAGGTGCCGACCTCGACCCGGTTGAACCAGATCAGGGTCAACATGGAGCGGGTGCGCGGCATGGCCGGGCAGCTTTCGGACCGGTACGTCAACGTCAACATTCCTGCCGCCGCGATTGAAGCAGTCGATACCGCGCGAGTGGCCCGCCGGCACACCGCCGTCGTGGGGCGCATCGACCGGCAGACGCCGATCCTGCGTAGCCGCATCCACCAGATCAATTTCAACCCGTACTGGACCGTGCCGGTTTCGATCATCCGCCGCGATATCATCAAGCTGGTCAACGAAAACCCCAACTATCTGGACGAATACTCGATCCGTATCCTTGATGGACGCGGCAATCAGGTGTCCCAGAGCGCCATCGACTGGTCGACCGAGGAAGCGGTGAACTACACGTTCCGCCAGGACCCCGGGGCGCGGAACTCCATGGGCAACGTCAAGATCAACTTCCACAACATGCACGCGGTGTACCTCCATGATACGCCGGAGCAGGGGCTGTTCTCGGAAAACGCGCGGTTCCATTCCTCGGGCTGTGTGCGCGTCTCCGACGTCGCGGAATTCGTCTCCTGGATCCTGCGCGATACCGGCTATGACATCATCGACGTCAATACCGCCTTTGCTTCCGGCGAGCGGCTGGACGTCAACGTGTCCAATCCGGTCCCGATTTTCATGACCTATTTCACCGCCTGGGCGAACCGCAGCGGCGTGGTGAGTTTCCGCGACGACGTTTACGAATTCGACGCCCAGGGCAGGACGGAATTTCCCGAGATTCGCGCTTAGAGGCAGGCTTGGGCGGGCCGTCGTTGGATGAACCGGCGATGAGGGGGCAGGCATGAGCAATCCGGACCGGGAAGTGCTGTTCGAGTTCCGCCATGCGGGCCCGCAGGTGCGCGTGGCGGCCATCGACGTCGAAAGCGGCGTTGAAGTCGTGGCGATCGCCCCGGCCAGCGCCACAGAACTGCAGATGAAATCGCTGGCGCTGGCTAAATTGCGGCGCCGACTGGCGATGGATGCGGCGCAAAAGCGCTGAGGCGACAATCGGTCCCGATCTTTGCTTGGAATCGCCGGTGGCCCCGTGCTATGCGGAGCGCGCTTGCTTATTATTCCGCAGTCGGGATGCAACGGCCCTTTCACGAAAGGGGCGGCGGCCCGTCATTTTTGGTTTTGTCGCGTTTTCGCAGCGAAAAAGTGGGCCACTTTTTCCAACGAACGCGATCTTTAAGAGGTCGAGGGTACGCCATGAGCGCCACCGGTACAGCCCCGCTTTTCCCAGATTTCTTCACCCGCACCATTGCCGATCATGATCCGGTGATTGCCAAGGCGATCGCCGACGAACTGGGTCGGCAGCAGCAGGAAATCGAGTTGATCGCATCGGAGAACATCGTCTCCAGCGCGGTCCTCGAAGCCCAGGGCTCGGTGATGACCAACAAGTACGCGGAAGGCTATCCGGGCCGGCGCTATTATGGCGGCTGTCAGTTCGTCGACATCGTCGAGGAACTGGCCATCAATCGCGCCAAGGAACTGTTCGGGTGCGAGTTCGCCAACGTGCAGCCCAACTCCGGTTCGCAGGCCAATCAGGGCGTCTATCAGGCTCTGCTCCAGCCGGGTGATACCATTTTGGGCATGAGCCTCGATTCGGGCGGACACCTTACCCATGGCGCCAAGCCCAACCAGTCCGGAAAATGGTTCAACGCGGTGCAATACGGCGTGCGCCAGCAGGATGGGCTGATCGACATGGATCAGGTGCGCCAGCTGGCGCAGGAACATCGCCCCAAGATGATCGTGGCCGGGTTTTCCGCCTATTCGCGCGTTCTGGATTGGGCCGAATTCCGCAAGATTGCGGATGAAGTGGGCGCCATCCTGTTCGTCGATATGGCGCACGTGGCCGGACTGGTGGCGGCGGGCGTTTATCCCAGCCCGTTCCCGCACGCCCATGTGGCGACGACCACGACCCACAAGACCCTGCGCGGACCGCGCGGCGGACTGATCCTGACCAGCGACGAAGCGATCGCCAAGAAGGTCAATTCGGCCATCTTCCCCGGCATCCAGGGTGGGCCCCTGATGCACGTGATCGCCGCCAAGGCGGTGGCTTTCGGGGAAGCGCTGACCCCGGAATTCAAGGCCTACGCCACGCAGGTCATCGACAATGCGCGCGTTCTGGCCGACACTCTGGTCAAGGGTGGGCTGGAAATTGCCACCGGCGGAACCGACAATCACCTGATGCTGGTCGATCTGCGGCCCAAGAAGGTGACCGGAAAGGCAACCGAGGCAGCGCTGGAGCGGGCCTTCATCACCTGCAACAAGAACGCTGTGCCGTTCGATCCGGAAAAGCCTGCCATCACGTCGGGCATTCGCGTCGGGACGCCTGCGGCGACCTCGCGCGGGTTCGGCACTGAAGAGTTCCGCCAGGTCGGCGAGATGATGGTCGAGGTCATCGACGGTCTGGCCGCCAATGGCGAGGACAACAACGGAGCTGTCGAAGCCCAGGTCAAGGAACGCGTCCTGGAGCTGACCGCAGCCTTCCCGATTTACGGATAAAGCCATGCGCTGTCCCTATTGCGGGAATGACGATACGCAGGTGAAGGATTCCCGGCCAACCGAGGATTCCAACGCCATCCGCCGCCGCCGCGTCTGTAACGGCTGCGGCGGGCGGTTCACCACATTCGAGCGAGTGCAGCTGCGCGATCTCACCGTGGTCAAGAAGTCTGGCCGCAAGGTCCCCTTCGACCGCGAGAAACTGGCGCGTTCGGTGCACACGGCCCTGCGCAAGCGCCAGGTCGATCCCGAGGCGGCCGAACGCATGATCTCGGGCGTGGTGCGCCAACTCGAAAGTCTGGGGGAAGTCGAGGTGACCTCCGACCAGATTGGGGAATACGTAATGGAAGGGCTCAAGGGACTCGACGACGTGGCCTTTGTGCGTTTCGCCTCGGTGTATAAGAATTTTTCCAGCGCCGATGATTTCCAGTCGTTTCTGACCATCATGGACGGTGACGACACGGCATAGGCGAGGGGGCAGAGATGACCCCGAGGATGCGGACGACGGATGAATACGTTCTCGACGATATTCGGATAACCTGCTGTTTTCGTTTCTAAAAACGACTGAGTTGAATCAGTTCGTGAAGTCGGCGGCGAGGTGTTTGCTGGTGCGAGCGGCCTTGAAGTCGATCTGATGACGCGCTATGCGGCGCGGTTCATGGAGCGTTGCCGGAAAAAATGATATTCGTTCGGGAACGCGACACATTTTAAAATTCTACAGGATCAAATAATGGCCAGTTCTGGCGATACTTTTGCGATTGCGCCCGGCTTGGCCGCAGGCCAGCATTGCCTCATGGCGGGGGTCTATATTGTTGCGTTTGCGCCGCGCGAGAGCGTGACGACAGCCGCTCCCCGCGACCGGCTGATGGAGGACTGATCCATGGCCGTTGACAAGGGGCAAAGACAGGCCAATCAGCGCGGTTCGGCGCGGCTTGCCGCCGTTCAGGCGCTCTATCAGATGGATGTGGGCGAGCAGACGCTGGAAGAAACCCTCAGCCAGTTCGAGAGTTTCCGGCTGGGCCGCGAACTCGAAGGCGATCAGTATCTGCCGGCTGACGCCGACTATTTCCGCCATATCGTGCGCGGTGTTGTCCTCAGCCAGCTCAAGCTCGATCCAATCATCAATGCCGCCCTTCAGCGCGGCTGGCCGATGACCCGTATCGATGCGACCCTGCGGGCCCTGCTGCGGGCGGGGGTCTATGAATTGACCGAGCGGCGCGACATCCCCTTCCGGGTGATCATCCGCGAATATGTGGACGTGGCGAACGCGTTCTACGAGGACGAGGTGCCCGGCATGGTCAATGGCGTCCTCGATGCCGTGGCGCGAAAGTTCTCCGAGGGCTATGGTGAGGACAAGCCGCTCTGATTTGGGGATCGGGTGCGCCGCAGGTCCCGATCCATCATCTTCGCGGATATTGGGGTGTTTCTGATGGCCAATATGCGTAATATTTTCCTCTTGTCCGGCGCGCAGGCCGTCGCGGGATCATCCCAGGGCATGGTGATGGCAGTCGGGGCGCTGGCGGGCGTTTCGATGGCGGTTGACCCCGCCTTCGCAACGGTTCCGACCACGGCGATGATCATCGGGGTGGCGCTGATGGCGGGGCCTGCCGCTCTGATCCTGCACAGGCTGGGCCGGACACGGGGCTTTGTGCTGGGCGCGGGCATTGCAGGCACCGGCGGCCTTATCGCTGCGCTCGGGCTATATATCCACAATTTCATTCTCTTTTCGGCGGCGATGCTGCTGATCGGCGCGGCCGGGGCGTTCGGGCAGCAATACCGGTTTGCCGCAGCCGACAGCGCGCCGGACAAGGGCAAGGCACGGGCCATCTCCTGGGTGATGTTTGGCGGGGTTCTGGCCGGGTTTCTCGGTCCCAGACTGGCGGCGATGACCGCCGAAGCGGTGCCCGGAGCGCCCTATACCGGCTCGTTCCTCGGGCTGGTGGGCTTGAGTCTCGTTGCGATGCTGATGCTGAGCTTCACACGCCTGCCGGGCGGTGAACCAAAACGGTCCCGGTCCGAGCAGGGGCGTCCGTTTGCCGAACTGATCTCCACGCCCGACATTTTCGTGCCGATCCTGACAGGCATGGCCAGTTTTGCCCTGATGACATTCGTGATGGTGGCGGCGCCGCTGGCCATGGTGCATTTGTGCGGCCATGCCCCCGCCGATGCGGCCAATGCGATCCAGTGGCATATCGTTGCGATGTTCGCGCCCAGCTTTGTGACGGGCGCCATCGTTGGCCGGATCGGGCCGCATCTGACCATCGCCATCGGCCTTCTGCTGATCATTGCCGCTGCCGGAACCGCGCTGTCGGGAACCACGACGCTGCATTTCGAAGCGTCGCTCGTCCTTTTGGGCGTTGGATGGAATTTCGGCTTTATCGGCTCGACGGTAATGCTCAGCCAGGCCTACAGGCCCGAAGAGGGCGCACGGGTGCAGGCCCTCAACGAACAGATGGTGTTCGGCGTCAACGCCGTGGCCTCGATCGGGGCAGGGGTGTTGCTCAACCTGCTGGGCTGGGAAGCCATCAACCTTTTGGCCATGCCGATTGCGGTCGCGGCGATCCTGCTGCTGGCCTGGAGCGACCTGCGCGGGCGCGGATTGCGCAGCAAGAAGGCGGCGCTGGCCTCAGATTGAGGCCAGCAGCGATTCCACGAAACTGCGGTCTTCGCCGTACGAACCGGTGCGGCGCTGTTCGATGGCAAACACACGGCCATCTTCAAGCGAATAGAGCGCGCGATCCGTGACCCGGCGATCGGCACCAAAATAAACCGCGAGAACGGTGCGCTCCTGGACCATGGTGAGCCCGAACGCGGTCTGGTTCACTTTGGTCTCCACATAGTACCACGCGGTTTCACCGCCAAAGGTGCTGGTGGTCTGGGGCGAGCCAAGGACGATGCGGACGAAATCCTGACTGGATCCCGGGCGGACCTGGGCAATGGCATCCGCAGGCAGTACGTATCCCTGGGTGCGCTGGGCGACGAGGCCCGTTCCCGAACAGGCCGACAATGTGAGACCGACGGCGATGGCAGCGGCAACGGGGGACAGGCGGACAAGGGCGAAACGCAGGCTCATGGAATTGACTTTCCTCAGCTCTCTCGACTATAGCCTCGCGACAATGCGCCAGGGAATTGGGTGTTGTTTAGCCGTCATGGCACGACTCTGGCAAGCGGCCAATCCATTTCCATTTGTATTCGGTCGCCCCAACTCGCACAGTGAATCGATGAAATGATCCTGTCCTTATTCCGCAAACCCAAGCTGACCGAGCCGGTTTACGCCGTCTATAACGCCATTGTGGCGCAATCCCGGCGCGAGATATTCTATGCCGAATGGGGCGTGCCTGACACGCTGACCGGGCGCTTCGACATGATTTCGCTGCACGCGGCCTTGGTGTTTCGCAGGCTGCGGTCCAGCGAACGGGAAACCAAGGAATTCGCCCAGAATGTCTTTGATTGCTTTTTCAAGGATATGGACCGATCGCTGCGGGAGATGGGGGTAGGGGACCTCTCCATCGGCAAGCGGATCGAAAAGATGGGCGGTCTTTTTTACGGCATGCTGTCCAGCCTCTCGGCGATCCTCGATGAGGATGACAGGGCCGAGCTTGCGGATTTCATATCCCGCAATTTTCATGAAGGGCAACCTCATGCTGCCCTTGACGTATTTGCCGATTATATACTGCGCAGTGACAGCCTGCTGCGGACCCAAGAGGTGGCCGCAATCATGCAGGGCAGAGTGACGTTTGGAGACCCGAAATGAAACCGAGGCAAGAAGCGCTCGATCTCGACGCGCTCGTCCGGGTGGACAAGATTCCCGCCGCTGGCCGGGAGGTGAGGATCGAAACCGACGCCGCTCAACGCGACCTGATCGCCGAGCGCCTGAAGGTGAGCGAAGTGCTGGATTTTTCGGCGCACCTGACTGCCACGCGATTTCGCGGCGGCATTCGGGCCCAGGGCAGAGTCAGCGGAACGATCGTGCAACCCTGCGTGGTGACGGGCGATCCGGTGACGCAGCAGATCGACGAACCCATCGACCGGATTTTCCTTCCGGGACAGGACGCGGCCAGCGAGGCAACTGCTGGCGCGGAGATTTTCGTCAATCTCGAAGACGACGACCTGCCGGATTATTTCGAGGGCGAGGATATCGACCTCGCAGACCTGGTGCTGGAGATTTTTGCTCTGGCTATCGATCTCTATCCGCGCAAACCCGGAGCCGAGGTTCCAGAAACCCTTGGCGACGATCCGGCCGAGCTGTCGCCATTTGCCGCGCTCAAGGCACTGAAAAAGGACTGAACGAAGCCCGGGGCGTGTGTTGACACGCTCGCGCGGCGGGGTTCATTGACTATGTGAGGGCCGGACTGGAGACGCCGGCGCTCTTTCGACGGGCAGGCAACAAGGCACGCAATGACTAAAACGATAACGATCTCCGTTGATGCGATGGGCGGAGACAACGCTCCACGCGCACCGCTGCATGGCGCGAAACTCCTGTTGCGCGAGCGGCCCGACGCCCGTTTCATTTTCCATGGGCAGCAGGACGTGCTGGAGCCGTTGCTTAAGGAATTTCCCGAATTGCGCGCGGTGTCGGAAATCCGTCACAGCGATACCGTCATCGCCATGGAAGACAAGCCCAGCCAGGCCCTGCGCAAGGGGCGGGGCAATTCCTCGATGTGGGCGGCGATCCAGTCGGTCAAGGATGGCGAGGCTGCGGTCGCGATTTCGGGCGGCAACACCGGCGCGCTGATGGCCATGGC
>NZ_DATMGM010000026.1:0-51759 GCF_035555455.1 Pelagibacterium sp. | reverse complement strand
CGGCACGGGCCTGGGGCTCGCCATCGCGAGAGAGTTGGTGGAAGCCAATGGCGGCCGCATCGCACTGCTCGAAACAGGGTCGGGAACCGCCTTTGCCATCGACCTGCCGTGGAGCCCTCGCTGACCGGTGCTATCGCCCCGTCTGTCCAGGCATCTGGCGCTCTGCCCGGATCAGGCCGCGCACCGAATTGCCCAGCCAGATGGTATCGGCCTGATCGAGATCGTGTGGATAAAGCACCGCTTCGCGAGCCCTCCCCTCCGCCAGAAGCTCGGCGCGCAACGTACCGGGCAACAGGCCACTCGCCAGCGCAGGGGTCAGCAACGCACCATCGCGCTCAACAAACAGCGTCAGATACGAGCCTTCGGTCACTTCGCCCCGCTCATTGGTAAAGATCACTTCATCGACACCCAACCGCTCAACCGCCCGCATCCGGGGCGCATCGAGAAAGTCACGATGCGTGGTCTTGTGCTGGAGATAGACATTGCCGGAATCGACCCGTTCCTCGGCAATAACGAACCGAAAGACCCTCCCCGCATCCACAGGGGGTAACGCGGTCGCGGTAACGCTCGCCTCTCCCTTCTGGTCGAGCAACAGCCGCACCCGCATTCGGTTGCCATCAAAGCCCGATGCGGTGGTGTCGAGAAGATGGCCAACCTCCGACACGGCCAGGGGAATACCGAAATAACGCGCCGAACACTCCAGCCGGACAAGGTGCCGCTCCAGCAGCCAGTAACCGGCGCCGGGCTCCCACAACAGGGTTTCGATCAGGCTGATGGAGTCCACTGGCATCACATCAGGCTCGCTTAGCGCAACAGGTCGAGCGCAGCCGATGCGCCGGGGTCGCGAGCGTAGGCCAGAAGCCTTGCCGCCGTCTCCGCATCGGTCAGGCTGCTCAGCTTGGCGGCAAACAAGGCGTCCATCTCGGCCGGATCCATGGCGTGGAACGGGCCGTCAAACGCCCGCTCTGCGATAACCCCGTCCGGGCCGATCGCCGCCATCCAGGCCGGGAAAATGCCAAGCTCCAGATGGCGCGCCTCAAAGTCATCGTCGCCGGACACCTCGACCCGCTCCATGAAATCGAGCACAGCGGGATCGGCGACGGCCTCTCCCTCGAAATCGGCAAGTTCCGAACGCTTGCGGATAAACGCGCTGGCCACCGCAAACGGCAGGCTGAACCGTGCCGCCAGATGATTGTCGATGGCCCGCGTCGACAGCGACTGGGCGCTGGAGGATTTCACCTTCACCTCCAGACGCTCGACCTGCGCGGCATCGATTTCGCTTCCCAACTCGATGGCACAGCGAATGGCCGCCTGACATCCGAAATTGGCCGGGAACAGCTTGATCGAATAGGTCGAGAGATCACGCGCTTCCGGTGCCGTCTCCAGATAAGCGATGTCGGCAGAACCCGATGCGTAACTGGCCAGCCAGCCCTTGTCCCCGCTGATCGGAGCCTCGGGCCCTGTGGCCCCGGCCTCGGCCAGCAGCGCTGAATGAAGCGCGTGGCGCGCCGAAAACCCCACCGAGAGGTCCTTGTCCTGACTGTAGCTGCCCACGGCGGGCGACATGGCGCTGAGCAATCCCGCTGGCAGCGCGCAAGCGGCGATGCCCACCGCCGCCAGCGCCACATCCAGATCAGCCCCCACCAGGGCGGCGCAGGCCAGCGCTGCCGCTGGCGTTGCCGTCAGCGATGTGGTGCGGAAGCCCCGCCCTTCGGTACGATGGGCCCGCCCGAGCGCTTCCCCCAGCCCGATATTGGCGACAAAGCCCACCCGCAAGGCGCGCAGCACCGCGTCGGGGCTTGCGCCGCGCTGTTGGGCAAGCGCCAGCACCGCCGGAACGATCACCACAGCCGCATGACCGTTATTGCGGCCATTGAGCAGCACTTCCTGAAAGTCGAGGGCTTCCCCCGCCGAGCCATTGAGGAAAGCAGCGTCGAGGAATGGCGCGCACCGCCCGGAACCCCACACCGCCGTTCCGGCTTCGCCCAGGTCGATGGCCGCCTCGTCATGGGCCGTGCCGCCCACGCGATGCTTGCGCGCATAATGGGCGATCGCCACGGTGTCCGCCGTCAGCCGTCCCAAAATTGCGGCATCGGCAGCCGATACAGCATTCTCTGCCAGTGCGAGATGGCGGCGAACCCATTCGCGGTCGGAAATGGTCATGGGAGAACTCCTCGATAGTAAACGGGCCGGGGAAAGCGGCTAGGTCGCTTTTTCGGCTTCGACAACGTGACAGGCGACCTGCGAGCCATCGGCCTGGGTCACCAGCGGCGGCATCATCTGGCGGCAGATTGGCTGGACCAGCGGACAGCGGGTGCTGAACGGGCATCCCGGCGGAGGATCGATGGGCGATGGCAGCTCCCCGCCAATATCGGGTATGTCATGCGCCCGCTCGATCTGCGGGTCCTTGGACAGAACCGAGCCGATCAGCGCCTGTGTGTAGGGATGCTTGGGATTGGCGAACAACACGTCGCGGCTGGCATATTCGACGACCCGCCCCAGATAGAGCACCATTACCTCATGGGCAATGTAGCGCACCACCGCCAGGTCATGGCTGATGAACAGGATGGCAAGGCCGAGTTCCTGCTGCAACTGTTCGAGCAGGACCAGCACCTGAGCACGGATGGAAACGTCGAGCGCCGAAACCGCCTCGTCACAGATCAGCAGTCCCGGCTCCAGCACGATGGCCCGGGCAATACCGATCCGCTGGGCCTGCCCGCCAGAGAATTCATGGGGAAACCGGTTGGCCATTTCAGGCCGCAACCCGACCCGCTCCATGGCCTTTTCCACCAGCGCCAACCGCTCCTTACCCCCCAGTTGCGGGCGGTGGGTGACCAGCGGTTCGGCGATGATATCGGCCACCCGCATCCGCGGATTAAGCGACGCCAGCGGGTCCTGGAACACCATCTGCATTTCGGGCCGCACGCGCTGGAACTGGGCGTCGGAGAATTCTGAAATCGCTTGCCCGTTCCACCGAACGACCCCGCCATTGGGCTTTTGCAAGCGCAAGATACCGCGTGCCAGAGTGGATTTTCCACACCCCGATTCGCCAACCACGCCAAGCGTTCTTCCCGGCGCGATCGACAGGCTTACTTCCCGCACCGCCTTGAGTTCAAGCGGACGGCTGAACAGCCCCTGGCTGATCGGGTAGGTGATCGACAGGGCATCGACACTAAGCCCCCGTGCAGTATCGGTCATGACAGGCCTCCGAGCGCTCCGGCAGCATCGGACGTCAGCGGAAAATGACACGCCTGACGGTGGCCGCCCGTGCGCGCTTCAAGCAACGGCACCTGCTGCTTGCAGATCGCCTGCGCCTTGCGGCATCGGGGTTCGAACATGCACCCCACTCTCTCTTTTTGGCCGTCAGGCGGATAGCCCGTGATCGGCTGCAATCGGCTCAGGGGGGCCGCAAGGTCCGGCATGGAAGCCAGAAGTCCGGCGGTATAGGGATGGGTGGGACGCATCAGTACGTCCTCAGCCGCCCCTTCTTCCACGATGGTGCCCGCATAGACAACGATCACCCGATGGGCCAGCCGCGCCACCACGCCCATGTCGTGGGTGATGAGCACCACCGCCAGGTTTTCCTCGCGCCGCAATTCATCGAGAATATCGAGAACCTGTATCTGCACCGTGACGTCCAGCGCCGTCGTCGGCTCGTCGGCGATCAGCAGCCGGGGCCGGTTGGACAGGGCCATGGCGATCATCACGCGCTGTCGCATGCCGCCTGACAGTTCATGCGGGTACGCGTCAAGGCGGCGGCGCGCATCGGGCACTCGCACCCGTTCGAGCAGGCGCAGCGCCTCGGCGCGCGCACCGGCACGATCGAGCCCTTGATGCAGCTTGAGCAATTCCGTCATCTGCGAGGCGACCGTGCGAAACGGGTTGAGCGCCGTCATCGGGTCCTGAAAGATATAGGAGACCTTCTGTCCCCGCACCCGGTCCAGTTGCCGGTCGGTCAGGGCGAGCAGGTTCTCGCCATCGAGCAATGCCTTGCCCGTTGCTTTGCCGTTCGATGCCAGCAGCCCGCCCAGCGCCATGAACGTCTGACTCTTGCCCGAGCCTGATTCGCCTACTACACCGAGCACCTCGCCCTGGGCGACGGTCAGGCTGACATTGTCGACGGCGATCACCGGTGCGCTTTCCGTCTGGAAACGGACCGACAGGTTTTGAACGTCGAGTAATGGCTGGTTCATTTAAGTCTCTTGCTGGCCGCTTTGCCAGTGTGCTGTGGAAGCGTTGAAAGGCATTGGCTTGAATGCTCAGCTAGGATCGGCATCCTTATGGGCCTGCCCCTTTTGTGTCAACGCCACCATGGGTGCGTTATTCTAATTTCCCGACACACCAGAGAATAACATTGCCGAAATACTCAAATTGCGAGTATAGACACCCTGCAATCGGGGCCGTACTAAAATAAGCCGCACTACCGGAGGGTCGGTTGTCGTTATCGTTTCTGATGGGAAAATTGCTGCGCTTTGTGCTTACGATCTGGGCCGCAGCGACCCTGGTTTTCATCCTCCTGCGACTGACGGGCGACCCGGTAGCCGCTATGGTGCCCTCTGACGCGCCCCAGATCGTGATCGATCAGTATCGCGAACGGTTCGGGCTCAACGAATCTTTGCCGGTCCAGTACCTATCCTATTTGCGCGGTATTTTGGGCGGTGATTTTGGCATTTCCTTCCGCACTGGCGGCAGCGCCTGGGATTTGGTCGCACCGCGCATCGGCCCCACCTTCATCCTGACCGGCCTCGCCCTGCTCCTCGCCCTTGTCATCGGCATTCCGGCGGGCATGTATGCCGCTTTGCATCGCGGCAAAATGCTCGACCGGTTCGTAATGGGATTTTCGGTTTTTGGTTTTGCCATGCCGAATTTTTTCCTCGGCATCCTGCTCATTTTGTTCTTCACCCTGAGCCTGCGCATGCTCCCCGCCGGGGGGTTCGACAGTGCGTTGAGCCTGGTCATGCCGGTCATCACTCTGGGCATGGCCACCGCTGGTGCTTATGCGCGCATGACCCGCTCGGCGGTACTGGAAGTATTATCCTCGTCGTTCATGCGCACCGCCAGGGCTAACGGCGTCCCGCCCCTGCGGCGCATGACGCACCATGTGGCCCGTGCCATTCTGGTTCCGCTGGTGACGCTTGCCGGGTTTAGCATCGGCTCGATGATCGCTGGCACCGTGGTCATCGAAACCGTGTTTGCCTGGCCCGGCGTTGGCCGGTTGCTGGTCACATCGGTCACCGATCGCGACCTGGCGGTTGTCCAACTCATCGTCATTCTGGCGGCAGCGACCATGGCGCTGTCCAACATGGTGGTTGATTTGCTCTATGGCTGGCTCGATCCGCGCATCGGCACCAGCCGTCGGTCGGGAGGCGCATGATGAAGCGCTGGAGTCTTGGGGTCGTCATCCCCTCCGCAATGCTCGTCGCTGTCGTCGCCTTCGCGGTGTTCGGCGATTTCCTCACCCCGCATCACTACAGTGCCTCAAGCCTGTTGGCCCGCAACCTGCCCCCGGTGTTTGCCGGCGGCAGTTGGGAGTACCCGCTGGGCACTGACGGGCTCGGCCGCGACCTTGTGGCGCGGCTGGTGTTCGGCACGCGCCTGAGCATCGGGCTAGCGCTGGTCGGCACCATCATCAGCGCCGTTCTGGGCACCGCTCTGGGGCTGATCTCGGCGCGCAGCGGCAAGCTCGTAGGCGGTCTTATTCTCGGTGCCATCGACCTCCAAGCTGCGGTGCCATTTATCATCATTGCGCTGGCAATTGTTGCTATCTTTGGCAATTCTTTGTCATTGTTTGTCGTCGTATTGGGTCTTTATGGCTGGGAAAGCTATGCCCGCCTCGTGCGCGGCGGCGCGCTTTCCGCCCACACTCTGCCCTTCGTCGAGGCCGCCCGCACCATCGGCGTGTCGAGCATCGCGATCGACCGGAGACACATTTTACCTACTGTTTTCAACATCGTAATCGTGCAGGCGACTCTCAATTTCCCCCAGACGATCCTGCTCGAAACCGGGCTGAGCTTTCTGGGCCTCGGCATCCAGCCCCCGCTCACCAGCCTCGGCCAACTGCTCGGCGAAGGCCGCAACAGCCTCGCCCGCGCCTGGTGGCTGGCGGTGATCCCGGGGTCGCTGATTTTCTTCACCACCCTCGCCATCAGCCTTTTGGGTGATGCGCTGCGCGACAGACTCGACCCGACCTTGCGCAGAAGCTGATATATACGAAATTAAGGCTTGCCGGATTTCAGGCGCCCCGGCCAGTTTTCCCGGATTTGCGAGGCGCCAGCTTACAAGGAAGTACGAAAGACTGATTATGCGAACTCTTGCTATCACATTCGTGGCGCTGGCCGCCGGGACGATCGGAGCAGCCGCACAGGCGGCCGACCGTCCCGAGATCGTGGTCGCCGTCAACGGGCTTTACCGCAGCCTTGAGCCGATCGACGGGAATTCAACCAATTCCCTGCGGATCATGAGCAATATCTATGACCCGATTATCAGCCGCAACTGGCTTGAAGACCCTGAAGGAGCAGAGCTTGCACCTTCCGTCGTCGATCAGTGGGAACAGGTCGATGGCACGACATGGCGCCTGACAATTCGCGAAGGCGTCAAGTTCCACAACGGCGACACCATGACCGCCGAAGACGTGGCTTTCACGCTTTCCGAAGAGCGCATCTGGGGTGAGAACGCCCTTGTGCCTGCCGGAACGCGCTATACGACGTCCTTTGCGTCGGTCGAAGTGATCGACGACAAGACTGTCGAAGTTGAGACCTCGGTGGTCGACCCGAACTTGCCTTACCGCTTCGTCACCCCGCTCGGCTTCGTTGTGCCGCGCGACTATTATCTGGAAGTGGGTCCCGAGGCGTTTGGCCAGAAGCCGATCGGCACCGGCCCGTACCGGGTTGTCGAATTCGACCAGTCGAGCCACGTCAAGCTCGAAGCATTCGATGACTATTGGGGTGGCACGCCCCCGCTGGAGACCATCGAATTCCGCATCGTTCCGGAATTTTCTGGCCGCCTCGCAGGCATGGTCGCCGGTCAGTACGATTTCATGGTCAACACACCTGTCGATGAAATTGAGACGGTCCGGGCCTATCCCGACCTCACCTATGTCAGCCGCCCGGCTGACGGCTACATCATGCTGGCCTATAACGCGCTCGATTTGCCCGAGTTCGCGCCCACGCCAACCGCTGACGTGAACCTGCGCTATGCCATGTCGGCAGCGATCGACCGCGACGCGCTGGTCGCCGCGCTTTGGGGCGATGCAACCTTTGCCCCTGCGCCGTTCAACTTCCCCGATACTCCGGCCTATTATGACTCGGAAATCCGTCCGCTGATCGAGTATGATCTGGACGCGGCGCGCGAATATCTGGCGCAATCGGACTATAATGGTGAAGAAGTCGTCGTAAACGCGGTGCGCGGCGCCTATCCCAACATCGATCTGGCCGTCGAATTCATCGCCGAGCAATGGCGTAATCTGGGAATCAATGTCCGGCTGAATATCGTCGACAGCTGGCCGCTGGCCCTCAAGCATCCGTTCGGTGTGCTGAACATGTCGATGTCAGTGGCCTTCGATGGGACGCCGACTCGCGGCATCTGGGGCTTCTGGGGCCCGGACTCGGCCCGTGCGACGCGCGCCGATGACCGGAGCTGGACGCCGCCGGCAGAATTCGTCGCTCTGGGCGAGCAGTATCTGGCCGAAGCCGATGAAGAGGAAAAGGTCAGACTGTTCCGCGAAATGGTCGCCATTTGGGAGCGCGAGCAGCCCGCCCTGATGCTGTGGCGCAATGTCGTCGACTGGGTGGTTTCCAACGACTACGAATGGACCACCGTCAACAGTGACGCAATGATGTTCGGCCCGGGGTTCATCTCCGCGAACTGATTGCCGGTCACACAAAAACAGGGGCGCGCGGAAATATCCCGCGCGCCGCTTCCATGGCGGTCGCTGGCCCGCAGCACCAGTGAGTGCAGCCGGACAATACAAAAATCCTGCTATCGCAAAAGCGTGACCTTCGCTTTCCTGAGTCCGATTGACTCATGTGCGGTTCTGAGTCCTAATAGAACAAAATAGGAACATCGAGTCATGAACAGAGCACACCGATTGGGTGCGCTGCGGCAGGCTCTCGCCAGTCTCGACCCTCCCGTCGGGGCCGGGCAGCACGGCGCCTTCAGTCTGGGCGCCGGCCCGGTCGATGCTGCCCTCATGGGCGGATTGGCGCGAGGCGCAGTGCATGAAATCTTTCCCACGCACGCTGCCGACATCCCAGCAGCGGCGGGGTTTGCCATGGGGCTCGGCTTGCGCGCCGCGCCCGATAGACCCCTGCTGTGGGTCCGCCATCAGCGGGTTGGATTGGAAGCCGGTGCGCTCTACGCCCCCGGGCTGGCGGAAGCCGGGCTCTCCCCCGACCGGATGGTGGTGGTGCAGGCAAAAGATGTGGTCGAGGGGTTGCGGGCCGCACTGGAAGCCTTGCGCTGTTCGGGTCTGGGAACGGTGATTCTGGAAAGCTGGGGGGAGAGCCGCCAGCTCGATCTCACGGCCAGTCGGCGTCTGTCTCTGGCAGCAGAAGCAAGTGGGGTAACCGCCCTGATGCTGCGGACGATGGCCGCGCCGGAGCCAAGCGCCGCTGCAACCCGCTGGAGCATCGCAGCTGCTCCATCGAGCGATATCGCCAATTTTCCGGGGAAGGCAGCATTTTCAACCGAACTTCTGCGGCAACGGGGCGGAAAGGCCGGATGGCATTGGACGTTGGAATGGAGCCATGAGACACGCGCATTTTCCCAGCAGCAGGCGCTATCTGGCGCTGTGGCTGCCCCTGTTTTCAACGGACCGGCTGCACCGCACCTCCAGACAGGCTGGGCACGAGCGGGATAACCGCCCCCTCATTGTGGTTGCTCGCCGCGGCAACAGGCTTATCCTCATCGCCACCGATGCCCTGGCGCAGAAAAAGGGCCTGTTTCCTGGCCTCGCCTTTGCCGATGCGCGGGCGCGAGTACCAGACATCCGGGTGATCGAACACGACGACAGCGCCGATGCCGACTTGCTCGATGCCATCGCCGACTGGTTCGACCGCTATAGCCCCATTGTTGCCAACGAGCCCCCAGATGGGCTGATTTGCGATATTTCTGGGGTGACGCATCTGTTTGGCGGCGAAGCGCCACTGATCGCAGACATCGCGCACCATCTGTCCGGGCAAGGCTTTGCCGCGCATCTGGCCATTGCCGGCACGGCACGGGCAGCGCGCGCCCTGTGCCGCTTTGGCAAGAGAGGCATCGTGCCGCCTGGCGAGGAAGCGCAATGGGTCTCGCGGCTGCCGATCGATGCTCTCGAATGCCCTCCGGCCATCCTCGTTGCCCTGCGCCGGGCTGGCCTGATGCGGATTGCCGATCTCGCCTCCCGCCCCCGAAAACCCCTGGCCGCGCGGTTCGGAACAGAGGTGACGGACGCGCTGGCCCAAATTCTTGGAGAAATCGATCGCCCTGTAACCCCGCGGCGCCCGCTGCCTCTGTTTGCCGCTGAACAGCGCTTTGCCGAGCCGATCGGGCTCAGGGAAGACATAATGCTGGCGCTTGGGGATCTGGCACAAAAGCTTGCTGTTGAGCTGGAACGCCACGGACAGGGCGGTCGGTATTTTGAAGCGGCCTTTTTCCGCACCGATGGCAGGGTGACGCGGATCGAAGTGCTGTCCGGCCAGCCGCTGCGCAACGCCCCGACTCTCGCACGGCTCTTCGATTTGCGGCTTGATGCGCTGACCGATCCCCTCGACCCCGGTTTCGGCTTCGACATGATCCGGCTGTCCGCCCTGGCTGGCGATGCCGTACCCGACAGTCAGGATACGCTCGATGGCCGGGAAAGTACGGAGCAGGCGGTGCGCGATCTGATCGATCGGCTGAATGCGCGTCTGGGGCCCGCCTCAGTGCAGCGTTTTATTGCCAATGACAGCCACTTGCCGGAACGGGCGGCCAGAACAGCCCCGGCGATATCGGACATGAAAGGCACGGGAACATGGGATCGGGCCGCATCCTTTCCCGTCCCGACCCGCCCGCTATTCTTGTTTCATCCCCCGCAGCGGATCGAAGCAATTGCCGAGGTTCCCGACAGCCCTCCACGCCGCTTCAAATGGCGGCAAGCCTGGTTCGAGGTGGTGCGCGCCGAAGGCCCCGAACGGATCGCAGCGGAATGGTGGCGCGACACCCGGGATATCCAGACCCGCGATTATTTCCGCATCGAGGACGGGGCCGGGCACCGGTTCTGGGTGTTTCGCTACGGGCTTTATGGCGTCGATCGGGTCGAATGGTTCATCCAGGGGCTGTTCCCATGAGTTTTTATGCCGAACTGGCCACGACCACCAATTTCTCCTTCCTGCGCGGCGCGTCGCATCCCCAGGATATGGTGCTGAGCGCGCTGTTGCTCGGGCACGGAGGCATCGGTATTGCCGATCGCAATTCGGTGGCGGGGGTGGTCCGGGCTTTTGGCGCGCTTCAGGATTTGCGCGAAGGCATCATGCCGGTCGAAAAACTGCGCGAGGGATCAGGACCAGGCGAATACGTGCTGATCGAGCGCCAGCCTGGCCCCGATCTGCCATTCACGCCGGCCGGCCTGCAACAGCGGGCGCAGCACTTCAAACTTGCCGTGGGCGCGCGTCTGGTTTTTTCCGATGGCACTCCCGACATCATCGCCTATCCCCAGAACAAGGAAGGTTGGGGCGGCCTTTGCCGGCTTTTGACCCGCGGCAACCTCAAGGCCCGAAAAGGCGACTGCATCCTGGGCTTTTCCGACCTCCTGTTTTCCTGTTCCGGCTTGAACCTGATTGTGCTGCCTCCCGAAAACCCCGAAGGCCTCGATACCATCCTTGCGCCCTTGAAGACGGCTGCCCCCGGTTCGGTCTGGCTGGGGGCGGCAATCGGCTATGGGGGTAACGACGCAAGACGGCTCAATCGGCTGGATGCGATCGCCCGCTGCCACGCCATTCCGCTGCTGGCGATCAATGATGCACTCTACCACACCAGTGACCAGCGCGACCTTCAGGACATCCTCACCTGCATTCGCGAAGGGGTGACGATCCAGACAGCCGGGCGGCGGCTGCAAGCCAATGCCGAGCGCCACCTCAAGCGACCTGCCGAAATGGCCCGCCTGTTTCGCGATTATCCCGAGGCAATCGCACAAATCGGCCACTTTCTCGACCGGATCGCCTTTTCCCTCGACCAGCTTAGCTACCAATATCCCGAGGAGCCGATCCAAAAGGGCTATACAGCGCAAGCCTGGCTGGAAGAGCTCACATGGCAGGAAGCAGCACAGCGCTATCCCCAAGGCATTCCGCAAAAGATCAGAACCTTGCTTGAAGGCGAGCTGAAACTCATCGGCGAACTTGAATATGCCACCTACTTCCTCACCATCCATGACATCGTTCAGGTGGCCCAAAGCAAGGGCATCCTGTGTCAGGGCCGGGGCTCGGCCGCCAATTCAGCGGTGTGTTACGTGCTCGGGATCACCGCTGTCGATCCCAATGAGCATGAATTGCTGTTTGCCCGGTTCCTCTCCAAGGAGCGGAAGGAGCCGCCCGATATCGACGTCGATTTCGAGCATGAACGGCGCGAGGAGATCATCCAGCACATCTACCAGACCTATGGACGGGAACGGGCCGGGATCGCGGCAACCGTGATCAGCTATCGTCCTCGTTCGGCCATCCGCGACGTGGGCAAGGCGCTGGGACTAACCGAGGACATCACCAGCCGCATCGCTGCGACGGTCTGGGGAAGCTGGACCAGCCAAAAACTCCCCCATGAGCACATCCGGCAGGCCGGGCTCGATCCGCACAACCCCGAGATCGGGCGCGCCGTGGCGCTGGCGACCCGACTGCTGGGCTTTCCGCGTCACCTCTCCCAGCATGTGGGCGGCTTCATCCTGACGCAAAACCGGCTGGACGACTATGTTCCCATTGCCAATGCAGCCATGGAGGACCGCACCTTTATCGAATGGGACAAGGACGATATCGATCGGATGAGGATGCTCAAGGTCGATGTCCTGGCTCTGGGAATGCTCACCTGCATCCGCAAGGCCTTTGATCTGGTTGAAAACTGCTACGGCAAAAGCCTGACCCTGGCGAACGTCAACGCCAGCCGACCCGATGATCCCGATGTCGCGGCTGTTTTTGAGATGCTCCAGGAGGGCGATTCCATCGGGGTGTTTCAGGTGGAGAGCCGGGCGCAGATCAACATGCTGCCACGGCTGAAACCCCAGGAATTCTATGACCTTGTCATTCAGGTGGCCCTTGTCCGGCCCGGCCCCATCCAGGGCGATATGGTCCATCCCTATTTACGCCGCCGCAACAGGGAGGAGACAGCAGACTACCCCGAGCCTGGACCGCCGCACGACAAAAATGAGCTACGCAACGTCCTGAAGCGCACGCTGGGTGTCCCATTGTTTCAGGAACAGGCCATGCAGATTGCCATGGTTGCGGCCAATTTCAGTGATGTCGAAGCCAATCGCCTGCGCAAGGCAATGGCCACGTTCCGCAGCAACGGCCAGATCGGGCAGTTCGAAAGACTGATGGTCGACCGCATGGAGGCCCGTGGCTACAACCGCGCCTTCGCTGAAAAATGCTTCAATCAGATCAAAGGGTTCGGAGAATATGGTTTTCCCGAAAGCCATGCGGCCAGCTTTGCCAAGCTGGTTTACATCTCCGCCTGGCTCAAAAAACATTACCCCGACGTCTTTGCCTGCGCGCTGCTCAATTCCCAGCCCATGGGGTTTTACGCACCGGCCCAGATTGTGCGCGACGCCAGAGAGCATGACGTGGACGTGCGCCCGCTGGACGTCAATTTCAGCGCACATGACAACACCCTTGAACTGGGGGAAGGCCGCTATCGCGCCCTGCGTCTGGGATTGCGGCAGATCGATGGGTTCAAATCCGACTGGAGCGAGCAATTGGTGGCCCGCCGCGGTGCAGGCTATGCCTCCATCGAAGATTTATGGCAGCGCTCCGGCCTGCCAGCCCGTGCTCTGATCTTGCTGGCCGATGCCGATGCCACGCGGTCGATGCAGATCGATCGCCGCACTGCCGCCTGGCATGTCCGGCGTTTGCCACAGGATGATCCTCTGCCCCTGTTTGCTGCCGCACAAAGCCAGGAACTGGGTGAGGAGCAGGACATGACCCTGCCCCTCATGGCCCTTTCGGAACATGTGATCGCCGATTACCAGACGCACCGGCTTTCGCTCAAGGCACATCCCATGGCCTTTCTGCGAGAAGGTTTTGCGGCCGAAGGGATAGTGAGTTGCGCGCAATTGGCGGATTTGCCCGATGGATGCCGGGTGAAGGTGGCGGGAGTTGTGCTCGTCCGGCAACGGCCCGGCAAAGGCAATGCTATCTTCATGACTCTGGAAGACGAAACCGGCATAGCCAATGGGCTGATGTGGGCCCGGAAGTTTGAGAAATACCGCGCGCAGGTGATGGCCTCGCGTCTGGCGGTGATCGAGGGGGTGGTACAAAAAAGCAAGGAAGGGGTTATCCACGTCATGACCAGCACCGTAGATGATCGGTCTGATCTGCTCGATACCCTTACCACACTGAATAAACCTCCTTCTGCCGGGTCTCCCCGGCTCGATGCCCATCCGCGTCAGACCCGCATCGTGCCCAAATCACGCGACTTCCATTGATGCGCACCCTATAACCAAGCTCAACATAAAATATTACCTTGTTTACAGAAAAGCGAATTAAAATATAAAATCGACAGATCTTCGGATATTCTTTAAACAAAATTTTAGAGACTGCAAAGTAAATGCAGAACAACATCAAAGCATAGCATGATATGCCAATATCAACTGAATGAATGCACCATACTAATCGAAACTATCAATCGATAGCGCATCGTCTCATAATATCTGGCAGTCATCCTAAAAATAATATACTATGGCGAATGTCGCCAGGCCTTTGAATGCCTGGTCGCACACAGGGAGTAGCTTTGAGCGCAGACATGCGCGTCGGCTACAGATTGGCTTGGTGGCAATCGTCGACACGACTGAGGCGCCCCGTCTGACAAACGAGAGAGAAGCGCCGGAGAGCCTGCTTGATAGCGAGCGCATTTCGGTGCTGGCTGCGCCCGAATTCAAAGCGCTGAGCCATAACGGCTTGCGCAAGGGCGTTCGGCTGGAAGCCATTTACTGGCGGGTACTGGAAGAGGCCGCTGCCGATATTGGCTTGTCTCGCAATGCCTTAGTCTTCAAAGTCCTGATGCTGGCCAGTGCTGACCAGTCCAACGCGACATCGGTTCTGCGCACATTTTTGATTGCCTATGTCCTGCTCAAGCGAAAGACCGATGGCAGGGAGGGGGCTTTCAAGGCGATGATGGGGCTGGTGCAGGCCCTGCCCCAGCCGGCGCTGTTGATCGAGCGCGACACGTCGGTCGCCCATTGCAACGAAAGCCTGGCGCATCTGTGCGGCTACAAGGTGGACAATACCCGCCATCTCATTGCTACAGCACACATTTCAGCCGCGCAATCGTCAGACGTCCTCTCCCTGATTGACCTGGTGATTGAAGACAAATTCTCCATCCGGATGCATGCCAGACTGGCCGTATTGTCGGGTCCGGGCGAGCCCTATGCCCTGGGCGTCGTCCACGGAACCGAAAAAACCAGCGCCTGAAAAGCCGGAAAACCTTCAGAACCTTGCTGACAGATTGAGGAAAATTCCCTGGTGATCATAGGAAAGATCGCGAAGATCATCAGTGAAGTTTCCGAAATTGTAGCCGACCCCGAGCCGCACCACGTCATTGATGTCATAGGACAGCATGGCCAGGGCGCCGGCATTGAAATTTTGCGTTTCGGGTTGATAGAGCCCTCGCGCTTCGAGCAGCAATCGCCAGTCGGTGATGATCCCGAGATCGGCGCGCAAAACGAACAGATGCATTGATGAGCTCTCGAAATCCCGGACGAGCCGCGACTCCGAAATCTCCCCGACGCGGAAGCCATATTTGCCGCCGATGGTGAGATGTTCAGTGACGTCGTAATTGGCATCCACGCTGAAGATATGACTGCGCTGGGCCGGACCAAGCACCGAACCATTGCGCGAGACCTGATCGGGCCCGGGCAGATCATAAAGATAGGTGTAGCGGATCAGCGCGTTGAGACGGTCATTGTTGACGGGGCGATAGGCGCCCCCGAGCGTGGCTTCGATATAATCACCGTCGAGTATGGAAGACTGGTCCGACTGGCTGACCAGCGCGCTGACTCCAGCCAGAGCCCGCCAGTCGTCATTGGTCTGAACCGAAAGTCCCGTTTGTCCCAGGAAGGTGTTGCGGTCGCGGCTGCCATCATCGGAAGTTTCGATGCGGACTTCGCCGCGCGAGGTCCATTCGATGCCATCCTCGACATAGCTCAATCCAGCAGACAGGGCATGACGCTCCAGATCACCGGACAGGGCATCGTCGATCCGCCCGGTTTCATAGGTGGCCGACGCCGACCACGCCTGGTCCGGCGCAAAATCGATGCCATAGAGCGAGCTCATCCGGCCATCGTCCGAGAACAGGCCATAGGTGTTTTCCGCATGCACGGACACCGCCTCATTGAGCCGCCGCTCACCGCCAGCCACCAGACCGTTGATCGGGCGCGTCTGGGTGAAGAAATCATCGCGGGCATCGGGCGCAACCCGAAAGCCCAGATAGGTCCGCTCGCCAGGAGCCGGGCTGTGGCTGATGGTGGCCAGAGCCTGCGGGCCTGTGGTGCCGATCGAGCCTTCGGCGCCCAGCGCCCAATGCTCATCGATCTGCCATTCCGCCCCAAGCCCGACGCGATCATTGCGACCATAGCCAGCACTCGCATGAGCGGTGACCTGCCCGAAGGCGTGCAACGTCAGATATTCATAGGGCTGATAGGCAACACGGGCCCCAATGTCGGTGCGGCTGCCATTGTCCTTGTCGCTGCCCCCGGGACGCGAGGTTTCGCGATGGATCAGGCCAGCGGAAACCGACAAATCCTCGTTGAGGCGATAGCGGATTTCCGCCCCCGCTTCGGTGCGCTGCATACCCGAAGCATTCTCGATATGGTCGATGTCGAGGCCCAGTTCGAGGTCCTCGGAAAGCGCCGCGTCGAGCCAGGCAGAAACCAGGAACGTGTCATGCACACTCTGTTGCCCGAGCGTCGAAAAGCCGGCCTCCCGGCCCTCGACGACGATACCGCCGACCGCATCGAACGAGCTGTCGAGCAGGTCGGCCAGATTTGCTTGGGCGCGAACGCGATAGGCAAAAGCTTCATCGGCAGGCCGCGCGGCGGGCTGTTGCACATAGGTGAAGCCGCCATCGGTTGACAGCCAGTCCGAACGGCCCTGCCCGCTGCTGCGCAGCACTTCGCCCTCAATGAACGTCTCGGCTGACGCCTCAACGCGGGCGTTGACGCCGACCACCGAGATATCGTCGCCGCTGGTTCCGGTTTCCGAAACTGCCGTGGCACCGATGCGCACAGAGTCATGCAGCCACGCCGAACCGCTCGCGCCAAAGGCATAGTCCTCGGGCTCGAACCCAGCGGGGCTGTATTCGTATTGAACCGTCAGATTGGCGTAATCAGCCTCGCTTGACTGCACCGCACCGGAAGACGGCGCAAGGCTAGCCAGTGGCTGGGCAAGGATGACCAGCCCTTGCATGTAGTTGATCGAATAATCGACGCCGGGCCGCAACAAGCGGCTCTCCGTCACCGTGCCGGTCACGGCATTGACCGTCTCGATCCGGACAATCTCGGACCCCGGCGCGACGTCCTGCCGCCGCAGCACATAGGCCGATCCGCCGGTTCCGCGCAGGATATCGGTGGCTGGCAGCGTTCCGGGCTGGGCAAAATACACAGTACCCCGGTAACGCGGATCGCCCTTGTCGGTCACGACATCGGATTCATAATGGCCCGAAGCGCCATAAAGCGAGCGCTGAGCCCGCAACAGGCTGCTGTCACCGATTTCGGTGCGGAAATTGCCCCACATCACATGGCTGGGGCCACGTTCGAGCCGTACATACAGCTTGCCGCTGGTCGGCGCGTCGTCCACCAAAACGGAATCGTCGCCATAGACGGGATAATACTGATTGGGATCGATCCGGCGCAGCACCGCCTGCGGATCGGTCGACAGAACGCCGCGGAACATATCCTCCAGCGGTCCTTCTCCAGTGTTTCCTGCAGCCGTTAGCAGGTATTCGCCTCTGATCTTGCCCTTGAGATAGAACGAGGCCCGACCTTTGACGTAAAGATCGTCGAATTCCTCGGGCGCTGCATCGACCAGCTTGCCATCGCCCCAGCGGGTCCCGACCGTGAGATCGGCCAGCCCGACATAGAACCATTCGCTGGTGGGGATGTTGATGTCGCGCCGGAAAATTGTCGTCTGCCCATCGGGGGCGACGATGGCGACGTCGATAACATGATCTCCCGAGGGCAGAATGCGATCGATGGCAAAGCGCCCGGTCCGATCCACTGGAACACTCTCGCCCAGAACACGCACCTGCGCGCCCTGTGGCAGGTCGGCTCCACTTACAGTCACCGTGCCGCCATGCACAGGAATGCTGCGGTTTCCAGTATTGTCGCCAGCGTAAACCGAGCGCCCCTGAACTGTTCCCGCTGCCGCGATTTCATCGAGATCGAAGGTAAAAGCCTGCGTTTCGTCGTAGCGCCCATCGGCATCATAAACACGCGCAAGATAGACCAGTTCGCCGTGGCCAAAATCGGGGGCCAGCACCAGGCCGGCCCGACCCTTGTCGAAAGGCACGATGGCCACCGGTGCCGCCACGCCTGGCGCAAACGCCCGCAATTCGGCCCGCTCGATCCACTGGCCATAATTGGTGTCGAGGGCGAAGCTCAGGCTCGCGCCGCCGCCGGGGCCCGCTATTGCCGAGACCAGCCCGACAGCCAGCCGCTGCTCGCCACCCAGTCCGTCATAGGTCAGCTGGATATCGGTCGCGGCCAGCGACACGTCGGTGCGCCTGGGCTCGATATTGGGTCGCGGGTCGCCGGCGACATATTCCCCGTCGACCGCAATGGAAAAGCCCATCTGGGCCATGGCCGGTGCGCTGATCAAAACGCCTCCGGCTGAGAGGGCCGTCGTCACCAGGAGCGAAGTTAGCAAGGAACGGGAAGCAGGAGAAAAAACCGTCATCTTGATCACCGTTCGATCACTGTAGTTTCGATATCGAGCGCATAGGGCGCCCCAAAATCCCTCCAGCTCTGCCTTATGAGCGCAATGATCTTTTCGGCGCGCGCATCAGCCGGTCCCTCGCGGGTTGCTTCCAGAACCACAACCAGCCGCGAGCGATCCTCGGCCAGCAGCCCGGTCAACTGAGAGATGCCCGCGAGCATGTCCACAGTCGGCTCTGTGCCCCCGCCAACGAACGCTGCGTCACCGATGGTGATGCGGATTTCGCGGCCAAGCGAGACGCCGAAATTGATCTCGACCATCTTGCCGGGGGTGAGGCGCACCATCGCGGGATTGTCGGTGGTGAGGGCAAAGCCGGCCGGCAAGGTACGCGCGTCGATCTTGAGCACGAAATTGCTGCCGACATTGGCGGCGGGCAGTGCGGCACAAGGAATCGAGTAGCGGCCAAACGCGTCCGTCGTGACCAGGGTACCTGTGGCCGTGCTCAGCCTCACGCCCGGAATGCCGGGCTCGCCCTCGTCCTGGTAGCCATTACCGTTGAGATCGTCGAAGACGGTACCGATGATATCGGAACAATCGAACACGGCCTCGGCGAGGATTTCCACTGTGGCGCGGCCCTCGTCCTCCAAGGGTGTGCCAAGCGCATCGATCCCAAAGGCGATGTTGGTGTAGCGGCCCGGTGGGGTCGCGGGCAGGGCCCGCAGCACCAGGTCGATCTCGATGACCCCCTTGGGCACCAGACGCAGATCGGCAAAAGTCACGTCTCGTCCGGCAATCGACGGCGTGAAAGCCGCACCATCGACCTGGGCGCTATCCTCGACATAGACGAACCCCGCCGGGATGCGGTCGGTTATAGTCACCAGCCCGGCATCGGCAAGCGAATGGTTCTCGACCCTGATCGTAAACGGCACCGTTTCGCCGCGCCGTATATTGGGACGGGTCGTCGTCTTGGTGATCGACACATCGCTTGGCGGCTGGGGCAGCAATGTCAGGATTGCGGTGTCGTCGGGCGAGGTCACCTCGGCGCCATCGAACGTGCCGACCGCCTCGGCGGTGTTGCTGACACCGTCGGTTACGTTTGCGCCAGCGTTCAGGTCACCCTGCGTGAGCAGGTAGCGCGCCGTGAAGGTCACCGTTTCCCCTCGCTTGAGGTCCGCCGAGAGCGGATCGAAAGCCGAGAGGGTGTTTTCAGCCGGTTGTCCGTTGAACGTGAAATCCAGCTCGCGCGGGCTCACACCGGTGATGTCGACATTGCCGGTGTTTTCGATTGTGAACTCGAAATCGATCGGGTCGCCCACCAGAGCGTAGAAACTCCCGCCCATGAAGGTTGCCGTCTTTTCGATGGCCAGACTTGGGCGCGGCTGGAAGACTTCAACCACAACCGGCTCGTCGTCCTCGAAGGTCGGTCCGGACAGATCACTGGTTGGTTCTGGTCCCGATCCATCATCATAGGTGCCGGTGGCCGTGGCCTGGTTGATGACCTCGCCAGCATCGATATCGTCCTGCACGATCGCATAGATGACCGGACCGACCGTGACTTCATCGCCGGGCGACAGCGCGCCGATGGCAAAGCTGGCCGGAGTGGGAACGATCAGCCGGTCATCGATCACCACGCCGGTCAGTTCCAGATTGCCGGTGTTGCGCACGATGAAGGTGTATTCGATCTCTTCGCCCACCTGGGTGGGATCGTTGAGCGCGGAGCTCTCCTCCTTGATGATCGCAATGCTCGGCACCTGCGAGAGCGGAACGCGAATTTCGTTAGAGTCTGCATCCACAGTTCCGGACGTGCTTCCGCTGCCATGGTCACCGCTGACGCTGGCCTGGTTGACCACTTCGCCACGCTGGATGTCGCTCTGCTTGACCAGATAGGTCGCGGTCAGCTCGACCGCGTTGTCGGCACCCGGCAGTAAAAGCGGGATCGTGGTGACCGGCATGTTGAGGTCGGTCAGCGGATCATCAACCTCGACATCGGAGAGGGTCACGTTTCCGGTGTTGGTCACAAGAAACGTGTAGGTGATCTCATCGCCCGGCATGGGCGGCGTGCTGAGGTCGGCTTCATAGGCCTTCACGATGGTGATGGCCGCCTGTGTGCTGAGCGGCTGGGTCACTGTCGAATCGTGGGTCACCGTTGTCAGATCGCCATCGGGCCCAATCCCGGTGCCGAAGACCGTTGCGGTGTTTTCAAGCTCACCGGCATCGATGTCGTTCTGGGTGAGGGTATAGGTCGCGATAAAGGCGTCGGTATTGGTGCTCCCCGGCGCCAGTGGCCCGGTCCATCCGGTCGGATTGGTGATCCTCGCCCCGATCAGCTGTTCGGTGATTTCAATGTCGTCAAGGATTACGTTGCCGGTGTTTTCGATGCTGAAGGCATAGGTGATCGTATCGCCCACCATCGGTAGCGCAGGCCCAAACGAGGTGGCGCTGACGGTTTTGACGAGACTGATCTGCGGAGCGCGGGCGAGAGACGTCTCGACCGTCGATTCAGCGCTCACCGGATCGTCCGGACCATGGGTCGGAGTGCCCGTGGCTTCGGCCGTGTTGACCACCTTTCCGGCCTCAATGTCACTCTGAGTGAGCGTATAGACGCCCTGCACCACAATCTCATTGGGAGAAGCCGTGGGGGCTTCGTCAGCATCGAGGGGATGGAGCGTCACCGTACGGAGCAATTCGATCGAAGCGTCATCGAGGACGAAGTCCTTGAGCCCGTCTTCAAGCTTAAGCGCACTGAGCGGCAGATTGCCCAGGTTGGTTATGGTGAAGCTGTAGGGCAGTTCTGCACCCGCCTGGATGATTGTCGGAAGCCCTGTCATCCGCTTGACCAGGCCGATCTTCGGGCTCTGGTTGAGCGGAGTTACAGTATCTTCCGGCGTATCAGGCGTCGACGGATCATTGCTGGAGTCGACAGGTGTTCCCGTCTTGTCGTCGGGAGTCTTGAAAGCGGCTGTGGCCTGATTGATGACCTCGCCGGCATTGATGTGGTCCTGCGTCAGCGGTGCCGTCACCGTGAAGTTGATCGACGCTCCCGGCGCCACCGTCGTATCGGCCGGAGGCGTCACCACCGCGTCAAGGAATGGATCGCTGACGCTGACATCGTGCAGCGTGACGTTACCGGTATTGGTTGCCGTCACGGTCCATCTGACGCTGTCACCGGCTCGCGGCTCATCGGGAATACTGTCCACAACCTTCACCAGCACCAGACCGGGCTGTTGATACAGGCGCTGCTTGGCCGAGCTGGTGTCGCTGTTGACCGACGTATCGTTCGGCCCGGAAAGCCCGGTAGCATGAGCGGTATTGTCCACCTCGCCCGCATCGATATCGGCTTGCGTGACTGTATAGGTCGCGGTGACCGTGCGTTCCCTATCAGTCACCGGCAGATTACCGACCGTCACATCCGCCCCCAGCAGCGGATCCTTGACCACCACATTGCGCAGATTGGTGTTGCCGGTATTGGTGACCACGAACTGGTAGGTGATCGTATCCGTCGGCCTGGTGGGCACGAGCGGATCGACCGTTGTTGACAGTATGGTCTTTTCAATCTTGAGCATCGGATTGGCGAGAGCGAGCACCGTTGCAGTATCACTGTCCGTTACGGTCAATTTGCCGCCAGAGCTGTCCTCGCCCCATTGCCCGCTAGTTGAGGCGGTGTTGGCCACCGACCCATTGTCGAGATCGTCCTGGGTTAGAACGTATGTGGCCGTCCGTTCCTCATGCTCACCCGGCGCGAGTTCATCGATCAACGTGGTGCTGAGACCCTGCAATCCAGATAGGTCATCGGTCAGCGACACATCGATCAGCGGCGTCTTTCCGGTGTTTTCGATGCGGAACGTATACGTGACCACGTTACCCACCGCAGGCGGTGTAGAGCCGGCCAGACTGGCGGTCTTGGTGATGGTGATTTCTGGGTCGAAATCCGGGGTAACCACAACGCTATCGCTGTCGGCGAGATCGTCGTTGGTCGCTGGTGTCTGTCCGGACCATTCGCCATCACCCGTCGCATTCGCCACGTTGGTATGGGCCAGCGGCTGGACGCGCGGCACCTCGGGATTGACCCGCAGCGTGTATTCAAGGGACGCCGTTCCCGCCACGTCCAGTGCTCCATCCGTCCAAAGACCGCTCTGTACACCCTGGCCAGTGAAATCAGAGCGACCTTCTGTGACGGTGACGGTATACTCACTCCGACCGGGTTCGGACGCGCTCGTATAAGAGCCGAAATTGCCCCCCGCGCCGACCAGATCGTCGATAACGGAGACATTTTCCAGCGGCTCTTCGCTGCCATTTGTCACCACAACCGTATAGGCGATCGAATAGCTGCCATCGGAATGGAACACCGGATCAGCCGCGGTCTTCGTCACGGAAAGCTGCGCCTGCGGGATCAGCGTGAAATCGTGGTTCGAGCTGGTCTGCGATCCCGCCACGACAATACCGGAGAGGGTGTAGTCGTTCGGCGCGCTCGGCGCCCCATCCCCTGGCAGCGCGCTGCCGGGCTCGTAGCGGCCACCACCTGGAAAGGTATAGGCGACCTGATAGGTGCCCGGCGGAAGATCATTGAAAATATAGGTACCGTCAGCCGCCGTGGTCGTTGTCGCGTTTGCCGTGTAAGCGGGGTCATGCTCGGCCGTACCGGTCAGGGTCACGGTGATCCCGGCCAGACCCGTGTCGTGAACGGCGTCGCGCACATCATCGGCGTTGAAGTCACGCCAGATCGTACCTTCGATAGTACTGGCGCGAACGGTTGCTACCTCACCTTCGTCTTCGTTATTGCCCGGGTAGAGATCGAACGACTGCGTGTTGACCCGCGCAGTGTTGACGATCCGCGTACCCGGCGCATGCGGCTCTACGATCCTGACCCAGACCCGCACGGTGACGGTTTCACCGGGCACGACATCGCCCAGATCACACGAGAGCGCGCTCGTCCCAAGCGGAGCGTTGCAGGTCCTTCCGGTCTGTGGATGCAAAATTTCAGGCGCGCGCGAAATGATCATACCCTGAGGGAACGTATCGTGCAGCGTCACCGCTTCGGCCACATCCAGGCCGGGGAAAGTATCGGTAAGGCCGACGACCGTCAGGTCCCAGTAGAATTCCTCACGCAGATCCACCTCGTCCTTTTCGGGCGTCTTGGTGATCTGCAGATCGGAACGAACGCGCACGCGGGTGCTTTCTGCGTCCTCGTTATTTCCGGGGTTGCTGTCATACCCACGCCTCGTTTCTTCGGACGAGGCCTCGACGCGGTTAGTGTGCAAGCCGCGTTCATCGGCCTTCATGGTGAATTCAAAAACAGCGGTCTCACCGGCTGGGAAGTAGGCTGCTTTGCAGACTAGGTCGCCGCCCGGTTCGGCTGGATTGACACCCTCGAAATCGCATGTCCACCCATCGGGCTCGTCAGGCAGCGATGGAGCGACAAAGCCCGTCTTTGGCAGAATATCGGTCAGGACCACATCCGTCGCATCTGACGGGCCCACATTGGTCACGATGATGCGATACCCGACCTGCTCATTGATCAACACCGGGTCGGGCGTCGTCATGGACTGGTCGGGAACAAGATACTCCTCCTTGCTGACGATCAGGTCGAGCGAGGGCGGATTGATCGGAATGCTGACGCTGGCATCGTTATTGTCCTCATCAACCTCGGGCGTGGTCGTGGTAACCGTCGCGCTGTTGACGATTTCGCTCACGGTATCGGGGGCGATAGGAAGCAGGGCCATGGTCGGCACGACCACCACTTCCACAGTGCGCTGGGAATTGACGCCAATCTGCCCCACCTCGCACTGAATGAGACGGTTCGTATCGTCGATGATCGCATTGACGGAGGGCACGACAGAACAGCCACCATGACTGGGCGTCGCGCTGATAAAGCGTACATCTTTTGGCAGCGTATCCCGAACGATTACCCCGTCGGCAGGGCTCAAGCCGTTATCAAGGACACTGGCTGCGATCACATAGGTGATTGGCTGCCCTACCGCCGCCCCGGCATTGATGGATGCACTGGTCTTGGTGATGGTCACATCGGTACGCGGATCAACCTCGTACGGGACCATCGACTCATTGTTGCTGGTATCACGATCCGGCGTTTTGAACGAATAGGCAACAGCCGTGTTCGACTGGCTGCCGACCCCGCCGGCATGGACGGTGACATCCACAAATGGGCAATCGTCACCCGGTGTGCAGATCGGCAGACTGGCGATTGTGCAGGAAAGGTCGCGATAATAATATGCGCCGCTCGCTCCGAAGGAACACACCATTCCATTGGCATCGAACGCCGGATCAACCGTCGGATAGCTGAGCGCATGTCCGATGGGATTGACGATGGGCTCAAGCCTGTCCTCCAGCCGCACGTCTTCGGCAGTGGCCGGACCACTATTGACGACTTCGATGCGGAAGGTGATCGCATCGCCAGCCACAACGGGGGAGGCTGTGGGCGAGATCGACTTGATGACGCCCACATCGGCAGCATTGCCGGGCTCCACGCTGGTGAGCCCGCCACTGTTGGTGACATTATTGCCCGGCGTGGCGTCATCTTCCTCATAATCGAGATACGACACCGTCAGCCCGTTCGGGTCGATATCGGCCTGGGTGACCTTTGCCGTGATGGTGATGGTATCCGCGCGTTCACCTGGCCGCAGAGGATCGCTAGTATATTTGTCTGTAGTGCAGCTTATATCCTGCGCGCCGAGGAAGCCGTTCGCGGGAACGGTCGGACACGTCCAGCCGAGAGGAGCCGAAATAGCGGTTACGGTAAGGCCTACGGGAATGTGGTCTGTATAGGTCAACTCCCTATCGAACGGCAGATTACCGTCGTTTACTGCCCAGAGCCTGAAGTCATACTCCTCGCCGACAACCACCAGCCCTTCGAACGGCCCCGCCTTTCTGGCGCGCAAATCGAGGGTTGGCGGGACAATGTTGGCGGGAATGTCGGCGCCCCGGTTATTGCCATCGGCACCAGCATTTTCGTCTTCAGACTCAATCTCGGCAGTATTGACGATGCCTTCTCCAGCCGCAGCCACATCTGCCTTGATCACGATCGGCGTATGGTAATCGGCCCCCGCTTCGCCGGAGTCATAGTCGCACGTCACGACCTGCCCGTTGACCGCGCAGGTCCAGCCCGCTTCGGCGAGCACTTCTGTAATTGTATAGTTCACCGGTACGTCATCGGTGATCTGAGCGGTTTTGGGGTCCTGCCCGGCAACGCGGGGAGTAAGAGTAAACTCAACCTCTTGCCCAACGAGCAGCAGCCCGAGAGGCGAACGCGCCTTGCCCAGGCTGAGATCAGTCCCCGGCAACACCGCGAGATGGGCCGTCATCCCATCGTTTGCGGCATTCGGATCACGTGGATTTTCACTGATCAGCCTCGCATCCATCGTGATGTCGGACTCGTCGGCGGTCGTGACCTGAGACGAAAACTCAAACTCGAAGGTTTCGTCGACACCAAGCGGCGGCACAACGCACGAAATGAGCAAGCCGGTGACCGAGCATGCCGCCGGCAGTTCGAAATCTGGCGACATCCCGTCGGGAATGGTCACATCCAAAGTGGCGGCCCCGGAGGGATAGGGGCCGTGATTGGTGACCGTGGCAAAAAACTGGGCAATATCCCCCGCCTGGACCGTTTCTGGCAGGGCGCTTAGCGTCAGACCGAGGTCAGCGCCCTTCTGAACGGTTGTGGTCCGCTCGAACCGGGTCTCATCCGCCATTTCGGTCATTTCAGCGGCAAAGGTAACGGTCCCCTCGGTGAAGTGGCGCAGAAACACCGTGGCCTCAACGGCCCCATCGACGCCGATTGCGGGAACGTCGCAAATGACGCTCAACGGTCCTTCGCCGCTCAGTGGGTCACAATTATCGAGCCCGAGCACTCCCTCATAGTCAGTATCGACTGGAATATCGAACGTTACTGTGGTGGCACCGGTAGTGAAATTTCCAGCATTATCGATGCGCACTTTGTAGGTTGCATCGCCCCCCGCAGGAACTGGTGCGAGACTGTCGATATTGACCTGAAACTGGTCCTGCGCCATCGCCGATTGCGGAATCAACAATCCAGCTCCAGCCAGGACTGTAGCAACGACAAACGAGCGTATAGACATATTCAGGACTCACTGGAGACCGCGCCGTGACCTTCTGGTCGGAGCGCAACTTCAATCGTGATCAGCCGCAAATTTCTGGGGCGCGGCAGGACAGGGTGATTCGGCAACACTTGGCCAAGACTTGCCCCCTTCTCGCTTAAACAGAGTCTTTTGTCACCTGGTATGGCCCCCGAGGCGACATCCTGCCGCTCTGGCCGCCTGAAAGTGAAATGAGGCCCCGCTTTCAGGCGAGGCCTCATTGGTGCGCGAGAGCGCGACAAGCGTGCTTTATGGCACGATTGCAAGAGCAAGAAGCTTTATTTTCTTTTCCAGAGCCAGAGCTTTTGCCTGGCCTGGGCCGGTTTTTTTCTCCGGCACAGGCATTAATGCAGCACGATCATTGCCGCAGCATTGCGCGAGAAGACCAAGGTCATTCCGCCGGGGCATGCACCTCGGCATCGTCCGGGCCCTTGGGCAGAAAGCGGGAAACGAACCGGCCGAACCCGTCGATATAGGTCAGGATCACCGGCACCACGACAAGCGTCAGCAGCGACGAAGAGATCATGCCGCCGATAATCGCGTGGGCCATGGAGGCGTTCTGCTCGCTGCCCTCGTGAAGGCTGAGCGCCAGCGGCAGCATGCCAAAGATCATGGCCAGCGAGGTCATGACGATGGGCCGGAACCGCGTCGTGCCCGCCGTCACCAGCGCATCCCGCAACGACAGGCCCTCGGAGCGCCTCTGATTGGTATTGTCCACCATCAGAATGGCGTTCTTGACCACCAGCCCCATCAGCATGATGAAGCCGATCAGCGACATCATGTTGATAGTGCTCCCGCCGACCATGAGGCCGAGCAGCACGCCAACCAGCGATAGCGGCACCGAGATCATGATCGCAATCGGCTGCAAGAGACTGCCGAACTGGGAGGCGAGAACCAGATAGATGAGGACGATTGCCAGCAGTAGCGCCGAGCCCGCCGAGCCGAAGGTTTCGTTCATGCTCTCGGCGTCCCCACCCATCGAGGCCCAATAGCCCACCGGCAGATCGAGATTGTCGATCGCGGCCTGGATCGGGCCAATCACGTCGCCAAGCGCAGCCCCCGAAATATCGGCGGTAACCTGAACCGACCGCGACAGGTTCTGTCGATTGATCTCGCCCGGGCCCTCCGACAGGATGATTTCGGCAACCTCGTCAAGGCGGATGAGCTGCTGGCTGCCCGTGGCACCGCTCTGGCTGACCGGCAGGGAGCCAACCACATCGGGACGGTCGCGCAGATATTCGGGAAGCCTGACGACCACATCGACATTCTGCCCTTGCGAGTTGACCCAGGTGCTGACCTCTTGTCCGGCCAGCATCGGGCGTAGCGTGGCACCGATCTGCTGCATGGAGACGCCCAGATCGGACGCCAGTTCGCGATTGATGCGGATTCCGAGAACCGGCTGTGCGCTCTGAAGCGACGTTTCAATATCGACGATGCCATCGATGGCGGCAAATTCGGCGGCCAGCGAGTCGGAAACCCTGCGCAGCGTATCGAGATTGTCGCCAAAGATGTTGACCGAGATCGGCTTGGCGACCCCGCCAAGACCGCTTGCAGCCCCCACAAGGGTATGGACGCCGGGAACCGAGGCCAGGGCCGCGCGCACCGGTGCCGTCATCTGTTGCGGCGTCAACTCACGCTGACTTGGCGGGACCATCGACACCAGAATAGATGCAGCGTTTTCACCCAGAGACTGACCGGAATTAACCGTGGCATAGGTCCGCTCGACCTCCGGGAACTCATGCAGCACGCGTTCGATCTGGTTGACCTTGGCGGCTGTATATTCAAGCGAGGAGCCAACAGGGGTCTCGATCGTAACCTGAAACTCGCTGTTGTCCTGCGCGGGAATCAATTCGAACCCGACGAGCGGGATCAACAGGAAGCTGCCCACAAAGATGGCAAGAGCAGCCACGAGCGTGGTGATGCGGTGATTGAGGCACCATTTGAGCAGACTGCCATAGCGGTCCGTCAGCCAAGAAAAGAATTTACCGAACAGCCCGATCGTACGACCGATCCGGCCCCGCGGCGCATCCTCATGGGCGTGGGGATCGTACCAGATGCTCGACATCATGGGATCGAGCGTAAAGGCCACGAACATCGAAATCAGCACGGCGACCGAAACCGTCACGCCAAATTGCAGGAAAAACAGCCCTAGAATTCCGTCCATGAAGGCCACGGGCAGGAATACGGCGACGATGGTGAGCGACGTGGCCAGAACCGCCAGGCCGATTTCCTTGGTCCCATCGAGAGCCGCCTGCCGGTGCGATTTCCCCATCTGCAAGTGACGCATGATGTTTTCGCGCACAACGATAGCGTCGTCGATCAGGATACCGATCGACAGCGACAGCGCCATAAGCGTCATCATGTTGAGCGTGAAGCCCAGAATGTCGAGCACCACCATGGTGCCGATAATCGAAATGGGCAGCGTGAGGCTGGTAATGATCGTCGAGCGCCAGGAGTTGAGGAACAGGAACACGATGACCACGGCCAGAAACGCGCCCTCAACCAACATATTGATGACAGCGTAAAACGACTGTTCCACCGGAACAGCACCATCCCGGACGACTTCGACGTGCACGCCCTCGGGAAGTTCGTTTTCGAGAAGATCTGCGATGGTTTTGTGAATCGCGGCGGCGACCGACACCGTATTGGCCCCCTGAATCTTGACGATATCCACGGCAAGCGCGCGCTGGCCATTGACATAGGCAAGGCTGTTTTCGTCGGCCTGACCGGCCTCGATCACCGCAACATCTCCCAATCGCACTGGCTGATTGCCCCGTCTGGCAACGATGATGTCGAGGAAATCGTCCGGATCCGCTATCTCACTCTCGATCTGGATCGACTGGACGGAGGAGGCATCTCGGACGGCTCCGGCGGGAACAACCTGATTATCCTGGGAAACCGCCGCAACAACGGCGTCCATACCCACGCCGAAAGCGATCAGGCGGTCAGGGTCGACCAGAATATTGAGCTGATTGGGCACTCCACCCACGATCGTCGCCCGCCCCACACCCTGGATGTTGCCAAGCCGGGTGGCGATCACGTCGTCTGTCAGGGTCGTGAGATCCCTGGCCGACATCGTGTCGGAACTGATGGCCAGCGAGACGACCGGCATTTCGGCCGGGTCAAACCGCAGGACCTGCGGGCGATTGGCCCCTTCGGGAAGTTGGGATTCGGCCTGGGCGACGCGGTCGCGAACGTCCTGCGCGGCGGCAGCAGAATCGATCTCCATGTCGAACAGGATGATGATCATCGCCTGACCCGACTGCGAAATCGACTGAAGCGTATCAACCCCGCTCAGGGAGTTGATTGAATTTTCGATCGGTCGGACGACGTCGTTTTCCACCGCTTCGGGCGAGGCTCCCGGATAGGCGACAACGACTGCCACGACTGGCAAATCGATGTCCGGCAGTTGCTCGACCGGCAGTCGCTGGTATGAATAAATGCCAAAGACCATGATGGCCACCATGACCATGGCGGCAAAAACCGGCTGGGCGACGCTAATGCGTGTCAGGAACATGGCAATCAGCGCCCTTCGATTGTCACGGGCATGCCGGCGGCAAGTCCCGAAAGGTGCTGTCCGACGAGGACATCGCCGACATCAAGCCCGGTGACTTCCGTCATGCGCGAATCTGTCCATTCCCGGACGATGCCGACAGCGCGGCGCACAAGCTGATCATCTTTGATGCCCAGCACATAGCTGCCGTCATCGTCCTCAAGCACCGCCTGACGGGGGACCGCGATCACATCCTCAGCCTGCGAGATCACGATCTGTCCGGTGACGAACATGCCGCCGCGCAGCATGCCGCCTGGATTGTCGAGGGTCAGGAACACCGACAGCGAGCGTGTGCCTTGCGCCGCCACCGGGCTGATCCGGCCAACCGCGCCGGCAAAGGTCCGGTTGCGCAGGCTTTCAACGGTGATCACGACATCCTGTCCTGCTTCAATATCGAGCGCGTCGGACAACGAGGCGTTACCGACCACCTCCATCTGCGCCGTATCGACGACGACCACAACGGGAGTGCCCGGATTGACCGACTGTCCGGAATCGACCATGCGCTCGGCGATGATGCCGGCAAAAGGCGCGCGGATGGTGGCATTCGACAGGGTGAGATCGAGGGTCGCCAGTTGTGCTTCCTGAGCGCTGAGATTGCCTTCGAGGCTGTCGACACCCGATTGCGCCGCCTCAAGGGCAGAGCGCGAACTCGTTCCTCGCTCGGCCAGCGCCCGTGCAGTGTCGAGCTGGCTTTGCGCAAGGGTCAGTTGAGCGCGCGTCGCCGCAATGGCGGCCTCCTGCTGCTGGCGCTGCAGCAAGAGTTCCGCTGTATCGATCTCGGCGATCACATCACCTTGTTCAACACGATCGCCCGGCCGCACGTTGACCGTCTCGATCATGCCCGCGCTGCGAGTGGAAACCGAAGCCTGACGCGCCGGACGCAGCGTGCCTGTGATGTTGACAGTTTCGAGTTGTGTCGACGCGGCAACCTCAAAAATCTCGACCGGATCGAGCCGCATGATCACCGGGTCTGACGGCGCTTCGTCCATAGCGACGGGAGCGGGCGCGTCCGATGATTGCGTTTGCGATTGCGAGAACCAGACATAGGCCCCTGCCCCAATCACGGCCAAAACAAGAATCCAAAGCCAGAACCGGCCCTTGCGCGGCGTGGGTTGATCGGCTTTGCCACCCTTGGGTTCGGACGGTGACACAGGCTCGTTTGCGGATGCAAACGCATCCTTGCCATGCAACACATTCATGAAAAATTCCTGGACCTGACTGCGCTGCCACCGGTGCCACCATCCGGGACAGCTCGCTGTTTATAAGCCGCAATGACGGCACGTTGCCCGCTGGTACATCACAAAGATTGCATCAGCATTGCGTTTTTCCCGTAGCCCGTAACGCTGGGGCAATGTTAGCGCTTGAAGGTGCGCCACAAGGAGACTGTGATGCGATTGTTGCTCGTTGAAGATGAGCCGGAAATGGCCAGCATGATCACCGCAGCCCTCAAACGGCACGACATGATTGTGGATCTGGCACCAAATCTGGCGATTGCCAGGGAAGCGATCCAATCGGCGAGCTACGATATGGTCGTTCTGGACCGTCACCTTCCCGATGGCGAGGGGCTGACCTTCATTTCGTATTTGCGCGCCGAGACCGGCGGGGTGCCCGTGATGGTGCTGTCCGCATATGGATCGACCCAGCAGCGCATCGAAGGGCTGGACGTCGGCGCCGACGATTATCTGGCCAAACCCTTTTCCATCGATGAGTTGATCGCCCGCATACGGGCGCTGCGCCGGCGCCCGGTCGCCATGATCGACCAGCTTGTGAGCCTGGGAGATCTGACCTACGACGTCGCCAATCGGGAGGCGAGCGTCCGTGGTTCTGTTCTGGGCCTGCCCCGGCGCGAGCGGCTGGTGCTCGAAGCGTTGATCCAGCGCGCCGGGCGCAGCGTGACCCGCGCAGTGCTCGAAGAATCCGTCTTCGGATTCGATGATGAAATCGCCTCCAATTCCCTTGATGCGCACATCTCAAGGCTCAGGCGAAAGCTGACCGAGGCCGGTGCCGGCGTTGAAATTCATACGATCCGCGGCATCGGCTATCTCATCCGGCAGTCGGCATGATCTGGAAACGCACCCGCTCGCTGCGATCGCGCCTGATGGTCCGCCTCGTACTGGTTCAGGGCATCGCGATTGTTGTTTCGGCCACGCTCGGGATCGGCGCCATCGTTCTGCTTTACGGTTTCGACCGGCAGATTTCCAATCCCGATGATGCCCATGTGGTGGCAGAGGCTCTCGATTGGGACGCCGATGGCCGCCTTATCCTCCATCCCACCGCCGCCTTTGAACGCCTGCATGACGAAGCGCCCGGGTTCTGGTTCGTGGCTCAGGATGAACACGGCGCGACCCTGAGCTTCGGCAGCGTGCCAGAGATCTACGCCGGCATAGCCAGCCGCGTGGGTGAGCTTGGCGGGGTGAGCCTGCGCGGCTATGACGTGGGCTCGACCCTCGATGCGTTCGTGCGCATCTATGAGGACGGGGACGCCCGCCTGCACATTATTGCCGGCAATGGCAGGCTGGTCGATATCATCCCCGCCGCGCTACAAGCGATCAATCATTACCTGCTGGTGTTGTTTGCCGTGCTGGCCCTGGCAACGACGGCCATGATCCCATGGATCATCCGCAGGGAGATGCGCTCTGTCGAAGCGGTCGCCGCCGAGGCCAACATGATCGATATCGACCAGCGCGGCATGCAACTGCCCACCGATCGCCTGCCCCGCGAAATCGAACCCCTCGTGAGCGCTTTCAATGCCGCCCTCAAGCGCATCGACAAGGGCTATATGCGCCAACAGCGGTTTCTGGCCGCCGCCGCCCATGAACTCAAGACGCCGATCGCCATTCTCCAGACCCGCATTGAAACGCTCGTGCCGCGGCCCGAGCGCCAGCGGCTTCTGCTTGACGTGGCGCGGCTGAACAACCTTGCCGAGCAACTCCTTGACGTGCAGCGCCTGGAGCAGATTTCCCCCGAGGACACGGCAACCGACCTTGTCGCACTGACCCGGGACGTCGTGGCCGATCTTGCCCCGCTCGCGATAGCCGCGGGCTATGAAATTGCCTTTGACAGCAAGCTCGCCAGCAGCTTTGTCCGCGCCGACTATGGCGCCATCGAGCGCGTCGTCGCCAATCTCATCCAGAATGCGATAGCCCATGGCGGCGGCGGCGGGGAAATCCGGATCACGATCGATGACGACGGCCTGCTCATGGTTGCAGACGAGGGCCCGGGTGTGCCCGACCAGCACAAGGAAGACATCTTTGAACCTTTCCACCGGGTCAAACCGCTCAATCACGGATCAGGCCTGGGGCTGAGCCTCGTCAGCGACGTGGTCCGACTGCATGGGGGGCACGTCTCCGTCGCCGACCGCCCCTCCGGCGGAACCGCCTTCACAGTGTCTCTGCCCCTAAGATGAGGGAGCCGCAAACAGGAAAGCGCGCTCCCACACTGGATATGGCGGCTTCGGACGAATGATGACCCGAAGCCGCCATAATATCGGAAACGCGTATGGACAACCTAGCGGCTTGCCGCCCGCAACTGCTTCGCGGCGTCAACCAATTGAACAAGGGAGGCTCGGGTTTCCAACCAGTCGCGAGTCTTGAGGCCGCAATCGGGGTTGATCCACAGGCGTTCGGCCGGGATGGTTTCCAACGCTTTGTTCAGAAGCGCGACCATAGCTTCGCTATCGGGCACCCGCGGCGAGTGGATGTCCCAGACGCCGGGGCCGATGGCGTTGGGGTATTTGAAGGTGCCGAACGCTTCGAGCAGTTCCATGTCCGAGCGCGAGGTTTCGATGGAGATCACGTCGGCGTCGAGCGCGGCGATGGCGTCCATGATGTCGTTGAATTCGGCGTAGCACATATGGGTGTGGATCTGGGTCTGATCGGCGACGCCGGCGGCGGAGAGCTTGAAGCAATCGACAGCCCAGGCGAGATAATCCGCCCAATCAGCCTTGCGCAGCGGCAGGCCCTCACGAAGGGCGGGTTCGTCGATCTGGATCATGCCGATGCCCGCCTCTTCGAGGTCGAGCACTTCGTCGCTGATGGCCAGGGCGATCTGGCGGCAGGTTTCCGAACGCGGCTGGTCGTCGCGCACGAAGCTCCATTGCAGGATGGTGACCGGGCCGGTGAGCATGCCCTTCATGGGCTTTCGCGTCAGCGACTGAGCGTAGGCGGACCATTCCACCGTCATCGCATGGGGGCGCGAGACGTCGCCGAAGATCACCGGCGGCTTGACGCAGCGCGAGCCGTAAGACTGCACCCAGCCGCTTTTCGTAAACGCGAAGCCTTCCAACTGCTCGCCGAAATATTCCACCATGTCGTTGCGCTCGAACTCGCCATGAACGAGCACGTCGAGACCCAGTTCTTCCTGGATGGCCACGCATTCCCGCGTCTTATCCTTGAGGAAGCCATTGTAGGCCGTGCTGTCGAGCTCGCCGCGCTTGTGGGCGGCGCGGGCCTGGCGCACATCCCTGGTCTGGGGGAACGAGCCGATGGTGGTGGTGGGAAAGAGCGGCAGGTTGAACCGCTGTTTCTGGATGGCATCGCGGACCACAAAAGGGCTTTTGCGGCTGAGCAGGTCGGGGGTGATGGACGCCACGCGTTCGCGCACCCGGGAATTATGGGTACGTTCGGAGGCTGTGCGGCTCGCGAGGGCCTTGCTGCTTGCTGTAAAGGCCTCGCGAGCCGCGCCTTCGCCACGTTGAATGGCGAGGGTGAGAGCCTGGACCTCTTCGAGCTTTTGCCGCGAAAAGGCGAGCCAGGATTTGAGGTCCGGATCGAGATTGGTTTCGAAATCGAGATCGATCGGGGTGTGCAGTAGCGAGCAGGATGGCGCGATCTGCAGGCGATCGGGGCCGACGAGGTCCCAGGCGCGACGAACGAAGGCGAATTTTTCTTCCAGATCGGCACGCCAGATGTTGCGGCCATCGATCAGGCCGAGCGAAAGGGTGGTGGGCTTGTCGCGCAAAGCCGCCAATACGGGTTCGAGCTGTTCCGGCGCGCGGACGAGATCGACATGCAGACCGGCCACCGGAAGATCGGCGGCGAGGTCGAGATTGTCGCCCAGAGCGCCGAAATAGGTGGTGAGCATGATTTTGGGCGCTATGGGAGCCAGCGCTTCGAACGCGAATTTCAGCGCCGCCTGCTGCTTGTCGCTAAGATCGAGCGCCAGAACGGGCTCATCGATCTGCACCCATTTTGCGCCGATGGCCTTGAGCGTCGCGAGGATTTCCGCATAGGCGGGCACCAGGCGGTCGATCAGGCCGATGGGCGCGAAATCGCCCTTGGCCTTGCCCAGCGACAGCAGGGTGACCGGCCCGAGCAGGACCGGGCGCGTTTCGATGCCCAGCGCCTGGGCCTCACGGAATTCATCAACGATCTTGGTCGAAGAGAGATTGAACGTCTGGTCGGGCGCGAATTCGGGGACGATATAATGGTAATTGGTGTCGAACCACTTGGTCATCTCCATGGCCGGGGCGGTGTCGGTGCCGCGCGCGCAGGCGAAATAGAGATCGAGCGGATCACCGCTCTGCAGATCGGCGAAACGCTCGGGAACCGCGCCAAAGGCCAGCGCGGTGTCGAGCACATGATCGTAAAGTGTGAAATCGTTGGAGGGGATCACCTCGATCCCGGCGGTTTGCTGCAATTGCCAGTGGCGGGCGCGCAACTGCGCGGCGGTCGCCAACAGGTCCGATTTTGACGTCGCGCCCTTCCAATAGGATTCAAGCGCGAATTTGAGCTCGCGATGCGCGCCGATGCGGGGGAAGCCGAGATTGGCCGAAACGGTCATGGATTTGCCTCATGCGAAAACGGGCCGCGAGTCTTTGATCGGTCGCGCTTCCGAACCGCAAAAGTGGCGTCCACTTTTGCTGGAAGCGCTCCAACGAACCACGCGGAGAAAAAAGGGAATGAATGGGAAGTGATGCGCCTGCGGTCAGGCCGCGGGCATTCGCATGTCGCAATGAGGCTGCGAAAGAAGGGAGATTGCGTCGATCATCGTCGTGTCCTCGAACCGATCCACCCCGATCGGCCAAAAAGGAAAAGCAAGGTCCAAGGTAGGTCTCCTGGCTCGCGGTTCAAACCGAGTGCCCGCCTTCCCGGAAAACTCCAGTGGCCTTTGGACGCTCTATCACCGCCTACAGTTGCGGGGGCAGCTTCGGACTTGAGCCAAGGCCCTGACCGAATTCCCTGTTATCCCCTCGCGGGGACCGTGGACGAGAATGAAACTGACGCAATCGCCGCCTGATGTCAACACAGATATAAAGATATCTTTATATCACTTTCCTTCCACGGAATTACCCACAGGCCCGATTGCCGATTGACGCGAATCATCGCGCCCCACACTATATATGGCGTGTTACGGTTCCCCCGATCGCAAGATCAGGGGCTAAGACGGGAAATCGGTGAGAAACCGATGCTGCCCCCGCAACTGTAAGCGGAGAGCTTTCTTCCACCAATTCGCCACTGGCCATCGGCTGGGAAGGCGGGAAGAACGCGACGATCCGCGAGCCAGGAGACCTGCCGTGCGCGTGAACTGTCTTTCAACGGGCGGGGTGTCTCGTTGGGTTCGTGTGCCGGCGGAAGGGGATTTTTGTGTCCTGTCCGCAGCTTCACGCACCTTTGCGCCCCGTTGCAACAGCATCCGGGGTGCCGATGTCGCAAGTCCTTTCCGCCGATCCAGCCGATCTCCCATCAACGCGCCATGCCGAGGCTTTTGAGCCGGGCTACAGCCTTATCAAGCGCAATGGGAGCGTGACCCCGTTCGATGCCTCGAAGATTTCGGTGGCGCTGACCAAGGCGTTCATCGCCGTCGAGGGCAATTCGGCCGCCGCATCGCGGCGCATCCACGAGATCGTCGAGCAACTAACCGGCAATATCGTCGCCGCGTTGACCAAGCGCGTGGGCGAAGGGCGCACCTTCCACATCGAGGACGTGCAGGACCAGGTGGAGCTGGCGCTGATGCGCTCGGAAAACCACAAGGTGGCGCGCGCCTACGTGCTCTATCGCGAGCGCCGCGCCGCCGAGCGGGCCGAACAGGCGGCGAAAGCGCCGCGACTGGTCGAAAGCGCGCCGGGGCTTTCCATGCGCGATGCGGAGGGCAACAGCGTTCCGCTCGATTTCGCGCGCCTCGAAACCGTGGTCGCCGAAGCCTGCGCCGGGCTGGAGGGCACCTCGGCCCAGGCGATTATCGATGAAGCACGGCGCAATCTCTATGACGGCATTTCGCTCGACGAGCTGGCGCTGGCCCCCATTCTCGCCGCCCGCACGCTGGTGGAAAACGATCCCGGCTATGCCCAGGTCAGCGCCCGCCTGCTGCTCGACCGACTGCGCCGCGAGGCGCTGAGCTTCGTTTTCGGCCGACCCGAACAGGCGACGCAGGCCGACATGGGCACCCGCTATGCCGAGTATTACCCCGCCTACGTCAAGACGGGGATCGATGCGGACATGCTCGACCCCGAGCTGGCACGGTTCGACCTGAAGCGCATCGCCGCCGCCATCCGGCCCGAGCGCGACATGCAGTTCCAGTATCTGGGCTTACAGACCCTTTACGACCGCTATTTCCTGCACGTCTCGGGCCAACGTTACGAGCTTCCGCAGGCCTTCTTCATGCGCGTCGCCATGGGACTTGCCCTGCGCGAGACTGAGCGCGAGGAGCGGGCCATCGAGTTCTACAATCTTTTGTCGAGCTTCGATTTCATGGCCTCCACGCCGACGCTGTTCAATGCCGGAACGCGCCGTCCGCAGCTTTCCTCGTGCTTTTTGACCACGATCGGCGACGATCTCGACGCCATTTTCAAGAGCATCAAGGACAATGCGCTGCTCGCCAAATATTCGGGCGGGCTGGGCAATGACTGGACGCCGGTGCGTGGGCTTGGCGCCCATATCAAGGGCACCAACGGGGAAAGCCAGGGGGTTGTACCCTTCCTCAAGGTCGCCAACGACACGGCGATTGCCGTCAACCAGGGCGGCAAGCGCAAGGGAGCGGTGTGCGCGTATCTGGAGACCTGGCATATCGACATCGAGGAATTCCTCGACCTGCGCAAGAATACGGGCGACGACCGCCGCCGCACCCACGACATGAACACAGCCAATTGGGTGCCGGACCTGTTCATGCAGCGCGTCGAGGAGGATGGCGAATGGACGCTGTTTTCGCCCGACGAGGTGCCCGACCTGCACGACCTCTACGGCAAGCCATTCAAGGCCGCCTATGAGCAGGCCGAAGCCGACGCCGAGGCGGGCCGCATCAAGGTTTACCGCAAGGTTCGTGCTGTCGATCTGTGGCGCAAGATGCTTTCGATGCTGTTCGAGACCGGGCACCCCTGGATCACCTTCAAGGACCCGTGCAATCTGCGTTCGCCGCAGCAGCATGTGGGCGTGGTGCACTCGTCTAACCTGTGCACGGAAATCACGCTCAACACCTCGGCTGACGAAGTCGCCGTGTGCAATCTCGGATCGGTGAACCTTGTCGCCCATATCGGGGAAAACGGGCTTGATCACGACAAGCTCGCCAGAACCGTCAAGACGGCGATGCGCATGCTCGACAATGTGGTGGATATCAATTTCTACACAATTCCCGAAGCGCGGCGCTCCAACCTCAAGCATCGTCCGGTTGGGCTGGGCCTGATGGGTTTCCAGGACGCCTTGCAGATGCAGGGCATCGCGTATGCCTCCGACGCGGCCGTGGACTTCGCCGACGTCTCTATGGAAGCGATCTCCTACCACGCCATCTGGGCCTCGACCGAACTGGCCGAGGAACGCGGCCGGTATCAGAGTTTTGCGGGTTCGCTGTGGTCGAAAGGCATCCTGCCTGTCGATTCCATCGAAAGGATCGCAGAGGCGCGCGGCAGCGTCGATATGGACCGCACACAGCGGCTCGATTGGGAAGTGCTGCGCGAACGCGTGTGGACGGTGGGCATGCGTAATTCCAACTGTCTCGCCATCGCGCCGACCGCAACCATCTCCAATATCTGCGGCGTCAGCCAGTCAATCGAGCCCGCCTACCAGAACCTTTACGTCAAGACTAATATGAGCGGCGATTTCACCGTAGTGAACGCGCTATTGGTCGCAGCGCTCAAGGCACGCGGCCTCTGGGACGAGGTGATGATCTCGGACCTCAAATATTTCGACGGCAGCGTGGGGCAGATCGATCGCATCCCCGACAATCTCAAGGCAGTCTTCGCCACCGCCTTCGAGGTCGACGCCAAATGGCTGATCGCAGCGGCCTCGCGCCGGCAGAAATGGATCGACCAGGCCCAGTCGCTCAATCTCTATATCGCCAACCCCTCGGGCAAGGCGCTGGATTCGATCTACAGGCTCGCCTGGTCGATGGGGCTCAAGACCACCTATTACCTGCGCTCTCGCGCGGCCACCAGCGTTGAAAAATCCACCCTCAAGGGCACGGACGGCAAGCTCAACGCGGTCTCGCCGGTCTCGGTCGCGCCCGTCGCCCCATCCATCGACACATTGCGGGCTCGCGCGGAACGCGAGGCGGGGCTCAATGCCTGCGCCATCGACGATCCCGAATGCGAAGCCTGCCAGTAGAACCAAGGACAAATGACCATGAGCACTCTCGCATGGGATGATGCCCCCAATCCCGCCGCGTCCAATACGGACACGGGTGACGCCACAGGCCTGGGCCAGATCGAGCGCGGCGCCGCCCGCGTCTCGGTCTCTGACAAGGCGATGATCAACGCCCGCGCCGACGTCAATCAGCTCCTGCCCTTGAAGTACAAATGGGCCTGGGAGAAATACCTTTCGGGCTGCGCCAATCACTGGATGCCTACGGAAATTTCCATGCAGGCCGATATCGCGCTGTGGAAATCGAAAGACGGGCTGACCGATGACGAACGCCGCATGCTCAAGCGCAACCTGGGGTTCTTCGCCGCCTCGGAAAGCCTTGTGGCCAACAATATCGTGCTGGCCATCTACCGGCACCTGACCAACCCCGAATGCCGGCAATATCTGCTGCGACAGGCGTTCGAGGAGGCGGTCCACACCCACACCTTCCAATATATCGTGGAAAGCCTGGGGCTGGACGAGGGCGAGCTGTTCAACATGTATCGCGAGGTGCCCTCGATCACCGACAAGGCGGCGTGGGCCTTAAAGCACACCCAGAGCCTCGATGATCCCGAATTCAGCACTGGCACCACCGAGGCCGACCAGCATTTCCTCAAGGACCTCGTGGCCTTCTACGTGATTTTTGAAGGCATGTGGTTCTACACCGGCTTTGCCCAGATTCTGTCGCTGGGCCGCCGTAACAAGATGGTGGGGATCGCCGAGCAGTATCAATACATCCTGCGCGACGAGAGCATTCATCTCAACTTCGGCATCGACGTGATCAACCAGATCAAGATCGAGAACCCGCATTTGTGGACGGCGTCCTTCCAGGAGGAAATCCGCGCCATGCTGCGCGACGCCGCCGAGCTGGAAGCCGCCTATGGCCGCGACACCATGCCCACCGGTTTCCTCGGCCTCAACGCGGCGCTGTGCGAGCAGTACATGCACTTCATCGCCAACCGCCGTTGCGCGCAACTGGGGCTGGAGCCGGTCTTCCCACCGGCGGACAATCCGTTCCCGTGGATGAGCGAGGTAATGGATTTAAAGAAGGAGAAGAATTTCTTCGAGAGCCGGGTCATCGAGTACCAATCAAGCGGCTCGCTAAGCTGGGAGTAAACCTTAGCAGAATTCCGCAGAAATATCAGAACGGCACAAAGAGCTGAAAACAAGAGAGTCCGCAATGCGGACTTTCCAAACGTCGGCTAAGACAAGTTTTACGATGTAACCGAACCCCGAAAACGACGCGTGTCTGCCGTGCAGGCCGCTCAGACCACCGCTCCAAACCGGCCATTCTAAGGGCGTCAGGATTTGAGCTCGAATGCAGGACTGCGGATCGTCTGCTTGTAGTGGTCCGTAGTCCTCGTCATCGGCTCAGGCTGCCAGCGCTTGCGACAGGCCTGTGTCGTTTAGCCAAGCCACCCAGCGATGCAAGAAGGAACGAGGGCAATAAAAACAAGAACTTGGCTTTGGCGCCATAACATGCACACGCCGCACTCTCCGCAGCGATCACGCTAAGTCATTGATATACACTGGAAAAACTGGTGCCGCTTAGGTGACTCGAACACCTGACCCCATCATTACGAATGATGTGCTCTACCAACTGAGCTAAAGCGGCACGGCCCGGAGGCGGTTGGGCGTCTTTTAATGGGCGTGTGGGCAAGGTGCAAGCGCAAAAAGCGCCGCCCCAACGCACGCGCCAGTTCAGCCCGATGGGTGCGGCAGGGCGGGGGCCGGATCCCGGACGATCTCGGCCGCTCGCTCCGGGTCGGCCAGCAAACGGACCGGCCGGGTTTCGAGGGGAACCTTCCACGCGAACGCGTCCAGCCGTCCGGTGACGGGAGAGGCCGGGGCCCATTCGTCCGATGTGACGCCATCGGCGGTCCAGACCGGATTTGCCGGTGCGGTCACGGCGCGAGCCAGCCATTCGCGCGAAGCCCCCTGATCCCCTGATTGCCCTTCTTCGATTTCGGCCATCAACAGGCACATGTCCCGGGTCGGCTGTCCGACGACGAACGGCGCGAGCGCTTTGCGGGCAAGTTCCCATTCATAGGCATCGATCGCCGCGCGGGCGAGGACGATGGCCGCGGCCTCGTTGTTCCCCGGAGCCGCGACAAGCTCCTCGATGCGTCTGAGGCGCTCCACCGCTGAACTGCCCGGCGTGACATGGGCATAAAGTGTTGCCGCATCGGGATGGGAGCTGGCCTTCCAAACCCGGCGCAACAACGCTGAGGCGCGGCGGGTATCACCCCGATTGATCAGGATCCGCGCGGCGACCAGCGCTGCCGGCACAAAATCGGCAATCGCGCGCAGAGCCTTTTGGGCATGCTCATAGGCGGCGTCCGGCTCGGTTTCTTCCAGCGTCAGGGCAAGAGCGGTTTCCAGAACCCCCTGCCGCCGGCTCTTGGCAGCTTTCTGCACCCGCGTGCGGGCTGGAAGCGACGCGCTCATATTAAGCGCCTCGGCCCAGTCCCCGCGGGCAGCCAGATCGTCAAACACCGCCTCCGAGGCCCAATCGAGGCTGGGCGAAATCGCCAGCGCCTTGCGGGCAAAGGTGATCGCAGCTGTATTGCGGTTCTGGGTGCGCGCCTGATCGTAAAGCCCCGACAGCGCCGCAAGCGCGGTCCGCTCGTTGGAAATCAGAGCGCGGTAATGTTCTCGCGCCGATGCCAGATCGCCCAGCGCCAATTCGGTCCTTGCTTCGAGCAACTTGGCCGCCGGATTATCGGGAAGCTTGGCCCGGGCATCGCGCGCCAGCATCCGGGCCTTGGAAAATTCGCCCGCCTGCAAGGCGATCACCGCGTCGGAGAGCGCTTCGACGCCCGCCTTTTCCCGCCTCCGGGCATTGGCGCGGGCCAGCGCAGCAGGCGCGCCAATGGCACGCGAAAATAGCCCCCAGAGCAAAGCGGCCAGTACGGCGATCACCAGAACGGTCAGAATGGCAAAGCCCGGCCCCGGGCTCATGCGCCACGAACCGAAGGCAATCTCCACGGTGCCCGGCAAACTCATGGTCCAGGCCGCGCCCAACGCCAAAACCAGGCTGGCGACGAGATAGAGAACGAGGCGCATCATTGGCTGGCCTCCGTGGCAGGTGCAATCGGGTCGGCGGCGCGGATAGTCTCCAGCAGGTCCCGGGCGGCGAGCGTGCGTGCCCAAGCTTCGGTGAACCCGGGCGCGGCCTGTTGCATGGGCGCGGGCAGCGCAGCAAAGGCGGCGGCAGCGGTGTTCACATCGCCTGTTTCCAGCGCTTCTTCGGTGCGGCCAACCAGCGCCTGGGGAGTATCCCCTGCAGTAGGGCGCAGGGCGATGGCCGAAGCCGCCTGATCGAGCAGGGTCTGGGCCCAACCCGCCTCGGGGTCGCGGGGACGGGCGGCGAGAATGTCGGGGATTTCCGCGCGAAACCTCGCCAGGAGCCCGGCGTCGGTATCGGCACCGCTTGCGGCAACAGCCCGCACCTGCGGCGAAATCTGCAACGATGGCAGCAGCGGTTCGAGCGCCGCCAACTCGACGGCAAAGGGCTGACCGGAGGTCACCGCCCGCTCCAGCGCGCCAAGAGCAGACGGCAACAAGGCAACCCGGTCCCGTTCGGCGGAAACCGCCTCAAAGGCCGGCTGGTCGGCAATGCGGGTGTCGAGATCATCCACACGTGCCTCTGTCGCCGCAATTCTGGGGGCAAGATTCGCCACTTGCGGTTCAAGCGCATCAAGCCGCGCCGACAGGTCGGAAGCCTGTGCCGCAATCCCCGTCAATTCGGTCGCGATACGGGTCGAATCCTCAGCGGAGGCCCCTGCCGCCACCGCATCGAGACGGCTTGCCAGTTCGTCCACCCGCGTGGACAGCGCGTCCAGATCGGCCTCTGCGGCCAGCCCGTCCAGGGACGGCGCTTCTGCCGCAGAAAGCTGCCCGAGCGCCATCTCCGCCGCGCCGAGTCTGTCTTCCAGCGCAGTGCGTTCCAAAGCCTGCCCGGCGAGCGCGCGTTCCATTTCGGTGGTGCGGGCCTCCAGTGCGGCAATCTCTCCACCGTCCAAGGCTCCGGGCTGCGGCCACCACCCGGCCAGCGCCACCCCATAGGCCAGCGCCAACCCGATCAACGCGCCCCCGCCGACGCTCCCTGCCAGCACGAGAGGCGACATGGCGCCGGGGCCGGACGCAGGCGAGGCCGCAGCGGCGTCCGAACGGGGCGCCGAAGACGCAGAAGGGGCCGGCTGAGTTGCGCTGGCTGGCTTGCTGTCCGACGCTTTCTGCTTGGGTTCAGGACGCGTGGCGGAAGCAGGCGTCGCGGAAGCTGACGCAGGGGCAGAAGGCTCTGGCCTGGCCCCGGACGCCCCGCCACTAGCCGCTCGCTTTTCGGCGCCCTCGCGGCGCGGCGTGGCGTCAATAATCGGGGGTTTGACCGGACCGGATTTCTTTTCTGCCATTTCAGCCTGCCTCTATTCAGGTGAATCGGTCGGGTGTGCCCGCGCCATCATGGACTGATTTGATCGCGCGCAAAAGCCAGCGCTAGGACCATCACCGCTTCGTGGGAGGGTGCATCGGCCAGGCCGATCCGCACGAACCGGGCCGAAACCAGCGGCTCGGCGACGTTCTCCGACATACACAGGCAATGGAGTTTCCCGCGCAGCGGCGCGAACTCTTCGCCCCCCACCAGCCCGGCGAACACTTCTGCCGTGCGCCGGGAATAAAACACCGCGCCGTCGATGTCCCCGGCCAGCAGCCGCTCCCTCAGGCCCGGCGCCAGGCTGGTCGCCGCATGCATTTCATAGAGAATACGCGAGGTCACTTCGATTCCCGACGCGGCCAGCAGCCCGGCCAGATCGCCGCTCTGATGGTGGGCGGCAGGATAAAAAATCCTGCCCTCTGGCCGATCGGCGATGATATCGCGACTCAGGTGATAGAGGGTGCCCTCGGATGCCCGAACCTGCTCGAACCCCGCCGCCCGCGCTTCAGCGCCGGTGTGATCGCCCACCGCATAGACCGGCAGGTGAGCGAAAGCCTCCCCTTCGGGACGGGCCGCCAGCGCGCGGATGCCGTTGGCCGAAGTGGCCGCAATCGCCACGAAGCCGGAGGGATCGGGCAAATCGACGTCCGTGAACCGTGCTTCGAGCATTGGGGCGATGATCGGGGACAGGCCCAGCGCCGCCAGCCCGGCAGCGGTGCGCTCCGCATCGAGCTGAGGCCGGGTGACCAGAATGGTGCGTTTTTCCATGATCAGCCCTGTCGCAGGCGCGTGAAGAAGTCCTCTCCCGCCCGCGCAAGCAGCATCTCGCCAAGCCTGCGGCCCAGCTCTGCGCCCGTATCTGCGTCGCCACTGACCTCGTCTTCATGCACTTCCGACCCATCGGGGGACAGGATCTGCCCAAACAGGGTCAGCCGCCCGTCCGCCAGTGTCGTCAGCGCTGCGATCGGCGTACGGCACGAGCCGTCGAGGGTTTTGAGAAAGGCGCGCTCGGCCTCGACCTTCAGGCGAGTGTCGGGATCATCGAGCATCCCCACCAGCCGGATGGCTTCGCTATCGTCGTCCCGGCTTTCGATGACAATGGCCCCCTGAGCCGGTGCCGGCGGGAACTGCGCCAGATCGAGCACATGGGTCACTCGATGGGCTTCGCCGAGCCGATTGAGCCCGGCCACCGCCAGCAATGTTGCATCGGCGACGCCGTCGGCCAGCTTTTGCAGCCGCGTCTGCACATTGCCGCGAAACTCCACCGTGCGGAAATCGGGGCGGAAACGCTTCATCTGGGCCCGGCGGCGCAGCGAAGACGAGCCGATCACCGCTCCTTCGGGCAGATGATCGGGGCTTTTGGCCCTAAGGGACAGAAACGCGTCGCGCACGTCCTCGCGTGGCAGATAGGCCGGAAGGGTCATGCCCTCGGGCAAGGTGGTCGCCACATCCTTGGCCGAGTGAACGGCGATATCGATCTCACCTGCGGCCAGCGCCACCTCCAGCTCCTTGGTGAACAGCCCCTTGCCCCCCACTTCTGAAAGCGGGCGGTCGAGAATCATGTCGCCGCTGGTCTTGATCACCTTGATGGCGATGCTGTCGGCCTCCAGCCCATGGATGGCAGCGAGCCGGTCGCGGACCTCGTGAGCCTGCGCGCGCGCCAGCGGCGAACCGCGCGTACCGATGGTGAGAACGGGAGTGGGAGCAGGAGATTGCAATATGGCCTCGCAGGTGTCACAGATGGGCGCGCTTTTCCAACGCGCGAATAGCGGATTGCGATCCGCTTTTTGCATCAGACCACAGCCAAGGGCCAGAGACCAGATCGCCGCAATGGATCGCGACACGCTGATTTTGGGGATCGAGACCAGTTGCGACGAGACCGCCGCAGCTGTCGTCCGGCGTTTTTCCGATGGACGCGGGGAGATTGTCTCCAACATCGTCCGCAGCCAGATCGATGAACACCGCGCCTTTGGCGGCGTGGTTCCCGAACTGGCGGCTCGGGCGCATGTGATTCACCTCGACGCGATCATCGCCCGGGCGCTCGATGCAGCAGACACATCGCTTGCCGATATCGATGCGATCGCCGCCACCGCAGGGCCGGGGTTGATCGGCGGGGTCCTGGTGGGGCTGACCACAGGCAAGGCACTGGCAGCCGGCAGTGGCAAGCCGCTCATTGCCGTCAACCACCTCGAAGGCCACGCGCTGACCGCGCGCCTTACCGATGGCGTTACCTTTCCCTATCTGCTGCTGCTGGTCTCGGGCGGCCATTCCCAGATCGTGCTGGTCAAAGGCGTCGGCAACTATGAGCGCTGGGGCGGCACCATAGACGACGCATTGGGAGAAGCCTTTGACAAGGCCGCCAAGCTGCTGGGGCTGGGCTATCCGGGCGGCCCCGAGGTCGAACGCGCCGCGCTCGGGGGGAACGGCAAGCGGTTCGCCCTCCCCCGTCCCCTGTTGCGGGAAAAACGGCTCGATTTTTCTTTCTCCGGCCTCAAGACCGCCATGCGGCTGGCCGCAGAATCGGTGGCCCCGGTTTCGCAGGCCGATATTGCGGACCTGTGCGCCAGCTTTCAGGCAGCGGTGACCGATATCGTCGCAACCCGTGCTCGACAGGCCCTCGACCGCTTCGCCGAGACCTATCCTGATCTCACCCCCACCTTTGTCGTGGCCGGCGGGGTCGCCGCCAACCGCGCCATCGGCACCGCCCTGGCGCAAGTTGCCGACGCGGCCGGCGCAAATCTGGTCATTCCGCCCCCCGCACTGTGCACCGACAATGGAGCGATGATCGCCTGGGCGGGTGCGGAGCGTTTCGCGCTGGGTCTGACGGACGGTTTCGACAGCGCCGCGCGTCCGCGCTGGCCGCTCGACCAATTGCAGCGAGACCCAATGTGAGCGCCTCAATCTTTGTCATCGGTGCCGGGTCCTGGGGCACGGCGCTGGCGCAGGCGGCACGCCTGGCTGGAAACCGCGTCTCGCTCGTCGCACGGGACGCAAATACGGTGGACGAGATCAATTCTCGCCACACCCTGAATACCTATCTTGGCGACATCGCGCTCGATCCCGACCTCTTCGCTCAAACAGGTTTTTCCGGCCTTGAACAGGCCGACGCCATTCTGCTGGTGGTGCCGGCGCAGGCGAGCCGGGCGACGCTTGCCGCCATCGGCCCCGAGCGGCTGGCCGGAAAGCCGGTGATTTTATGCGCCAAGGGATTGGAAACCGGCACCAATGACCGTCAGAGCCAGATATTGGCCCAGACCGCCCCCGATGCCGAACCCTTCGTTCTGTCAGGCCCCAGTTTTGCCCATGACGTGGCGGCAGGGAAACCCACGGCGGTGACGCTGGCGGGGCCGACGGGCGACCGCGCCGAAACCATCGCAACCCTGTTGGCGTCCGACAGTTTCCGTCCCTATGCCAGCGGCGATATTGCCGGGGTAGAGTTGTGCGGTGCGCTCAAGAATGTCTATGCGCTTGGTGCCGGAGCCATTGACGGCGCGGAGCTGGGCCTGTCGGCCCGCTCGGCCTTTCTGGCCCGCGCCTTTGCCGAAATGGGTCCGATGATTGCCGCGCTGGGCGGCAACGAGGCAACCCTCGCTGGGCTTGCCGGCATTGGCGATCTGGCGCTCAGTTGCACCTCCAGCGCCTCCCGCAATTACCGCTTCGGCATGGCGCTGGGACAAGGAATGGGCGTTGACGAAATAAGTTCTTCTGGCATGGGACTGGCCGAGGGCGTTTTCACCGCCCCGGTGGCCCGCGCCATCGCCTTGCGCCACGAGATCGACGCCCCGCTGATCGGGGCGGTGGACATGCTGCTGTCGGGCGAAGCACAAATCGAGGCCATCGTGCCCATGCTGATGCGCCGCCCTTTGAAACGGGAAGGATGACAATGACAAAAATGTTCGCAGTGATCGGCCTCGACAAGCCGGACCATTTCGCACGGCGTCAGGAGGTTCGCCCCGCTCACCTCGCCTATTGGGAGGAAAAGACCGACGCCATGGTTCTGGCCGGTCCGTTCCTCGATGAAAACGGCAACGCGGTCGGTTCGATGATGGTGATCCGGGCGGCTGACCACGACGCCGCTACGGCGCTGGTCGGCGCCGATCCCTACGCAACCGAAGGTGTGTTTGCCAGCGTCGAAGTCAAACCCTGGAATTGGGTCATCAAACGTCCGGAGCACATCTGATGGCATACTGGCTGTTCAAATCCGAGCCCGAGACCTGGGGCTGGCACCATCAGGTGGCCAAGGGTGCGCCCGAGCAATGGGACGGGGTGCGCAATTACGCCGCCCGCAACAATATGCGCGCCATGAAAAAGGGCGATCTGGGCTTTTTCTACCATTCGGTGAAAGAAAAAGCAGTCGTGGGGATCGTGCGCGTCGCCAATGAAGCCCATCCCGATTCGACCACCGACGATCCGCGCTGGGAATGCGTCGATGTCGAAGCGGTGCGTCCGTTCAAACGCCCGGTCACGCTCGACGAGATCAAAGCTAATCCGGACCTTGAGAACATGGTCCTCGTCAACAATTCGCGCCTTTCGGTCCAGCCGGTGACGGAGGAAGAATGGGCCATAGTGTGCCGCATGGGAGAAACCGAGCCCTGACGACTTGCCATGGACGCCCAAACCAAACAGGCGCACACTCAGTAACGGGCTGAAAAAATCCTTGGGAGGGGACGATGAATTATCTGGGCGTCAACTGGCTGGCCATCGTTTTGGCCATGGTGGCTTCGATGGCCTTGGGTGCTGCCTGGTACATGGGCCTCTCCCGCCAATGGTTGTCGGCCACCGGCAAGACCATGGAACAGATCAAGCGCGGAGCCGGTGGCTCAGCGGCCTTTGTCTGGAACGCCGCCATGCAACTGGTCATGGCCTATTTCCTGGCGCTGCTGACCCCGCTGATCCTTGGCACCATGACACTGGGCAATGCCGTCACCGTGGGCATCCACCTGTGGCTGGGCTTCATTATCACCTCGATCATCATCAACCACCGCTATCAGGGCCAGAAATGGTCATTGGCGGTGATCGATGGCGGCTATTTGCTGGCCGTGATGATCGTGCAGGGCGTGGTGTTGGGTCTTCTGGGCTGACCTCGGTTCAGAAGTCAGAGGAAATGCCCTTGATTTCCCAGTCGCCGTAACGGGCCGGGTCGAGCCCGCCACGTCCGTCGATCTCGGTCGGGGCGTCACTGGTCCTGGCATCGATCGCCACGCGCCGCGCCCGGGCTTCTTCCAGGGCGCGCCGCGCGATTTCCGGATCGGGACGCTTGACTTTTTGCGTTTCGGACATGGGTTTTTCTCTTCGCTTTTGCGGGACGGTACTTGTTGGCCGCCATGGGCGTTACCATCATATAGAGCGTTTCGGGAACGAATCTATCGGGGAAAGCCGAGCATTTGATGATCAACACGCTGAGAACCACAATCCTGCTGGCTGGCATGACTGCGCTCTTCATGGGCGTGGGCTATCTGATCGGGGGCACAGGCGGCACCGTGATTGCCCTGCTGTTTGCGCTGGGCACCAACGCCTTTGCTTATTGGAACTCTGATAAAATGGTGCTTTCGGTGCAGGGCGCGCGCGAGATCGATCCCCGCTCGGCACCCGATCTCTACGCGATGACACAGCGGCTTGCCGAAAATGCCGGCCTGCCGATGCCTCGGCTCTATCTGATCGAGACCGACCAGCCCAATGCCTTTGCCACCGGGCGCAGCCCGGATAAGGGCGTCGTGGCCGTGTCCTCGGGCCTCGTGCGCCACCTCGACAGCCGCGAGGTCGCCGCCGTCATCGCGCACGAGCTGGCCCATATCAAAAATCGCGATACCCTCACCATGACCATCACCGCCACCCTGGCAGGCGCGATTTCGATGCTGGCCCAGTTCGGCCTGTTTTTCGGCGGCAATCGCGACAATAACAATCCGCTCGGGTTCATCGGGGTGATCGCCATGGTGTTTTTGGCCCCCATCGCCGCCATGCTGGTGCAGATGGCGGTCAGCCGGACGCGCGAATACGAAGCCGACCGCGACGGCGCGGCGATCTGCGATGATCCGCTCGCCCTTGCCACCGCGCTGGAAAAGATTTCTGCCGCAGGCCAGCGCACCGTCAACATGGCTGCCGAACGCGCACCCGCCATGGCGCATATGTATATTTCCAACCCCCTGTCGGGTGCCCGCATGGACAATCTGTTCTCCACCCACCCCGATGTCGGCAACCGCATCGCCGCGCTGATGGAAATGGCGCGTAATGGTGGCGGAGGCGGTGGCCAAACGCCGCGTTCGCGGGTAAACCCGGCGACGACCACCACCCGGCCCGGCCAGAGCTGGCGTCCGCCCGGCACACGCCGCCGTCCGGATGAAGGTGGCGCGGCGGGCCCCTGGGGATAGGACAGATTTTGAACGACAAACACGACCGACCCGGTCTCAGGCTTCGGCTTGAGGCCGCTTTTCACCTTAAGGCAGTGCTCGACGGCAAGCCATTTTCCCCCATTGGGCCCGAGCGGCTACAGGAGGGACGCGACCGCGCCCTCGCCAACCGCATGGTGACTATCGCCCTGCGCCGACACGGCCAGATCAGCGAAATTCTCAACCGGGCGCTGTCAAAAGGCGTCCCCCAGCGCGCCGGCATCCTCGAAGCGGTGCTGCGGCTGGGCATCGCGCAATTGCTGTTCATTGATGGCATCGCCGCGCATTCCGCGATTCATCTTGCCGTTGAAGCAGCCCGCGCCGACAAGCGCGCCGGACGGTTCGACAAGCTGGTCAATGGCGTTCTGCGCTCGGTACAGCGCGATGCGGCGGCGCTCGCTGCCCTGCCCGCTGCGCTTTTGGTTCCCGACTGGCTGCAAGCACGCTGGCGCACCGCCTATGGCGATGCCGCCTTTGAGCGCTTCACCGATCTCCTCACCGAAACGCCGCCCCTCGATCTGACCCTTAAATCCGCCGATCCGGCGCTTGTCGAAACGCTGGGCGCCCAGCCGCTCCTGGGCGACACCGTACGGCTCGCCGAGCGCGACGCTGCGGTCTCCGATCTTGCCGGCTTTGCCGAGGGGAAATGGTGGGTGCAGGATGTCGCTGCGGCAATCCCCGCCCGACTGCTCGGTGTCCAGGCGAGTGAAAAAGTGCTCGATCTGTGCGCCGCGCCCGGTGGCAAGGCCGCCCAACTGGCAGCCGCCGGCAGCACCGTGACCGCCCTCGATCTGTCTGCCGAACGCATGGAGCGGGTGACAGCCAATTTTGAGCGCCTGCACCTTAATGCCGAAATGGTGGTCGCCGACGCGCTCGACTATGCCCCGGGCCCAATATTCGATGCGGTGCTGCTCGATGCGCCCTGTTCGGCGACCGGAACGTTCCGCCGCCACCCTGAAGTGCTCTGGCATCGGGATGAAAAGGGCATCGCGGGTCGTGTCGCCCTGCAACGGCAAATGCTGGTTCACGCGCAATCCCTGCTCAAGCCCGGCGGGCGCTTGGTCTATTGCGTGTGCTCGCTGGAACCCGAAGAAGGCGAATCCCATCTTCGCTGGGCCGCGGAAGCGCTCAAGGACCTCGAATTCGATCCAATCACCGCGGAAGAACTCGATGGCTGGAGCGCCCCGATCACTGCCGACGGCGCGCTCCGCCTCACCCCCGCGCTTGACCTCCCCGGCGCAGTTGACGGCGGTCTTGACGGTTTTTTTGCCGCCCGGTTTGTCAAAAGGTGAGAATGGACGGGATAATCTTCACTCCGCCCTGTGGTTAACGCAAAGTTGATGCTACATTGGCGTGCTTGCGGGCCAAATGCATTTTGCTTTGCGGACCCAAGCGCGGCAACTCAAGGGGCTGGACGTGCGCAGGGGCGATGCTTGAACCGCCCGGCCCTCCAGTGCCGCGAGTAGAGTTCCGGGTGTGGGCGTGTTTGAAGTTTTGCGTTTTGGTCTGCGGCGGGCGGGCCTGGGTCTGGCCGATCAGGCGGTGACCAATCCATTGTTTTCCTGGACCTGGTCGGGCGCCGGCACGACTCGCTTCGTCGCACGTCTGGCCGAATTCCGTCCCGCCGACGCCCAGAGCGTTCTCGA
>NZ_DATMGM010000025.1:0-101361 GCF_035555455.1 Pelagibacterium sp. | reverse complement strand
CGATGCCATCGATATCGTGGGCACGGGCGGCGATGGTGCGGGTACCCTCAACATCTCGACCGGGGCTTCATTCGTGGTTGCCGCCGCCGGTGTTCCCGTCGCCAAACATGGCAATCGCGCCCTGTCTTCAAAATCGGGTTCGGCAGAAGCCTTGCAAAAGCTCGGCATCGAGCTCGACCTGTCGCCTGAACGCATCGCCGCCTGTATCAGCGAAGCGGGCATCGGCTTCATGTTCGCTCCCAACCACCACCCCGCCATGCGTCATGTCGGTCCGGCGCGGGCGGAAATGGGCGTGCGCACCATGTTCAACCTGCTCGGGCCCCAGTCCAACCCCGCTGGCGTCCGCCGCTATCTGCTCGGCGTTTACGACCGCGAATGGGTCGAACCGGTCGCCGCGGCGCTGCTGGCCAATCAGGCCCAGACCGCCTGGGTGGTTTTCGGCCATAGCGGGCTCGATGAACTGTCCACCACCGGCCCCTCCTTCGTCTCCCAGATCCGCGACGGCAATCTGACCTCGTTCGAAGTCACGCCCGAGGAAGCCGGCCTGGAGCGCGTGAGCCTTGAGGACATCGTCGGTGGTGATCCCGAATACAACGCCGCCACCCTGCGCCGGATGCTCGATGGGGAAAAGGGCCCCTATCGCGACATCGTGTTGCTCAACGCCGCGGCGGCCCTGATCATTTCTGATAAGGTTGAAACCCTGCGCGATGGCGTGGCGATGGGCGCCGAGCTGATCGACAGCGGCAGGGCGAAGGCGACGCTGGACAAGCTGATCGCCGTAGCGAGGAACTAGATGACCGATATCCTGCGTAAGATCGAAGCCTATAAGCGCGAGGAAATCGCCGCCGCCAAAGCCGCCCTGCCGCTGGCCGAACTGGCCGCCGCCGCCCGCGATCGCGACGCCCCGCGCGGCTTTGTCGATGCCCTCAAGCGCAAACGCGCAGCGGGCGAATACGGTCTTATCGCCGAGGTCAAGAAAGCCAGCCCCTCAAAGGGCCTGATCCGCGCCGACTTCAATCCACCTGCCCTCGCCAAGGCCTATGAGGCTGGCGGAGCCGCGTGTCTTTCGGTTCTAACCGATACTCCGTCCTTTCAGGGACGGCCGGAATTTCTGGGCGAAGCCCGCGCGGCGACTGCCCTTCCCGTTCTGCGCAAGGATTTCCTGTTCGAGCCCTATCAGGTCGCCGAAGCGCGCGCCTGGGGTGCTGACTGCATCCTGATCATCCTCGCCTCCGTCGATGACACCGCCGCCCGCCATTTGCTCGACGCCGCCGCCGAATGGGGCATGGATGCTCTGGTCGAGGTCCATGACGCGCCCGAGATGGAGCGCGCCGTGGCGCTGGGGGCCGAATTTATCGGCATCAACAACCGCAATCTGCGCAGTTTCGAGGTCACCCTCGATACCACCATTGCCCTTGCTGGCATGGTACCCGACGATCGCCTGCTGGTGTCGGAAAGCGGCATCTTCACCCATGAGGATGTGCGCCACCTTGAGGCCGCCGCCGGCGTTGGCTGTTTCCTCGTCGGCGAAAGCCTGATGCGTCAGGATGACGTGACGGCGGCCACCCACGCCCTTTTGACCGGAGCCTGAGCCATGGGCGGCGGGCTGACCCATCTCGATGATCAGGGCGCGGCCCGCATCGTCGATATCAGCAGCAAGGATCAGACCGCCCGTCGGGCCGTGGCCGGAGCCACCTTCAACGCCACCCCCGATATCGTCTCCGCCATTTTTGGCGGCGAGCTGAAAAAGGGCGATGCGGTTGCCGTGGCTCGTGTTGCCGGAATCATGGCTGCCAAAAAGACGTCCGAGTTGATCCCGCTCTGCCACCCCATCCCCATCACCCGGATCGCGGTGGACATTGAACCGGGCGAAAAGACGGGCACCATCTCTATTCGCGCTACTGTAGAAACCGTGGGTCGCACCGGCGTCGAGATGGAAGCGCTGACCGCCGCCTCTGTCGCCGCCCTCACCCTTTACGACATGGCCAAGGCCCTCGATAAATCCATGACCATCACCGATCTGCAGCTTATGGAAAAAAGCGGCGGCAAATCGGGCGATTTCTCACGGGCCACCCCATGATTTCCGTCGATGAGGCCCTGGCGCGCGTTCTCTCCGCCATCACCCCGCTGCCAGCCGAAACCGTTGCTCTGTCCGCTGCGTCCGGGCGCACCACAGCCTCCCCCATCACCGCGCGCCTGTTCAATCCCGCCTTCGATGTCAGCGCCATGGATGGCTATGCCGTCCGCGCCGCGGATGTCGCCCCCGGCGCAACGCTGGAGATGATCGGCATGGCGCAGGCCGGTTCGGGATTTTCCGGCACCATCGGCCCCGGCCAGTGCACCCGCATTTTCACCGGCGCTCCGGTCCCGCAAGGGGCCGATGCTGTGGTCATTCAGGAACACACCCACGCTGACGGCGCGGCAATTCACTTCGAGCAGACCGTCGCGCCCCGTCTCAATATCCGGTTCCGGGGCGCCGATTTCGCACTTGGCGATGCGTTGGTCCCCGTTGGCGCGAGGCTGACCCCCGCCCGCCTCGCCCTCGTTGCGGCGGGTAACGTCGATACGCTCAGCGTCGCCACCCTGCCCCGGGTCGCGCTTCTGGCCACAGGCGATGAACTCGTTCTGCCCGGCAGCACGGTCGGCCCCGACCAGATCGTCGCCTCGATCTCGACCGGCCTGTCCGCCTTCCTTGCCCCCTATGCCAGCACCGTCACCGATCTGGGCATCGTCCCGGATGATCGCGAGGTTCTGGGCGCGGCCCTTGCCGCGGCGCTGGACGCTGCCCCTGACATCCTCGTCACCACTGGCGGGGCCAGTGTGGGCGAACACGATTACGTTCAGGACATGCTGCGCGCCAATGGGGTCGATATCGACTTCTGGCGCATCGCCATGCGCCCGGGCCGCCCCCTGATGGTCGGGCGCCGGGGCCGCACTCTTGTTTTCGGCCTTCCGGGCAATCCCGTATCGGCGCTGGTCACCGCGCGCCTGTTCGTTGTGCCCGCCCTTCTCGCTCTCGTCGGCTCCGCTCCCCCGCCGTCCTTTTTCCTTCCGCTCGCCGCGCCGCTGCCCCCCAATGGACCCCGCCGTCATTTCCGGCGTGGGCGGCTGATCAGCGACCCGAAGCGGGGCACACTGGTCGAGCCGATCCTACAGACCGACAGCGGGCATCTGTCGTCTCTGGCCGATGCCGAAGTGCTCATCGAACAAAGAGAGGATTGTTTAGGCATTCCGGCTCTTAATTTCGCACAAGTCCATACATTTTATCCCAAATGTTGACACGGGAATTGGCAACCCACTTGCGGAACATTTACAGAACATATATAAAAGTTCAATATTTGTTCCGATTCGATACTGGTGGGGGAATCGCCAATGTTGACGCATAAGCAGCATGAACTTTTGATGTTCATTCATGAACGGATGAAAGAAAGCGGCATCCCTCCTTCGTTTGATGAAATGAAGGAAGCCCTTGATCTTAAATCGAAATCCGGGATTCATCGTCTGATCACGGCATTGGAAGAGCGCGGGTTTATCCGCCGCCTGCCCAACCGGGCCCGGGCGCTGGAAGTGATCAAGCTCCCCGATTCCATGAACCCTTCATTGGGTGGCCGCAAGGCCCGGTTCGAGCCCAGCGTCATCGAGGGTAATCTTGGAAAAGTCCCCGCAAAATCAACGGCTTCCACCCCGGACCCCAGTAGCTCCGTCGCCATTCCGGTGATGGGCCGGATCGCCGCTGGTGTGCCCATCGAAGCGATCCAGACCCACTCCCACACCATCGCCGTCCCCCCCGAAATGCTGGGCACGGGCGAGCATTTCGCCCTTGAGGTTCGCGGGGATTCCATGGTCGATGCGGGCATCTTCGATGGCGATACAGTGTTGATTCGCAAGCAGGATTCCGCCGGCAACGGGGAGATTGTGGTTGCGCTTGTCGATGACGAGGAAGCCACGCTCAAGCGCTTGCGCAAGAAGGGCAATGCCCTCGCCCTCGAAGCCGCCAACCCCGCTTACGAAACCCGCATCTTCGGCCCGGACCGGGTCAAGGTCCAGGGGCGTCTGGTCGGTCTTCTGCGCCGCTATTAAGCCGATATTTCAACGGCTTACACTACCGATCCGCCATGGACGATCCGGCGGATCGATCGCCGTTCTCACGGTCAGCGCCTTCTCGTTCCAGCCGATCATATGCGCCCCAAGCCGCTCAAGGTCGCTGGCGTCCACCACCATCCGCGCCACCTCGCGGCAGGCTGATGGCGCCACGAGGCGCGTCACCACAATGTCGGCTACGCGGCAATCCTCATCGAATGCCGCCCGCGTCTTGACCAGCGCCAGCGTGAACCCTTTGTCGGAATCGATAACGCATCCCATTGAATCGCAATGGTTATTTTCATGGGACTTACCAATGTCGGTGATGTAGCGTTCCGACCAGACATTGGTGGCAAAGGTGTTCAGGCGTCCCGCAATCAGGGCAAGTTCCCCTCCATGGCGCACCGCCAGCGCCTGGCTCTGGTCGGCGATCAGGATATCGGGTACCGGCTCAAGACAGCACACCGCAATCACCGGCACCGCCAGCAGCGGCCCCAACAGTCTGATCCCGTCACGGAAATAGGCCAGCCAGGCGAGCGCCGCCAGCGTCACCAGCAGCGCAGATGGGGCAAGGATCGGGCTGGGATCAAACCCTCCGGCCAGGTCGCGCACGAACGTCGCGCACCACAGCATGAACTCGACGCTCCACCCCAAAGCCATGTAAACCGGGCCTTCCAGCCCGAATGGCAGCAGCAGAGTCCCAAACAGTGCCGCTGGCATCATGACGAAACTGACGGCGGGCATCACCATCAGATTGCCCAATACCCCGAACGGCGCGGTCTGCTGAAAGTGGTATGCGGTGAACACCAGCGTTGCCAGTCCGGCGATCAGGCTGGTCATGGCAACGTCGATCGACATACGCCATACCCTGCCCCTCGCGGGACCCTGCCGCGCCTCGCGTCGCCTGCGCACCAGTTCATAGGCCGCTATCAGGGCCACGACGGCGGCAAACGACAGCTGGAAGGACGGGCGGAACACGCTGGCTGGCTCAACAGCGATGATGATCAGGGCAGCGATGGCGACATTGCGCATGGTCAGTGCCTGTCGTCCGGCAATTATCGCAGCAAAAACAAGGCCTAGCATGATGGTCGAGCGGACCGCCGGAATGACCATTCCTGAAAGCATCATGTAGCCGATAGCGGTGACGATACCGAACACGGCGGCGATTTTCTTGATCGGCCAGCGCTGGGTCACCCCGTGCCCGAGCGCCAGCACGAAGCGCACACAGAGCAGCATGGTCCCGGCAACCAGCGTCAAATGCAGGCCCGAGATCGAGATCACATGCACGATCCCCGCCTGGGCCATCACGTCATAATCCTCGTCCGAAATCCGGCTCTGGTCGCCGGAGATCAGCGCCGCCGCGATGCCCCCGATCCTGTCTCCCAGTTGATTGACCAGGCGGGCGGTGATGGCGTTGCGGGCGTGTTCCACGATGCGCTGGAGCGTTTTGCTTGTTCCGGGCGTAACGATGACCTCATCAAAAGCATTCCCATAAGCACCGATACCGCTGAAATAGCTTGCAAATTGTGAGTCGTGCCCCCCGGGCACCGCGGGGGCCGGTACCGGGTAGAACCGGATGCGCGCCTCGATCCTGTCTCCGGGCACCACCGGATAATCGCCCTGAACGACGATTCTGGCCCGGCGCACCGGCGGCACCGTCCACGCCTCGTCCCCCTCGATATCGGAGAGGATCCAGCGCTGTTGCTGGCCATCGTTGAACGGGATGGAATCGACCCTTGCCGTATAGGTTCCATAGCGCGGCGCGTCGAGCATCGCCGTTCCCAGAAGCGCACCATGAATCGGTAACAGCATGATTCCCAAGCAAAAAATCATGCCCATCTGTGCGAAGCCGTTGCTGTTGGGCCGGGCAATCTCCAATATGAGAAAGGCCAGGAGGGCCATCACCAGCGTCACCGGTTGCGGCTCGACGGGCAGGCTTCGGTAAGTCGCCAGTCCGAGGATCATCACAAACGGCCACAAGACGAAATTGCGCCTCTGGGTCACAGCGTCCGACACCGCGTCGGCAAACTGATTTCGCCAGTCCGCGAAAATCCCGAACTTTGTGACTGTTTGCCCCATCCCCCCGCGCCCCCACCCTTGCGCTCGGCGGGTGCTATGGTACACACGGGGCCAAGAAATCTCCAAGCGGTAAGCCCAAATGTCCACACCCGTCGTTACGCGTTTTGCCCCTTCTCCCACCGGTTTTCTGCATATCGGCGGCGCCCGTACCGCCCTTTTCAACTGGGTGTTTTCGCGGCACACGGGCGGAAAGATGCTGCTGCGGATTGAGGATACCGACCGCGAGCGTTCGACGGACGCAGCGGTCACGGCCATTCTCGATGGCTTAAGTTGGCTCGGACTGACCTGGGATGGCGAGCCCATCTCCCAGTTCGCGCGCGCCGCCCGGCACGCGGAAGTGGCGCGGGAGCTGCTCGCATCGGGCAACGCCTACAAATGCTATTGCTCGCCCGAAGAACTCACCGAGATGCGCGAAACGGCGCGCGCAGAAGGCCGCCCGCCTCGCTATGATGGACGGTGGCGCGACCGCGATCCGTCTGAAGCGCCAGAGGGCGTCGAGCCCGTGATCCGGATCAAGGCGCCGCAATCGGGCGACATCGTCGTTCGGGACCGGGTACAGGGCGACGTCGTGTTCAAGGCTGAAAACCTTGATGATTTCATCATCCTGCGCTCGGATGGCACGCCCACCTACATGCATGCCGTGGTGGTGGACGACCACGACATGGGCGTCACCCACATCATTCGCGGCGATGATCACCTGACCAATGCCGCACGCCAGATCGTCATCTATCAGGCGATGGGCTGGGCCGTGCCCGAAATGGCGCACATCCCCCTGATCCACGGACCTGATGGCGCCAAGCTGTCCAAGCGTCATGGCGCGATGGGCGTGGAAGCCTACCGGCAGATGGGATATTTGCCGGAAGCGCTGCGCAACTATCTGGCCCGGCTGGGCTGGGCCCATGGTGACGATGAAATCTTTTCGACCGACCAGATGGTGGAATGGTTCTCGCTGGAAGCGCTCAACAAGGGTGCCTCGCGTTTCGATTTCGCCAAGCTCGACAATCTGAACGGCCATTATATCCGCGCCGCCGATCCCGCACGGCTCTATGACATTATGGTCGACACAGCGTCCGAGACCGGCCGCAACGCCGACTATGCCGGGCTCGTTTCCAAAAAGGATACGGTTCTGGCCGCAATTCCGGAATTACAGCCACGCGCCAAGACCGTGCTCGAACTGATCGATCTCGCCCAGTTCATCTACGCCTCACGTCCCGTGGTGATTGAGGACAAGGCAGCGGCCTTGCTCAACGAAGATGGCCTCACCCATCTGGTCGGGCTCTCTGCCAAGTTTGCAAACCTTGACGACTGGAACGTTGAAAACCTCGATGGAACAGCGCGCTCCTACGCCGAAGAAGCTGGCCTGAAGCTTGGCAAGATTGCCCAACCGCTGCGCGCTGCCCTCACCGGACGGACAGTTTCGCCAGGTGTGTTTGAAGTGATGGTCCTGATCGGGCGCGAGGAAAGCCTGGCCCGGCTGGCGGATGCGACCGCCACATTTGTGCAGGCGTAGGAGCGCATCAGCTTTTCGTCTTACCTATACGTCAAGAGCCATGACGCAGTTGCATGGCTCCCCAAATTCGGATACCCAAGCGAAGCATTTTACGAAGCCGTTGTGTGTGCTCAGTTTTGAGCGAGCTCCACGCTCGCGGTGCCTGAGCCCATTGAACCCGCGAGGCACTTGATGAGCGAACACTCCGCAAAACTTACTCTGGGCGACCAGACCTATGAGTTCCCGGTTCTCAGTGGCACGGTGGGCCCTGATGTCATCGACATCCGATCGCTCTATTCGAAGACCGGCCTTTTCACCTACGATCCGGGCTTCACCTCGACAGCGGCTTGCGACAGCGCCATAACGTTTATCGATGGTGACAAGGGCGAATTGCTCTACCGCGGATATCCCATCGAACAGCTTGCGGATAAAAGCTCCTACCTCGAAGTCTGCTATTTGCTGCTCTATGGTGAGTTGCCGACCAGCGCGGAACTGAAAGACTTCGAAATCCGCGTGACCCGCCACACCATGGTTCACGAACAGATCCATTATTTCTTCCGTGGTTTCCGCCGCGATGCCCACCCGATGGCGATTGTGACGGGCGTGATCGGCGCCATGGCCGCGTTCTACCATGACTCGACCGACATTTCCGATCCTGAACAGCGCGAGATCGCCTCAATCCGCATGGTGGCCAAACTGCCCACCATCGTGGCGATGGCTTACAAATATTCGGTCGGGCAGCCTTTCGTTTATCCGCGCAACGATCTCGATTATGCCTCCAACTTCCTGCACATGTGCTTTGCCGTGCCGGCCGAGGAATACAAGGTCGACCCGGTGGTGGCGCGGGCGATGGATCGCATCTTCACCCTGCATGCCGATCACGAGCAGAATGCCTCGACCTCGACGGTTCGTCTGTCGGGGTCATCTGACGCGAACCCCTTTGCCTGCATCGCGGCGGGTGTTGCGTGCCTCTGGGGGCCGGCCCATGGCGGTGCCAATGAGGCCGCGCTCAACATGCTGCGTGAAATCGGCAGCGTCGATCGCATTCCGGAATTTATCGAACGCGCCAAGGACAAGAACGACCCTTTCCGCCTGATGGGCTTTGGGCACCGGGTCTATAAGAACTATGATCCGCGCGCTGCCGTGATGCAGGAATCCGCGCGGGAAGTGCTCGCGCTGATGGGTGTCGAAAACAACCCCACCCTTCAGGTTGCGCAGGCGCTGGAAAAGATCGCGCTTGAAGACCCTTATTTTGTCGAACGCAAGCTCTATCCCAACGTCGACTTCTATTCGGGCATCATCCTTGACGCCATCGGCTTCCCCACCTCGATGTTCACCGCCATTTTCGCGCTGTCGCGCACAGTGGGGTGGATTGCTCAGTGGAAGGAAATGATCGGCGATCCGCAGAAAAAGATCGGTCGCCCGCGTCAGTTGTACAAGGGTGCGGTCCAGCGCGACTATGTGGATATTGCCCGGCGCTGAAGCCTTGGCTTCAGGCGGGTAGCCAGGTCAGAACAATCTGAACAGGATTTTCAAGGGGCGCTTCCGGCGCCCCTTTTTCCATGAGCGAGCGCACGTCGCGAAAGCCGGAAACTTGCGCCGCAAGGGCTTTGGGATCGTCCAGCAGCGTATCAGCGGCCGCAGTGAGTTCATCGGCTTTGCCCTTATGGGCAAACAGGATTTCCGGGACGATCTGCCGACCGGCGATGATGTTAGGCAGGCCGATAAAGCGGCTTGTGGCTTTCTTGAACAACCGCACCTGAGCCCCCTCGGCCACATAGGTCAGAATGTGGGGCACGCCGCTGAGCGCCAATTCCAGGGTCACGGTGCCACTTACAGCAACCGCCGCCAAAGCCTCGTGTAGAGCGTTGCTGCGCTGTTCAGGCTCGACCAGCAGAGCGGCGGGCACCGGCCAATCGGAAATCATGCGAGCGATGCGGGGCGCTTGAGATCGGGTGGAGAGGATCGCAAAGCCCGTTACATGGGGGTGTGACGCCAACCTGCCCGCCAGTTCTCCAAACATGGGCATGTGTTTTTCGATTTCGCTGGTACGGCTACCTGGTAGCAGCAGGATTGGGCCGGACGCAGGCTGAGTCGAGCGAAACGGATAACGCTGGAGTGCGGGGTGGCCGACATAGACCGTTGGCGGCCCGCCCAGCCTGCGCATCGCTTCGGGTTCGAATGGCAGAACGCTGAGCACCTGATCGAATAGGCCCGAGAGCTTTTTTGCCCTCCCCGCCCCCCAGGCCCACACTGCGGGGGCCACGTAGAGCAGGATCGCGCCGCGATAGCCGCGCCGGCGCAACCGTCCGGCCACCACCCTGGAAAACACCTGAGCATCGATGAGCACAACGGCATCGGGGCGATCGCGCAGGATGGAGGAGACGACCTGGTTGGCGCGCCACAGCAGCCTTGGCAGGCGCAGGATCACGTCGCGATAGCCCATGACCGCCAGATCATCGATCGGAAACAGGGACCGCAGCCCTTCTGCTTCCATGGCGTCGCCCCCGACGCCGTTGATCATGAGGTCCGGGCGTTCATGGCGCAGGCCGTGCATGAGGTTGGCGCCGATCCGGTCGCCAGACGCCTCGCCGGCGAGGATGAATAGGCTAGCCATTGGGAATCGCAAAGCCGATGAGCGCAATGCCAGCCGCATCAGCGGCAGCGACCATCTCGGCCCGCCCGATTACAAGGGTTCTCCCAGCCTCGATGGCAATGGCTGAAATACCTGCCTCACGGGCAAGCTCGACCGTGCGGATGCCGACGGCTGGCAGGTCGATATGGAGAGGCTGGTCGGGCTTGGAGGTCTTGCCAAGCACGATATAGCCGTGCCCGTCGCCGATCAGTCCCCGATCCCGATAGACGCGGCAGCGCATGAGCAACTCATCGGTGCCACCGATATCTTCGGTGGCGATCACGCGTCCGCCGGCCACCACCAGCGCCTGGCCGAGATCGAGCGCCCCCGCCTTGCGGGCTGTGGACACTGCGAATTCGGCAGTGCGGAGCAAATCTCCTTCGATCGGAACGGCGCCGAAGGGGCCTTCGGGTGCAAGCAGGTCGGCGACGATTTCATGGACGCCGATGAAGGGTAGGCCGAGCATGCGAAGCAGCGCAGAACCAAGCTGCGACAGCTTCCCGTCACCCTTGGATTCGGGCTGTTGCTCGCCCGCGAATTGAGCAAAACTTTCCCGTTCGCGATCAGACATATGCATGGCGCCGACGGCACATACATGGGTCGCCTTGAACCTGCGGATCTCACGCAGGACCTGATCTGGGCGGGAAACCTTGATCTGGAAAGGCTGCTCTGCGGCCAGATCCTCACGCGGATGCAGGGCAAGCACCCGCACTTCCCATCCGGCGTCCCGCGCGGCCGCTATGGCCTGCGGGACGAGATCGCCGGAGCCGACGACCAGCGCCAGCCGACCCGGCCCGCTCATTGTTCCGTATGGGTGCCGTTGCGCGGCATGCACAGGGCCCGGTCGGACGGCTGACGAATAAACTCGATCACGTCCTCAACCAGCTTCTGGCCCTTGAAGAAATCGGCTGCATCCTCGATCCGCTCACGCAAGGTGCCTTCGTTGGAAAAGATCATGCGATAGGCAGCGCGAAGAGCGTGGATGGACTCCCGGTCGAACTTTCGGCGCTTCAGGCCGACAAGGTTCAACCCGCCCAGATAAGCGCGATTGCCCAGAACCGAGCCATAGGGGATGACATCGTTTTCGACGAAACTCATTGCACCGACAAACGCGTGGTCACCAATACGGACGAACTGATGTACGCCACAGATGCCGCCAAACCGGACATAATCGCCGATCTCGCAATGGCCGGCCAATGAGGCCTGATTGGCCATCACCACATGATTGCCGACCCGGCAATCATGAGCGATGTGAACGCCGACCATCAGCAGGCAGTTGTTGCCGACACGCGTCTCCATACCGCCCCCGGAGGTGCCGGGGTTGACCGTCACGTATTCGCGCAACACACAGTCTTCGCCGATTCTGATCGTGCTGGCTTCGCCCTCGAACTTGAGATCCTGCGGAGGCTGCCCGATGGACGAAAAAGGGTGAATTGTGGTGCGGGCGCCGATCGCGGTGTCTCCATCGATGGAGACGTGCGAAACCAGCGTCACATCGCGATCGAGCACGACATTATCGCCGACTATGCAATAGGGACCGATCCTGACATTTTCACCGATTTTCGCCTTGTCGCTGACGATTGCGCTTGGATGAATTGCGGCGGTCACTCTTGTTCCTTGACGATCATCGCACCGATCTCGGCTTCTGCAACAACGACGCCATCGACTATGGCCTTGGCCTCGTAACGGCCTACGGTCTTGCGCCGGTGAATCTTTTTGATGTGGTATTCGAGCCGATCGCCTGGTCTGGCGGGCTTGCGGAATTTCACGCCATCCACTGTCAGCAGATAAACAAGATGTTTACCGCCTGACTGATTTTCAAGATTGATGACGATAGCCCCCGCAGTCTGGGCCATCCCCTCGATGATCAAAACGCCTGGAAAGATGGGCTCTTCGGGGAAATGTCCTGCGAATTGCGGCTCGTTGAACGTCACGTTCTTGATGCCAATAGCGGAATCGTCGCCATCGATTTCGATGATGCGGTCGATCATCAGGAACGGATAGCGATGCGGCAGCGCCTTGAGAATCGCGTCGATATCCATGCTGGAGAGTTCGGCCGTCTGGCGGGCCGTAGTCTCGCTGAGCGTACTCACACTTTGTCCCCTTTCGACAATCGTCTTATGGCAGCGATTTCCCGCTTCCACATTCTTACATCCTGAGCTGGCGCACCGGCAATATTGGAGCCGGCCGGAAAGCTGTGGGTAACACCGGAACGCGCTAGAACGCGGGTGTTCGCGCCCAACCGAAGATGCCCGGCAGTGCCCGCCCCGCCCCCCATCACAACTCCGTCCTCCAGAATAGTCGAGCCGCTCAGCCCGCACATCCCCGAGATAACGCAATTGCGTCCGATTCTGCAGTTGTGCCCAATCTGAACCAGATTGTCGATCTTTGTTCCTTCGCCGATCACCGTATCACCGAGCGTCCCGCGATCGACAGTCGTATTGGCACCCAATTCAACCCGGTCCTGGATGATGACGCGTCCCAATTGCGGAATCTTGCGGTGCCCTTCCCGCCGAAGTTGGAACCCGAAACCTTCGCCGCCGATCACCACGCCGGGCTGCACGACGACCCCGTTGCCCAGGTAGGCACAATAAATCGAAACATTGGCGCCGATGATGCAATCGCGGCCAATCGCGACCCCGGCCCCGATCACACTGTTGGCGCCGATCACCGTATCGGCACCGATCTCGGCCCCCGCTCCGATCGAGACATTGGCTCCAAGCATCACGCCCGGTTCAAGCAGCGGTGCCGGTTCATCCAGGATGGCGGCGCGGATGACGCAAGCGCTGTCGTCCGGATAGAGAATGTTGAGGATATCGACGAAGACATCATAGGGATTGTCGCAAACGACCGCCACGGCCCCCTTGGCCACGGCGTCGCTCAGATCGACTGTGATCAGCACGACGTCCGCCCGGCTGGACGCCAGTTGATCGGCATAGGCACGGCTGCCGGCAAAGGAAATGCTGCCGGCGACCGCGTCGCTCAGATCGCTCGCGCCTTGCACAACCGGATCAACTGAAAGATGCGCTGCCAGGTCGGAGTGGCCTGAGGCTGAGAGCAGGTCCGAAAGGGCGACCGGTGCAGTGCTGTGATGAAAACGGGTATCGATCATGACGTCGCCTGAAAAAGAAACCGCGGCCACAATGCGCCGCGGTTTCAGCCTTTTCAATGAAACGGTCGATCAGAACAGTGTCGACAGTGTCAGCTGGAATACCTGGGTCCGGTCAAAGCTGTCCGGCTCGATTACGTGGGCGAAGTCACCCCGCAGCGGCCCCATCGGCGATTCCCAGATGATCGACGCGCCAACCGAGGATTTCAGCGGATTGCCAATGCCCGTGTCAGCGACGCCCGCTGCCGGAGTGCCGTCGATCCAGCCGACATCACCCCAGACCGCACCGTGCAGTCCCCAGTTTTCCGGCAGGAACGGCAGCGGGAAGTCGATTTCCGCAGACAGTCCGGCGTAGGCCAGAACACCGAGAGGATCGTTGGTTGGGTTGGCGCGGGCACCCATGCCGCCATAAGCATAGCCACGGACCAGATTGGGGCCAAGGATAAAGGCATCCGTCGGATGAATTCCGCCGCCGCCCAGATCGGTGATGGCACCGGCCTGACCGCGCAGGCTGGCCACAACACCCATCTCTTCCCAGATCGGATAGTACACTCGGGCGCGCACTTCGGTGGTCAGGAAGTCCGAGGTCAGGGTATTGTAGTCCTGCGAGAAGGACAGAACCATGCCTTCGGTCGGGCGCTGCTGATTGTCGAGTGTGTCGTAGGTCAGCGTATAGCCCAAGGTCAGCTTGTCGCGTGTCATGCCATCCGTGATGTACCACGGGGACGGCATAAACGGAGCATCCGCGTCCTTGAAGATCGTCTGCGACAGCCCAACGCGGGTGGTCAGCGTCAAATCCTCGATGATCGGCAGACCAAAGCGAAGCTGTCCGCCGGTGGTCTCGGTTCCGTAGGTGAAGTTGTTTCCTTCGGCAGTAACGCGGCGATAGAGATCGATCCCAGCCGACATGCGCAGACCCATGAACCGCGGCTCTGTGAAGCTGAAATCATAGGTCTCGCCGTTTTCCGACCGTCCGAGCGCCACGCGCAGATACTGGCCCCGGCCAAGGAAGTTCCGCTCGGTCAGCGAGATTTCGCCGAAAATACCGTCGCGGGTGGAATAGCCTGCACCCACGCCATAGTCACCGGTGCTGCGCTCGACAACGGCCACATTGAGCACAACCCGATCGGGCGCACTACCTTGAGCCGAGGTCACCTGCACCGAGGAAAAGAAGCCCAACGACTCGATGGAAGCACGGCCCTTGGTCACCAATGCGCGGTTGAACGGATCACCTTCGCCAAACTCGAATTCGCGGCGAATGACATAATCGCGGGTCTTGGTGTTACCGGTGATATTGATGCGCTCAACATAGATGCGCGGACCTTCATCGACCAGATAGGTGACATTAAAGGTGTTGTTGGCGACATCACGGTCGATGCGCGGGCGCACTTCCGCAAACGGATAGCCCTGATTGGTTGCGCGGATCGCCAGTTCGGATGTCGACTGCGAGAGATCGGAAATCGAATAGCGACTGCCCGAGCCGGTCGCAATGCCTCCGCGCAGGGCGTCGGCATTCAGGCCCGGAATCGAGGTTTCGATAGCGACATTGCCGAAATTGTAGCGCTGCCCCTCTTCAACGGTGAAGTTGATGAAATACGCATTGCGCTCCGCGTCGAATTCGGCAACCGACGACAGCACGCGCGCATCAGGGAAGCCACGGTTGGCGTAATAGAGACGGACGCGCTCGCGATCGACGGCGAGACGATCCTCATCATAGACGTCGTCACGGAACAGCCAGCTGAACAGGTGGCTTTCCTTGGTGACGAGAACACCCTTGAGCACCATTGAGCTGATCGAGTTGTTGCCGGTGAAGTTGATGGCGGCGATGCCTGCCCGATCTCCTTCATTGACCACGAAGATCACCCGCGCCCGGCCATCGTTTGTCGGCTCCGTGCGCACGGTGACGGAAACATTGCTGTAGCCCGCCTGGGAATACGCTGCCTGGATCGTCTGGATATCCGTGGCAATGCCGGCCTGCGTATAGACGCGCCGGACCGCAACATCGACCATGGCTGACAGCTGATTGTCGTTGAAGCGACTGTTACCATCAAAACCGATGGAAGCGACTTGCGTTCCCTCGCTCACCGCTGCCTGGGCATGGGCCTGAGCAACCCCAAAAACCAGCGCCACATTCCCCATCAGAGGCGCAACGAATAGGAGCGCCATGGCGAGGAGGACGCTGTGCAAAAGCTTGGCTGATTTGGTCATGATTGTTCTTGCTTGCCCTGTGAGACTTGTGCGGGGAATCGTCTCCAGACATGGATTCCCCCATACTCCGTTGACAGGTTTTACCCTTTTTTGCCGCTGGGGCAAGGTGAAACGCCCCGCCTTGCGGCCAAAAGATGGCCATTCATGTATTCATGCAACACTGCTAACCCCTTGAAACGCCGCGTCAGACGAGGTCGTTGACCAGCGTGAAGATCATGAGCGTACACACCAATGCGAAACCGATCCGGTAACCGATTTCCTGAACACGCTGGCTCAGGGGACGCCCCCGCACGGCCTCAAAAACGTAGTACAATAGGTGACCACCATCCAGCATAGGCACTGGAAAGAGGTTAATTATACCGATATTGAGCGATAAAAGTGCAGTTAGGTTAACCAATGCCAACAGGCCCAGTGTAGCCACCTCTCCCGAGATCTGCGCCATGCCCACCGGCCCGGCCACCTGATCAAGGTCGGCGCGCCCGACAAACAGATCGCCAAGGAAGTTCGCTGTACGGTCGATGAGGAACCAGATTTCCTCAACCGTCATCCCGATCGCTTCGATCGGCCCGGGACGATAAAGGATGACATCCCCTTCTTCCACACTGCGCACAACGCCAATACGCCCCACTTTCAATTCCCGTCCGAACCGGGTGGTCGTGGTCTCCGTCCGCGGGATCAGCGTCAGGTCGATGCGCTGGCCATTGCGCTCGATGATGATCGGCACCTCGCGCTCGGATGCCGTGGAAACCACGCGTTGCACGTCCTCAAATCCGCGAACGGCAAATCCATCCACCGACAGGAAGCGATCACCCTCTTCGAGCCCCGCGATGGCGGCTGGAGAATCGGCGACGATCTCGCCCACCACCGGATCGAGCGTGAAGCGGCCATAGCCGAGCAACATCGTGTAGAGGATGAGAAAGGTGAAGATTACATTGGCGAGCGGCCCCGCGACGACCACGGCCATGCGCTGCCACACGGATTTATTGACAAACAAATGCGGCGCGAGCTCCGGATCGGCCTTGGCAACAGCATCCGGGTCAGGAACGCTGGCGGCGTTCATGTCACCGGAAAATCGGACATATCCCCCCAGAGGGATGGCCGCCAGCCGCCAGCGCGTACCGCGCCTGTCGGTCCATCCGAGCAGTTCGGGGCCGAACCCGATGGAAAAGGCATCCACAGCCACGCCGTTCCAGCGCGCCACCAGATAGTGCCCCATCTCGTGGATGAAAACGATGACGGTCAGTATCGCAAGGAACGGAATGATATAGTTTAGGTAGAACGGGAGCGAGCCGATCATCGATTGCCCTTTCGGTTCCGATCACGAGATTGGGCCCATGCGCCGTCAATGTGTCGATTTACAGGTCTTACCAGAACAGGATGCCCTGCGGCACCGCCCCCAGCCCGCGGTTGGCCAGCCCCACGCACCAAAGGACGATCCCGGCGACGGTCAGGCTGTCGATGCGATCCATCAATCCGCCATGGCCGGGGATTATGTCGCCACTATCTTTGACGGCAAAGCGGCGTTTCACCGCACTTTCCGCCAGATCGCCCAATTGCCCCGAAATCGAGACAACCACCGAAATCAGCAGCCCGATGGCAAAGGGCGACGGAGTATCGAGGGCCCAGCCAGCCACGAACCAGACCACAATGCCGCTCAGTGTTCCGGCACACAGCCCCCCTGCCGCGCCCGACCAGGTCTTGGACGGCGACACATCCGGCGACAACTTGGTGCCTCCAACGATCCGTCCAACAAAATAGGCACCTATATCTGTCATCCAGACTATCGATACGAGGAAAATCCCGGCCCATATCCCCACACCGGAACTGCCGCGAATGGCGAGGAACGCGATGGTGGCAAAGCCGAAAAAAATCACGCCGCTGATGCGCCAATGCCGGTTCGGAGCCTTGATGAAGGCGGCAATGACCACCGTGATGCCGAACACCACTGCGCTGGCCCAAGCGCCGTTCATGGGATGCGCGATGGCGATCATCGCGACAAGACCCATGATGAATACCGATGGCCAGGCGGAGTGACGCCCGGTGATCATCTCTTCCCATTCGCGATAGGCGCCGGCCATGACCAGCGCGATCAGCAAAGCGAACAAAAGCCATCCGGCAGTCAACGCAATCGCGGTCAGCGGGATGAGTACGATGGCCGAAAGCAGCCGAGGCAGTAAATCGGGACCGAAAGGCCAGAGCCTTGGGTTCTTTTTTTCGGCTCTGCCATGTTGTTCCGTCACGTCGTGATACCGCCAAACCTTCTTTCGCGTTGAGTGTAGGTCCTCAATGCCCGGACGAAAACCGATTCGTCAAAGTCAGGCCAGTTCTCGGGGACAAACACCAGTTCCGCATAGGCTGCCTGCCACAACAGAAAGTTTGAAAGCCGCATTTCCCCGCTGGTGCGGATGATCAGATCGGGATCGGGCAGTCCTGATGTGTCGAGGTGGCGGGCGATAACGGTTTCGTCGATATCTTCGGGCCGCATGTCCCCCGCCGCAACTTTCCGCGCTATGGCCCGGGTGGCGTTGACGATTTCGACCTTGGAGCCATAATTGAAGGCGATGATGAGATCGAGGCCTGAATTGCCCGCCGTGCGCGCTTCAACATCATCGATGATGTTGAGCAGCCCGCGTTCGAGGCCGTCGCGCTCGCCAATTACACGGATACGCACGTTGCGGCTATGCAGCTTTTCGAGATCGGACGCGACGAACCGGCGCAAAAGACCGAAGATAAACCGAACCTCGTCCGGAGGCCTGCGCCAGTTCTCCGCGGAAAAACTGAACAGGGTCAGGCAATCGACGCCATGATCCATAGCCAGCGCCACGACCCTGCGCACGGCCTCGACCCCTGCTTTATGCCCATCCGAACGGCTCAATCCGCGCTGCTTTGCCCAACGCCCGTTACCATCCATGATGACGCCGATATGGCGTGGAATCTTGAGGCCGCCTTCAGGCTCTAACGATGCTGCTGCCGGTTGTGTCGACATCGGTTTCCTCAAGCCTGGCCGGTACAAGTCGGATCAGACCTGCATGATTTCCTGTTCCTTGGTGGCCACCAGCTGATCGATTTCGGCGATCGCCTCGTCAGTTGCCTTCTGGACACGTTCGCTTTCGACGCGGGCATCGTCCTGCCCCATCGTACCGTCCTTTTCCAGTTTGCGCAGCAACTCGATACCATCGCGGCGCACGTGGCGAACCGCCACCCGGGCCTGCTCGGCATATTGATGCGCCACCTTTGTCAACTCGCGCCGCCGCTCCTCGTTGAGCTCGGGCAGTGGCACACGGATGACCTGGCCTTCACTCATCGGGTTGAGGCCAAGCGAGGACTCGCGAATGGCTTTTTCGACCGCATTGGCCATGCTGCGGTCCCAGACCTGCACGCTCAGCATGCGCGATTCCGGCACGGAGACGGTCGCAACCTGATTAAGCGGCATCATCGATCCATAAGCATCAACCATGAGCGGGTCGAGCAAGCTGGCGCTTGCACGTCCCGTGCGCAGGCCCGCCATGTCCCCCTTCATCGATTCGATCGACTTCTTCATTCTGGAACGGATATTTTCGAGCGAGAACGCTTCGGACATTGAATTTCTCCCGGTCGTGGTTCAGGGCATTACGCCCGGCGCCGCATCGGCATTACCGGCGCGACCATGTCATTTTTAAGTCAGCACACGCAGGGCCTGTATCAGCCGACCCTGGTACTCGGCGTCCGGCCCTCGATGACGCCCACAAGCCCCTGCTCATCGGAGAGGGCATAAACGATTATCGGCAAGCCGTTATCACGCGCAAGCGCAAATGCAGCGGTGTCCATGACCCGCAGGTCCTGGGCGATGACCTGTTCGTGGGAAATGGTCTCGAAACGCGTTGCAGTGGGATCGATTTCGGGATCGGCGGAATAGACGCCATCCACCTTGGTTCCCTTGAGCAGCACATCGCAGCGCAATTCGATCGCCTTGAGCGCGGCCGCAGTGTCGGTGGTGAAGAACGGATTGCCGGTGCCCCCGGCACAGATCACGACCGCACCGCCTTCAAGCGCCGCAATCGCCGCCCGCTGGGTAAAAGTGTCGCAAATCGAGGGCATCGATACCTGCGAGAAGACGTGGGAGCGCCCCCCTGCCCTGCGGATGGCATCGCCAAGCGCCAGCGAATTGATCACCGTGCCGAGCATGCCCATGTGATCGCCGATCACCCGATCGCCACCTTTGGCGGCAATGGTCATGCCGCGAACGATATTTCCGGCACCGATCACCACGGCGACTTCCACGCCAAGCCCGACCAGAGCGACGACCTGCCCGGCGATGTCATCGAGAACTTTTGGCTCGATTCCATATGACTGGTCTCCGGCGAGTACTTCGCCGGAGACCTTGAGCAAGACGCGTGAATAGCCGGTTTTGGACATGAGCGCCCCACCTCAATCGTAACGAATCCGAAGAAATTCCGGGTACGTTACGCGGTGCCCGCAGCTGCGGCAACCTCAGCAGCGAAGTCCGCATCCTGCCGCTCAATGCCTTCGCCAAGGGCGAAAATCACAAAGCCTGTGACCGTGATTGGCGCACCGACATCGGCCTCTGCATTCTTGACGGCCTGCTCAACAGTGTTCTCACCGTCGATCACGAACGTCTGGGCAAGCAGGGTCACTTCCTCATAGTACTTGCGGATGCGGCCTTCGACCATCTTTTCGACGATATTGTCGGGCTTGCCGGACGCCTTGGCCTGCTCGATGAACACCGTGCGCTCACGCTCAACGGCCTCGCGATCGAGCTCGTCCGATGACAGCGACAACGGCTTGATGGCCGCGATATGCATGGCAATCTGCTTGCCGAGCTCTTCGAGCTTGGCCTTGTCACCCGTCGATTCCAGACCAACGAGCACACCAATGCGGCCCAGGCCTTCGGTCACTGCCGCGTGCACATAGGTGCCGAGGGCGCCTTCGGACACTTCCATCAGCGCTGCGCGTCGCAGGGTAATGTTTTCGCCAATCCGGCCGATGGCTTCCGCCAATTCATTCGTCACGGTGCGTCCGGTGCCGGGGAATTCAGCGGCAGCCAGCGCGTCGACATCGCCATTGGCGGAGAGCGCAAGAGAGGCGACGTTGCGAACGATGTTCTGGAAGTCTTCGTTGCGGGCAACGAAGTCGGTCTCGGAGTTGATCTCGACAAGAGCGGCGCGGTTACCGTCCACAGCAACACCGACCAGGCCTTCCGCGGTGACGCGGTCTGCCTTCTTGGCGGCCTGCGCAAGACCGCGTGTCCGCAACCAGTCAACTGCGGCCTCAATGTCACCATTGGTTTCCGTGAGTGCCTTCTTGCAGTCCATCATGCCCACGCCGGTCATTTCGCGGAGCTTTTTTACGTCTGCTGCACTGATTGACATCTCGATACCTCTCTGATTGGCCGCCCCCCGCAGAAGCGGAAAGGACGGCCTGAATAGATCTTAAACTTGGCTTGGCGGCGCAGTGCGCCGACGCTGTCAGGCCTGTGCGGCCTCGCCTTCGCTTGCCGCGGCCTGCTCTGCGGCAGGTTCATCGGCAAGAGCGGGCTCTTCGAGAACTTCGGTCGACGCACCCAGATCGTGCCCCAGCGACGTGGAAGACCGCGAAATGCCATCAATGGCTGCGCGCGACACGAGCGACAGGTAGAGTTCCAGCGCGCGGGCGGCGTCGTCGTTACCCGGGATCGGATAATCCACAACGTCGGGATCGCAATTGGTGTCGACGATGGCAACGACCGGAATGCCCAGACGACGGGCTTCCTTGATGGCGTTGGCTTCCTTGTTGGTGTCGATCACGAACAGCAGATTGGGAATGTTGCCCATGTCCTTGATGCCACCCAGGTCGCGCTCAAGACGCTCCTGCTCACGGCTGCGCTGAAGGCGCTCGCGCTTGGTTAGGCCGACCGCACCTTCCGCCTCAAGGGCTTCGAGTTCACGCAGGCGGGCAATCGAATGGGAAATGGTCTGCCAGTTGGTCAGCATGCCGCCGAGCCAGCGCGAATTGACATAATACTGCGCGCTCTGACGGGCCGCTTCGGCGACCAGCGGGGCTGCCTGGCGCTTGGTACCCACGAAGAGGACGCGGCCGCCATCGGCAACAGTATCGCTGATCAGCTGCAGGGCGCGATAGAGCGCCGGCACGGTCTGGCTGAGATCGATGATATGAATATCGTTGCGAACACCGAAGATGAACCGCTCCATCTTGGGGTTCCAGCGGTGCTTCTGGTGACCGAAGTGAACGCCGGCCTCAAGCAATTGGCGCATGGAAAAATCTGGCAATGCCATTGGGTAGTCTCCTTTACCGGTTATGCCTTTGCAAAGGAAAGAGGCGGACGCTCCGCCACCGGATCGGCGCCGTTGAAATACGGAACCAGCCTTTGCATGTGGATTTAACGAGCCGCCCTATACAGGAACAGCCGTTCAAACGCAAGCTTAACGCGCCTAATTGAGCCTGACGTCAACCACTCCGGAGATGGCCTTGAGACTTCCGGCCAGTTGCGGTGTCAGCCGGAAATGTCCAGGCAGTTCCAGTTCATATTCCCGCTCGCCCTGGTCGCGGACCAGAACCAGGCTCACCACCCCTTCCCCGCCGGACTGAAGCTGCGACTTGATCGGCGGCAGGCAGCGTTCGTCGCCTGCAAAAATAGTCATGCGACGACCAAGTTTTTCCACTGACATATCGATGGGTTCGCAATTGATCAGCCTCAGCCTCACCCCATCCGGGCGCGCATCCGCCCCCACCTCGATGACCACCGAACTCCCCGGCTCCAGCCAACGCCCGAAATCATTGATCTGTTCGGAAAAGGCGATGCATTCATACGATCCGCTCGGATCGGAAAACATCATGATCGCCATGGTCGACCCCTTGCGGGTGCGGCGCTCCTGTTTGGAAATGAGCGTGCCAGCAAGGCGGCCCGCGACTGCGCCATTGCGCGCCGCACGTTCAAAGCCGGCCCATTGCTGCACCCGGAGCCGTTCGAACAAAGCTTCGTAATCATCGAGAGGATGGGCGGAGAGATAAAAGCCAATCGCCGCATGCTCCCTTGCCAGTCGCTCGGTGAGACTCCAGGGTGCGACATGCTCGGGCAAAGCGATAGCTTGCGGCTGACTACTGGCAAACATGTCCTCAATGCCATCAGCCCTCCCGCTTGCCTCGCGCTGGGCTGTGTTCACCACGACATCGATCACACCGACCAGTTGCTCGCGCCGCTGCGAGAGCATATCAAATGCCCCGGCGTTAATCAGCGTTTCCAGTGTCCGCTTATTGATGATTTTGGGATCGACCCGGCTCGCGAAGTCCGCAAGGTCGCGGAAGGGTCGATCGCCCCGCACCTCGACAAGATGTTCGGCCACGTGGCGACCCACACCCTTCACGGCGCATAACGAATAGTGAATCCGACCTTCCCGCACCGAAAAATCGATCTCGGACCGATTGATGCATGGCGGAACGACTTCGATGTTCTTTTTCTGCGCCTCGCTCCTGAAATCAGCAAGTTTTTCTGTCTGCGCCATATCCAGCGTCATCGACGCAGCATAAAACTGCTCAGGATAATGGGTCTTGAGATAGGCCGTCTGGTACGACACCCAAGCGTAGGCGGCAGCGTGGCTCTTGTTAAACCCATAGTTGGCGAACTTGGCGAGCAGGTCAAAGATGGCGTCGGCCTGCCCCTTCTTGATGCCGTTGCGGACCGCGCCCTCGCGAAAGCGTTCGCGCTGCTGGTCCATTTCCGCCTTGATCTTCTTGCCCATGGCGCGCCGCAGCATGTCGGCCTCGCCCAATGAGTAGCCCGACAGCAGTTGGGCGATTTGCATCACCTGTTCCTGATAAACGATGATGCCATAGGTTTCATCGAGCACCGTCGACAGCGAAGGATGCGGATATTCAACCTTTTCCCGCCCGTGCTTTCTGCTGATGAAGCTGGGGATATTGTCCATCGGGCCGGGCCGATAGAGGGCGTTCATGGCAATCAGGTCTTCAATACGGTCCGGTTTGAGTTCGACCAGCGCGCGCCGCATCCCCGGGCTTTCAAACTGGAAGATGCCGTAGGTATCGCCATCGGCATACAGCTTGTAGGTTGGCGCGTCCTCCAACGGGATTGCATCGATGTCGAGATCCACACCCGTAGCCTTCACCATATCGACGGCGTAGCGGATGGTGGTGAGGGTTTTGAGGCCGAGAAAGTCGAATTTGACCAGCCCCGCCGGTTCTACCCATTTGAGGTTGTACTGGGTAACCGGCATGTCCGACCGCGGGTCGCGATAGAGCGGCAACAGCTTTTGCAGCGGGCGATCGCCGATTACGATACCGGCGGCATGAGTCGAGGCATGCCGGTAGAGCCCTTCGAGCTTGCCGGCGATGCGCAGCAGTTCGGCGACAGTCTCATCCTCATCGCGCATCATCTGCAAGCGCGGCTCGTCGGTGATCGCCTGGGCCAGCGTCACCGGATTGGCCGGATTGTTGGGCACCAGCTTGCAGATCCGGTCCACCTGCCCGTAAGGCATCTGGAGCACACGCCCCACGTCGCGCAATGCGGCTCGCGGCTGCAACGTTCCGAACGTGATGATCTGGGCGACCTGCTCGTAGCCATATTTTTGCTGAACGTAGTGGATCACCTCTTCGCGGCGTTCCTGGCAGAAGTCGATGTCGAAGTCCGGCATCGACACGCGCTCGGGATTGAGGAAGCGCTCGAACAGCAGGTTGTAGCGCAGCGGATCGAGGTCAGTGACAGTAAGGGCATAGGCAACTAGAGACCCCGCCCCTGACCCGCGCCCCGGACCCACTGGAATGTCATGGGCTTTCGCCCACTTGATGAAGTCCGCAACGATCAGGAAGTAGCCCGGGAATTTCATGTCCCGGATCACCTTGAGTTCGAACTCCAGCCGCTCCTCATATTCAGTGGTGGTTCGATCCGGTGCATGTCCGTAGCTCGCCAGCCTTTGCGCAAGCCCCTCACGGGCCTGACGCGCCAGCTCGTCCCCTTCGGCAGCAACGGCGTCTTCGTCGCTCACGCCTTCGGCGGCGGCAAATTTGGGAAGGATAGGATCGAGAGTACGGGGACGATAGCTGCACCGCCGCGCGATCTCGATGGTGTTGTCCAGCGCCTCGGGCAGATCGGCGAAGAGCGCGATCATTTCCTCGCGCGTCTTGAAATAATGCTGATCGGACAACCGCCGGCGTTCGGTTTGCGCCACCACCGAGCCTGCAGCGATAGCGAGCAGAGCATCGTGGGAATCGAAATCGTCGTGGCGTGGAAAGTAGGGCTCGTTGGTCGCCACCAGCGGCAAGTTGAGCCGATAGGCCAACTCCACGAGGCGCGGCTCCACCGTATTTTCCAGGGCATGGTCGTGGCGCTGGATTTCCACATAGAGACGATCGGCAAATATGCGCTGAAGCACCTCCAGTCGCGCCTCGGCCTGGACATCGAGCCCTGCTGCCAAATACGGGTCGATCGCGCCTTCAGGCCCCCCGGTGAGGCAGATCAGCCCGGCACCATGATCGACGAGCCAGTCGATATGGGCAGCGGTTTTTCCGTCCGAGCCTTCCTGGTAGGCCTTTGAAACCAGCTCGGAAAGGTTGGCAAAGCCGATACCGTCGGCTGCAATCAGGACAACCGATCCCTTGCCCAGATTGACGCGATCGGATGGCTTGTCTTCATCCGCTCCAAAATCGAGGGTCAGTTCGCAACCAATGATCGGCTGGATGCCCTTGGAGGTCGCCTTTTCGGAAAACTCCAGTGCGCCGAACAGATTGTTCGTATCGGCAATCCCGATGGCCGGCTGCCCGTCCTTGGCGGCCATCTCCAGTATCGTGCCAAGCGGCAGCGCGCCTTCGAGCAGCGAAAACGCGGAATGAACGTGAAGATGGACGAAGCCGGGGCCTGTCATGCGCAAATACCCGATCAGTTATGGAACTCCCGGACGGTCCGGCTGCGGATTTCGTCCGCAGCGCCGAGCGCCCGGGAATCAAACGAGATAGGTCATCATATCGAAATAGAACAGCATCACGCCACCGAACGCGGTGAGCGAAACAAGAGCCATGAAATCCTTGACCAAAGCGAGCATGGGAACCTCCAGCACAGTGTTTATGCTTTGTTCTTCTACGTTCATTTTTTGTTCCTGTCCAGATATTGAGAACTCTGGGGATATCGACGGTTAACAAAGTGTGGATAACAAAAAACCCCGGAGCCCAACTGCACCGAGGTTCGGACAAGAAAGCCGCCTGCTTTTAAAGGGTTGTGGCGTGCACCTTGCCGTCCACAATGGTCACGATCCGATCGGCCTTGCGGGCCAAATCATGATTGTGCGTGGCGATGATGCAGCCGGCATTCTGCTTTCGGATCAAATCCGAGAGCGCACGGAACACAGTATCCGAAGTGCCGGGATCGAGATTGCCGGTCGGCTCGTCGGCGAGGATCAGGCTGGGGCGGTTAGCGGCGGCGCGCGCAATGGCCACCCGCTGCTGTTCCCCCCCCGAGAGTTCCGCGGGTCGATGGTCTGCGCGATGGCTGATCCCCAGGGCGTCCAGCAGGGCCATGGCGCGTTCATTGCCGACGCTCTGGCTCTCCCCCGCGATCAGTTGTGGCATCGTGACGTTTTCGAGGGCACTGAACTCAGGCAAAAGGTGGTGGAATTGATAGACGTAGCCGATCTTGTGTCGGCGCAGCAGGGTCCGCTGCCGGTCGGCGAGCTTTGCCGTGCGTTCGCCGTCGATATCCACTTCCCCATCGGTTGGCCGCTCCAGCAGCCCGCAAATATGCAGCAAGGTCGACTTGCCCGCCCCTGAAGGCGCGACCAGCGCGACGATCTCGCCCCGGCTGACCGTGAGATCCGCGCCGGTGAGGACGTGGATCGCCCCTTCCCCATCGCCGTAGGTTCGGCGCACGTTGCGCAGGCTCAAGAGTGCGTCACTCATAACGCAAGGCCTCCACGGGATCGTATTGGGCCGCACGCCAGGCAGGGTAGAGCGTCGCGAGGAATGACAACGCCAGCGCCATGACCAGCACAACCGTCACCTCTGTCGGATCGACGCGCGAGGGCAGTTGGGACAACATGAACACCTCAGGCGGGAACAGCGCCACGCCGATGACATCGGAAATCCACGCCCGAATGGTTTCGGCATTGATGGCGAGAACCAGCCCAAGGAGAAACCCTGCGATGGTGCCGATAAAGCCGATAGCGGTGCCCGTGATGCAGAAGATGCGCATGATCGAGGCTCGCGTCGCGCCCATGGTGCGCAGCACGGCGATGTCGGGGCCCTTGTCCTTCACCAGCATCACCAGGCTGGAGATGATGTTGAAAGCGGCGACAAGGACGATCATCGAAAGGATGGTGAACATCACCACCCTCTCAACCTGGAGCGCTGAAAAGAATGTCTGATTGCGCCGCTGCCAGTCGGTGAAGACCATGGGGCGGCCTGCGGCCTGCTCCAGTTCCAGCTGTTTGCTCCAGGTGGAATCTGGATCGGTGAGGAACACTTCAACCGCGGTCGCGGTATAGACCCGCTCATAGGCGGCATCGATTTCCTCGTCGGTCGCCATCAGCGGCAGTTCGTCGAACCCTTCACGCAAGCGGTCTTCGTAAAGGCGGAAATAGTTCTGCGCAGCGCGGATCGGCATGAACACGAACAGAGAGTCAAATTCCACCATTCCCACATCAAAGATAACATTGACGGGATAGGATCGGATTTGCGGTGTGGATCCCAGGGGCGTGCGCGGACCATTGGGCGTCACGATCGTAATAGGGTCGCCGATCGTGACACCAAGCTGGGACGCCATGCGTACGCCGATGGCAACGCCTTCAAGATCATCCCAATCTTCCCAGCCGCCGGCAAGCGTACTGGAATAGAGCAGCGGCAGCTTCTCGATGTCTGAAAGAGACATGCCGCGCACGTTGACCCCGGAAGAATTGTAGGTGCCCGTCGCCAGCGCCTGCCCCTCGACAAAGGCCACAGCCGACACCACGCCATCCACGGTTTCGAGCCGGTCCCGCACGGCCTCGTAATCGTGGAACACCTCCTCGATGGGAAACGCCGTAAAATGACCGTTGAGCCCCAAAATCTTGGTCAGCAGCTCATCGCGGAACCCGTTCATCACGCTCATCACGACGATCAACGTCGCGACACCAATGGCAATGCCGATCATCGTCAGCCCGGCAATCACCGAGATGAACGTGTCGCGTCGGCGCGCCCGCAGATAGCGACCGGAGACCAGCCACTCGAAACGCGAAAACGGTCGCGGGCTCTTCTTCAGGCTGGCATTGGCTGTGGAGGTCAAACGGCGTCCCTGCGTTCGGGTTCGATAAGAGCCTTGAGGCGCGCAACCGCATCCTCGATGCCCAGTGTCTCACGCTCACCGCTCTTGCGATGCTTGATCTCGACTTCTCCGGAAGCCAGTCCGCGCGGGCCGGCAATCAGCTGGAAGGGAATGCCGATCAGGTCAGCTGTGGCAAATTTCTGGCCCGCGCCCATCTCGCGATCATCATAGAGCACGTCGATGCCGGCGGCATCGAGTTGGCCATAGAGTTTTTCGCTTGCGGCGTCGCAGGCCGCATCGCCGGATTTGAGATTGATCAGGCTCACCTCGAATGGCGCGACGGAGACCGGCCAAACGATCCCATCTTCGTCATGGCTCGCTTCGATGATGGCGGGGATGATGCGCGTCAACCCGATACCGTACGAGCCCATATGGACAGTGGCTTCCTTTCCGTCCGGCCCGGTAACCGTCGCCCCCATGGGTTCGGAATATTTGGTGCCAAAGTAGAACACCTGTCCCACTTCGATGCCCCGGGCAGCGATGCGCTTGTCTTCGGGCACCTTGGCCGCAAACTCGGCTTCGTCGTGCATGTCCTCGGTCGCGGCATAGAGCGCGGTCCAATCCGAGACGATCGACGACAAATCGCTGTCGAAATCGATGTCGCTTCCCGGAATGGCCGTATCGAGCAGGTCTGCGTGGCAGAAAACGCCACTTTCACCGGTTTCTGCCAACACGATGAATTCATGGGACAAGTCGCCGCCGATGGGACCGGTTTCGGCGCGCATCGGCACGGCTGTGAGGCCCATGCGGTGATAGGTCCGCAGATAGGCGATGAACATCTTGTTATAGGCCTTGATCGCGTCTTCCTTGTTGAGATCGAAGGAATAGGCATCCTTCATCAGGAACTCGCGGCTGCGCATGGTTCCAAAGCGCGGGCGGATCTCGTCGCGGAACTTCCACTGTATGTGGTAAAGATTGAGCGGCAAATCCTTGTAGGAGCGGACCGAAGAGCGGAAGATCGCGGTGATCATCTCTTCGTTGGTCGGACCATAGAGCATGTCGCGCTCATGGCGGTCCTGCATCCGCAGCATTTCCTTGCCGTAATCCTCGTACCGCCCGGACTCACGCCACAGGTCCGCGTTCTGGAGCGTAGGCATCAGCAGTTCGATGGCCCCTGCCCGGTTCTGCTCTTCCTCGATGATGCGCTGAATCTTGCGCAGCACCTTGTAGCCGAGTGGCAGCCAGGCATACATTCCGGCCCCCTGCTGGGAGATCATGCCCGCCCGTAGCATCAGCCGATGGGAAATGATTTCCGCTTCTTTGGGCGTTTCCTTGAGGACGGGAAGGAAATAACGGGACAGGCGCATGAAAACTCCGAATTGCCGCAGACCGACTCAAGGCTCAATAATAGGCCGCACAATCAAGCGCAAGCAGGCTCGCGCTGACAAGCGACAATGCTGGAATGCGGCCAATTTGAGCCTTTTGCCAACGGGTGTGACAAATCCACGCATTTTGTGCTTGTCCAGGCAAAATGTCCTTGATAGGGTCCGCCCATAAAACCAATAGACAGGCACAACCTGTCCTGACGCGGACAACGTCAAGGGAGGAGCACTGGCCGCCCGATCTGAGCGCTGTAAGACCAGTGGATTGTCGCGAAACTTTTCCAAAGTGCAGGGCATCGCCCTGCACTTTTTTATTTCACTTACAAAGATTTGCCGCCCGACCTTCATGCAAAAAGATCGGATTTCGGCCTTAGGCCCAGTAATCCTGGAGCGCGGGATTGCCCAGTATCCAGAACACAGCCACGGTCAGCACCGCTGAAATGATGGTGGTGATCAGCGCCTTCTGCCACAGATAGGTCTTCACCGGAGCGCCGGGGTCCGTGCCGTCAGCGATCTCCCCATCCTCGTGCTGGCTGCGCACCGAGAACGGCAGAACGACAAAAAGCACGGTCCACCAGACCACGAAATAAATCGCGATATAGGTCAATGGCTGCATGCCTGAGGTCCACCCCACTGTCTTGGGCCTTCCGTCCGAGAGCCACGAAGGATCGACCGGAAGACCTCCAATAAAAAATCAGGTCCTTCAGACCTTGTGAACGAACACTTTCACGATGGGCTTGCGCCCCCACGCGTGGTTGAGTTCGGCGCGCACCGCACGGCGGATGGCCTCTGCGAAACGGTTGGTATCGGACCGCCGCTTTTCGGCAAAGCCCTTGATGGCGCCACGCGCCGCCGAATGGGCAACAGCGCTCAACGGATCGTCATCGTCGGCCAAATCCGGCAGACCGTCCAGATCGAATACCGGACCCGAGACGATCTGTCCCTTGCCGTTAATCGCAAGGCTCACGACGACAACGCCGCCAAAAGCCAGTCGGCGCCGATCACGAACATTGGATTCCTCGGGCGTGCAGACGAGATTACCGTCCAGGTAGAGCACGCCGGTGCGCACTTCATTGCGTGAATGTTTCAGCGTCGGATACAGCCGCACCATGTCCCCGTTGCGGATCGAGAACACTTTGGGGATACCCTTCTCACGGCCAAACGTAGCGTGGGCCTCAAGATGCATCGGCTCGCCATGCACCGGAATCAGCACATCCGGCTTGAGCCAATCGTAGAGCTGGGCCAGCTCATGGCGGCGGGGGTGGCCGGAAACGTGAATGGTTTCCCGGTCCGCTGTCACGATCTCGACGCCCTGGTCGACCAGCTTGTTCTGGATATCGAGTACGGCCTTCTCGTTGCCTGGAATGGCCCAGGACGAAAAAATCGCCATGTCACCGGGCGAAAGCTTGATGACCGGATGAGAACCATCGGCAATGCGAGCCATGGCTGCGCGGGATTCGCCCTGACTGCCCGTGCAGATCAGCACAACCTTGTCGCGTGGCAGAGTGTCGAAGGCATCCTGATCGAGAAAGGGCGGAATGTCTTCCATCATGCCCAGTTCACGCGCGATGCCCGCGATTCGATGCACCGCCCTGCCCGCCGCGACGACCTGCCGGTCGGCTTTGGCCGCCGCGCGCGCAATCGAGATCATCCGCCCAAGGTTGGACGCAAAGATCGTCACCGCCACCCGGTTCTTGGCCGAAGCGATCAGCCGTTCCAGGTTGACGCCAACCTCGGTTTCCGAGGGGCTGTCCCCGTCTTTCATGGCGTTGGTCGAGTCGCAAACCAGCGCAATAGGCTCGCCATCCGACCCGATCTCCCTGAACCGCGCCATGTTGGTTGCCGGGGTGCCAATTGGCAAAGGATCGATCTTCCAGTCACCGGTATGCACCACACGACCGGCTGGCGTCGAAATCAGCAAAGCATTGGATTCCGGGATCGAGTGCGAAACCTCGATGGCTTCTACGGTGAACGGGCCGACATGGAACGGCACACCCGGCTCGAACAGCTGGATTTCGACATCGTCCACGATATTGTTGGAAATGCGCTTGGCCCTGAGCATGGCCGCGCCGAATTTTCCAGCAAAAACCGGCTTATCGAAACTGGGCCACAAGTCGAGGATCGCGCCAAAATGGTCCTCATGAGCGTGGGTCAGCACCAGCCCGACGACGTTCTCGGCCTGGTCTTCCAGAAAATAGGGGTCGGGCATGACCAGTTCGATGCCGGGCAATTCGGGGCCCCCGAAGCTCACGCCACAATCGACCACCAGCCATTTGCGCTTCTCTTCGGGGCCAAAGCCGTACAGGCCCATGTTCATGCCGATTTCGCCCACGCCTCCAAGAGGCACGAAGACGAGTTCTTCGATCCCGGAATTCTTTTTTGCCATTAGCGGATTGCGCCGTCGCAAGGCGGCGGCGTCCCTGTTTCTAACGGCCCGCATCGTCTAGCGCAGCGTTGCCGTGGTTCCAAAATGGACGTCGCCCGCGGTAATCGCGATACGGTGCCCGTCGTCATCGCGGACAATCAGATGGCCCGCTTCATCAATCGTTTCAAAAATTCCGCGCAACACGCCGTCCTTGCGCTGAACGGCCACCTCGCCACCAATTCCAGCGGCCCGCTCGCGCCACAGACGAATGATCGCCGGGGTGCCTTCACCATCGTTCCATGTCTGGTAGCACTCGACCCAGCTTTCCGCCAGTGCCTCAAAAACTGTCGCAGCGTCGATAGCTGCGCCCAGCGCGGCCAGCGAAGTCGCCGGATACGGCACGTCCTTGGGGGCTGCGACGACGTTGACGCCGATGCCGATCACGATTGCGGTGCGGCCATCGGGACGTTTTGACGCTTCGAGCATGATGCCCGCCAGCTTGGCCCCATCGCTCAGCAGGTCATTGGGCCATTTGAGCGCAAACCGCGTCTTGCCTCCCCCGCTCGCCCCGTCCGCGCCATCGAGTGCGCTGTGGATCGCTGCTTGTGGGATCACACGGGCAAGAGCAGTGTTGAGCGCTACGCCGGCCACAAAACCAAGGCTGGCAAGGCTGGCAGCCGGGGCATCGGGCACAATGAGTAGCGAGGCGGCGAGATTGCCATGAGGGCTCTCCCAGGCCCGTCCGCGCCGTCCCCTGCCCTCGGTCTGCTGCAAGGCCGCAAACCACAGCTGGCCCGCATCCCCATCCATGGCAGCCTGCATCGCCAGGGTGTTGGTGGACCCGACCGTATCGAAACCCACCACCCGGTACCCGGCATTGAGTGCCCGTTTGGAAAGCGGAAACGTAACCACCCGTCCTCGGCTCTAGAGCAATGCTGTGGCCGCGCCACGGGCCAGGGCCGTCAGCGGTGCGCCCACCGTGAAGTAATAGGTGAGGATCAGAAACCCGGTAAAGGCCAGCACCACGCGCACTTCGACGGGCGGAATGGCATAGGTCTGGGTCGGCTCATCAAAATACATGACCTTGACGATCCGCAGATAATAAAACGCGCTCACCGCGCTCGCCAGCATGCCGATGACAGCCAGCACGAACAGCTGCGCTTCCATCGCTGCGAGGAACACCTGCCACTTGGCGAAAAATCCGGCCAGAGGCGGCAGCCCGACCAGCGAAAACATGAACAGCGCCATCACCGCCGCTACGAACGGACGATTGCGGGCCAAGCCTGCAAGGTCATCGATGGTTTCGACATATCCGTTTTCGTTGCGCAGGGCCAAAAGACAGCCAAATGTCCCGATGGTCATGACCATGTAGATCGCCATGTAGATGGCAATGCCTTCGACACCCACCAGATTGCCCGCTGAAAGGCCGACAAGCGCAAAACCGACATGGCCGATTGAGGAATAGGCCAGCAGGCGCTTGAGATTGTTCTGCCCGATGGCTGCAAATGACGCGAGCACCATGGAAGCGATGGACAAAAAGATCACCACCTGCTGCCAGTCACGCGCGATGGGCTCGAAACCGTCGAACACGAGCCGGATCAACAGAGCCATCGCTGCCACTTTCGGCGCCGAGGCGAAAAATGCCGTCACCGGCGTGGGCGCGCCTTCATAAACGTCGGGCGTCCACATATGGAACGGCACGGCGGAAATCTTGAAGGCGACACCGGCAAGCAGGAACACAAGACCGAAGATCACGCCCGGATTACGGTCGCCAAGCGCCACGGCCTGAGCGATTTCCGGCAATTGGGTATGGCCGGTAAATCCATAGACCAGCGACGCGCCATAGAGCAGCATCCCCGAGGACAAGGCCCCGAGCACGAAATATTTCAGCCCCGCTTCGGTCGCCTTGCCGCTATCGCGCTTGAACGCAGCCAACACATACAACGCCAACGATTGCAGTTCGAGGCCGACATAAAGGCTCATCAGATCATTGGCCGACACCATCATCATCATGCCAACTGTGGCCATGACGACGAGCACGGGATATTCGAACTTGTTGAGCCCGCTGTCGGACGCGCTCGACACCGACAACACGAGTGCGAGCGCCGATCCTGTGACGATCAGCACCTTCATGAAGCGCGCGAAGCCGTCATTGATGAAGCCGTTCTGGAAGATCGTGCCTTCCGAGGGCATGAAGGCGATCAGCACCGCGACCGCGATCAGCAGCCCGATAGCGATGCCGGTCACGCCGGCGGCGATCTCTTTTTTGGCGAACACGCCGACCATCAGCAGCGCCAGCGCCCCGACGATCAGCACGAATTCGGGATAGGCAGGCGCCAGGGCGGCGAAACCGGGAAATTCGGACACCATAGTCACCTCCTAATGCGCCAGACCGATAGCGGACTGGTACTGATCGACCAGCGCCTGCACCGAAACGGCAGTCGCGTCGAGCAGCGGCGCGGGGTAGAAACCGAAGAGGATTGTCAGGACAATCAGCGGGGCGAGCATCGCCACTTCACGTGGATTGAGATCAAGAATCGCCTTGAGGCTCTCCTTGTCCAGCGCGCCCCAGATGATCTTGCGATACAGCCAGAGTGCGTAGCAGGCCGAAAGGATCACGCCGGTCGCTGCAAACACTGCAAACCACGTATTGACCTGGAACATTCCCAGCAGCGTCAGGAACTCGCCCACGAAACCGGACGTGCCCGGCAAGCCCACATTAGCCATGGTGAACACCATGAACGCGAATGCGTATTTGGGCATGCGTTCGACCAGCCCACCATAGGCGGCAATCTCGCGGGTGTGCATGCGGTCATAGATGACGCCAACACACAGGAACAGCGCTCCGGACACGATGCCGTGAGAGATCATCTGGAAGATCGCTCCCTGAACCCCCTGCACATTGCCGGCAAAGATGCCCATCGTGACAAAGCCCATATGCGCCACTGAGGAATAGGCGATGAGCTTTTTCATGTCGGTCTGCACGAAGGCCACCAGCGAGGTGACGATAATTGCGGCGACAGAGAGAAAGAACACGAAGCTGGAAAAATACGCAGAAGCTTCTGGAAACATCGGCAGCGAAAAGCGCAGGAACCCATAGCCGCCCAGCTTGAGCAGGATGGCTGCAAGGATGACCGAGCCCGCCGTTGGCGCCTCGACGTGCGCTTCAGGTAGCCAGCGGTGGAGCGGCCACATGGGCATCTTGACCGCCAGCGAGGCAAAGAAGGCCAACCACAGCCAGTATTGCATCGATTCCGGGAACTCGACGCGCAGCAGGCGCGAGATATCGAGCGTTCCGCCCTGCCAGTACATGGCCATGATGGCCAGCAACATCAGCACCGAGCCGGTAAAAGTATAAAAGAAAAACTTGTAGCTGGCCTGGATACGCCGCTTTCCACCCCATATCCCGATGATCAGGAACATGGGAATGAGGGTGCCCTCGAAAAACACGTAGAACATGGCCAGATCGAGCGTAGCGAAAACGCCGATCATCAGCATTTCAAGCACAAGGAACAGCACCATGTACTCGCGCACCCGGAAGGTGATCGATTCCCAGCTGGCAAGGATGCACATGGGCATCAGCAGGCCGGTCAGCACAATGAACAGGACCGAAATTCCATCCACGCCCATGCGATAGCCGATCACGTCGCCGAGCCAGAGCTGGTTCTGAACGAACTGGAAATCGGCTGTTTCGGGGTCGAATATGGCCCACATGACCAGCGTGAAGACGAAAGTAACGATTGTGGTCGCCAGCGCGATGCGCTTGATATTGGTGACCGCGGCCTCGTCGCGTCCGGGCGTCAGGAGAATGAAGAATGCCCCGACCAACGGCAGAAACGTCACGATGGTCAGGATGTTGCTTTCAAGAATCATCCCAGAAGTCCCCCGGCGGCGATGGCCCAAGTGATAAGGGCGGCAACGCCGATGAGCATGGCGAATGCATAGTGATAGAGGTAGCCCGATTGCAGGCGGGTGACGTAACCGGTCACCTGCCTCACCCGCCGCCCGAGGCCCTCGGTGAGCGTTTCGTCGATCAGCCAGTCGTCGAAGCCCTTCCATAGAGCCGTTCCGATCCAGCGGGCCGGACGTACGAAAATCCGGTCATAGAGCTCGTCGAAATACCACTTGTTGACGAGGAACTGATAGAGGCCACGATGTTCCTCGGCCAGCCTGCGGGGTGTTTCCGGGCTGCGGATATACATGAACCAGGCGGCGACGAACCCGATCACCATGGCAAGGGTTGCCGACCACTTCACCCAGACTGGAACATGGTGGGCCGCATCGAGCAATTGCTCGTCGACAACGACCGAGCCGTTGAAGAACGCCATAACCTCGTCTGCGTGTTCGAAGAACACCGGGTAAAACACCACACCGGACAGCACCGCGCCGATGGCGAGCACATAGAGCGGCGTCAGCATCACATTTGGGCTCTCATGAGCCCCTTCGACCGTGGCCTGATCGGCGCGGGTCGGACCGTGGAAGGTGAGATGGATCAGTCTCCAGGAATAGAAGCTGGTGAACATCGCCGCGACCACCAGCAGCCAGAAGGCCAGCGAGCCCGCGCTGCCGCCAAAGGCATAAGCGGATTCGATGATGGCATCCTTGGAGAAAAACCCTGCGAAACCCAAAGGCGTGCCGGGAATACCCACCCCGGTCAGCGCCAGTGTCCCTATCAGCATCATCGCGTAAGTGATCGGCACCTTTTTGGCGATCCCGCCCATCCGGCGCATATCCTGCTCATGGTGCATGGCGTGGATGACCGATCCCGCCCCGAGAAACAGCAGCGCCTTGAAAAAGGCGTGGGTGAACAGATGGAACACGCCCGCCGAATAGGCCCCTACCCCCAGTGCCACGAACATATAGCCCAGTTGCGAACAGGTCGAATAGGCAATGACGCGCTTGATGTCGTTCTGGACCAGCCCAACCGTCGCGGCAAAGAACGCGGTGATCGCCCCGATATAGATGACGAACAGGGTTGCCGACTCGCTGAGTTCGAACATCGGCGAGAGGCGCGCCACCATGAACACCCCCGCCGTCACCATCGTGGCCGCGTGGATCAGGGCAGAAACCGGCGTCGGACCCTCCATGGCATCGGGGAGCCATGTGTGCAGGAGGAATTGCGCGGACTTGCCCATCGCGCCCATGAACAGCAGCAGGCAGATGACGGTCATCGCATGCGCGTCCCACCACAGGAACTGGATCGTCGCATCGGCCATATTCGGCAGTGCGGCAAAGGTTTCATCGAACCCCAGTGTGCCGATGACGAAAAATGTCGCGAGGATACCCAGGAGGAAGCCGAAATCGCCGACACGGTTGACGACAAAGGCCTTCATTGCGGCTGCCCGCGCCGACTCCTTTTGGTACCAGAACCCAATCAGCAGGTATGAAGCCAGCCCGACGCCTTCCCAGCCAAAGAACATCTGCACGAAGTTGTCGGCCGTCACCAGCATCAGCATGGCGAAGGTGAAAAGCGACAGGTAGGCAAAAAACCGCGCCCGGTGCGGGTCGTCGTGCATGTACCCGATCGAATACAGATGCACGAGTGCGGAGACGGTGTTGACCACAACCAGCATGATCGCGGTCAGCGTATCGACGCGCAGCACCCAGTCGACAGACAGCTCCCCCGAATGAATCCAGCTCAGCACCGTTATCGAGAACGGCTCGCCTGAGCCGAAAAAGAAAGGCAGGAAAACTACCCAGGATAGCGCTGCCGCCGCCATCAACAGCGACGTAGTGAGAATTTCCGCCGGCTTGTGCCCGATGAAGCGGCCAAAAAGCCCGGCCACCAGCGCGCCGATCAGCGGCAAGAAGACGATTGCCTGAATCATTGCTGCCCTACCCCCCGGAGCATGACTTTTTCCGAAAGCCGGATTTGCCTTTTCGGAGCCATGCCCTAGCCCTTCATCATGTTGACGTCGTCAACCGCGATGGAGCCGCGGTTACGGAAGAAGATCACAAGGATCGCCAGCCCGATGGCGGCCTCCGCTGCGGCAACCGTCAGGATGACAAGCGCAAACACCTGCCCGACCAGATCGCCCAGATGATTGGAAAACGCGACGAGATTGATGTTCACCGACAGAAGGATCAGTTCCACCGACATCAGGATGATGATGATGTTCTTGCGATTGAGAAAAATCCCGAACACCCCGATGGTGAACAAAATGGCCGCGACGGTCAGGAAGTGACCGAGCCCGATAACCGGTGTCATCATTGTCCCCTAAAGCCCTTTTCCGCTCTCTACCTTGACGACCTCGACGCCGGTCGCCTTGGTGCGCGCCACCTGTTGCGCCACGTCCTGGCGCTTGACGTTCGGCTTGTGCCGCAATGTCAAAACGATGGCCCCAACCATCGCCACCAGCAGCACGAGACCGCAGGCCTGGAAGAGATGGATGTAATCGGTGTAGAGCACCCGTCCGAGCGCCCGCGTATTCTCAATGGTGCCGTCGATGGGCAATACGCCCGTCCCCGCCACCTCGGGCACCAGATAGGCCGATCCGGCGACCAGCAGCAATTCAAGCAGCAGGATGATGCCGATCACGAAGCCAAATGGCGCATATTGCAGGATTCCGCGCCGCAGCTCTGCAAAGTCCACGTTGAGCATCATCACCACGAACAGGAACAGCACCATCACGGCGCCGACATAGACCACTATGATGATGAGTGCGAGGAACTCGGCCCCGGCCAGCATGAAAATCCCGGCGCCATTGACGAAGGCCAGGATCAGAAACAGCACCGAGTGCACCGGATTGCGCGACGAGATCACCATGATCGCCGAAGCGACCAGGACAGCCGAGAACAGGTAGAAGAAAAATAGCGGCAAGGTCACCTGTCGCTCCTAACGGTACGGCGCGTCGAGCGCGATATTGGCCGCGAGTTCGCGTTCCCAGCGATCGCCATTGGCAAGCAGGCGCTCCTTGGAGAAATAGAGTTCTTCACGCGTCTCGGTTGCGAATTCGAAGTTCGGTCCTTCCACGATCGCATCGACCGGGCACGCTTCCTGGCAGAAGCCGCAATAGATGCATTTGACCATGTCGATGTCGTAGCGGACGGTTCGGCGGGTGCCATCATTCTGGCGTGGGCCTGCCTCGATGGTAATCGCCTGCGCCGGGCAAATCGCCTCGCACAGCTTGCACGCAATGCAGCGCTCTTCGCCGTTGGGATAACGCCGCAGGGCATGTTCCCCCCGGAAGCGCGGCGAGACAGGGCCCTTTTCGAACGGATAGTTGATAGTCGGCTTGGGCGAGAAGAAATATCGCATCGACAGGAAAAACGTCGAAACGAACTCCCTGAGCAAAAGCGCATCGAGAAACCGCAAAGCTCTCATGGGTTCTCCTTAAGCCATGCCGCCATGCCATCCCCAGCCGGTCAGCTGGAGAACGGCGGCGACTGCGACGACCATGAACAGCGAAATCGGCAGGAAGACCTTCCAGCCCAGCCGCATCAACTGGTCATAGCGATAGCGGGGGACGAAGGCCTTCACCATGGCGAACATGAAAAAGACCATCGACAGCTTCAAAACGAACCACACGGGTCCGGGCACCCATGTAAAGGGCGGCAGGTCGATTGGTGCTGTCCATCCGCCGAGGAACAGGATGGTGGTCAGGGCGCACATCAGGATGATCGAAACATACTCGCCGAGCATGAACATCATGTATGGCGTCGATCCGTATTCGACCATGAACCCGGCAACCAACTCGGATTCTGCTTCCGGCAGATCGAAGGGAGGACGATTGGTTTCGGCCAGTGCTGAAATAAAGAAGATCACGAAGATCGGGAACAGCGGCAGCCAGAACCAGTTGAGGAACGTCAGCCACGGCACGCCCAGCATATGGGCCAGTCCGCCCTGCTCCTGCGCTTGAACGATATGGGTGAGATTGAGCGACCCCACGCACAGCAGCACGGTGATGATGACGAAGCCGATCGAGACTTCATAGGACACCATTTGCGCCGCCGAGCGCAGCGCGCCGAGGAACGGATATTTCGAGTTCGACGCCCACCCGCCCATGATTACGCCGTAAACGCCAAGGGAGGAAATGGCGAAAATATAGAGAATGCCGACATTGATATCGGCCAGCGCCCAGCCTTCGGAAATCGGGATTACCGCCCAGGTCGATAGCGCCAGCAGCACCGAGACCAGTGGAGCGAGAATAAACACCGCCTTATCGGCCCCGGCGGGAATAACCGGTTCCTTGAAGACAAATTTCAGAAGGTCGGCAAAGCTCTGGAACAGCCCGAACGCACCCACCACGTTAGGGCCCCGCCGAATCTGAACGGCGGCCCATATCTTGCGGTCGGCCAGCAGAACATAGGCTGTAAAGATCAGCAGTGTGACCAGCAGCAACAGCGCCTTCCAGACAAAGCCGACCGTGGTTCCCAGTCCCAGGATCGGGGCTCCCACCAGGTAGTCCAGCGCGTACAAAATCCAATCCATATCGCTGCCTTACTCCGCGGCCTGTTTCAGGCCCGCCATGAGCTGCGAGCATTCGGCCATCACGGCGGATGCGCGCGCTATCGGGTTGGTGAGGTAGAAGTCGCCAACCGGCGAGATGAGGCCATATGTCGATTTCGGCGTGGCCATTTCGGCAATGGCTTCGATATCCGAGGCCTTGCCTGCTGCGATCGCATCGATCCGCGCCAGATGCGGATGCTGCTCATAGAGCACCGCTCGCAACTGGGCGAGGGAATCGAACGGCAGGGTATGGCCCAGCACCGCCGACAAGGCCCTCAATACGGCCCAATCTTCCCGCGCTTCGCCCGGTGCGAACACGGCCCGCGTGGTCGTCTGTACCCGCCCCTCGGTGTTGACGTAGGTGGCCGATTTTTCGGTGTAGGTCGCCGCTGGCAGGATAATATCGGCGCGGTGCGCTCCGGCATCGCCATGGGTGCCGATATAGACGACGGTGGTGTCGCCAAGCGCCGCCATGTCGAGTTCATCGGCTCCGAGAAGGAACAGGACGTCGAGCTTGCCGCTTCCTGCAGCCTTCGTCAGCGCCCCAGCATCCATGCCGCCACGACCCGGAACAAAACCGATATCGAGCGCTCCGACGCGGGAGGCCGCATTATGGAGCACGGAGAACCCGTTCCACTCCTCGGTCAGCGCCCCGCTGGCCCGCGCGATTTCGGCGGCGAGCGCCAAAACGTCCTTGCCTGAAACGCCGGTGACAGCACCCTCGCCCACAATCACCAATGGGCGCTTGGCAGCCTTGAGCGTATTGGCGAAGTCACCCTTGCCCGCCGCCAGATCGACCAGACTGTCGATACCGGCGCCCAGATGGGTATAGTCATAGGTGAGGTCAGCAGCTTCGCCGATGACGCCGATGGCGACATCGCCCGCGCGCCACGTTTTGCGGATGCGCGAATTGAGCACTGCGGCTTCACGGCGCGGATTGGCGCCAATGATCAGAATCGCGTCAGCGTTTTCGATACCCGCGATTGTCGCATTGAATAGATACGACGCCCTGCCCTTTTTCGGATCGAGCCCTGAGCCTGCCGGTCGTGCGTCGATATTGGCAGAGCCCAGAGCGGTCATCAGCGCCTTGAGCGCGAACATTTCTTCCACGCCGGCCAGATCGCCGGCAATCGCGCCGATCCTCTTGGGGTCTGCCTTGCCGACTGCTTTTGCGACTGCCGCGAACGCCTCGGCCCAGGTTGCGGCCTGCAACTTGCCGCCCTTTTTCACATAGGGCCGGTCAAGCCGCTGCGTGCGCAGTCCGTCCCAGATGAAACGGGTCTTGTCGGAAATCCATTCCTCGTTCACCCCCTCATGGATGCGCGGCAGGATGCGCATGACTTCGCGGCCCCGTGCATCGACCCGAATGGACGACCCCACAGCGTCCATCACGTCGATGGATTCGGTTTTGATCAATTCCCATGGGCGCGCCTGGAACGCATAGGGCTTGGACGTCAGCGCACCCACCGGGCACAGATCGATCACGTTCCCCTGCAATTCGCTGGTCAGCGCCTGCTCTAGATAGGTGGTGATCTCCATATCCTCGCCGCGCCCGGTCGCACCGAGTTCGGAAACCCCCGCCACTTCGGTGCTGAACCGCACGCAGCGGGTACACTGGATGCAGCGGGTCATCACGGTCTTGACCAGCGGACCCATATATTTGTCTTCGACGGCGCGCTTGTTCTCCCAGAACCGCGAACTGTCCACACCATAGGCCATGGCCTGATCCTGCAAATCGCACTCGCCGCCCTGATCGCAGATCGGGCAATCGAGCGGATGGTTGATCAGCAGGAATTCCATCACGCCTTCGCGGGCCTTTTTGACCATCGGCGTGTTGGTGAACATTTCGGGCGCTTCGCCATTGGGCCCGGGGCGCAGGTCGCGCACGCTCATGGCGCAACTTGCCTGGGGCTTGGGTGGCCCGCCCTTCACCTCAACGAGGCACATGCGGCAGTTTCCGGCCACCGACAGGCGTTCATGATAGCAAAAGCGCGGGATTTCGGCCCCCGCTGCCTCGGCGGCCTGCATCAGCGTGAAATGATCGGGAACCTCGATCAGTTGCCCGTCGACCTTGAGTTGCACCATAGCCCTTACTCCGCCGCGACCGATGGCACGGCGCCATCCGAGGTGGACTTGTAGGTATATGCGTCGATCCGCTCTTCGATCACATGACGGAAGTTCTTGATCAGCCCTTGGATCGGCCAGGCTGCCGCATCGCCCAGCGCGCAGATCGTGTGGCCTTCAACCTGCTTGGTCACGGCAAACAGCATGTCGATCTCGCGCTTTTGCGCTTCTCCACGCACCATCCGTTCCATCACGCGCATCATCCATCCGGTCCCCTCGCGGCACGGCGTACACTGACCGCAGCTTTCGTGCTTGTAGAAGGCCGACAGACGCCAGATCGCCTTGATGATGTCGGTGGACTTGTCCATCACGATCACCGCAGCGGTGCCTAGCGACGACCCCACTTCCCGCAGGCCATCGAAATCCATATGCGCGTTGCGGATCGTTTCGCCCGGCACGCACGGGACCGAGGACCCGCCCGGGATCACCGCCAGCAGATTGTCCCAGCCGCCGCGAATGCCGCCGCAATGCTTGTCGATCAGCTGTTCAAACGGAATGCCCATCTCTTCTTCGAAGGTGGCAGGATTGTTGACATGCCCCGAGACGCAAAACAGCTTGGTGCCGGTATTGTTCTCACGCCCGAGCCCGGAGAACCACGACGCCCCGCGCCGCAAGATTTCCGGGACGACGGCGATGGATTCGACGTTGTTGACCGTGGTGGGGCAACCATAAAGCCCCATGCCCGCCGGGAAAGGCGGCTTCAGGCGCGGCTGACCCTTCTTGCCCTCAAGCGATTCGAGCAGCGCGGTTTCTTCGCCGCAGATATAGGCCCCCGCCCCGTGATGGACGACGATATCGAAGTCCCAGCCATGGATATTGTTCTTGCCAATCAGCCGCGCGTCATAGGCCTGCTGCACCGCCGCTTCCAGGTGGTGCCGCTCGCGCATGAATTCGCCGCGGATATAGATGAACGCCGTATGAGCATCCATCGCCCTGCCAGCGATCAGGCAACCTTCGATCAAATGGTGCGGATCGTGCCGGAGAATTTCCCGATCCTTGCACGTGCCCGGCTCAGATTCGTCGGCATTGACCACGAGATAGTGCGGACGCCCGTCGCTGACCTTGGGCATGAAGCTCCATTTCAGCCCGGTGGAAAAACCAGCGCCGCCCCGGCCCCGCAGGCCCGAAGCCTTGACCTCATTGGTCAGCCATTCGCGCCCCATATCGAGCAGGTCCTTGGTGCCCTGCCAGGAGCCGCGCCGCCGCGCTCCCTCAAGGCCCCAGTCGTCCTGGCCGTAGAGATTGGTGAAAATGCGATCCTTATCCGCCAGCATCGTTCACTCCCCCTTCGACTTGCCGCTTGGCGACTTGCGGTCGGACGCGCTCTTCGCCGTGCCATCGATGGCACCAGATTCCGCGCCGGTTGCGCCCTCGCGCATAGCCTGATCGGGCTTGCGCCCGACGGGCCCGGTCGCATCGTCCTTTTCCGCTTCCGCTTCTGCGACAGAAGCCTTTGCTTCATCGGGAGCCGGAGAGTTGATCGCGGGCGCGGCCTCCTCCCCGATCTGGCTTTTGCGTCCCGGACGGACGGCTTTGGGATCATCGCCGGCCCCGGACGCCGCCGCGCCGCCAGCAGGTTGCGCGGCGACCGTGTCGAGCAACGTGGTTTGTCCGGTCAGCGGCGCGGAAAAGCGGCGGCCATTCTGCGGCCCTGCCGGAATCGTATCGCCCTTGCCGTCCCTGAAAGCGAAGAGGATTTCCTCGAAGCGCTCCGGGGTCAGATCTTCATAAGTGTCAAAGCCGATGGTGATCATCGGAGCGTTGACGCAGGCCCCCGCGCACTCGACCTCTTCCCAGCTCATGGTGCCATCGTCATTGAGATGGTGCGGCTCGGGATGGATATGCTTCTGGCAGATCGCCCGCAGATCCTCAGCGCCGCGCAGCATGCAGGGCGTGGTTCCGCACACCTGGATGTGCGCACGGGTTCCAACCGGCTGAAGCTGGAACTGGTTATAAAACGTCGCCACTTCCAGAACGCGGATATAGGCCATGCCCAACATGTCGGCGATGGTTTCGATGGCGGCGCGGGAGACCCAGCCGTCCTGCTCCTGTGCCCGCATCAATAGCGGGATCACGGCGGACTGCTCGCGCCCTTCCGGATACAGCGCAATGCGCTTTTGGGCCCAGCCCGCGTTCTCTTCGGAAAACGCAAAAGATTTGGGCTGGACGGATTCGTCTGCAAGGCGACGCACACTCATCAGCGATCAACCTCTCCGAACACGATATCGATTGAGCCAAGGATTGCCGACACATCGGCCAACAAATGTCCCCGGCAGAGAAAATCCATGGCCTGAAGATGGGCAAACCCCGGCGCGCGAATTTTGCACCGGTACGGCTTGTTGGTGCCATCGGCCACCAGATACACGCCGAACTCGCCCTTGGGCGCTTCGACCGCCGCATAGACTTCACCAGCCGGCACGCGATAGCCCTCGGTGTAAAGCTTGAAGTGATGGATCAGCGCTTCCATCGAGCGCTTCATCTCGCCACGGCTGGGTGGCACCACCTTACCATCGGTCGCAGACACCGGCCCCTTGCCTTCCGGCGCGTTCATCAGGTCGATGCACTGCTTCATGATGGAATTGGACTGGCGCATCTCTTCCATGCGCACGAGATAGCGATCGTAGCAATCGCCGTTCTTGCCCACCGGAATATCAAAATCCAGCCGGTCGTAGCATTCATACGGCTGGCTCTTGCGCAGATCCCAGGCGGCGCCCGAGCCGCGCACCATCACACCGGAAAAACCCCAGGCCCAGGCATCTTCGAGCGAGACCGTCGCGATATCCACGTTGCGCTGCTTGAAAATGCGATTCTCGGTGATCAGACTGTCGATATCGTCGAGCGCCTTGGGAAAGGTTTCCGTGAACTTTTCGATGTCGTCGATCAGGTCCTGCGGCAGGTCCTGATGCACGCCGCCGGGACGAAAATAGGCCGCGTGCATCCGCGATCCCGAGGCGCGCTCGTAAAAGATCATGAGCTGTTCGCGCTGCTCGAACCCCCAGAGCGGTGGTGTCAAAGCGCCTACGTCCATTGCCTGCGTCGTGACATTGAGCAGATGGGACAACAGCCGCCCGATTTCTGAATACAGAACCCGGATCAACTGCCCGCGGAACGGCACCTTGAGGTCAAGCAGCTTTTCGACCGCAAGTGCGAAAGCGTGTTCCTGATTCATCGGCGCGACGTAATCAAGCCGATCGAAATAGGGCACCGCCTGCAGATAGGTCTTGTGCTCGATCAGCTTTTCGGTGCCCCGATGCAGCAGTCCCACATGGGGATCGACGCGCTCGACCACTTCGCCGTCCAGCTCCAGAACCAGGCGCAAAACACCGTGCGCCGCCGGGTGCTGCGGGCCAAAGTTAATGTTGAAGGTTCTGACGTCGTGCTCGGTCATTGCTTCGCCTTCTCATCGCCGGGGAGGTCGTAATCGGTCCCATCCCAGGGCGACAGGTAATCGAAATCCCGAAATTCCTGCGCCAGCTTGACGGGTTCATAGATCACCCGTTTGCGCTCTTCGTCGTAGCGCACCTCGACAAAGCCGGTCAGCGGGAAATCCTTGCGCAGCGGGTACCCGTCAAAGCCATAGTCCGTGAGAATGCGCCGCAGGTCCGGGTGCCCGGTGAACAGGATGCCATACATGTCGTAAGCTTCGCGCTCGAACCAGTCCGCGCCCGGAAACACGCCGGTGATCGAGGGAACAGCAGTCTCCTCGTCGGTGATCACGCGCACTCTGATGCGATTATTCTGGTGCGGGCTGAGCAGGTGATAAACCACATCGAAGCGCTGGCTACGCTCGGGATAATCGACGCCACAAATATCGATGATCGAGATGAACTGGCACTGCGGATCGTCCCGCAATGTCCGCATCACATCGACAATGGACTCGCCCTTCGCCTCCAGCGTCAGTTCATCATAGGCAATGGCAAATCCAAGAAGGGAATCGCCCAGCTTTTGTGCGATGTACTCGCCGAGTTCAGAAAGGGCATCTTCCATGGATTGACCTTATCGCTCGATGGTTCCGGTGCGCCGGATTTTCTTTTGCAACAGCAAGACGCCGTAGAGCAGCGCTTCGGCCGTGGGTGGGCATCCGGGAACGTAGATATCGACGGGCACGACCCGATCGCAGCCCCGCACCACCGAATAAGAATAGTGATAATACCCGCCGCCATTGGCGCAGCTTCCCATCGAGATGACGTAGCGCGGCTCGGGCATCTGGTCATAGACCTTGCGCAGGGCCGGAGCCATCTTGTTGGTTAGTGTACCGGCGACAATCATCACGTCCGACTGCCGGGGCGATGCGCGCGGCGCGAAACCGAATCGTTCGCAGTCGTAGCGCGGCATCGACATCTGCATCATTTCGACGGCGCAACAGGCAAGGCCAAACGTCATCCACATCAGGCTGCCTGTACGCGCCCAGTTGATAAGTTCATCCGTCGAGGTGACGAGAAAGCCCTTGTCGGCCAGCTCGTTATTAATGTCGACGTAATAGGGGTCGGTTGCGCCCACCGGCAAATTCGTCGACGGATCGATCACGCCGCGCGCCTGGGGGGCCACCAAAGTTCCGTTGCCGCTCAATCCCATTCCAGAGCCCCTTTACGCCACTCGTAGATGAACCCGATGGTGAGCACACCAAGGAACACCATCATCGACCAGAACCCGAACCAGCCGAGCTCTCCGAACGCGACGGCCCAGGGAAACAGGAAGGCGACTTCAAGGTCGAAAATGATGAAAAGTATCGCAACGAGGTAGAAGCGGATATCGAACTTCATGCGGGCATCGTCGAAAGCGACAAAGCCGCATTCGTAGGCGGAGACTTTTTCCGGATCAGGTCTTCTGACCGCGATCAGGAATGGAGCCACCAGCAATGCAAGGCCGATAAAGGCGGCCAAGCCCACGAAAATCACTATCGGCAGATAGGTGCTGAGCAGTTCGTTCATGTGACAGCCTAGCTTCGATGAGCCCCGGCCGGGCGCCGGGCATAAGGACTCGTGGCTATCTGAGCCCTGACGTTCGGACAGGGCTTAACCCACCCCCTAGGTGGTTGCAAGAGGGCACAATTATGACACATTTTGTCAGGTTAGAAATTCAGGCTAAAACCCCGACTTCCAGCTCATTTTCCGCCGCAACATCGGCAAAAAGGGCAAGACACGCCTGTCCCGCCCTTTGAATTTTTGCGAACACGATTGCGAGATCGCCGGGCATATCCGCCGCGATCCCGCGCGTCTCCTAAAGATGAAAGGCGATCCCAGCGGTCAGCCGCATGTCGGAAGGGCCCGAGCCCCATTCGCCGGTGCCCAGCACTTCGCCCCGCACGCTCATATAGTCGGTGATCCCGTAGTCGGCACCGCCGCCAAATGCATACCCGAAGTCGCCCGAGACAATGCCCGTACCTGCGGTGGCATAAACCAGCGCACTGCCAAAACTCATACCGCCCTTCCCCAAGACCAACGCGTCAAGACTGGTCGAATCGGCCATGTCGGCCCCCAACTGGGCCTCGACACCAAGCACCAGACTATCGATCGAGACATTGACACCGGTGAAGATACCGGCATTCCAGGAGGCATCGCCGAACGGCACGCCGCCCCCATACACACCGGCGTAAAAACCGTCCCAATCGAATCCATATCCGCCGCCATAGCCATAGGGGCCATAGTCCTGGGCCGATGCGTGGGTGGAAAGCGCGGCGGTAGCCATGAGGATGGCCGCAAGCCGGACAGCAACAGACATGGGCGTCACTCCGTTAAGGTTAATTGACGCCATTATCCCGGCCTGCGCGGCGGTCTCAAGCAAAGCCGGTCAACGTGGATAAGACTTTACTAAAATTGTAGCGATCGCCCTGCCCTACCCCAACGTTGCACCGACAAAAAAAACGGCCCAGCAATGCGCCGGGCCGTCCTTATCGATATTGACATTGGCGCGCTAAAGCAGCGCCAACACCATCTTAGAAGTGGAAGTTCGCGCCGAGCGTGAACTTGTGGATGTCGCTGGTGCCGGCGTCGTTGGACTGTTCCCAGCCATAGACATAGCGGGCGTCAAGCGAAACGCTGTCGGTCACTGCGAATTCAGCGCCCAGACCGGCGAGAATGTGGTTGCCGGAGCCGACATTTGCGGTGCTGTCGAGGTCGGAACCATAGCCGACTGTACCGTACAGCAGGGCTTCCGGAGCGACCAGCACACCAGCGCGCAAGGTTGCTTCCGCATATGCATAGTCCGCATTGGCGAAGACATAATCAATGCCCACTTCACCACCGAGAACGAACATATCGAAAGCGGCGTTCACGCCGATTTCCACGCCGAGGGTCCAGTCGGTGTCGGACTGCACCTTGTTTTCTGCACCAACGCGGGCACCGGCGTAAAAGCCGTTCCAATCGAAGGCAGAAGCAACCGGAACGATCGGGGCGACCGGAACAGGCATGATCGGATCGGCGGCCTGGGCAGCCGAAGCAATGGCAACGGTGGCTGCTGCGGCAAGCAGCACGGACTTGAGAGCGGTCATTGAAATACCTCTTAGCACGGGGAACTGATTATCTGCATATTGCCCAGTTACTGGCCGATTCCAACCCCCTCGCCTCGCTGGCAACCAAAATTCGGCACAAAATTGCCATCAATTGTGCACTCTGTTGCCTTTGAACCACAGGCAAGCCACGCGCATTAACACTCCATAAACGAAAACGGCCCCGCTGGGGGCCGCTGACGCATTTGGTTCTGAAGGTACGATCAGAAGTGGAAGTTCGCACCGATCTGGAACTTGTGGATGTCGCTCGACGCAGCGTCGTTCGACTGATCCCAGCCATAGAGGTACTGGCCGCGGATCGACACGCTGTCGGTTGCCGCGAATTCCAGACCACCACCAGCAAGGATGTGATCGCCGTCGCCATTGGTCGCGCCGAAGTCCGAACCGTAACCAACCGCACCATAGGCGAGCAGTTCGTCGGTGATCAGCACACCACCACGGGCAAGTGCCGAGCCGTAGGTATACATGTCGGGATCATCGAAAACCCCATCAATGGCCACTTCGGCACCGACCAGGAAGAAATCGAAGGTCGCGTTCACACCAACCTGGGCACCGATGGTCCAGTTGGTTTCAGAAGCGGTGATGTCATTCTGGGCGCCGACATTGGCACCGGCGTAAAAGCCGTTCCAATCGAAGCTGCTGCCCACGTCATAAACGGGAGCGGCAGGAATGGCGGGAGCGGGGATCCCGATCGCGTCTGCGGCGAAAGCACCGCCGAACGCAGTCGTGGACAGAAGGGCTGCGATGGCCACTTTCTTGAGCGTGTTCATTAATATTCTCCTTGTTACCGGCTGTGCAAAACAAATGGGTGCCGGTTAGCACTGGTTCCGATCCGACGGCCGCCAATCCGAAGTCAGGGCCGGGAGTGTTGCCCTGCTGCCACAACTGCGCCGAACGGGTTCCGCACCAATGCAATGGCCCGGACTTTCGGTTTCGAGTGCGGACGAAGTGGGGCCGACTCGTGGCGAGAATAGGGCAAGCGCGCAATGTTGCTCAAATGCAACGTAAGCATAGTTAACCCATCATAAACATTAAGCTTTTCCGAAGATGCACTAGCGGCTTTCCGCCCTGTTTCCGCGCGCTTTCGGCTTGATGAGCCTTGCATCGCCCCGTCCGCCTGTTCTGGCGTTTCCCGCTCTCAAACGCGAGCGCCGGTTCGCTGCTGGCTGCCCCGCGTTCATGCAGGTTAATTCCACATTTCATGCCAAGACGCAGCATCCGGCACCCCGGTTATACCACCCCCAGCCAACATCCTTGAAAATACAAATAAAATTCCCATATCAAAGCAGCATCGTAATAAAATACGGAGTAAAATACCTTGAGCACAAGACGAGAAGACCGGCATCAGAGAGTGGATCGCATTGCGCGTCAGATCATCAATGACGAACGACTGGCCCGTGAGAAAAAGACCGCCCATCTTCGCGCGCTGCGCTTGCAACGCGAGCAGGAAAACGCCGGCTAGCCCTGCATCCTCCCTCGGCCCGATCTTTCATGCATGAGAAAAGCCCGGCATTTTGGCCGGGCTTTGCATTAGAAGGTCCCACTCTTGCCTTAACGACCCGAGGAATTTTCTTCGAAGGTCACGGCAACGTCGCCATTGGCTGAAAGCCTCACCCGATTTCCCTCGACACCGGCCACCAGCCCCATTGAGATATAGTGGTGACGGCCATCGCCCTCCCCGCTGTCGTCGCGAGTCAGTTTGATCCGGTCGCCTTCGACCCGATCCACTGTCCCCACATGCACCCCATCCGCTCCGATCACCTCAGCATGTGCCTTGATATCTTGCGTATTGACCATTGCACTACTCCCTGTTTGGAACAGGGATAACGCCCGCAAGGCCAATTGGCTGCGCCGCGTACACGGACTTCGGCAAAAATCACTCCGTAACGGCAGCAGGTCATAGGCGCCGCGCACGTGAATTTCGCGCTTCCTCATATCCGCTTTTTCTTGCATGTAACTGACCAGTCAGTTATATATGGGGAAATTGGAAAGGCCTGCCATGAAGACCCCTTCGTCCGTGCCGCCCCCCAAATTCCGGCGAAGAGCCGAAGCCCGTCCAGATGAAGTGCTTGACGCAGCGCTCGGCCTCTTCATGGAAAAAGGCTTCGCCGCCACACGCGTCGAGGACATCGCCAAGCGCGCCGGTCTGAGCAAGGGGGCGGTTTATCTTTATTTTTCGTCAAAGGAAGCCATCCTCGAAGGACTCGTACGCCGCGCCATCCTGCCGGTGGCGCAATCGGCGCTCAGCACGCTGGACGCCTATGAGGGCGATCCTCGCGTGATCATCGCCCTGGTCATCAGGACACTCGGCGCGCGGTTCTCCGATCCTCAAACGCTGGCCATTCCCAAGGTCGTGCTGCGCGAGGTGCTGGGCTTTCCCCATCTGGCAGAAATGTATCGTCGCGAGGTTCTGGACCGGGCCATCCCGGCGCTGGAAAAGCTGGTCGCGCGTGGCATTGAGCAGGGCTATCTGCGCCCCGTCGATCCCGAACTGACCGTCCGCTCCATCGTCGGCCCCATCATGGTGCACGCCGTGCTGGCCGAGGTGTTTGGCGTCATGCCCAAGGGTGGGCTGGAAATCGACAAGCTGATCGACAACCACCTCACCATTCTCTTTGACGGCATGAGCGCGCCCGGCGCAAAGTGAACTTGAGGAAACCGCCATGGACCAGTTCATTGCCTGGCTCTTTGGATTGATCGCCCTGATCGTGCCGGGTTTCGGCGCGCCGCAAACGCCGATCTGGAACGGTTATGTCGAAGCCGATTACGTCTATGTAGCGGCCCCGGGCGATGGCACCATTGCCGCGATTACCGCGAGCGAGGGCACCATGGTGGGCGCAGGCGACATTTTGTTCACCCTCGACGATCGCGCCCAGCAGGCCGCACTGCGCGCTGCCGCGGCGCGGGTAGAAATCGCGGAGGCCAATGCCGACAACCTAGCCACCGGCAGCCGCGACGCCGAACTCGACGTCATCCGCGCCAACCTCGAAAAGGCCCGCGCCGATCTCGACCTCGCCCGTTCGCAGGCGCAACGGACCGACGAGATGCTGGCGCGCGGCCTTGTCTCCCAGGCCCAGGCGGACCGCGACCACACCACCCTGGCCAGCGCCCAGGCGCAACTGACCCAAATCGAGGCGCAATTGCGGGTCGCCGAATTGCCTGCCCGCAATCCGCAGCGCGACGCGGCCCAAGCCTCGCTGATCGCTGCCCGCGCCGACGCTGAACAGGCCCGCTTCGCCCTGGCCGACCGCACCATCCGTGCGCCCCTCGCCGGGCAGGTCGAGCGCATCTATTTCGCGGCAGGCGAGTTCGTGGCGCCCGGCGGCCCGGTCGTCGCGCTGCTGCCCGATGACGCCCTGAAGGTTAAATTCTTCGTTCCTGAGGCCGACCGCACGGCTCTTTCGCTCGGGCAGTCGGTCGCCATATCCTGCGACGGCTGCCAGGCCGGGCTCACTGCCACACTCAGTTTTTTCGCGTCCGAGCCGCAGTTCACCCCACCTCTCATCTATAGCCGCGAGGAGCGCGAACGGCTGACCTTCCTCGTCGAGGCGACGCTCGATGCAGGGGTGGTGCTGCATCCCGGCCAGCCGGTGACGGTGGAGCCATGACCGGAGAAGCGGTCATAGACGTACGCGGGCTCACCAAGAGCTTTGGCGACAAGCGGGTCGTCGATCATTTCGACATCACCGTGCCGCGCGGAGCGATTTACGGCTTTCTCGGGCCGAACGGTTCGGGCAAGACCACGACCATCCGCATGCTGTGCGGACTCCTGACTCCCGACGAAGGCGAAGGCACTTGCCTGGGCTTCGACGTCCGCAAACAGGCTGACCGCATCAAGGAACAGGTCGGCTACATGACGCAGAAATTCTCCTACTACGAAGACCTATCGATCCGCGAAAATCTCGATTTCGTGGCGCGCATGTACCGGCTCGACCGCCGCCGGGAGCGAGTGGACACGGCGCTCGCCCATCTCGGGCTTGCCGACCGGCAGAAGCAGCTTGCCGGTTCGCTGTCGGGCGGCTGGAAACAGCGGCTCGCTTTGGCTGCCTGCCTGTTGCACGAACCGAAATTGCTGCTGCTCGATGAACCCACTGCTGGCGTCGACCCAAAGGCGCGCCGCGATTTCTGGGATGAAATTCGCCGACTTTCGGCACAGGGCGTCACGGTTCTGGTCTCAACCCACTATATGGACGAGGCGATCCAATGCGATTTCATTTCCTATATCGCCTATGGAAAAAAGCTCATCGACGGGCGCTCGGCTGAAATCCCCGCCATGATCGGGTTGGTCACCTATCGCGTATCCGGGCCCGATATTTCCGCTCTCGAAGACGAACTCAAAAAGGAAGACGGCGTCGAACAGGTCGCCCGCTTCGGCGCTGTGCTGCACGTCTCGGGTACCGACCGGGCCAAACTCGATGCCGTAGCTGAGGCCTACAGGAAACGGGGCACACATCGATGGGATGAGAAACCCTCCGAACTGGAAGAAGCCTTCATCTATCTCATGACGGGAGCACGGGACAATTTCACCCGCGAGCCGGCATGAGATTTTCCTTCGCGCGCTTTTTTGCCGTTCTCGCCAAGGAATTCATACAGATGCGGCGCGACCGCGTCACCTTCGCCATGATGATCGGTCTGCCCGTCGCCCAGTTGCTGCTGTTCGGTTTCATCATCAATTCCGACGCGCGCCACATGCCCACGCTGATCGAATTGAACGATACCGGCCCCCTCTCCCGCGCCATCGTCTCATCGATGCAGATTTCCGACTATTTCGACGTGCAGGGAACCGTCCGGGGCCCGGACGCCGGTGAACAAGCCCTGCGCGACGGGCGAGCGTCGTTTGTCGTCGTCTTCCCGGACGATTTCGAACGCAACGTGGTACGCGGGCTGCGCCCCGATCTGCTGATCGTCGCCGATGCTTCGGACCCGTCCGCCGTAGGCGGCGCCGTCGGTGCGCTCAGCGGCATCGTCCAAACGGCCATGTCCGAGACTTTTTCGGGCCCGCTGGCCAGCCTTGAACCCGCCCCGCCCCCCTTCGGCGTCGCGGTCCACAAGATGTACAATCCCGAAGGCCGGACCTCGACCAACATCGTCCCTGGCCTTCTGGCCATCATCCTGTCGATGACGCTGGTGATGATGACCGCCGTTGCTATCGTCAAGGAAACCGAACGTGGCACCATGGAAATGCTGATCGCCACCCCGGCGCGGCCGCTTGAAGTGATGCTGGGGAAAATCCTCCCCTATGTCTTCGTCGGCTATATCCAGACGGCGGTGTTCCTTCTTACCGGCCTCACCCTGTTTTCCGTGCCGTTCGAAGGCTCGGCCTGGGCGTTTTTCGTGGGGTTCAACCTGTTCATCCTCGTCAATCTGGCGCTTGGCTTCCTGATCTCGGCGGCGGCGCGCTCGCAAATGCAGGCCATGCAGCTTTCGATGTTCACCATCCTGCCCTCGGTCCTGCTCTCGGGGTTCCTATTCCCCTTCGCCGCCATGCCCGGCTGGGCGCAGATCCTCGGCGACGTGGTGCCGGCCACCCATTTCCTGCGTATCGTCCGCGCCGTGATGCTCAAGGGCAGCGCCATCGGCGATGTGGGTGGCGAGCTCTGGGCGCTGATCGCCCTGCTCGTCGTCATCTCGGTCATCGCCATGCTGCGCTACCGGCAGACACTCGACTAGGGTTGATCCTACACCTCAGGCATACCGTCCGCCCGTCGCGGATAGGAACATTGCCGTTATTGACCATGACCGTCTTTCAGCCGATGGCTATCGGGCCTGCCCGAAGCGCAAGGAAGCTCGACCCATGACCAGGGAAACCATCCAGAACATCAGCTTCGTCGTGATCGTCATTGCGATCACCGCCGTTTTCGCGTGGCTGCTCCTGCCCTATTACAGTGCCATCCTCTGGGCCGTGATTTTAGCTATTCTGTTCAATCCGCTGCAGCGCCGATTGACGATCTGGCTGGGCGGACGGCGCAGTGTGGCAGCCGCGCTCAGCGTTCTCACCTGCATTTTCGTCGTTCTCATTCCCGCGAGCCTGATCATCGCCTCGCTCTCGATAGAGATCGCCACGGTTTATCAACGCATACGCGACAGCGATTTCACGCTGGCCGGCGCTGTGGCCCAGACACAGGCGATGCTGCCTGATTTCGTCAATACAGCCCTCGCCGGCATGCACCTGGGCAATCTCGAAGAGATCCAGCAAAGCCTGCTGTCCGCGCTATCGAGCATCGGACAAGCCATTGCAAGCAGCGCCTATGGCGTTGGCCAGGGCACGCTGCAATTCTTCATCAGCCTGGCGATCATGCTCTATTTGCTGTTCTTTCTGTTCCGGGACGGCAGGCGTCTTGCAATCCTGATCCGCGCCTCGGTGCCTCTGGATCGCAACCGCACCGATGACATCGCCGCGAAATTTGTCTCGGTGGTTAAGGCCACCGTTCGCGGCAACGTCTTGATCGCGATTATCCAGGGCGGGCTTGGAGGAGCGACATTCTGGCTCCTCGGCATCGAAGCCCCCTTGCTGTGGGGCGTTCTGATGGCCGTCCTGTCGCTGCTGCCCGCCGTTGGTGCGATTCTGGTCTGGGCGCCATTCGCTATCTACCTTGCGTTGTCCGGGCACGTAGCCCAGGCCATCATCCTCGTCCTAGTTGGCGCTTTGGTCATCAGCATGATCGACAATCTGCTGCGCCCTGTTCTGGTGGGCAGGGAGACGAAGCTGCCCGACTATGTTGTCCTGATCTCGACAATCGGCGGCCTGTCGCTGTTTGGGATAAATGGCTTCGTTCTCGGCCCCCTCGTTGCAGCGCTCTTCATTGCGGTGTGGTCGCAATTCACCGATGACCGGCTGAATGAGAGCAACGAAGGAGACATGCCTGACCAGAGCAATTCCTGATCTGATTGAATCATGTGATCCGGCAAGCACCCGCCTTGCCATGCAGAGGCGAACCAATGAAACCCGAATCCTTCATCGATTATTTCCGGGCACGTCACAGTTGGTGGTGCAAGCCAGGATCCCAGATTCACGATGACCTTACCGCGTTCGCGAACGAGAATGCACAATCCCCGGACAGCCTCGGTGAATTGTACATGATTTTCTGCACGCTGCACGGTATTGCGCCGAAGCCGAACGCTGGAAGCGCGATGGAACAATGAAGCGGCTGACCTGATTCAACCAGATCAGGATTGCTCTCGTTGCGCGCGGTCGACAAAAATCACCGGCGTGTGACGCGGCGAGGATTGCGTACGGCATCAATTGCTTATGTAAGGGAGTGGAGGCCTCGACCGGAATCGAACCGGTGTTCACGGATTTGCAATCCGCTGCGTAACCACTCCGCCACGAGGCCTCTGTTGCGGGCTTGTAGTGCAATTCCGGGCACTTAGGCAAGGCCAGAAGTTGGCCGTCCCATATTTTGTGGCGAGACATCCGGCCGGAGCGTGCGAACCGTGCATCGGATTGTCCTACGTCCGGCTCGACCTGAAAATCGGCGGATTTCACAGTTATGTTGGCCGGATGCGCTCCAAAGCCGTCAAGGGCCGCCCCGCGGACCAGGCATGGGGGAGAAAATGATGACCACGACCGTCCAGCGCCTGGGCCGGACCGACATACATCTTATGCGGCAGTTGAACGCGCTGTTTGCGTCCGTTTTCGAAGATGCACAAAGCTATGCCTCCGCTCCCCCAAACGATGGCTATTTGGCTGACCTTCTGGCGAAAGACGGGTTCTTTGCCCTGGTGGCACTTCAGGGCAAAGATGTAGTTGGCGGCTTGGCCGCGTACGAGCTTGAGAAGTTCGAGCAGGCCAGATCCGAGATTTATATCTACGATCTGGCGGTCGCAGAGACCCATCGGCGGCAGGGCATCGCAAGAACGCTGATCAATAACTTGCGGGACCTGGCCGCGCAGCGTGGGTGCTGGGCCCTTTATGTCCAAGCCGACTATGGCGATGACCCGGCTATTGCGCTCTACACCTCAATGGGTAAGCGCCAGGACGTCCTGCATTTTGATATCGATGTCAGAGCGTTTCCTGATCTGATTGAATCAGATCAGACGCTCTAGGGTGGCAGTGCCGTTTGCACTTCTTTGCACGTTGGGAGTGGATCGAACCTTCTGCTTCCTGCATTATCAGGGGTGTCAACAGCCCTCGGGAAGTAATCATGACAACCATGTTCAAAGTCGGCTATTTCGTCGGGTCGCTCTCCAGCACGTCCATCAACCGCAAACTCGCGGCGGCGCTGGTTCGGCTTCGCCATTCGGGGTTTGAAATGGCGGAGATTTCGTTTCGCGATCTGCCCCTTTACAGCCCCGATTACGATGCGGACTATCCGCCCGTCGCCAGAGCCTTCAAGCAAGCCATCGCCGACGTCGATGCCATCTTGTTTGTCACGCCGGAATATAACCGCGCCATACCCGGGGCCCTCAAGAACGCCATCGACTGGGCCAGTCGGCCTTGGGGGCAGAACTCGTTCACCCGCAAGCCTTCCGCGGTCATCGGCGCGTCGATCGGGGCAATCGGAACCGCTGTGGCGCAGCAGAACCTGCGCAGTGTTCTGAGCTTTTGCAACTCACCGCAGATGAACGCCCCTGAAGCCTATATCCACTTCACGCCCGGCCTGATTTCTGACGATGGTGAAGTGGCCAACGACAGCACCCGCGAATTTTTGAGCGAGTATATGTCTGAGTTTCACCGGTTCGTCGCCCGGGTCTATACGGCCCTGCCCCGCGACGAATAACGTTGCAGCGGGCGTTGCCGTGTTGCGGTCAAAGCCGCTAAAGCTGTGCCCGAAGCAACGCCCGCCAGCGCGGCGTCAAAGAGGATCGCATTCATGAACACGCCAACGACGCCCACGAAACTCATCGTCGTGATGGCCTTTGAAGACGATGGTGAAGGCGGCATGCGCCCGGCCTTTGAACCGCGCGAATTTCAAAGCGAGCAGCGGGCCCGCACCGAAGCGGGCTCGCTAATCACGACCTACCCGGCGGTCATCGCATGGTCGCGGACCGCCGACCCAAACCTTGGTGAATATGGCGAGCCCGAAATCCTGTTCAGTCACGGGCCCGTACCTGACATGGAATAGTCCTTCCGCACGCCCCAACCGGTCCGGAACTCATTGCCCGGTCCAGTCGTTGAGGGTTCGCACGTGCGGGAGAATCGAAAATGAAACACTTCAGTATTCTTGTCGCCTTGGCCGTCCTGGTTGGGGGAGCGGTCATTCTGTCCACCAACACTTGGCCCGGCAGCCAGGCTGTGGCGCAAACTCCACCCGATGCGGACGCCGTTCCCGTTGATGACGCGTTGTTCGCCACCGGGGAAAGTGAATTCGCCATCTGCGCAGCCTGCCATGGCGCCTCGGGAGAGGGCGGCGTTGGCCCGGCCTTTGCCGATAATGCCGAGCTTGCCGATGCCCATCTGGTGATCGAAACGATCTTGTTTGGCAAAGACGTTATGCCAGCTTTCGGTGATCAGTTCGATGACGAGCAGGTCGCGGCGGCGGCCACCTATATCCGCAATAGCTGGGGCAATGAGTTCGGCGGCGTTGCCGTTGACGACGTTGCATCGATCCGCGCCGCCGGCGCACCAGCACAGTAATCGACAGCTCTTTGAGGGCGGGACCTCGGCGGCCCCGTCTCCCTTTCTTGAGCGCGTCTTGTCGTACCACTCCTTATGCGTGGAACCATTTCCCCAACTCGTACTTCTATGCGCGGCGTCCTTTTTGGCGTTTGCCGGCTGCGACATTTTAGCCGGTTGATGCTGAAGGGTTAGCCGCCACTTAACATTTATCTGGAGTGGGTCAGTGGGGACGCGGTTCAAGCAGCCGTTCGTTCCGTTGATCCTGGGGCTTCCGAGACATCGCAACCCAAAGCACACCGTTCGCCCTCGTGAACGGGTGAGGAGAAAACTATGTCCAAAAACGTGCTGGTTCTCGGCGGGGATGGTTTTTGCGGATGGCCGACGGCCCTGCACCTGTCCACCCTCGGCTATGAAGTCACCATCATCGACAATCTATCGCGTCGCGCCATCGCCACCGAGTTGAACGCCGAAAGCCTTACCCCCATCGCCCGTATCGATGAGCGGCTGGCCGCGTGGACCCGCGTTTCGGGAAAGGAGATTTCGTTCCTGCGGATCGATGTCGCCCAGGATTATGCAGGCTTGCGCGATGCCATTGCCCGCCTTGCCCCGGATGCGATCGTCCACTTTGCCGAACAGCGTGCCGCGCCCTATTCGATGCGCGATGCCGCCCACAAAATTTACACCGTCGATAACAACATCAATGCGACCAACAACCTTTTGGCGGCACTGGCCGAACTCGAAAGCGATGCCCATCTCGTTCATCTCGGAACCATGGGCGTCTATGGCTACGACGGCGATGGACTGGAAATTCCCGAGGGTTATCTCGATGTCACCGTGACCGGCGATGACGGGCGCACCTATCCGCGTTCCATCCTCTATCCTACCCGCCCCGGCAGTATCTACCACCTGACCAAGTCTCTCGATCAGCTGCTGTTCCAGTTCTACGCCCAGAATGACCGTCTGCGCATAACCGATCTGCACCAGGGGATCGTGTGGGGTACCCAGACCGAGGAAACAAGGCGCGATCCGGCGCTGATCAACCGCTTCGATTATGATGGCGATTACGGCACGGTCCTCAATCGTTTCCTGATGCAGGCGGTGTCCGGCCACCCGCTGACCGTGCACGGCACGGGCGGGCAGACACGCGCGTTCATCAACATCCAGGACACTGTGCGCTGCGTGGCTCTGGCGCTGGCCCATCCACCCGCCAAAGGCGATCCGGTCAAAATCATCAATCAGGCCGCCGAAACCCACCGTGTCCGCGATCTGGCGGAAATGATCGCCCACGCCACCGGTGCACAGGTCGATCTGGTCGATAATCCGCGCAAGGAAGCGGCGGAGAACGATCTGCGGGTTTCCAATGCCACCTTCAGGGCGCTTGGTCTCGATCCGATCCTGCTCAAGGACGCCCTCTTGTCCGAGACGCTCGAAATCGCCGCGAAGTATGCGTCGCGCCATAATCCCGATGCGGTCCCGGCGACCTCCCTGTGGACCCGCGCCAACAAGCCGGGGCGCTCCGTTCCTTCCAAGCTGGATGCCGCGCAATGAGCGACTTTGTGAGACTTCTTACGGTGGCGGTTCTCAGCTTCGCCCTCGTGGGCGGCGCGCTTGTCTATTCCCGTGACAGCGATGCGCTGACGCGTGTGGTCGATTTCGTCTCTGATCGCCTGACTTCGGGCGACGGTGGGACCGCTACAACGGCCGATGACCAGCCAGAGCCAACACGGCTGTGGATCAGCCGCCCGGAGCGCGACACCTGGATGGGGCTGGCCGGTTTTCCCGACCAGTACGCGCTGCGCTTCCCGATTCCCGCCGGCGTGACCTATGAAAACGGGCGGCTGGAGCTCGCTTTCGATGCTCAATTGACCGAGAATGGCGATGGCCGCCTCACCATCGCCGTCGGTGGAGTCCGTCGGGGCGAAATCGTGCTCAATCACGGGCGCCAGACCCATGAGGTGAACATCGAGCTTGGCCCGGATGACCTTCTGGGCCGCTCGCTCGAAGTCCTTCTTTCGGGTATTGGCACCACCAATAGCGGCCAGATCTGTCCCACCAATGCCGCCAATTCCGGCAGCGCCATCACGCTGCTGCCCTCCAGCGGGCTGGCCCTTTATACTTTCGATCCCGTTGACAGCCCCCGCATTCGCCTCGCCAGCCTTGCCGAACCCATTCGGGTCGATCTGGGCGAGACCGCGAGCGATCAGGCCGCTGCCCTATGGGGCGCTCAGGCTTTGGCGCGCGCGGGTATTGCCACACAGCTGGTACAGAATGAACCCGCCGATGTGGCCATTTCTCCCCTGGGCGGTCGCGCTGTTGCGTTTGATGGGGATGGCGCGCTCGTGCTGGCCGGACAGGCCGGGCTCGATGATCTCATTGCCGCCCGATCCGCCCTTCTCGATCCGCCATCGCTCCCCCATGCGTGGCCGGTTTCGGCCCAAGCCTTGGGCGCTGAAACAACGGCACGGAACTTCCGCGGCAGCCGTCGCTGGTCGCTTCCCTATCGGATCGCCGATCTCGATGGCGGCAGGATGCCCACCCATTTCGATCTGGCGTTGCGGCCATCCGTTCTCGCTGGAAATGCCGATTGGGTCGTGCGGGTCGCCCTCAACGGCAATCTGCTCAAGACCGGGCGCTTCGGCGCAAGTACGGAGTTGATTACGATGCCGGTCGAATTGCCAATCGACAAACAGGGATTGCGCAATGAAATCATTGTCGAACTGATCGATACTTCACCCAATGATTCAATCTGCCGGACTGGCCCGGATGCGCAGGCGCAGTTGCTGCCTGAAACCATCCTCTCTGCCGATGGCGTCCAGCCCGCCACCGGCTGGGGCGCTATGGTCCGCACGCTGGCGCAAATGGATGCGGTCGGGCTGGGTGTCGAGGCGGGGCTTTCCGCCGCTGATGCGCTCGATGCCCGCGCCATGCTGGCGAGCTTCATCCCGGCCCGGGCCGACATAGTGTTCGGGGACGATGCGTCGCGGGCCAGGGTCAAGGTGACAGTGCTGCGTGCGGCACAGTTGCAAACCTCTCTGCGCCTCGCCCGCACGCTTGAAATCCAAACGCGCAAGAATGGCGGTGGCGCTCTGGTCTTTACCGGTGGGGAGCAGGGCAACGAGCCCATGCTGCTTCCCCTTGACGATCCCCGCATCGAGGACGAAATCAACGCCCTCTCCCCGGCCACCACGGTTCTGATGGTTTCGCGCAATTAAATGAACGGCGTTTCCACCCCCGCGGGCGGGCATCAGTATTGGTCGGTCGACAGCGCACCGGCCCGGCTGACCCGCTCGCTTTCACCATGGGCGGCCCCCACCGCGCTGGTCGTTTTCACCGTGGTGGCCGCCGCCATGCTTTATGCTGTCAATTCCATCGAGGTACTGGCGCGCAATTTTCCCAATCACGACATCGTTTTTTCGCCCTATAGCGGCACCCATTCGCTGCCGCTGCGGATTTTCATCCTGTCGTTTTTCATTGCCTATTCCACAGTGGTGGGGGCGTCGATTGGCGGGCGTATCCGGTTCTTTTTCGAGCTGAGCCTCTATTTCATCGTCCTGTGCGGCGCATTCGACGTGATGAACCTCGTGGCCTATCACCTCGTCGGCTTTGTCTATTCGCTGCATGTGGTGGAGATTTTATCGGGGCTGTTCGGCTTTTTCGTCTTTTCCCTGAAATTGCTCGATCACGGTTCCATGCCGGCGCGTGCCGCGACGCCCCGGTCCCCCCGCTACAAGCTGCGCTCGGTTCTGCTCATTGCCCTGGCCACCGCAGCCGCAATCGCCCTTTCCGTCGGCGTCGATGCGATGGATCTTCCCCTCGTTTCCGACCTGCAAAGCGTTTCCCTTCTGGGCGGCACAGGACCGGGCGTCTTTCTGTTCCTGCCAGCGCTGTTTTTCATCCTTTACGTTGCCGGCACTCTTCAGTCGCTCTTGCGCCGCACGTCCGATTTCGCACCTCCGGTGACAATCATCATCCCGGCCCATAACGAAGCGCATGTGATCGGGCAGACTCTTGCCGCCATCGATGCCTCGGCGGGCCGATATGGTGGGAGCGTCGAGGTTCTTGTCCTCGACAACTGCTCGACCGACGGCACCGCGCAAGCAACAGTTTCGGCGCTTTCCGGTCTTTCCCACGCGACCGGGCGCGTGGTCGACGTTCCGACTCCAGGCAAAGCCAATGCGCTCAATCGCGGTATCGCCGCCACCGCAACGCAATTCATGATCCGCATCGATGCCGATACCCAGGTCCTGCCCGATACCATCCGCTTTGCCATGCGCCATTTCTCACGCGCCGACGTCGGCGTGGTTGGCGGGCTTCCGCAAGCGCCGGGCGGCGGGGTGTTCGATCGCGCCCGCAATCTCGAAACCCTGCTCAAGCACGGCTATTATCAGGTGGCCTACGGGGCGGTGGATGGCATTGTGGGCATTCCCGGAATGTTTGCGGCTTATCGCACCGACGCCCTGCGCACCGCTGGCGGTTTCGTTGGCGGGATGAACGGGGAAGATACCGATGCCTCCTTGCGCATCGGCGAGTCCGGCTGGCGGATCGTCGGCGATCCCTCGATCGTCTATATCTCCGAAGTCCCCCGCACCTATCGCCATCTGCGAGAACAACGGATGCGCTGGTTTCGCTCGGTCTATCATGTGAGCGCGCGAAACCGGAACTATCTGGACAGCTGGACGCTTTCGGCGCGCGGTAAGATCATCCTGCCGTTCATGCTGCTCAATTCCGGCCGCAGGGCGATGACGGTTCCGCTGGTGATCTTTGGCGCGCTCAACTACCTCTATGCCTTCAACCCCCAAAGCACCCTCACCGCTCAGGCTGTGATTGCGGTGGTTCTGGGTGCTCCGGCCCTGATGGCTGCGTTCGCCGCGCTGGCAAACGGGCGCGTCGGCGCGCTGATCGGCCTGCCCGAATATGTGATTTTCCGGATGATGCGATCCTATCTCACCCTCGAATCGGTTCTTTCGATCGCTTTCCAAAGCCGAAAGGAACAATTGCCAGCATCGGATTAGCGATTTTTTGGCTCCGGCCTGAAAGGCTGCTCTCCAGCGGCCCTCACTGACTGCATCGGCTGGGCGCGCGGAGCGTACCCATGCGATATCCACTGTGGCTGTTTCTGTTCGTCTTCATTGTGCCCCCGTTCGCCCTGCATGCGGTTCTGGCAGGCAAGGCCAGCTTCATTGATGCGCCTGCTGTTGCCATCACTGCCACGGTCACACCTGACCCCCTCGTCCACCAGTTCTGATCGGCCTACAGGGAACCGCTGAACGGTCTCGGCGTTGGCTCCAGAGCAACATGGAGACCCCGCGATGACCGACGTGACAGCCATCCCACGCCTTGATCTCAATCACTATCTTGGCCGCTGGTATGAGATCTGCCGCCTGCCGCTCAAATTTGAAGACGAGACGGCCACCGACATCACCGCCACCTATTCCCTCAATTCCAATGGCGCCGTGCGCGTCGACAACCGCTGTTTCGATGCGGATGGCGAGCCATCGCAATCGATTGGCGAAGCCACTCCGGTCGATGATGCCAAATCACGGCTCAAGGTGACGTTCCTCCCCGAATTCATTCGCTGGATTCCCTTCACCAGCGGCGATTACTGGGTGCTCAGGATCGATCCCGAATACCAGACCGCGCTGGTGGGGACGCCCAATCGCAAGAATTTGTGGGTATTGGCGCGCCAGCCCGATCTGGAAGACGATACCCGCGAGGACTTTCTCGAAACCGCGCGGCAGCAGGGGTTCGATCTTTCAGCCCTCATCTCTCCCCGCCACACCGGGCGCGAGGTGACCGACGCCATGCTGGCCCGTTCCTTGTGATTTTTGGGACCTCAAGCCCCGGCTGCGCGTTTCCTGCTTAAAAGGAGAACGCCATGAAAGAAAAGATCATCAAGCCATCGCGTGATCGAACAGGCGACGACACCGACGCGCCCGAAACCGAAGCACAAAAGTCCGGGGAAGTCATCGACGTGGCGCGCGACGGAACCGCAACCAGGCGCAGCAAGGATTCCCCAGCGGCCGGGCAGTCGGGCCGCGCTGTTGCCGACGAAGACCCGGACGACAGCCCGATGGACAACAGCCCGGCTCGCAACCGCGATCGCCTGCGGGACCGGCCTTATGACAACCCCGGCCCGGATGACGACACCTACGACTGAGCAACAGGCCTGTGCTTGCCGACCTTGCCATCCCCGCCTACCGTAAACTCTTTGCGAAGGCGGCACGGTGGGGCGCGGCATGGTCATTGTGGGGCTGATTCTGGCTGGAGGCAGCGGCGTTCGGCTGGGCGGTGTGCGCAAGGCTGATCTCCGGCTCGGGAATGTATCGCTTCTCCAAAGGGTGACCTCGTCGCTGCGCGGCCAGTGCGCACCGATTCTGTTGTCGACCGGCAGCACCGTCTATCCAGATACCCAAGGTTTGCCCCAAGTGCCGGATGCGCCCGACGCGATCACCGGCCCGGCGGCAGGACTACTGGCGGGCGCATTGTGGTGCAAACAGAATCAACCCGGCGCGCTTTTGCTCTCGGTCTCCGTCGATACGCCGTTCTTTCCCGCTGACTTTGCCGCGCGCGCCTCCAGAGTGCTTGATGACGGCTGCGCCTGCGTCGTCAGCGCCTATGGCGAGCGCACCTATCCCACCAACGCCATCTGGCGCTCTGATTCCCTGCTTTCTCACCTTTCGCTGATTCCACCCGCCCCCCGCGGCCCGCGTTTGCGCGATATCGAGGCCGCTCTGGCCGCCCGTCACCTTGATTACGGGCCCCTTGCCCCTGCCGATCCCTTCCTTGGGGTTAACAGAATGGCCGACCTTCTGGCCCTTTCAGCGCGGATTGCGCCCATCGGGCCCTGATTGGCGATTTGGGGGTTGGCAAGCGCCACCAAATTGGCTAGATGATCGCCACCTGCCGAGCAGGCTACACGTTCCCCGGTAGCTCAGTGGTAGAGCAACCGGCTGTTAACCGGTTGGTCGCTGGTTCGAATCCGGCCCGGGGAGCCACTTTTTCCAATCATCACACCTCTTTTCTGCTTTTTTCGCGCGTAAAAGCGCGAAGGAAATGGGTGCCCCTCTTTTTTCTCCTGCACAGTGTCCCTATATATCGTCGCGCAGTGCCGGGCCCCTCTGGCGCAGTGCTCTTGATCGCTGCGTGATGTCGGAACTGCTCCACTTGTAAAATGGAGAAGGTCCCGGCGATGGAAAATCTGTCATCGTTATTGTCGACGCCGTTCCTCGATACCCCTGTGTGGTTCTGGGCGGCATTCGTTGTGATCGTGGTTGCGATCATGGTTTTTGATCTCGGCTTCCTGCACAAGGAGCAAAAAGAGATCAGCGCCAAAGAGAGCTTTATTCTCTATGGCTTTTATGTCGCCGTCGCCTTTGCGTTCGGCGCGTGGGTGTGGGTGGTGCGAGGCGCGGAACAGGGCCTCGAATTCTTCACCGGCTACATCATCGAGCAGTCGCTCGCGATGGACAATATCTTCGTCATCGCGACGATTTTCGCTTTCCTCGGCGTCCCCCGCATGTATCAGCACCGTGTCCTGTTCTGGGGCATCATCGGTGTGCTGGTCTTCCGGGCCATCCTGATCGGAGCCGGCGTTGCGCTGGTTCACAATTTTGAGCCGATCCTGTTCCTTTTTGGCGGGTTCCTCGTCTTTACCGGCTTCAAGATGTTCTCGAAGGTGGATGAAAACGAAGACATCGAGAACAACCGGATCCTGAAATTCCTGCGCAAGCACTTGCGGATCACCCCGCAGTTTCACGGCAACCGGTTCCTTGTCGAACAGCCCCATCCCAAGTCCGGCAAGGCGGTATTGTGGCTGACGCCGCTTGCAGTGGCGCTGATCATGGTCGAGATCGTCGACGTCATCTTCGCCGTCGACTCCGTCCCCGCCATCTTCGCGATCACCCAGGACCCGTTCATCGTCTATACTTCGAACGTCTTCGCCGTTCTGGGCCTGCGGGCGCTGTTCTTTGCCTTGTCTGCGGCAATGGCCCGGTTCCGTTATCTTCAGGTCGCGCTGGCCATCGTGCTGATCCTCGTGGGTATAAAAATCTTCCTGGTTCCGCTCGATATCCATATCGACACGTTGCTGTCCCTGATCGTCACGGTCTCGATCCTGGCCGGCGGCATCCTCTATTCCCTGTGGAAAACGAGGAACGATCCGCCCCTCGACCACAGCCCTGCCGAGGGCTCCAAGGACTGATGCACGTCACGGCCGCTCACCCCCTCTCGCTTGACGAAAGGGGTGAGCGGTCGTAACCGTTCGGAAACTCAATGTGGCGTCGGCCCCCGGGCCGCGCCTTTCCGGATGATCGTCATGACCGCTACAGCCGCGGCCCCGCAGCCCGCGCGGCAAGCCACCTCGCTCTGGATCCTGTTCGCAGTCAGCTTCTCCCACCTGCTCAACGACCTGATGCAGTCGCTGCTGCCGGCGGTCTATCCGCTGCTGCGCGATCTCTATGCCCTCGATTTCACCCAGATCGGCCTGATCACCCTGGTCAATCAGGTCACCTCGTCGCTGCTTCAGCCGCTGGTCGGGCTTTATACGGATAAATATCCAAAACCGTATTCCCTGCCGATCGGCATGTGCTCGACCCTGATCGCGCTGTTGCTGCTGGCGGTGGCCGACAGCTTCCCCACGCTGCTGCTGGCGGCCGGGCTGCTGGGCGTCGGATCGGCGATCTTCCATCCGGAGGCCTCGCGCCTTGCCCGCATGGCGTCGGGGGGCAAGCTGGGCTTTGCCCAGTCACTGTTCCAGGTGGGAGGCAATTTCGGCACCGCCATCGGCCCCTTGCTGGCGGCCTTCATCATCATCCCGCTTGGTCAGGGCACGGTGGCGTGGTTTGCTACGGTGGCGCTCACCGCCATCGTGGTGCTGTCGCTAGTCAGCATGTGGTACGCGGGGCAAACCCGCATGGCCAAGCCCGAGCCCGTGCCGGTCCGCCATCCCTCGCTCACCCGCCGCAAGCTGATCGGCGCCTTTGCCGTCATCGCCGTTCTGGTGATGAGCAAGAACGTCTATATGTCTTCGATGACCACGTTCTACGCCTTTTTCCTCATGGAGAAATTCGCGCTGGCGGCGTCGGATGCCCAGCTGTATCTGTTCGTCTTTCTTGGTGCCGCAGCCGCCGGCACCTTTATCGGCGGCCCGATCGGCGACCGGGTGGGCCGCAAGGCGGTGATCTGGGTATCGATCCTTGGCCCCCTTCCCTTCACGCTGGCGCTACCCTATGTGGGGCTGGAACTGGCGATCATCATGACGGCCCTGATCGGGTTCATCCTCGCATCAGCGTTTTCGGCGATCCTCGTTTACGCACAGGAATTGCTGCCGGGCCGCGTCGGGATGATTGCTGGCCTGCTGTTCGGGTTCGCCTTCGGCATCGGAGCTCTGGGCGCATCACTTCTGGGCATCGTGGCCGACGTCACCAGCATTGTGTTCGTGTTCCAGATCGTCGCTTTTCTGCCTCTGGCCGGGTTGCTGACGGCCTTGCTGCCGGACACGGATGTCCGCTGACACAATCGAAAATCAGGAGCCCAGTGCTCCGACGGAGACTGAAATTGAGCCAAGCCGACGAAAATTCCATCACCATCAGTCGCGCCTTCGACGTTCCCGCCGACGAATTGTTCGCCGTCTGGACCGATGCGGCCTTGCTGGAGCAGTGGCAGGCCGATCACGTGACGTTCGAAGCCTTCGAAGGCGGCCACTTCCGCTACGAATCCGCCGATGTCGATACCCCGGGCCACACACATGTGGTGACAGGCACGCTCATCGGGTTCGAGCAGGATCGCAAGCTGGTCGAGCTTTGGCATCACGAAGGCGATGGCGAGGTTCCCGACAGCACGCTGGTCGTCACCTTCCGGCCCCTCGCCGATGAACGGACCGAACTCACCCTCGTCGAGATTTCCGACGCCCACTCCGATCCGCAATCGCGCATCTTTTCGCTCGAAGCCTGGGACGAAGCGCTCAGCGAAATCGCCGAACTGCTGGAATAGCTTGCTCCGAAGCGAGGTCTTTTCCGCACGATGCCCGATATCCACAACATTGCCGCCCCCCACGCTTGCGGCCTCCCCATGATTGTATAAATCGGCGCTTATGGACCTCTTTTCTGTTATCGCCGATCCCACACGGCGGCGGATGATCGATATGCTTGCGGGTGGCGAACTGGCCGCAGGCGCGTTCGTCGCTGCGTTCCCTGCCGTCACGCAACCGGCGATTTCCCAACACCTCAAGGTGTTGCGTGAAGCTGGAATCGCCACGGTGCGCGCCGACCGGCAGCGCCGCCTCTACAGCCTCAACGCAGACGCACTGCTGCCACTGCGGGACTGGCTCGCCCCGCATATTGCCGCTGCGCCTTCCCCCCCAACCGGCAGCCCCTGCCCCCAAAAAGCCTCGCGCCACCGAACGGCCAAAACCGTCTGCCTCGTCCGAGTTCACCCTCGACCTGTTCGGCTGACGCCGGTTCAGATCATCAGCGCCGCATACAGGTCTTCCGCCATCTCCTGCGCCGTCTTGAGAGCGCCGTGGAGCACGATATCGGGCTGTTGCGGCGGCTCGAACGGGCTGTCGATGCCGGTGAAGTTGGAAATCTGCCCGGCCCGCGCTCGCGCATACAGCCCCTTGGGATCGCGCGCTTCGCACACATCAAGCGGGGTATCCACATAGACCTCCAGAAAATCGATATCACCGGCAATTTCGCGGGCAATGCGGCGCTCATTGGCAAAGGGCGAGATGAACGAGACCAGCACGATCAACCCCGCGTCGGCCATCAGCCGTGCCACTTCCGCCACCCGACGGATGTTCTCGATCCGCGCTGCCTCGGTGAAACCCAGATCCTTGTTCAGCCCGTGCCGCACATTGTCGCCATCGAGGATGTAGGCATGACGGCCCTCCGCCGTCAGCCGCTTTTCCATCAGGTTGGCGACTGTGGATTTGCCCGACCCCGAAAGCCCCGTGAACCATACGATGCTGGCCGTCTGCCCCTTGAGATCGGCCCGCACCTGACGGTTGACGTCGAAATTCTGGTAGGTGAGGTTGCGCGCGCGCTGCAAGCCAAACCCGATCGTCCCCGCACCCAGCGTTCCGTTGTGCATCCGGTCGATCAGGATAAACCCGCCCATTGCCGGATTCACCGCATAGGGGTCGAACGTGATCGGCCTGTCGGTGGCAATTGTCACCGTTCCCACCTCGTTGAGCTCCAGCCGCTTGGCCGCTGATTTCTCCAGCGTATTGATATTGATGCGGTGCTTGAGGCCGGTGATGGTCGCGGGCACGGTCTGCGCCCCGATCTTGAGCAGATAGCTGCGACCGGGATAGGCCGGCTCGTCGGCCATCCACACAAGATCGGCCTGGAACTGGTTGGAGTGATCGGGCGTCTGCCCGCCATGGGCGAGCACGTCGCCACGCGAAACGTCGATGTCCCGATCCAGCACCAGCGTCACCGCCTGCCCGGCCACGGCGCTGCCCAGATCTCCATCCATGGTGACGATGCGCGCCACCTTTGCCGGCTTCAGCGTCGCCGCGTCCAGTATCTCGTCCCCTGCCCGCACGCTCCCCGACGCCACCGTTCCCGATAGTCCGCGAAAGTCGAGATCGGGCCGGTTGACCCATTGCACCGGGAAACGGAACGGGGCAGCCCCATGGTGCTCGTCAACCGCAAGGGCTTCGAGATAAGGCAGCAGCGGCTCGCCGCAATACCATGGCGTGTTGGGAGACTTGTCGACCATATTGTCGCCCCGCAGCGCCGACACGGGAATGGTTGCCAGCGAGTCGAAGCCCAGATCGGCGGCAAATTCACGATACTCCGCGTCGATACGCTCGAATGTGTTTTCGCTATAATCGACAAGGTCGATCTTGTTGACCAGCAGCACCACGTGTTTCACGCCAATCAGAGACAGGATGAAACTGTGGCGGCGCGTCTGGGTCAGCAAGCCCTTGCGCGCATCGACCAGCAACAGCGCCACGTCGGCGTTGGACGCGCCGGTGACCATGTTGCGGGTGTATTGTTCGTGCCCCGGCGTATCGGCGATTATGAATTTTCGCTTGTCGGTGGAAAAGAACCGATAGGCCACATCGATGGTGATGCCCTGCTCCCGTTCGGCAACCAGTCCGTCGACCAGCAGCGAAAAATCAATACCCTCATCGCCCACATGGCGGTTGCGGCTATCGTTTTTCAGCGCGGCGAGTTGATCGTCGAGAATGGTCTGGCTGTCGTGGAGCAACCGTCCGATCAGCGTCGATTTCCCGTCATCCACCGATCCGCAGGTCAAAACGCGCAGCATCGGCTTTCCGCTCTGTTGCTCCAGCCACAGGTCGAGTTCAGAGGCGGTTCCGATATCTTCGGAGAAAGCGGTAATCGCCATCAGAAATAGCCTTCCTGCTTCTTTTTTTCCATCGATCCCGCCTGATCGGCATCGATCAGGCGCCCCTCGCGTTCGGAGGTCCGGCTGGCCTGCATTTCCATGATGATTTCGGGCAGCGTCGTCGCGTTCGAGCGGATGGCGCCGGTCAGCGGATAGCAGCCAAGGGTGCGAAACCGCACCATCTCCTCGCGTGGCCGTTCCCCCCCTGCGAGACGGAAGCGCCCGTCATCGACCATGATCAGCGTTCCGGATCGCTCCACGACCGGACGAGGGCGGGCAAAATAGAGGGGCACGATCGGAATGGCCTCGGCGTGGATATAGGTCCAGATGTCGAGTTCGGTCCAATTGCTAAGCGGAAACACCCGCATGCTTTCGCCCGGCGCCAGCCGCGTATTGAAGATGCGCCACACTTCGGGGCGCTGCTTTCTGGGGTCCCAGCCATGGGCCGCATTGCGATGCGAAAAGATGCGCTCCTTGGCGCGGCTCTTTTCCTCGTCGCGCCGTGCTCCACCAATAGCCGCGTCATAGCCGCCTGCCTCCAACGCCTGGCGCAGCGCCTGGGTCTTCATGATGTCGGTATAGCGCGCCGAGCCGTGATCGAAAGGATTGATGTCCGCAGCCACGCCTTCGGGGTTCGTATGCACCCTGAGCTCAAACCCCAATTCGCTGGCCATCTGATCGCGGAAAGCGATCATTTCAGAAAACTTCCAGGTCGTGTCGATATGCAGTAACGGGAACGGAATTTTCGATGGAAAAAACGCTTTCCGGGCCAGATGCAGAAGAACGGCAGAATCCTTGCCCACGGAATACATCATCACCGGGCGCTCGAAACTGGACGCAACTTCGCGCATGATCGCGATACTTTCCGCTTCAAGCCGATCCAGATGAGACAGTGCGGAATTCATCGCGTTAATCCTGTAAAAAGGTGTTTCGCGAGCCAGACCTAGTCCAGTTTTTTCCAGCGAACAACACAGTCCGTTGCCGTTTGCCACGCTGGCGCCGTCCCGATTTTGCGTATCGGACGCTGCCCGATCCTAAATTTTCGGAACAGCGATTGAAATGTGAATCATCGCCCCGATTGCCCCTCAAGGACGCAAGAATTTTTCACTCGCCGGTCTCGCTCTCTTGCGCCGCGCAACACGATTGCGGCGCGGGCCGTTGCAGTGGCAGAGCTTTGCGCCAGAGGCCGCGAAAGTGAAAAAGCCTGTCTATCAAGGCCTTGCGCCTTGCCCCTCCTCCGGGCCCTCACTACCTTCGGGACCACTCTCCACCAGTCCGCGATAGGTGCCATGTCCCGCTTCAATGATGTTACCGCCGCCATCGGCAACACTCCGCTCATCCGCCTCAACGCAGTGTCCGAGGCGACCGGTTGTGAAATCTGGGGCAAGGCCGAGTTTCTCAATCCGGGTCAGTCAGTCAAGGATCGCGCGGCACTCTACATCATTCGCGATGCCGTGGCGCGGGGTACGCTCGGACCCGGCGGCACCATTGTCGAGGGGACGGCGGGCAACACCGGCATCGGGCTGGCTGTGGTGGGCAGCGCCTTGGGGTTCAAGACCGTCATCGTCATCCCCGAAACCCAGAGCCAGGAAAAAAAGGACGCGCTGCGGCTGGCCGGGGCCGAATTGCTCGAAGTACCCGCCAATCCCTACAAGAACCCCAACAATTACGTGAAAATCTCCGGCAGGCTGGCCGAAAAGCTCGCCTCGGAACTGCCCAATGGTGCGGTCTGGGCCAACCAGTTCGACAATCTGGCCAACCGGCTGTCCCATGTGGAAACCACGGGCCCGGAAATTTTCAAGCAGACCGATGGCAACATCGATGGGTTCATCTGCGCCGTCGGTTCGGGCGGCACGCTGGGCGGCGTTGCCATGGCGCTTAAGGAGCGCAACAAGGACATTCAGATCGGGCTGGCCGATCCCGAGGGCGCAGCGCTCTACAGTTACTACACGCAAGGGCAGCTGAAATCCTCGGGCTCGTCGATCACCGAGGGCATCGGCCAGGGACGGATCACCGAAAACCTCAAGGACCTGACGGTCGATCACGCCTTCCAGATTTCCGACGCCGAGGCCCTGCCCTACATCTTCGACCTTATTGCCCACGAGGGATTGTGTCTTGGCGGCTCGTCTGCGATCAATATCGCAGGGGCGGTGCGGCTTGCCAGGGAACTCGGGCCGGGCAAAACCATTGTCACGGTACTGTGCGACTATGGCAACCGCTACCAGTCGAAACTGTTCAATCCGGCGTTCCTGCGTTCAAAGGATTTGCCGGTCCCCGATTGGCTCGAAGCTGCTCCTACCGTGGATATCAACTCGGTACTGGAGGCCGCTCCACAATAAAAAGACAAAAGCGTGGATCTGGTAAAGACGATTATCGATAATTTCAGTCTTCTCGCCACGCTCTATGCCGCCAACTATCTGTTGGCATTCGTCTGTGCCGTGCGCGAGATCATGAATTCGCGCACGTCGCAGGGCTCCATTGCCTGGCTGCTCTCGCTGCTGCTGCTGCCGTTCCCCACCACATTCGTCTATCTGGTCTTTGGCTGGAAGTTTTTCGACGATTACGCCGAATCCCAGATTCACTCCGGCCGCACATGGCGTCTCTCCCATTCCGAAGATTTGCGCATCGTCGACCGGGGCACCACGGATGATTGGCCGGTGCTGCGCCGGGTGGCCGAACTGCCGTTCCTGTATGGCAATGCCGCCAACCTTCTGGTCGATGGCGAAGAAACCTTTGCCTCGATCTTCGACGGGATCGCCCGAGCCGAAAACTACATCCTCATCCAGTTCTACATCATCCGCGATGACGATCTGGGCCGCCGCTTTGCCGATGCGCTGATCGAGCGCGCCAAGGCCGGCGTGCGCATTTATCTGCTTTACGATGATGCCGGCTCCCACGCCCTGCCGCGGCACTACAAGAACCGGCTCCGCGACAATGGCGTGCAGATTTTCGGGTTCAATCACCGCCATCCGTTCCTCCGTCTTTACGGCATCACCCGCATCAACTACCGCAATCACCGCAAGAACGTGGTTGTCGATGGGCTCGAAGCCTGGGTTGGCGGTCATAATGTGGGCGATGAATATCTGGGCAAGGACCCTAAATTCGGGCGCTGGCGCGATACCCACGTGCATGTGAGCGGTCCCGCGGCGTTGGCCTGTGCGCTGATGTTCCGGGAAGACTGGCACTGGGCCACCGGGCAGGAGCTGCCGGCACGTTATCCGAGCGAAATCCCCACCCCCGGCGACCAGCCCATTCTCGTCATGCCGACCGGCCCGGCCGACAAGCTCGAAGACTGCGCCATTGCCTTTACCGAGGTGATTGCGCGGGCCCGCGAGCGGCTGTGGATCGTCAGCCCCTATTTCGTGCCCGGCATCGAAGTTCAGACGGCGCTTTATGCCGCGTCATTGCGCGGGGTGGACGTTCGCATCCTGTTGCCGCGCAAGCCCGACCATATGCTGGTGTGGCTGGCCAGCTATGCCCATGCGGACCAGATGGTGGCGCATGGCATCAAGGTGCATCGCTATCAGAAGGGTTTTCTGCACCAGAAGGTCATTCTATGCGACGACCAGATTGCTGGCGTCGGCACGGTCAATTTCGACTATCGGTCGTTCAACATCAATTTCGAGGCGACCCTGTGGTTCACCCACAAGGACATGATCGACAAGATCGCCGCCATGCTGGAGGCCGATTTCGAAGCGTCCTATCTCACCACGGAGCAGAACCTCAAGCGTCGCAATTACGTCTTCCGCCTGCTGTGTCAGGGCGCTCGACTGTTCTCGCCGGTCCTCTGAGCCGAACCCGCACTATTTGATCGGCGGCGCGTACAGCAGCCCGCCATTGGTCCACAGCGCATTCTGGCCGCGCAGCAGTGGCGCGCCGGTGGCGGTGCCGAAATGTCGTGAATAGACTTCGCCGTAATTGCCGATGCTGCGGATCACGTCGCGCATCCAGGTGGCGGTCAGCCCCAGCGCGTCGCCGACGTCGTCCTCCACGCCCAGCAGGCGCCTTATGGCGGGAGTGCGGGCCGACAGCATCGACTCGATATTGACCGAGGTGACGCCATATTCTTCCGCGTTGATGATGGCGTACAGCGTCCACTCGACGATGGCTTTCCACTGTGGATCATCGTCGCGGACCACGGGGCCATAGGCCTCCTTGCTCAGCCGCTCGGGCAGGATGGAATGGGCCGCTGGCTCCGGCATGGTGCGGCGGATCGCCTGCAACCAGCTTGCTGAAGCGGTGATCGCATCGCATCGGCCCGAACGGTAGGCAACCGCCAGGTCTTCGCGGTCCTCATAGAGCAGTTCCTCATAGGCCAGCTGATTGGAAAAGAAGAACCCGTCCAGCCGCCGCGCCGATTCCGAATTTGCGGCAACGCAGATGGTTACGTCTTCCAGATCATAGGCCGAGACCACCCCCAACTGGGTTGGCACCATGAAAGCCTGCCCGTCGAAAAACGAGGTGGCGACGAAGTTCGCGCCATATTGGGTGTCGCGCGACATGGTCCAGGAGCCATTGCGCACGATCAGGTCCACTTCGCCCATCCCCAGATGCACAAACCGGCTCTGGCCCGACAGGGGGCGAAATTCCACCTGCGAGGGATCGCCAAATACGGCAGCGGCGACTGCCCGGCAAATGTCGATATCGAACCCCGACCACAGCCCTTCCGGGCTCACCTGCGCAAATCCGGGCACCGGGCTGGCGGCGGCGCAGATGACATATCCGCGCGCCCTTACGGTTTCGAGGGTGGAAATGGTGAAGGGTCGCGCCGGGGCGGCCTGCCCCTGCCCGTCCTGCGCGTATCCGGTCTGCGGCCCGGCAAACGACCCGGCCAGCATCAGGGCCGCAGCGGCCATTACCGTCATAACACGCGAAAATACTTGCAAGATCAATGCGGCGCGAACCGCCTCCGAATGAACGGCCATATTGGCATGGCGCCTTGCATGGTCAAGGTGACTGCCGGGCTTTTTCCCCTCAACAAATCGCCATCACCGGACTTGAAATCCGCAGCGTCAGGCCACGCTCTTTGTAAGGCGCGGCCTGATGGCAGTTTCGATGGACACTTCTTTAATCAGTGCAGAATCTGGCTGAGGAACAGCTTGGTGCGTTCGTGTTGCGGGTTGGAGAAGAACGCGTCGGGTTCGTTCTGCTCGATGATCTGCCCCTGATCCATGAAGATCACCCGATTGGCGACCTGCCGGGCAAAACCCATTTCGTGGGTGACGCACAGCATGGTCATGCCGTCCTCGGCCAGCTTGACCATCACGTCGAGCACTTCCTTGATCATCTCCGGGTCCAGCGCCGATGTCGGCTCATCGAACAGCATGATTTTCGGGTTCATGCACAAGGAGCGGGCGATCGCTACCCGTTGCTGTTGCCCGCCGGAAAGCTGGCCGGGAAACTTGTTGGCCTGTTCGGGGATTTTCACCCGTTCGAGATATTTCATCGCCGTTTCCTCGGCCTGCGCCTTGGGCATGCCACGGACCCAGATCGGTGCAAGCGTCAGGTTTTGCAGGATGGTCAGGTGCGGAAACAGATTGAAATGCTGGAACACCATCCCGACCTCGCGCCGCACCTCATCGATGCGCTTGAGGTCGGAGGTCAGTTCGATTCCATCGACGAAGATGTCGCCCTTCTGATGCTCTTCCAGCCGGTTGATGCAGCGGATCAGCGTGGATTTGCCTGATCCGGACGGGCCTGCAATCACGATGCGCTCGCCGCGCATCACCTTGAGATTGATGTCGCGCAGGACATGAAACTCGCCATACCACTTATTCATGTTGCGGATTTCAATGGCGACATGGGTGTCCGACACCGTCATCTTGGAACGATCGGGCTGCCCGTTGGTGGCAAGGTCTAGTGACATATGCATTTACCTCTTGTGCCCGGTATGCAGCCGCTTTTCCATGTAGATGGAATAGCGCGACATCCCGAAACAGAAAATCCAGAAGACAAAGCCGGCGAAGATGTAGCCGGTCACATCGCCGGTCGGTGACGACCAGTTCACGTCCCGGGCCACGGCCCGCACGGTGTTGAGCAGGTCAAACAGCCCGATGATGGTCACCAGCGATGTATCCTTGAACAGCGCGATGAACGTGTTCACGATTCCCGGGATCACGTGCTTGAGCGCCTGGGGCAAAATCACCAGCCCCAGGGATTTGAATTTGCTCAGCCCCAGCGCATCGGCGGCTTCATATTGCCCGCGCGGCATCGCCTGCAATCCGCCGCGCACGACTTCCGCCATATAGGCGGATTCGAACAGGCAGATGCCGATGATGGCGCGCAACAAGGTGTCGGGATTGACGCCTTGTGGCATGAACAGCGGGAACATCACCGAGGCCATGAACAACACGGTGATCAGCGGCACTGCGCGCCACACCTCGATGAACCCGACGCAGAACGCCTTGATGATCGGCAGCTTCGATTGCCGCCCCAGGGCCAGCAAGATTCCCAGCGGCATCGAAACCGTGATGCCGATCACCGAAATGATCAGCGTCAGGGTCAGCCCGCCCCATTGGCTGGAGGGCACAGGGGTCAGCCCGAACACGCCGCCCGCCATCAGGATGAAGGCCACCACCGGAAAGGCGAGGAAGAACAGCAGCGCCGCCGTGCGCGTGAACGGCATCCGGGGCACCAGCATCGGGATCAGCAGGATGATGGCGATCACGAACATCAGGTTGATGCGCCAGATCTCGGAACTGGGGAAAAATCCATACAGGATGAAATTCCACCGCCCCTTGATCATGATCCAGCAGGCGCCGACGCCTTCGAACCGGCACGCCTGGCCCCGCAGCCCTTCGGGATCGGTAAACACCGCATTGCCGATCAGGAACCCGTAAAGCGGCGGGATGATCCAGAACAGGAACACCACCGCCAGAATAGTCACAAGCGTGCTGGTGACCGACGAGAACAGGTTGCGTTTCGCCCACAGGAACACCCCGCTGGCGCGGCTGGGGGGCGGCAGGGCCGGCTCGATATGATCGCGAACAAAGATGATGTCGCTCATGGCCCCCTCCTAGCGCTCGACCAACGCGACGCGCGCGTTGTACCAGTTCATGAAGATGGACGTCAGCAGCGAGATGGTCAGATAGACCAGCATCGCCAGGCCGATGATTTCCACGGCGCGCCCGCTCTGGTTCAGGGCCGTTCCCACAAAGACGCTGACCAGTTCGGGAAATCCGATTGCCGCGCCCAGAGACGAGTTCTTGGTCAGGTTGAGATACTGGCTGGTCAGCGGCGGGATGATCACCCGCAGCGCTTGCGGCACGACGACCAGCCGCAGCCGGTCCCGTTCGCGCAGTCCGAGCGCTTCGGCGGCTTCCGTCTGGCCGTAGCTGACCGACTGGATCCCGGCCCGCACGATTTCGGCGATAAAGGCCGCCGTATAGACCACCAGTCCCAGGGTCAGGGCCGCCAGTTCCGGCGGCGCGGTGAACCCGCCGCGATAGTTGAACCCTTGCAGGGTGGGTGCGTCAAACGTCACATGCGTGCCGCTGATCAGATAGACCAGCACCACCGGTACGATGAGAAAGCCCAGAATGGGCAACCAGACCGGTCGCCGGTGGCCGGTTTCCTCCGCCCTTTTCAGCGCCAGACGGCGCCAGACGAACGAAGCGATGATCGCAAGTACGCCAACCAGCGCCACCCAGATGAACTTGTCGTCGAAAACCGGTGTCGGGAACGACAGCCCGCGTTGATTGAGGACGATGCTGCCGGGCAACAAGATGCTCTGGCGCACGCTGGGCAGGGCATTGAGGCCGAGAAAGTACCAGAAGAACAATTGCAGCAGCAGCGGCGTGTTGCGGATGGCCTCGACATAGATCGTCGCGCCGCTCCGGATCAGGAAGTTCTTCGACAGCCGGGCCACCCCCAACAGGAACCCCAGCATGGTGGCAAGTATGATGCCGACCGCTGCAACCAGCAGCGTGTTTGTGATCCCGATCAGATAGACCTGAAAGTAGCTCGACGCCCGGCTGTAGGGCAGAAGCGTGAACCCGATCTCAAATCCGGCTGAATCGCCAAGGAAGGAGAAACCGGTCGATTTGTTCTGCCGCGCCAGGTTGGTCGCGGCGTTGTTGGCCAGCCACCAGAACATGGCGACCACTGCGATCAGCAACAGCGCCTGATAGATCAGGCCACGAAACTTTGGATCGTTCAGAATTGAGGTCGACGACGGCTCGCGTCGTTCCCGCACGTCTAATGCGGTCATAAGCATCCCCTCTGCTCGTTGGGCAGGCCGGGAGTCGCGTAACGCCGGCCACCAGGACGAGAGACCCGGCGCAGGTTCATGCGCCGGATCGACTCATTCGAGATGCAACCGCGTTAGCGGATCGGCATCGGATACTGGATGCCGCCATTGGTCCAGAGCGCGTTCAGACCGCGATCAAGGGCCAGTGCAGTGTTGGGGCCGACATTGGCCTCGTACGATTCTCCGTAGTTCCCGACATGCTTGATGATGCGGTAGGCCCAGTCGGCAGTCAGTCCGATCGGGGCACCGAAATCACCCTCCACGCCCAGAAGGCGCATGATCTCGGGATTGTCCGAACCGAGCATTTCATCGACGTTTTCAGACGTCACGCCCAGCTCTTCCGCGCCGATCCACGCATAGAGCGTCCAGCGGGCAAGGTTGAACCACCGTGTATCGCCCTGACGAACGGACGGGCCAAGCGGCTCCTTGGAGATGATTTCGGGCAGAATGATATGATCGGCAGGCACCGGGAACTTGGTCCGGTCAGCCGCAAGGCCCGAGGCGTCGGTCGTATAGGTGTCGCAGCGTCCGTCGAGATAGGCCTGGATGGTTTCGGGCCGCGAGTTGAACGTGAGGAAGTTCGAAGCGTCGAGACCGTTGGCCGCGAAATAGTCGGTGGCGTTGAGTTCAGTGGTCGTTCCGGCCTGGATACAGACCGCCGCGCCGTCCAGATCGAGCGCCGAGGCGATGCCATCGGCAGCGCGCACCACAAAACCCTGACCGTCATAATAGGTCACGCCCACGAACGAAACGCCCAGATCTGTGTCGCGGCTCATGGTCCAGGTGGTTGTGCGCGACAGCACGTCGATATTGCCGTTCGACAGGCTTTCGATTCGCACCGACGTGGTCAGCGGCGTATAGCGCACCGCGTCCGGATTATCGAAGATGGCTGCGGCCATGCCGCGGCAGTAGTCCACTTCGAGCCCGGTCCAGTTGGCCGCATCGTCGGGGTTGGAGAAACCGGGAACCCCCTCGGTCACACCACATTGCACATAGCCCCGAGCCTTTACGTCGTCGAGCAGATCCGCAAAGGCAGCGGGCGCCGCAACCACCACAAGGGATGCTGCCGCCGCGAGACTAAACAGATGTTTTTTCATGATTTTGCCTTGTTTCCTAACCCTTTTATTATCGACTGGCCGTATTGATACTGCCATATCGTGCCCACTGTTGTGGGTCAGCAGCGCCCTATTGCCGTCAGGCGCATTGCCGAGCAACATCGAAGCGCAGTTTTACCGCAGGCGTCAAGGCCCAATCCGCTTTCAAAAGCATCACTTCTGTCCATCGCCTAGTTAAGCAGCAATAGTACTGACCTAATTCATCCCAAGCTTGCCGGGGTAACATGTCTGATTTGAAAAGAAACACGGCGTATCCAGCCGGGTCCGAAACGTTTCTCACTCATGCCGGGCGCGATCCCGGTGCCCAGCATGGTTTCGTCAACACTCCGATCTACCGGGGCAGCACCGTCATTTTCGACAGTCTCGACGCCCTCGACGATTCCACCATCCGCTTTCGCTATGGTCGGCAGGGCACGCCTCTCACCGATGGCCTCGAAACCCTGGTCACCGGGCTTGAGGGCGCAGCCGATACCGTACTTGCCCCATCCGGTGTCGCGGCGATCTCGCTGGCCCTGCTGTCGTGCCTGTCTTCGGGCGATGATGTGCTGATCACCGATTCCGTTTATGAGCCTACACGGATTCTCGCCGAAACCGTGCTCCGGCGCCTGGGGATAACCGCCCGATATTTCGATCCGCGCCTTGGCGCTGGCGTTGCCGCGCTTCTGGCCGACAACACACGCGCGGTGTTTCTCGAAAGCCCCGGCTCGCTCACCTTTGAAATCCAGGATCTTCCCGCCATCGCCCACGCGCTCGCCGGGCGGGATGTCACCATTCTTATCGATAACTCATGGGCGACGCCGCTATTTTACCGGCCACTGGCGCTGGGCGCCGACATCGTCATCCATTCCGCCACGAAAATGTTCGTCGGTCATTCTGACGTGATGATGGGCACCGTTTCGGCCAACGACAAGCATATCGACGCGGTGCGACAGACCCATCGGACGCTGGGGCTCACCGCCTCACCCGACGATACCTACCTGGCGACGCGCGGCATGCGCACGCTGGCTGTCCGCATGCGCGAGCATGAACGGCGCGCGCTCGATCTTGCCCGCTGGCTCGATGGCAAAACCAATGTCGAGGTGTTCCATCCCGCACTCCCCTCCCACCCCGATCACGCGGTGTTCACCCGCGATTTTTCCGGTTCGGGGTGCCTGTTTTCCTTCCTGCTGCCCCCTGCCCCGCGCGCGGCCGTCGCGGCCATGGTCGACAGCATGGAGATTTTTGGCATGGGGTATTCCTGGGGCGGCTTTGAAAGCCTGATCCTGCCCACAGATCCGACCCGCATTCGCACCGCGGTGCCGTGGCCGCATCAGGGCAATCTGTTCCGGGTGCATGTCGGGTTCGAGGACCTCGACGCCCTGCGCGCCGACCTGGAGGCGGGAATCGCGCGCTATTTCGCCGCCATCGGCCGGTAGCCGCGGATCAGACGCCGCCACAGTGGCTTGAACGCCGCGAACATGCGGTAACGCACGCGTCCATCAACAATGCGCATGCCCCAGCCCCGGGTCACGAAATAGTCGCGGATAACTAGCGCGGTCGAAAAGCCCACGAACGACCCGGCGATCACGTCCGAAAGGTAGTGGTCGCCGACCACGATCCGGCTCAGCCCGATCAACACCCCAAATGCGATGATCCAGTTGCGGAAACGCCCGTTGCTGAAGGTGAAGATGACCACCGAGAACGCCACTATGGTGGTGGCGTGGCCAGACGGGAAGCTGTGGAAGCTCCAGTCGAAAATATCGAAGGGCTTGAAGTATAACGGGCCCAGTTCGTCGAGATACATGGGCCGCGCCCGGCCGATCAACCGCTTGAACACCACGGTGACCAATCCGGAAATCGCTACGGTAGCAAACAGATAGCCGGAGATGGCGGCAATGCCGCGCGCGGCCCAGGCCCAGCTGTAGGACAGCTTGAACCGTAGAGCGATGGAGCAAACGATAAGGGCTATCAGCGCGGGAATCAGCATCCAGTCGGATTTGCCCAGATCGGTGATCAGCCTGAAAAACGCCCGAACCGCATCCGGCCAGCCCATCAGCGCATGCGACACCCTCGCATCGAGCAGCACGGCAACGGCAATGATTCCAGCCAGCGCCAGGACCGGCCCCCAAAACAGCACCAAAGTCTGCCGATGCCGTTCGATGGCAGCGTTCCACCAGCGGGCGCTGGGGGTTTCAGGCGCTAGCATGCGGCCTTCTCCACAATTTTGGCTTGGACAAAGCGTCACCGCCGGTAAGATGCCTTGCCCTGCCAGAAAAGAATGTGTATCGCAACACCGATGGCCATGTCGGGGTATAGCTCAGCCTGGTAGAGCACCGGTTTTGGGAACCGGGGGTCGCAAGTTCGAATCTTGCTGCCCCGACCATTGGCCAGCCGATCTGAGGAAAGGCGATTATGGTAGCCCGTATTTACCGCCCTGCCCCCAATGCCATGCAGTCTGGCAGGGGCAAGTCCCGCGAATGGGTGCTGGAGTATGAGCCGTCCATCCCGCGCACGATAGAGCCCTTGATGGGCTATACCTCCTCTTCCGATATGAAGCGCCAGATCGTCCTGCGTTTTCCCACCCTTGAAGAAGCCGAATCCTATGCGCGCCGCGAGGGGATTGCCTATCGCGTCCAGCCCGCGCAGGAAGCCACCATCAAGAAGGTGAGCTATCCCGACAATTTCCGCTTCGATCGCAAGATTCCCTGGACCCACTAGAATCACATTCGCGGCCGACGATACGGATCACCGCTAGGGACCCTATCCGCACGGGGGAGTGATATTGGATTCCTATCTCCTGATCGTGCTGGGCGGAGCCGCGGTGGCAGGTTTTGTCCAGGGGCTTTCGGGCTTTGCGTTTTCCCTCGTCGGCCTGAGCATCTGGGCCTGGGCTGTTGATCCGGCGCTGGCTGCTCCGATGGCGGTGTTCGGCTCTCTGGTCGGCCAACTTGTCACGCTGCCCATAGTGGGCAGGAATTTCGATTTCCGGGGTATGCTGCCCTTTGTCATTGGCGGCGTCTGTGGCGTCCCGATCGGCATCTTTCTGCTCGATATGATCGATCCGCTCGGCTTCAAACTCGGGCTCGGCGTGTTCATGCTCGTCTATTGCCCGTTGATGCTGTTTCTGCCCTCTGATTTCCAACTCCATTTCGGCGGCAAGTGGGCGGATGCCACCACGGGCTGGCTTGGCGGAATTTTTGGCGGCATTGCCGGACTTTCCGGCCCGATCCCGACGCTCTGGTGCTCCCTGCGCGGCATGAGCAAAGACGGTCAGCGGGGCATCATGCAAGGCTTTAACATTGCCATGCACATTACCACGCTAACCGGATATGTTCTGGCCGGGTCCATTATTACGAGCCAGACCCTCACCCATTTCGGCTTGATCGCATCCGCCCTTACCGTTCCAGCGATGGGTGGCGCAATCCTTTTCAACCGTCTGGATACCCGCGCGTTTCGGCGCGTAGTGCTCGTGCTGCTGTTTCTCACCGGGCTTGTTCTGACCACCTCGACCGCACCCGCGGTCTTTGGCTGGCAATTCTAGGAAAGGGCAACGCGCCGTTCCCCTCCTATCCCCAAATGTCGGTGCCAGGCTTTATCCCAGCTTCGTCCAGCGGCTGTCATCCTGGCTTGATTTCACGGCGGCCATGATGAATTCCATCCCCTCCACGCCATCATCGAGCGTTGGCAGCAGCCCTTCGAACTCCGCTCCCTCGCCCCGGATGATCGCGGCAAACTGGCTGTAGAGCGTTGCAAATGCTTCGAGATACCCTTCCGGATGCCCGGCGGGGATGCGCACACCCATCGCCGCTGCCGGTGGCGTATCGATCGCGCCGCCCCGGGTGAGCAGTTGCCGCGGCTTTCCGAATTCGGAGAACCACATGTAGTTGGGGTTATCCTGTCGCCATTCGATCCCGGCCTTTTCCCCGTACACCCGCAATTGCAGCCCGTTCTCGCACCCAACCGCCACCTGTGAGGCCCACAGCATGCCCTTGGCTCCGCCCTGGAAGCGCAACATGATGTTCACGTTGTCGTCGAGTGGCCGCCCCGGCACGAACGCGTCGAGATCGGCGGCGACCGCGGCGGTCTTCAGCCCGGTGACATAGCGCGCCAGATTGTAGGCGTGGGTGCCGATATCCCCGATCGCTCCCCCCGCCCCCGATTTCGCCGGATCGGTCCGCCATGCGGCCTGTTTGTTGTCCTCCGCCGCCGGCACCGCCAGCCAGTCCTGCGGATACTCCACCTGCACCACGCGTATCTTGCCCAGCGCCCCTGATCTGACCAGTTCCCGCGCCTGCCGGATCAGCGGAAACCCGGTATAATTGTGAGTCAGCAAAAACTTCGCGCCGTTTTTGGGCTGCACCTTCTGCAAGGCATAGGCATCTTCCAGAGACGCTGTCAGCGGTTTGTCGCAGATCACATGGATGCCCGCTTCCAGAAACGCCTTGGCGGGCGCGAAATGCATGTGGTTGGGCGTCACGATGGCAACAGCCTCGATCCCGTCCTCACGCCCGGCTTCCACCCGCGCCATATCCTCAAAATCGGTATAGATGCGATCTTCGGCCAACCCGAGTTCCGCCCCCGATTGCTTTGCCACCTCCGGGCGCGAAGACAGCGCACCGGCCACCAGCTGATAGTCCCCATCGAGCCGCGACGCGATGCGGTGCACCGCACCGATAAACGCGCCGGTTCCGCCCCCCACCATGCCCAGCCGAATGGGGCGTCTGGTGTTTTTCGCCATGAAATCCTCCCTGCACTAAATCTGGACAATAGATCGCGCGTTCAGCCGATCCCCTAATCGAGCCCGAGCATGGTCCGGTTCGCGGCCCGGTCGGTGCCTCCATCGGCGAAATCGTCGAACGCCTTTTCCGTCACGCGGATGATGTGGCTGGCGATGAATTCCGCCCCTTCGCGCGCGCCGTCCTCGGGATGCTTGAGCGCGCATTCCCATTCGAGCACAGCCCAGCCCGCAAAGTCGTAGGCCGCGAGTTTGGAAAAGATCGCCGCAAAATCGACCTGCCCGTCGCCCAGCGAGCGGAAGCGCCCGGCCCTGTCGACCCAGCTCTGATAGCCGCCATAAACGCCCTGCCGCCCGGTCGGATTGAACTCCGCGTCCTTGACGTGGAACATGCGGATGCGCTCATGGTAAATATCTATGTAGTCGAGGTAATCAAGCTGCTGGAGCACGAAATGGCTCGGATCGTACAGCAGATTGGCCCGGCTGTGATTGTTCACGCGCTCCAGAAACATCTCGTAGCTGATCCCGTCATGGAGGTCCTCGCCGGGATGAATTTCATAACAGACATCCACGCCCGCCTCATCGAACTTGTCGAGAATGGGCAGCCAGCGCCGCGCCAGTTCATCGAACGCTTCCTCGATCAGGCCCGCCGGGCGCTGCGGCCAGGGATAGACGTAAGGCCAGGCCAACGCCCCCGAAAAGGTCGCGTGCTCGGTGATGCCGAGATTTTGCGAGGCCTTGGCCGCCCACAGCATTTGCTGCACGGCCCATTCCTGCCTCGCCTTTGGGTTGCCGCGCACCTGTGGCGCTGCAAAGCCATCAAACGCCGTGTCGTAGGCCGGGTGAACGGCAATCAACTGCCCTTGCAGATGCGTTGAAAGCTCGGTGATCTCGACGCCGTGCCGCGCGGCGATCCCCTTGAGTTCGTCGCAATAGTCTTTGGATTCCGCCGCCTTCTGCAAATCCATGAACCCCGACACCCAGGTGGGAATCTGCACCCCCTTATAGCCCAGCCCCCCGGCCCATTCGCAGATATTGTCCAGCGTATCGAACGGCGCTGCATCGCCAGCGAACTGCGCCAGGAAAATGGCCGGCCCCTTGAGTGTGCGCATAAAATCTCCTCCTCGATCATCCCCAAGCGGCCTGCCTCTCCTCAAGACAACCCGCCCATGAAAACGTTTACACGATACCCGTCACGCCAGACCAGTCAAGCACAGGTCGCGCGTCCCTCTACACAGAATCAGCCCCGCTGGTCCGGAACAGTGATGGCCTTTTCCGATCCCGCTTCCGACGCGCGAGGGGAAGTCGCGGCGCATGGCCCCCACCATGCACCGCGACGAAGAGACCGCTCAAATCCGTGATTGCCCCCAGCCACGGACAAGCAGCCCCTTATTTCAACAGGGCCTGCGCCTCGACGGGCCCCAATGCGTCCGGACGCTCGCAGGTGGTGGTCATCTCCACCGCCTCTCCGCGTTCGGCGGATTTCAGGATCGATGTCATCACGTCCACCGCGTGGAGCGTGGTGTCGAGCGAGCATCTTGGCCGGCGTCCGTCATCGATCGCCTGCACCATATCCGCAAGTCCGGCGGAACGGTAGTTGGCATAGGGCGGGTCGCCCGGATGCGCCCAGTTGACCACGCCCAGCGGGTGATTCCACGGCGCAACCGCCTCGCGCACGCCGTCACGCCTGGCCAGCACCAGGTCGCCGCCGAAAAAGTTCGGATCAGGCAGATAGAGCGATCCTTTGGTGCCGTAGATTTCCATATTGGCATGCTGGTGGGCTTCCACGTCCCAGGATGCGCCCAGGGTCACGAGCGCGCCGGAGTGAAATTCCAGCACGGCGTGGATGGTGGTCGGCGTCGTCACCTCCACAAACTCGCCCCGGCGCGGCTCACTGGTGATTTCCCGCCGGTCATGCGGCGTCGAAGCAAACGCCGTCACCCTACGCACCGGTCCGATCAGATTGATCAGATTGGCTACATAATACGGCCCGATATCGAGCACCGGCCCGGCCCCCGGTTTAAAGAAGAAGTCCGGGTTGGGGTGCCAGTGCTCCAGCCCATAGCTCATGACGTGGCAGGTGCCCGAGACCACCTCCCCGATCGCCCCCTCATCAACCAGCGCCCGCGCCTGCTGATGCGCTCCGCCCAGAAACGTATCCGGCGCACAGCCCACCTCGACCCCGGCGGCAGCAGCCCGACGTCGCAAATCCTCCCCTTCATCGAGGCTGAGCACCAGCGGCTTTTCCGAATAGGCGTGTTTGCCCGCCCCGATGATGTCCCGCGTCGTCCGGTAATGGGCTTCGGGAATGGTCAGGTTCACCACCACGTCGATATCGGGATTGGCCAGCAGTTCGTCGGGCGTTTGTGCCCCCACCCCGAATTCCTCTGCCCGCACCCGCGCCGCATCGGGCACGATATCGGCGATTGCCCGCATTTCGATGCCTTTGAACAGCGGGGCCAGCTTGAGATAGGCAGCGGAAATATTGCCGGCCCCTAGAATGCCGACGCCGTAAGTCTTGGTCATGTTGCCGTCCTAAAGGCTGTTCGCCGTCGCGAGGGACCGCGCGGCAAAGCGTTCGAGATCATTGGGGTTGTCGTGTTCCATGATGAAATGTTTCGCTGGCGTTTTGTCCCTGATCTCGACGAACAATTTTTTCCACGGCACCGTACCGTGCCCCAGATCGGCCCAACCGTCCTCGTCTTCTGATTCATCTTCTGGCGCTATGTCCTTGAGATGAACGGCAACAATGCGCTTTCCATAGTCCCCGATCCACCTCTCCGGATCGGCTCCTCCCCGTATCACCCAAGCCACATCGATTTCCCAATCGGCCTCCGGCGCTTCCGCCAGCATGATCTCCATGGGCACCCGCCCGCTGTCGAGGGGCCAGAATTCAAAATGGTGGTTGTGCCAGGCGAACCCGAACCCTTCGCCCTTATAAGCCTTTGCCTGTTCGCCCACCTCTTTGGCCAGCGCCACCCAGTCGGCGTCGGGCTGGCGCCAATGCTCCTCGGCAATATACGGGCAGATGATCGTTTCGATGCCCAACGCTTTGGCGATGGCCAGCGTCCCCTTGCGGTCACGCAACTGTTCGAGGCCGAAATGCCCGGTGGGCATGGTCAGCCCGTTGGCATCGAGTTGGCGCCGCAGCCCCTCGGGATCGTCATACACCCCGCCAAAGCCTTCCACGCTGGCATAGCCGAGCCGGGAGAGCATCGCCAAAACATCCGACCAGGGCGGAAAATTGCGGGCACTGTAAAGCTGAAAGGAAAATGCAGTCATCTTGCCTCCTATAGGCGCTCGCCGCTTGCGGCATCGAAAACCGAGGCGCGGGCCGGGTCGAAACCCAACCTGATTGGCGCGCCAACCCGCAGGCCCAGTTCGGTGTCGCTGCGGAAGGTGAAAGGTTGTTCGCCCAGCCGGGCCCAGGCGATGGTGTCCGAACCCATGGGCTCGACGATCTCGATCGCCGTATCGAAGACCACCGGCATTTCTTGTGCCGCGTCCCCGACCATGGCGTGTTCCGGCCGGACGCCCAGCACCACCTCCGCTGGTTGTTCGCCCCTGCTCTCAAGGGCATACCGGTCGAGGGGCAGCGGTTTTCCATCGACGATGATCGCCCCGTCCCGCAGTGTTCCCTTGATGAAATTCATCGAAGGCGAGCCAATGAACCCGGCCACAAACAGATTGACCGGGCGGTTGTAGATCTCATGGGGCGTGTCGAGCTGCTGGATGATGCCATCGCGCATGATGGCGATACGGTCGGCGAGCGTCATCGCCTCGATCTGGTCGTGGGTGACGTAGATCATCGTGTTTTCCAACCGCTGATGCAGCCGCTTGATCTCCACTCGCAGGTCCGATCGCAGCTTGGCGTCGAGGTTGGACAGCGGTTCGTCGAACAGGAACACATCCACGTCGCGCACCAGCGCCCGCCCGATGGCCACCCGCTGGCGCTGCCCCCCGGACAGATTGGCTGGCTTGCGGTCGAGCAGCGGCTCGATCTGGAGCATTTCCGAGGCGCGGGCGACGCGCTTTTCAATCTCCGCCCTGGGCAATCCCGCCACCCGCAGCCCGAAGGACAGGTTCTTTTTCACCGTCATCTGCGGGTAGAGCGCGTAGGACTGGAACACCATGCCGATGCCCCGGTTCTTGGGTTCCTCCCAGGTCACGTTCTTGCCGGAGATAAAAATCTGCCCACCGGTCACGTCGAGCAATCCGGCAATGCAATTGAGAAGCGTCGATTTTCCGCACCCGGACGGACCCAGCAGCACGAGAAATTCCCCATGGGCCACGTCGAGGTTCATTTCCTGCAACACCTTCATCGCCCCGAAGCTGAGCGAGAGGTCGCGGATCGAAACCGAGGCCGCCGCAGAACTGGTCATGTCATTCATCCCTTCACCGCTCCCGCTGCAACGCCACGGACGAACAGGCGCCCCGACACGAAATAGACGATCAACGGCACCAGCCCGGTCAGCATGGTTGCGGCCATGTTGACGTTATATTCGGGGCTGCCCTGCGCCGAATTGACGATGTTGTTGAGCTGCACGGTCATCGGGTAATTCTGCGTTCCGGCGAACACTACGCCGAACAGAAAATCGTTCCAGATGCCCGTCACCTGCAGGATCAGCGCCACCACCACGATGGGCAGACTCATCGGCAGCATCACCTCGAAAAAGATCCGCCAGAACCCGGCGCCATCCACCCGCGCCGCCTTGAACAATTCCGGCGGCAGCGCGGCGAAATAGTTGCGGAACAGCAGCGTCAGGATCGGCATCCCGAAAATGGTATGCACGAGGATCACCGCCCAGATCGTCCCGAAAATCCCCAACTCGCGGGTGATCATCACCAGCGGATAGAGGAACACCTGATAGGGAATGAACGAGCCGAAGATCAGCACGGCAAAGAATATTTCCGATCCGCGAAACCTCCAATTGACCAGCGCATAGCCGTTGACCGCGGCGACTGCCGTCGAGACGATCACCGAGGGCACCAGAATCTTCACCGAATTCCAAAATCCTGGGCTCAATCCCTGACAGGTCAATCCCGTACAGGCCGAGGTCCAGGCTTTCACCCACGCCTCGCCGTTCAGTTCGCGCGGGGGCGCAAAAATGTTGCCGAACCGGATTTCGGGCATGGTTTTGAACGAGGTCATCACCATCACGTAGAGCGGGAACAGATAATAGAGACACGCCACGAACAGGATCGAATAAAGAACGATCCGCTTGGGCGTGAAGAACGGTTTGGGGCGTGGTCCGGCTGGTCCCTGCAGGGCCGGACGACCCTTGAGCACATGCGGCGAGACAACGGTGGAAAGGGCTGGTGTGCTCATTGCCGCCCCCGCCCGCCAAATTCGAGAAACGCCCAGGGCACGACGATAATCATCACCGTCACCAGCATCATGGTCGATGCGGCCAGGCCCTGTCCGATGTTTCCGGCGGTGAACATGTAGTCATAAACGTATTTGGCCGGCACTTCCGACGAAATCCCCGGCCCGCCGCTGGTCAGCGCCACGACCAGATCGTACAGCCGCACGATGCCCGAGCCGACCAGCACCACGGCGGTGATGAACACGCCGCGCATCATTGGCAGGACGATAAACAGGTAGGTCCGCCAGGCCGGAATGCCATCGACCCGCGCTGCCTTCCAGATTTCCTCATCGACACTGCGCAGCCCGGCCAGCATCAACACCATCACGAACCCGGTTCCCTGCCACAGCCCCGCGATCAGCATGGCGTAAAGCACCATGTCGGAACGGGCGATCCAGTCGAAGGTGAACCATTCGAACCCCAGGCCCCGCATGGAGCCCTGCAAGCCCAGCGTCGGGTTCATGATCCATTGCCAGATCAGCCCGGTCACGATGAACGACAGCGCAAACGGATAGAGCATGATGGTGCGAAAAGCGCTTTCGAACCGGATTTTCTGGTCCATCAGCACCGCAAGCAGGAAGCCGATCGACAGCGTGAACACCAGCGAAAACCCGCCATACCAGACGAGGTTGCGCACCGATGTGTTCCAACGCGACGTCCCGAACAGCCGGTGATACTGATCGAACCCGACGAAACTGCCAGTCGGCAGCAGGCGGGAATTGGTGAACGAATACCAGATGGTCCATAACGTGCAGCCGATAAAGACGATCAGCACCGTGGCGATCATGGGCGTCGCGGCGATCTTGGCGGCAAGGTTACGGGTGAACAGTTGCCGGGCGATGCGCGCGAAGCCCACCTGCCGGGTCTGGCGGTCGCTGGCCGTGAGGTCGGTCAAAACTCAAACCCTCCATCGTGTGCGGACACCGGCCAGCCGGGATATGGCTGGCCGCTGCCCAATTCGACGCGAACCCGCTCAGTCGGCGGTTTCGATGATGGAGGCGTAGCGCTCGACATAGTCATCGACGGTGATGGCGTCGTTGTCGATGAACTCGATCGAAAGGTCCTGGAGTTGCTGCTGGGTGTCGCTGGACAGAGCGAAGTCACCGGATGGCAGCAAGCCGTTATCGAGCAGCACTATGGCCTTTTTCATGCAGGCATTGGCGCCGTCCAGATCGATATCGGTGCGGATCGGCATCGAGCCCTTCTTGAGGTTGAAGGCCAGTTGCGCCTCGGGCGAAATCAGCAGCCGCGCCAGTTCGGTCTGCGCTTCGATCACCGCCGGGTCAGTCCCTGCGGGCAGGATGGGGAAATAAAACGAGTCCCCGCCACCGGTCAGCTGATCGTTCATGCCCAGGCCGGGCAGGCATTCGTAATCCTCGCCGGGCACGCCGCCAGCCACCTGCAAGTCGCCCTGCAGCCAGTCGCCGTGGATATTGCCCGCCGCTTCACCGGCCAGCAACTGGTTGCCCACGTCACCGAAGGTGGGCACCATCATCTCGGGACCGACCACCGAACGCAGGGCGTCCATCGCCTCGGCCACCTTGCGGAATTCCGGCCCGCGCACCGCGTCCGCGTCCTTGTCGCGGTTGACGTCGATCACGAGGTCCGATCCGCCGATACCGGCCATCAGCACGCCGGGAACCCCGGAAATCGGCCAGCCGGTGGCCAACCCGAACGGCAGGATTCCAGCCTCCTGCAACGCGGGCCAACTGGCGACATATTCGTCCCAGTTAGTGGGCACCGGCTGGCCGATTGTGTCGTAGGCAGCGGTCGAAAGCCACAGCCAGTCCCAGGAGTGGATGTTCACCGGGAAGCAATAGATGCGCCCCTCATAGGTGCAGGGCTCCAGCAGCGACTCGTCGACGAAAAAGCTCTTGATATCCATTTCGTCGGCGATGTCGGTGAGGTCGCGCATCAGCCCGGCCTGGATCAGTTCCTCAGCGTCACGGCCCGTGTTCATCTGGGTCGCGCCCATCGGATTGCCGCCCAGAATGCGGCTGATGATGACGGGGTTTGCGCCGGTGCCCGAACCCGACAGCGCGCTGTCGACCCACTTATTGCCGGTCTCTTCCTCAAACACCCGGGCAAATTCGGCGACAGCAGCAGCCTCACCTGCCGATGTCCACCAATGGGTCACTTCAAGATCGGCGGCCATGGCGGCAGTCGAACTCATCAGGGCGACCGCAAAGGATGCGGCCACGGCAAAGTTCTTCATCTCAATCCCCTCCCAGGGTTGCTCGAAGGCGGCCTCCCTGCCCCCTTCTCCTCCGTCGGCTGCGAGGTCTCACAGCGGTCCGCAGCCCTAAATGTAATCGATTGCAAATCCTCCAAACATTGCCCTGCAATCGATTACAGCATGTCATGGTATTCTGTAATCGATGTCAAGAGCCCAATACGACCAAAGTCGCATACCGCTCACCCAGCAAAAGGCCCGCACCGTTTCCGGCGCGGGCTGTTCAATGTACAAGCACTAAAACGCTGAAGACTATGCGGCTTCCGTGGCGCGACGGGCGCGCTGCTTCTTGCGGTTGCGCTGGGTCGCGGCCTTCATCGGATCAAAGGCGCGCTCGGGCTTGCCCGGTCCGCGTCCTGCACCGGCCGGCTTGGGTCCACGCGCCCGGTTCCGGCCAGGCTTATTGGCCTTCGAGCCACGCGGTGCACGTTCGGGGCGCTCGCCGCCTGCCGTTTCGACAGTCTTGCCAGTGAGCTTTTCAATCGCCAGCAGCAGGCCGTAATCTTCGGCGCTGCACAGGGCAACAGCTTCGCCCGATGCCCCGGCCCGCGCCGTCCGCCCGATGCGGTGGACGTAGTTTTCAGCCACTTGGGGCAGGTCGTAATTGTAAACGTGGCTGACCCCGGGAATATCGATGCCCCGCGCCGCCACGTCCGTGGCCACCAGCACGCGGATGTCCCCGTTGCGGAAGGCTTTCAGTGTGCGGTCGCGCTGGCCCTGGCTCTTGTTGCCGTGGATCGACCCGGTTTCAAAACCGGCTGCCTGCAAGGTCTTGCTCAGCTTTTCCGCACCATGCTTGGTGCGCGAAAACACCAGCGAAAGGGCTTCCTCTTCGCGGCCCAGCAAGTCCTTGAGCGTCGCCAGCTTGTTGCCGCCGTCGACGAAATGCACCGACTGGGCGATCTTGTCGGCGGTGCGGCCCGGAGGGGACACTTCCACCCGCACGGGGTCCGTCAGATAAGCGGCGGCAATCTCATTCATCTGCTTGGGCATGGTTGCCGAAAACAGCATGGTCTGGCGCGGCTGGCCCACGAGGCGCGAAATATCGCGCAGCACATGGATAAAGCCCAGATCGAGCATCTGGTCGGCTTCGTCGAGCACGAGGTGCTTTGCCGAATCCAGCCGGATGGCCTGGCGCTTGACGAGATCGAGCAGTCGGCCCGGCGTCGCCACCACGATATCGGTGCCGAACGACAGCGCCTTGATCTGCGCACCGATCGACATGCCGCCGACCACGGAGTTCACCTTGATCGGGCCGCCCTTGGCCAGCGCCCGCAGATTGAGGGCAATCTGGTTCACCAGTTCGCGGGTCGGTGCGAGGATCAAAGCCTTGCAGGTTTTCGGTACGGGCTTGCCCGGCTGGGCCGCAAGATGCTGGATCAGCGGCAGGCCGAACGCAGCGGTCTTGCCTGTTCCGGTCTGGGCAAGGCCCATCACGTCGCGGCCTTCGAGGGCCAGCGGGATCGCCTTGGCCTGGATCGGCGTCGGCGCGGTATAGCCAAGATTGGAGAGCGTCTTGAGAAGATGGGTATTGAGGCCAAGGGCCTGAAAATCGGTCAAATGGTATCCTTTGCGGCCCGCCGTCTCGCGGCGTCCGGCATGAAAGAAGACATCTCGCGCTGCCCGAATGCGGGAGCGCGCATGCCAAAGCGGTTGCAAGGCCAGCCAAACGTCGGGAACCACATTGTCCCTGGCGCGTCGGCCCCGTCAGCACCCCGCGTGATGTGGGAACTATTTGGAAATTTCATGCCGGACTTGAGCCACCCAAATGGCGGCAAGGCTGCTCACGCGGCAGCGCACGGCATGGCGCTCATATCGACCTGTGGCCGGGTAAAGTCAACCCTTTAGCGCTGACAAACCGTTTCATTTGCGCTAGAGGGGCCCCACGGCCCCGTAGCTCAGCTGGACAGAGCAGTAGCCTTCTAAGCTATTGGTCGCAGGTTCGAATCCTGCCGGGGTCGCCAACGATCAGCGTTTTCAATGCCGTAAGCTCTGCTAGAGGTCAAAATCGCGGATCGACTCGATCGTTTCCAGACTTCATTCGGGATCAGCTCCATGGTTGCCGCAGCCCCAATCCAATCGATACCCTGCGCATGGCTTCAGCCTCTCCCCGCCGGGTTCCGCATTCCCCTTTGGCGCTGGCTGCTGTTGCCGGCGGTGACCTGGATGATCAAGCGCAGCAACGGCACGTGGGTCTCGGGCAATCTCGATCTTTCGTCCGATGACCTGAGTTTTTCGCAAGTAAAAGCCGGTCGCAAGCGCGAACCCGCAATCGCCTTTTCGTTTCCCTTGCGCGACATTCTGAGCATTGAATTGACCCCCGCCTTTGCGTCGGAGCGCCTGAACATTCACACCGCCACCCGGTCGGCAACATTCCTCGTGGTCAAATCATCGGATTTTATTGCTGACCTCCGGCAACGTACCAGCACACTCTCCGAAAACAACTGATCCCCAAGGAAATGCGGCAATCAGCACCTTGAATAACCGCACCAGAGCGCCCATATCTGCTGTGCTGCTTCAATAAAAATCCGTTTCATTGCCGGGATGAACTGCGCAGAGAGCACCGCAATGCTCCTGCCCTTAGTTTTTTCGCAGCCAATACATCCAGGCCTGCGCCGGGCAGCGCAGATTTTCTTATTTCATCGGTGACAGCCGAGCGCGAACGGCTACAGGGAAATGCCTGTGCGTGTCCGCGCCCGTTACCCGACCGCAAAGGATTTTGATACCATGAACCACATCGATTATTCCGCTCCCGCCGAACTTTTCCCGGGCCGGGGTGGCCTCGCTCCGCGTCGCGTGCGCTATCAGCGTTTCGAGTCAGCCGCCGAAGCCGTTCGCTTCGCCATCGAGGATATGCCGCCGATCGCCCTGCGCGGCGCTTATCTGGAAGTCAACGAACGGCGCTACAACGGCGCGCAAATTGTCGATCTCTACAACGCCGAGACCTATCCGCTTGATCGGGCACCGGCCGATGAGGACGCTGAACCTGCCGCGAGCGCCTCAGCCAACTAGGCCTGCGCCACTGCACATATCCCCATCTGGGGGAGCGCCCGCAGGGGCTGCTCCCCGAGGGATTTACATATCCCAATCCTTATCCACAGCCGCAACCGCAGCACCGTGATTAAGATAGTTTGCTGCCGCCCGGCGAATGCTGTTTTGCAACTGGCGAGCATCGCCCACCTCGATGGTCCGGTCGGTTGAGGCGTCCGCCTTTTGGGCATCAAGCCGGAAGATTTCGACAATATTGTCCAGTGCACCGGCCTGTTCCTCCGTCCGGGCGATGGTGGCATTGATCTGTTCGACGAGGGCGGCGTTCTGGTGAGTCATTTCATCCATCTGCCGTACAGCGATGTTGACCTCATCGATGGCCGAAGCCTGTTCACCACTGTCCCGGGCAATCATCTCCATCTGTCGCGTATTGGTGCGTGCCGCTTCGAGCATTCCCCTGAGCTTTTCGGCAGCTTCGATCACCAGCTTCATGCCGCCATCAACTTCGACGGCGCTTTGCTCGATCAATCCCTTGATCTCCGATGACGCATCCGCTGCGCTCTGGGCCAGCCTCCTGACTTCGATTGCGACGACGGCGAACCCCTTGCCGGCCTCCCCGGCTCGCGCCGCTTCCACCGAAGCGTTGAGCGCCAGCAGGTTTGTCTGAAATGCGATATCGTCGATCATCTTGATGATCTCCGAAACGCGCCTAGAGGCCGACGAAATCCGCTCCATGGCGCTGTTGGCAGCGTCCATCACCTGCCCGCCGTCCTCGGCCGAGCGGGTCACCGATGCAGCGGTCCGGCTCGCTTCCTCGGCCCGCCTTGCGTTGTCCATTACGGTTACTGCCAACTGCTCCATCGCCGCCGAGGTTTCCTCGATGGTCGCCGCCTGTCGCGTCGTGCGCTCGGACAAATCATTGGAACCCGACAGGATTTCCCCCGTCGAATGTTTGAGGGTTCCCGAGGCTCCTCGCAGCTCCACCACAATCTCGCAGAGCTTTTCCGCCACGGCGTTGGTGTCGGTCTTGAGGCGCGCAAACGCCCCCTGATAGTCTCCCGAAACACGGGGCGTCAGGTCGGTATTGGCAAGGGCACCAAGCACCTCGCCAGTTTCGCGGAGCCCGTCATCAATGGTCCCGATCAGCTGGTTGACTGATTGGGCAAGCTCGGTGAGCTCCTCCCCCGCGTCGCCCAATGTCATGGCCTTGGAAAAATCACCTTCGAGCGCGGCTTCGATCACCGTGCGGAAATCATCCTGAAACGCCGACAGGCGTTCGCTGCGTTCCCGGTTTTCTGCCGAAGTCTGTTCAAGCGCCAGTGCCTGCCTGCGAGCCTCACCGGCTTCATGATCGGCCTCGCGGGACCGGTCCTGGGCAAAAGACAGCAGACTTTGCGTATTGCGGGTCAGCCAGATCAGCGCGACAGCTTCCGCCACGAGAATGATGGCATGCAGCACAACCCGCTCAAGCCCGCCACCGCCGTAGAAGACCAGATCGCTCCACAGCATCCCCGCGCCCAGATGGTGCACCGCCACAAGTGCGGTTCCGAGCAAAATCGCACGGACGTCATACAAAAGACCGCACATGGCGAGGGCTGCAAAAAACGCCATATGCATATCGATCTGATAAGGGCTGCCCCGCATCACCACGAGCAGCGCCATCACTTCGGCCATCAGCACGGAAACTGCTAGAAAACGGAATGCCAGCCCGCCGCGATAGAAGAAATATCCAACGGCAAGGGCACCGCAAGAGAGCAGCGCAAGGCCGGTTGAAGCGCCGGGGACACCAAACCGTACCCAGTCGGTCACGGCCACCCAAACGGCAATCAGCAACGCTGTGCCCGCAAGCGCGATCGCGCCTTTCGTGCGCAATTGGTCAAGCGTCATCTGATCCCGTCCTTCATCCAAAATTGTCGGGTGGCGCGCAAAGCGCCGATGCAACCACGCTGAACCAGGCTCCCTCTTCCCGGACGCGCATGTAAAAATCAGGATCGGCGACATATGCAATGACTGCGTTCGACCAGCGGCCGGGGCCCGCGATCCGGCCTCCTGCCCGAAGCACCGCCGCATTGGCCTCTGCTTCACTGACCCACGGTGCGAACACCAACCCCACCTCGCCGGTGGTATTTTGCGGATGGACAATGACGAAGGTCGCCACAAATGCGATCATCGTGAATACAAGAGACGGAACCATCGCCGCCGTCCCCCCTGATCGACTATCTCGTGGCCTCATCGCGACACCTCGAAGCATACAGTCTGATCCGTATCCAATTATTCGTTGAATAGATTACCGAAAGCTCGTTAACAATTATAATCAAAAAGCGGCGTCCGTCTCCGAACACCGCCTTGCTCCAATTCAGTCTCGCCTTGAGCTACCTGGCCGAAATATAGCTCCTGGCCAGATCCACCACATCGTCACCGGCGCTCATCTGGCGATCAATGATGGCTTGAAGCGCTTCGCCCGTGGCTGGATCGAGTTCCATGTTGCGCTCTGCCGCCACCCGGATGAACTCGGGGTCATTGACCATCGCATCGAAAGCCCGTTGCAGGATTTCGATGCGCTCCCGAGGTACGTTGGGCGGGGCGAACAGTGAGCGCCCCACATCCGAAGCGTCGGCGACCAGTTGGAGCATGGTTTTTTCCAGTTCGCTCTCGCCCAACTGTCCGACAGCCGGCACGTCCGGATAGTCGGGGTGAGGCTGGTTGGCGAGTTGCCACAGGAAATTGATCTTGCCCTCGTTGAGCCAGTCCTGCCGTCCGGCGCGCAGGATCGGCAGGCCGATCATCATGGCATCCGCTTCGCCCTGCTCCAGCGCAAGTTCCAGTCCGGACGTATAGCCCTGGATCACCTGAAACTGCGTACCCGCGATATCGTTGAGCATTGCGGGCACAAAGCTCGACGCCGACCCGGCGCCGGTCGAGGCAAAGGTCACCGGCACCTGCTGCGCGTCGGCAAACGATTGTGCCTCGGCCTCATGCCAGCTCACGCCAAATTCGTAGTTGGAGGTGAACCGGCCAATCGCCTGGAACTTGGCGGCATCGAGTTGCACTTCACCGATCAGGCTATCCACCGCGATCGATTGCACCATGACCCCGATGGCCGTCCCGTCCTGTGGCGCGATGGCGTAGAGATACTGGGCCGCGGTCCTCCCTCCCGCGCCCGGCATGTTTTCGACAATCACGTCCGGTTTGCCTGGAATATAATTGGGCAAAAATTCCGATGCGATGCGACCATAGAGATCGTATCCGCCACCCGGCGCGAACCCCACAAGGATCCTGATCGTTTTGCCTGCGTAGAAATCGTCCTGTGCCATCGCTGCACCGCCGGTCAGGCAGACAGCCAGCATCACGGCTGGTGCGATCCGTCGCGCCAGCGTACCCAAACCCTTCATAAGGTCTCCTCCTCAGGTCCTCGGGGGTATTCAGCCTTCCGGCAGATCGAACAGTCCGGATGGCAATGCTGTCATGAGGCCAATGGCCTCCTCATGGCCGACGACATCCGCATATTTGGCGTTCATGTCGAACAGGCTCATCGTGTGGGATGCCTGATAGCGGTCAAAGCAACCGTCTTCGACCACGGTAACCCGATAATTGAGGCTGAAGGCGTCCACGGCGGTCGCCCGTACGCAGCCGCTGGTCGTGCAACCGGTCAGGATCAGGGAATCAACACCCAACTGCGTCAGGAACGACGGCAGCGCGGTTCCGGAAAAGCCGCTCGGCTTGAGCTTTTCGATAACGATGTCGCTTGGCTCGGGCGCCACCTGCGGCATGATCTGGTGCGGATCGATCGTGCTGGCGGCATCTTCGGCGATGCGCTGGTCTTTCCAGCCCCAGGCCCCTCCGTCGAACCCGTCTTTGCGCTTCCGTCCCGACTTTGTATAGATCACCGGCAGCCCCTTGGCGCGGGCAGCTTCAATTGTTTTCGCGATACGGGGCAGAGCCGCCCAGGCCTCATGCCCACAGCTGAGCCGCCACTTCTTCACCGAGTCGACAATCGGCTCGTCGGTGTCGCCACAAAAGGCGTAGCTCACGTCAATGACCATCAGGGCCGGCTTGCGCCCCAAGCCCGCCCGCGCGCCCTGCCCTGACAGCGCAAACACCCGCCGATCCTGCTCGGTCAGCAATGCGTCAAACCCGGTCATTTCCCCTCCCCTGCTTGATGCCAGGCAATCTAGCTCTACGGCCGGAAAGGTCAACACTGAATTTTCTCATAATACAGGATTGAAAAAAATAATGCCTGATAGCTCTACCCATCGATCCAACTGGCTATCCTGACTTTTTCAATTGATTTCCACATAAATTCTGATGGGACTGAATTCCATAAAACAGGACTATTGAAAATATGCGCTGACCTTTCCGCGAGCTTTGAGGGGTAATTCAGCCTTTCGACCTCAACCTTACCCAGAGCGCGACAAACGATGACCTGGAGCCCGGACCCGATTCAATCAGATGCCCTAAGACCAAGGTCCCATGACCGGCACGCCCGATCCGGCCTTAACACCTTGATTTTTAAAAATTTTGTCCCATGTTGGGTGCGAGCGGCTGGCCGCTCTTCCTTTTCAACAGTGTTAGTGTCGATTTCCCGGAAAACCGGGTGATCCAGGAGGATAATCATGTCTGCCCGTAGGGTCTGTCAGTCATGCGCTGGCCCCCGGCCTTCTGCCGCGGTCCGTTGCCCATGGTGTCTGATGAGCTACACCGTTTCGGCGCGGGTTCCCGAGCATATCTTTGCCACCTACGAGGGCGAACAGGGCCGTCCTGCTCCGGCGCAGTCCTATACGACCGAGCGGCCGCCCCGGCCGCTGACCTGATCCTCCTGCCGCTCCTGGGAGCGGCTCACCGAATGTAGCGCCAGCCGGAAACGACGGCGCTACAGGGGCTTGAGCGCTGCGACCTCTGGCGCTCGCCCCACCTTTTCCGCCCCTGCGACCAAACGCACATTGATCTGGGCGGGTCATCGTCCATTTTGGCCGGCGCAACGCGGTTGCCCCACTATCAGCGTTGCAGAGGCTTGGGCTCCCTCCCCTCCTTGCCCAAGCCTCATCCTCTTTCGGCCCGCCTCCCTGTTGCCCCCGATACGCTCCCTAATTCCCCCTGTTTTCCTGCCTTATTGCGCCCCTTCTTGGCGATTGCGCGCCAAAGGCGGCTTGCGCACGGTCGCAATGGGCATATAGACGACACCCGTTAATCCCCTTTCTCAACCATCGGGCGAGTCGTCATGTTCGGGTTCGATCCCAGTTTTTTCAGTTCTCTTGCCCAGGTCATCGTCATCGATCTGGTTCTTGCGGGCGATAATGCCGTTGTCATCGGGCTGGCCGCCGCCGGCCTTGCGCCGGAGCTGCGCAAGCGCGCCATCCTGATCGGTATCGCGGCAGCCACCGTTTTGCGCATTGTCTTTGCGCTGATCACCACCGAACTGCTCGCGCTGGGCGGCGGGCTGCTCATTGGCGGCGGCCTGCTGCTTTTGTGGGTGTGCTGGAAGATGTACCGCGAATTGTCGGTGCCGCACGAGCTCGAAGCCGAAGCCACCGAGGCGCTCGCCGATGCCGATCACAACGCCGATGGCACCGTAGCGGGCAAGGCGCCGCGCAAGAGCCTGCGTCAGGCCGCGATCCAGATCATCATCGCCGACGTGTCGATGTCGCTCGATAACGTGCTCGCTGTCGCGGGTGCGGCCCAGCACCACATCGAAGCGCTGATCTTCGGACTTGTGCTCTCTGTCGTCCTGATGGGCGTCGCCGCAACCTTTATCGCCCGCCTGCTGCATCGCTTCCGCTGGATCGCCTGGGTCGGCCTTGTGCTCATCCTCTATGTCGCCATCCGCATGCTTCTCGATGGAGCCGGCGCGTTCATCGACATTCCGCAGATTCCGCTGCTCTATACGCCCCACGTGGCTGGCTGATCTGCCTGACTGCGGCACGGCAGGCCCCAGGGCCGCCGTGCCAACGCCCTATCTGCGGTCATCCAGCGGTTTTGTGTAAAATCGTTGCGGAACCTAAGGGCTTGTGCGGGGTTTAGCAGGGCCAAGCAAGATGCCCCCATCTTGTGCGGCAGGCGTCGGGCCGGACCTTCGTGGTCTGGTTCGGCGCCACCTCCCTCCCGCGCGCGTCTTCCC
>NZ_DATMGM010000024.1:0-7351 GCF_035555455.1 Pelagibacterium sp. | reverse complement strand
GCAAGTAAAAATGTTCGGCGATCGACCATGATCAAAACTCCCTGGTGGTCGAGTGTCGTCCTGTGGACCGGCCGCGTCCAGTCAAGCCCCTGTGAGGGGAGCGCGGCGCTTCGGCGGGGCTATTCACAAGCGGGCCGATTGGGCTAGACAGGCAGCAGATAGACAGGAGTTGCCCGCCCCATGGCCGATGGACTTGAAAACGCCTATGACGCCGAAGTGCTGTCCAAGGCCCTGCCCTTCATGCAGCGCTACGAGAACAAGACCGTAGTCATCAAATATGGCGGCCACGCGATGGGCGATGCCGCATTGGGCAAGGCGTTTGCCCGCGACGTGGCCTTGCTCAAGCAGTCGGGCGTCAACCCGATCGTGGTCCATGGCGGCGGCCCGCAGATCGGCGAGATGCTCAAAAAGCTGGGCATCGAATCAAAGTTCGAGGGCGGGCTGCGGGTCACCGACCGGCGCACCGTCGAGATCGTCGAAATGGTTCTGGCCGGTTCGATCAACAAGGAAATCGTGGCGCTGATCAACGCCGAGGGCGAATGGGCCATCGGGCTGTGCGGCAAGGACGGCAACATGGTGTTTGCCGAAAAGGCCAACAAAAAGGTCGTCGACCCCACCTCCAACATCGAAAAAGTGCTCGATCTGGGCTTTGTCGGCGAGCCGATCGAGGTTGATCGCACTCTGCTCGACCTTCTCGCCCATTCGGAGATGATCCCGGTGATCGCCCCCGTCGCCCCGGGCCGCGATGGCGAGACCTATAACATCAACGCCGACACCTTTGCCGGGGCCATAGCCGGTGCGGTGTTTGCCAAAAGGCTGCTGTTTCTCACCGACGTTCCGGGGGTTCTCGACCGGTCGGGCACGCTGATCCCCGAGCTTTCGGTGACCGAGGCGCGCGCGCTGATCGCCGACGGCACGATTTCGGGCGGCATGATCCCCAAGGTCGAAACCTGCATCGAGGCGCTCGACCGCGGCGTCGAAGGCGTGGTGATCGTCAACGGCAAGACCCCCCATTCGGTGCTGCTGGAGCTGTTCACCGAACACGGGGCGGGGACGCTCATCGTCCGCTAGAGCCATTCCCATGGCGGCGAATTTGGGCATAATGGGCGCATGAACAAGATGTCCGCGACTGTCCCCGCCTTCGACCACATCACCGACTGGGTGTTCGACCTCGACAACACGCTCTATCCGCGCGAATGCAATCTGTTCGCGCAGATAGACATCCTGATCACCGATTACGTGGCCCGGGTCACCAGCCTCGAAATCGAAGCGGCCCGCAAGCTCCAGAAAGAGTATTATCGCGATTACGGCACGACCCTGAACGGGCTGATGCGGACCCACGCCATCGACCCGGACGAGTATCTGGCCACGGTTCACGCCATCGATTACGCACCGGTCCTGCCGCACCCCGAACTGGTCTCCGCCATCGCGGCCCTGCCCGGGCGCAAGTTCATCTTCACCAATGGCAGCACCAGCCATGCCGAGGCCGTGCTGGCGCGGTTGGGCGCGTCGCACCTGTTCGAAGCAATCTTTGATATCCGCGCCGCCCGCTTCCAGCCCAAGCCGCTCGAAATCGCCTATCGCGATTTCCTGTCCACCCACAGCGTCGATCCGCGCCGCTCGATCATGTTCGACGATCTGGAAAAGAATCTGCTGGTGCCGCACCAGACCGGCATGGCCACAGTGCAGGTGGTGGCGGGTCCGGGGTTCGATCACGCCCAATGCGATCCCTGGGAACTCGAACAGGGCAAGGCGCTCGGCCACGTCCATCACGTCACCTCCGATCTGGCCGGGTTTCTGATCAAGCAGATGCCCTGATGCCCTTTTGTTGCCAAAGCGGTGATCGAAAGCTGGTAACGGCGCGTTAACCGGTCTGGACGGGCCCGTCCGGGGCCGCGCCGCAAATCCACTGGCCACTCGCAAGAGCGATGCTATAACGGGGAACAACCGGCCGGGAGGGCCGCAAAGATGGGAACCACCATGCTCAAGACTGTTTCGCGCACCGCGCTGACCGCCGCCGCCCTCGTGCTCGCAGGCACGCAAATGTCCCTCGCGCTTGAAGCCGAGGATTTCGGGGACAAGCTGGTCGCGGCAAGCAAGCTGATGGGAATTGCATTCAGCTACGGCTCGGCGGTCGCCGAGGGCGATACGGTGACGCTGTCGGATTTTTCCATCACGGTTCCCGGTGAGGACAGCGCCGAAATTCCCGGCGAGATGGTGTTCGAGGGTGTGCGGGAAACCGCCGGTGGCGGCTACACCGCCGATCGTGCCAGCATCGCCGATTTCAATTATACCGACGAAGATGAGGGCATTTCCGTCAGCTTGGTCGACATCGCAGCCGAAGGCATCACGCTGCCAGGCACCCTTACCATCGACAGCGCGATGGAGATCGGGCTGGGGCTCTATGAGCGCATTTCCGCCGGTCCGCTTAGCGTTTCCGATGGCAAGGGCACCGAGCTGTTCGCCATCGACATGATGGAAACGGTGATCGGCAAGCCCGCCGCTGACGGCAGCATCACCTCGCGCTATTCGGTCACCGGCATTCGCGGCGACCTCGGTTCCATCGAAGAAGCCGAAGCGCAGGAGGCCTTTGACGCTTTCGGCATCACGCAGCTGAGCGGCTCGATGAGCGGCATGGGCACGTGGTGGCCGCAGACCGGGCGCGCCACGGTAGAAGACATCAACTTCACCGTAGACGACCTGGGCTCGGTCTCGCTGGCCTTCGCTCTGGACGGGTACACCGAAGACCTCTATCGCGATCTGATCAAGACCAACCTGAAAATGGCCGAAATGGCCGATGCGGGGATCGAACTGGACGACGACCAGATGCTGGCCATGTCCGAGGGCATTCTCGCCAGCATGGATGGCCTCAGGCTGGAAAGCGGCTCGCTGCGTTATGACGATGCGTCGCTGTTCAACAAGGTGCTCGATTTCATCGGCGCCGAGCAGGGCGTCGATGGCGAAACCTTCAAGGCCGGACTGCGCTTCATGGTCCCCATGATGCTCACCGAGGTCCGCAACGCCGAATTCAAGGCCATGGTCAACGACGCGGTGAACGCCTTCATCGCCGATCCACAGAACTTCGTCATTTCGGTCGAGCCCGACGCGCCGATTGCGTTCGCCGAACTGGAATCGCTGGAAGCCGAATTCGATGCCGATCCGTTCGCGCTGGTCGATCTGCTCAACATCAAAATCCGCGCCAACCAGTAACCGGCGCGTTCGGTCTTCGTGACGGCCCGGGCGTTCCGGGCCGTCCGTGTTTCCGGGGTCAGGCCCGCGTCGCCACCGGGCGGTCGATCTCGGGCAGATCGTAGGTCTTGCGCACAACCTCCCAGGCCTCATCGGCGGTATCGACCACGCTGAACAGCTTGAAATCGTCAGGCGAGATCGTGCCTTCCTCGGCCAGCGCTTCGAGATTGATGACGCGGTTCCAGAATCTGGTGCCGAACAGCAGCAGCGGAACGCGGTCCATGCGCCCGGTCTGGATCAGGGTCAGCGCCTCGAAGAATTCGTCGAGCGTCCCGAACCCGCCGGGGAAGATGGCGATCACCTTGGCGCGCATCATGAAATGAATCTTGCGCGTCGCAAAATAGTGGAAATTGAAGGCGAACTGCGGCGTCACATAGGTATTGGGCGCCTGTTCATGGGGCAGGACGATATTGAACCCGATCGAGGGCGCGTTGACATCGGCGGCCCCGCGATTGCCCGCCTCCATCACACCCGGCCCTCCGCCGGTCGCCACCACGAATTCGGTATATCCGGTCGCTTCGGAGGCCAGCGAGGCCAGTTGCGCGAAGCGGCGCGCTTCCTGGTAATAGACCGCATTGGCTTCCAGATTGCGCCGCGCCGTTTCGGTCTTGGCCGCCCATGCGGGTTTGCCCGGCTCGGGAATGCGCGCACCACCGAACAACACTACGGTCGAATTGATCCCCGCCTCACGCAACCGGAATTCGATCTTGAGATATTCGAGATGGAAGCGAACCCCGCGCAGATCCTCACTGGTCATGAACTCTTCGTCCGCGAAGGCCAGCCGGTAAGCCGGCGATTGGGTCTGCGGGGTCTGCGGCGTGTGGCGGACGACTTCCATGTCTTCCTTGGACGAACGCAGTGAAGAATGGCGCTTGCGGCCCATATTCAGGCTCCTTGTTGCTTGCATCGTGATCATTGTCGCAGCAGCGTGTTAAGGATGGATGGCGATTAATCCAAGGCCGTGACGACAATGTGTGCGCCCATGCGCCCGGTTCCTTCGCTCGCCCCGAGGATAAAAAAACTCCATGGCTCGGGGTTCCGCGCCTTTCGCGCTTGCGGTAATGTCCCCGCCCCTCCCACCAGCCCGGACGGGCGCGATCCCCATGACCCATGAGCTTGCCGCAACCATCGACGCCGCCTTCGAGGCGCGCGATACGCTCGATCATCGCACGCAGGGCCCCATCCGGGAGGCGGTGAACGAAGCGCTGGCCCTGCTCGATGCGGGCACCGTGCGGGTGGCCGAAAAAGCCCCGGACGGCGAGTGGGTAGTCAACCAATGGCTGAAAAAAGCGGTGCTGCTCGGCTTCCGGCTCACCGATTTCGACACCATCGCCGGCGGTCCCGGCGGCAGCCAGTGGTGGGATAAGGTGCCCTCCAAATTTGTCGGCTGGGATGCCAGCGCATTCCGGAAAGCGGGCTTTCGCGCCGTTCCGGGAGCCATTGTGCGCCATTCGGCCTTCATCGGCAAACACGCCGTCCTGATGCCCAGCTTCGTCAATCTGGGGGCCCATGTGGGCGAAGGGGTGATGGTGGACACCTGGGCCACGGTGGGCAGTTGCGCCCAGATCGGCAAGAACGTGCACCTTTCGGGCGGGGTCGGCATTGGCGGGGTCCTCGAACCGCTGCAAGCGGGGCCGGTCATCATCGAGGACAATTGCTTTATCGGCGCGCGCTCGGAAGTGGTCGAAGGCGTCATCGTCGGCGAAGGTTCGGTGATCTCGATGGGGGTTTTCATCGGCCAATCGACCAGGATCGTCGACCGCGCCACCGGCGAAATCTTCTATGGCCGCATTCCGCCCTATTCGGTGGTCGTGTCCGGCTCGCTCCCCGGCAAGCCCTTCCCCGATGGCAGCCCCGGCCCCAGTCTCTACTGCGCCGTGATCGTCAAACGGGTGGATGAACGCACCCGCGCCAAAACCTCGATCAACGACTTGCTCCGCGATTGACTTAAGCTCTTTCACGCGCAGGAATGCCTTTATCCCCCCATGCCCTTTTGCCCGGCGGCAATTGCGGTAAGATCATTCCTCAGTCCGCCCCGCCCGTCCGCCATTCTCAGGATACGCCATCATGACTCACCCCGCCGTCTCGCTGCTCGCCGATCTGATCCGCCGCCCGTCGGTCACCCCGAAGGAGGAAGGCGTTCTCGATGTGCTGGAGGCGTTTCTGACCCCGCTGGGGTTTACCTGCACGCGGCTGCCGTTCGAGGGCGATGGTTCGTATCCGGTCGATAACCTTTATGCGACCCGCACCGGGGGACGGCCCGGCCCGCACCTCCTGTTTGCCGGCCACACCGACGTGGTGCCGCCGGGAGACAGCGCCGCCTGGACCCATGACCCCTTTTCAGCCACCATCATCGATGGGGTGATGTGGGGCCGCGGGGCCACCGACATGAAAAGCGGCGTTGCCGCCTTTTGCGGGGCCATGGCCGATCTGGCCGAGCGCGGTGGCCTTGATGCGGGCACGGTATCGCTCGCCATCACCAATGACGAGGAAGCCGACGCGATCAACGGCACCAAAAAGATTCTCGAATGGGCCGACGCGCAGGGCGAAAAGTTCGACTTTGCCATTGTGGGTGAACCGTCCTCGTTCGAGGAGTTTGGAGATTCCATCAAGATCGGGCGGCGCGGGTCGGTGTCTGGACGGATAACCGTCACCGGCAAGCAGGGCCATTCCGCCTATCCCGAGCGCGCCAACAATCCCCTGCCCATTCTGGTCGAGGTCGCCCGCGCGCTCTCTGCACCGCTCGATGACGGCACCGAGCATTTCCAGGCCACCAATCTGGAAGTAACCTCGATCGATACCGGCAATCCCACCGCCAATGTCATCCCGGAAAAGGCCTCTCTGCGCTTCAATGTGCGCTTCAACGACACCTGGACCGGCGAGACGCTGCTGGCCGAAATCCACCGCCGGATCGCGGCTGTGGACGCCAATGGATGCACCATCGGGTTCGAGCAGATCGGCCCCGTTTCCCGCTGCTTCATCTCCCCGCCCGCAGGTCATGTCGAGCACCTCACTGACGTGATGGAAGAGTTCAACGGCGTCAGGCCAAAGCTCTCCACGGTGGGCGGCACCTCGGATGCGCGCTTTATCGCCCAATATTGCCCCGTGGTGGAATGCGGGCTGATCGGGGCGACCATGCATCAGGTCGATGAGCGTGTGCCGGTGGCCGATGTGGAGCGGCTGGCCCGCTTCTATGCCCTTTACACCGAAGCCTTTCTGTCGCGCGGAGGCTGACCGGCACCTCGTCGCTTGCCGGAACGCGCGCCGCGCTCTACATGTTTGCAGACTGCCCGGCGTCATCTCCTGACGCCGTGGCTTCTCGAACCGTTTCAGGAACCCTGCCTTGTCCCAGCCTCAGCCCAGCCTCGTCGAGGAAACCCGGTCCGCGATTGCTGGAAGCTGGCGCCTGATTGCCGGGCGTCGCGACGCGCCGGGCTTTTTCTTCACCGATCTGCGCGGGCTGGCATCGAGCTTTATCGCGCTTTTGGCGTCCGTGCTGGTCACCTTCCTGATTTCAGCGCTGCTCGCCCCCGCCGGTGCGGGGATTTCGACCTTCGCCGCCCTTGTCCAGAACGCGCTGCTCTATGGCGGCATCATGGGCGCATCGTGGGTGGTGCTGCGCATCACCGGCCTGTCCGACAAGTTCATCGCCTTTGTCACGGTGGAAAACTGGGTCAACGCCGTCGTGTCGATGGTGCTGGCCGCTGTGGCCCTCCTCACCACAAGCGCCGAACTGATCCTCGTCTTTGCCGTAGTGGTCGGCTTTCTCGCCCGCATCAACAATGCACGACTGGTCGTGGGGATGAAGGCGGGGCAGATCGTGATGCTGATTGTCGTCCAGACCATCGGCATGATGATCGCGCTGCTCGCCGTAGGCGTGCTGTACGGCCCCACCGCCGCCCCGGACTTCTGACCGCCCGTGGCCCGATCCCATACGACGCTGCTCGGCGAGGCGAGCGGGGCGCTGGAAGGCACGCGGCTTTTGCTGCGGGGCCGGCCCGAGGCCATCGCCTGTTTTGATTTTTCCCAGCGCGGCCTCGCCGGCAGCTTCATCGCGCCGGTTCTGGCCTGTGTCGCCATTGTCGTCTTTTTCGGCATGGCC
>NZ_DATMGM010000023.1:0-1883 GCF_035555455.1 Pelagibacterium sp. | reverse complement strand
AGCGTTTTCGACTTGCTACGCCCGAGCAGATTCAGGATTTGCTGACGGCAGCCCACGATGATGCGCGACTGCTCATGGATCGTGATGGCGGGCTGGCGTCCGAGCGCGGACAAGCTGCGCGGACCTGCCTCTATCTTTTCGAGCGGGACGCGGCGATCAGCCTGCTCGCAAGCGGTTGATTAGGCCACCGGTCAGATCAGGCGTGGGCCCTCGGGCGTGCTTTCCAGCGAATCAAGCAGATCCAGATAATTATCGACCGTGATCGGTGTATCGAACTGTACGCCAAGTCGTCCGCTCAAGGACCACATGACCGTCGCGCGCATTGCGCCTAATTGAGGAAGCTCCAGGGTGAGGTGCTCACCCATAGGCATCATCTCGTCACAGCGGATCATACAGCCTTGTGGCGAGATATTGACGATACGCGCGGGTGTGGGGGCAAGGGTGGTCCCCCATATCTGCGACTGAATGTCGGTTTGTTCGCGCGGCGCACCGCGCGTTTCGGTGTCGAATTGGGATTGGGGCATGGCAGCGAACTCCCGTTGGTATCCAAATTCTGACTTTAACTGATGAATCTCTTCTAAAGCTTCATTCTGAAGATCGAGTTAAGGCTAGGCCGCACGTCAGCAAACGCGCTGCATGCGGGCCAACCATATCCACGCAAAAATTCCTGCGCGCGTCAGTCGCGTTGCAACAGCACGTGTCGCTTACGGCCAAGGCTGAGCTTCACGGGTGTCTCGCCGACTGCGACCTCATGGGCGGTGTCATGCACTGGTTGATCGTCCAGCCGCACGGCGCCTTCCGCGATTTTTCGGCGGGCTTCGCCCTTGGACGCTGCCAATGTCGTCTGGACGAGCGCATCGACAAGGCCGATCATCCCGTTTGATACGGCAAGGGAGGGCAGATCAGCCGATGTCGCGGCACCGGCCTCGAAAGTCTTGCGTGCCGTTTCGGCAGCGGCCCGGGCGGCTTCCCGGCCCCGGCAGAGCGCCGTGGCCTCATTGGCGAGGATCTTCTTCGCCTCGTTGATCTCCGCGCCTTCCAGCGCTGCAAGCCGGGCGATCTCGTCCATCGGCAAATCAGTGAACAGGCGCAAGCGGATCGCCACGTCCGCATCGGCCGTGTTGCGCCAGAACTGCCAGTAATCGAAGGCGGAGAGCTGGTCCTCATTGAGCCAGACCGCGCCGCCGACCGTCTTGCCCATCTTGGTGCCGTCCGCATTGGTGAGCAACGGCGTTGTCAGGCCGAACACCTGCGTACCGTCGATCCGCCGGGCCAGCTCGACACCGTTGACGATATTGCCCCACTGGTCCGATCCGCCCATCTGCAAGCGACAGCCGACACGTCGGGAAAGTTCCAGAAAATCATAAGCCTGGAGGATCATGTAATTGAATTCGAGGAAGCTGAGCGACTGTTCGCGATCCAGCCGCATCTTCACCGAATCGAAGCTGAGCATCCGGTTGATCGAAAAATGCTGGCCCACATCGCGCAGGAAAGGGATATATTCGAGCTTGTCGAGCCACTCGGCATTATCGACCATGATGGCATCGGTCGGGCCATCGCCAAAGGTCAGGAAGCGCTCGAACACGCGCTTGATCGAGGCGATATTCTCCCCGATCGTGTCGGCGGTCATCAGCTTGCGCGCCTCGTCCTTGAAGCTGGGATCGCCGATCTTGCCGGTGCCGCCGCCCATGATGACGATCGGCTTGTGGCCGGCACGCTGCAGTTGGCGCAGCATCATGATTGACACGAGATGGCCGACATGGAGCGAGGGCGCGGTCGGATCGAAGCCGATATAGCCGGGCACGACCTGCTGTGCCGCCAGCGCGTCGAGCCCGCTTGCGTCGGTGATCTGGTGGATATAGCCCCGCTCTTCGAGCAGGTTC
>NZ_DATMGM010000022.1:0-73510 GCF_035555455.1 Pelagibacterium sp. | reverse complement strand
GTACGCCGTAAACGTCGCGCCACCCTTCTCGGCCAAAACCTTGGTGATCGCAGCAGTCAGGCTCGTCTTGCCGTGGTCAACGTGACCAATCGTGCCAATGTTGACGTGCGGTTTGCCGCGATTGAATTTTTCCTTGCCCATGCTCACAACCATACATCAAGAGTTAGAACTGCCGGGGCGTTTACCCGGTTAAGAGAACGGAAACAAGTGCTTTTTCTTTTAGCCGCCCCGAACACCGGCACGGGGGGCGGCAAGCATACAAAAGCGCTCTGCCCGGCCCCCCATCACCCACGGCTTACGCAACACCGTCTAGCTGAGCAGGCGCGAGTTACGCTCGCCAGAGCGCACTTCCGTGGGACAGGCCATCACGACCCGGATGTCGTCAAAGTCCCGGTCACCGTTAACGCGGTCTTCCCATCCGTAATACATGTACTGGCCGGGGCTGCATCCGACTGTCGCTTCCTGCGGATTTCGGTTGGTCTGCCGCCGAGGAATGAGCGTACCGGGCTTTCCATCGGGGCTCACGCACTGCTCGCGCCTCTCACAGTGGATCGTTTCGAGAACCTTGTTCGGTCTCAGGCTCGTCAGCCCCGTATGGCTGTCTGCCTTGCCGCGTTCCGTGACCGTATCGGTGTAATGATTGAACCGCCGGCCCCCGCTATCCCAACGGTCCGCAGTCACCCGCCTTTGCCGGACATCCTCCAGTGCGTTCTCTACGTTCTCAAGGCGCATGCTCATATGCGAACCTGCCGGACATTGCGGCATGATATAGGTGTATTCGCGCTGCCCGATGCTCCCGCCTCTGATCGGCCGCCAAACCCCTTCGACCTCGGTATCGAGATGTTCCGGCCCCAGCCTAGTGCGGTTTTCGTACTTGGATTTCAGCAAGGCATCATTGATGGGGTTATCCTCATCCTTGGGGTCGCCCGGGTCGGGGGTGAAGGTTGAGCCGCCATTATCGGCAATTGGCACCATCTGGGTGCGCCGGGGCAACTTGGGATCGTTGAGCGGCCGGTCGGGCCAATAGCAATAGAGCCACAGCCGGTTGAAGTCCCACGCCTCGAACTCAAGGGCGGCGAATTCAGGCGGACTGTAGTGAAGGTCAGGATTCGACACGCGCGCCACTGCCGAAACCCGGATATGCTGGGTTTCCCCCACTCCGGGGAGCAATTTGATGAAGGCGAGCGGCACATCGACCTCCCCAATGACCTCAAAGTCGATGTCGGAACCGTTCAGCCATCCGCCATCGAAAGTGGCATCGCCTGCCCATTCCCCGCTATAATGTGCCTGAAATTGGCCTCTCGCGACGGCGAACACATCATCCTCGTGCGCGCCTTCCAGAAGAGCATTGAGTGCCGCTGCGTCGGTCTCAAGCTGCAACCGATCCTTCACATGCTGCAAGTGCACATAATCGACGGCCCATCCGGCCATCGCGATGAACGGTATCGCCATGATGGCGAAAATGATGGCGACCACGCCGTCATCCCGTCTCAGAAAGCTGCTCAGTCCGCGTCCCATTTGCCTGCCCGCACCCCTTGGCAGCGCTGCGCGCGCCGTTAACGCCTATCGGGCCGGCACAGAGCCAGCCCGGACAGAGCACACGATAACGGAATGGATTTTAAGTAAACTTACGCTGTTTCAGAAAAACTGAGGCTAAAGGTTTACCCGATGTTAAAGTAAGGCACCCTCACTCATAAAAGCGCCGCGCCCGGTCCACCTCATTGCGCGAGCCGATGATGATGCCGATACGCTGGTGCAGATCGACCGGCTCCACATCGAGAATTCGCTGCGTCCCCGTCGTTGCCGCCCCACCGGCGGCTTCCACGATCATCGCCATCGGATTGGCTTCGTACAACAACCGCAGCCTGCCGCCCTTGTCCTTGGTTCCTTCGTCCTCGGGATAAAGGAACACCCCGCCCCGGGTCAGAATGCGATGCAGATCGGCGACCATCGCCGCACACCAGCGCATATTGTAGCTTTTCCCGAACGGCCCCGCCTTGCCTGCGATGCAGGCATCGATAAACGCGCGGGTCGGTGCATACCATTGCGATTGCCGCGAGGCGTTGATGGCAAATTCCGCACTGTCTGCCGGGATGCTCACCCCATCGCGCACAAGAACGAATTCGCCCTGCGCCTCGTCGAGACTGAAGACCGCCACCCCCTGCCCCGTGGTCAACACCATCAACGTCGCTGGCCCATAGAGCACATAGCCAGCCGCCAGCTGCCGTGTACCCGCCTGCAACACGTCATCGGCCGTGACGCTGCCAGCACCGCCCACATCGAGCACCGAGAAGATCGACCCGACCGCACCGTTGATTTCCAGATTGGACGAGCCATCCAGCGGGTCGAACACCAGCGCCAGCTGCGCATTGCCCGCTTCCGGCACCAGTTCGATATCGTCGAGTTCTTCCGAAACCATGGCCGCCAGAACGCCGCTGTTCCGTCCCCGGTCCAGGAAAATGTCGTTGGCGACCACGTCGAGCTTTTTTTGCACCTCGCCCTGGACGTTTACGTCCTGTTCGGCGGCGGTGTCGCCCGCGATCGACGCCGCCTTCAGCGCCTTGGAGATGTCGAACGCGCAATCGGCCACCAGCGAAAAAACGGTTCCGATGGCGTCATCGATCCTGCGGTCATCAATCCAGTTCTTGAGAGTTTTGCGTACCATCGGCCCATTCCAACGTGATCAGGTCGGCCCCTGATTAATGAGCCATCATCTTTGCGTCCACTCCAACGAAAGTTTCACATCCTGCCATCATTTTCCATCAACATTTGGCCTGGACATCGGGGGTTTAGCCTCCGGCGTCAGGGCAACATTATCGATCAGCCGCACCCCGTCGAGCCACGCCGCCACCAGCAACCGGGCCGGTTTGGTGAGCTTTGAGACCCGTTCCAGCGTGTCCGAGTCGCGCAATTCCAGATACTCGACCTCTGCATATCCCGCAGCCAGCACCGCCTGTCTTGCCTCCGCGATAGCTTGACTAACCTCTTGTCCTGCCTCGATATTTCGCGCCGCCGTCATCAGCGCCGCCGCCAGCGATGGAGCAATTTTGCGCGCGTTTTCGCCCAGCCGGACATTGCGCGACGACAACGCCAGCCCATCCGGTTCCCGCACGGTCGAGACGCCAACAACCTCAACCTCTATATCAAGATCGCGCACTAACCGCCTGATTATAGCCAGTTGTTGATAATCCTTCTCCCCAAACAACGCGACATCCGCACGCGTCTGGAGCAGCAGCTTGGCCACAACCGTCGCCACCCCGTCGAAATGCCCCGGCCGATGAGCGCCGCACAGCCCTTCACTCAGCCCGGAAACGCTGACCTTGGTCACAAAGCCGTCGGGATAGATTTCCCCCGCATCCGGCGCATACATCAGGTCCGCACCCCCGGCGGAAAGCCGTTTGAAGTCAGCTTCCTCGTCTCTTGGATACTTGGCCAAGTCATTGGCATCGTTGAATTGTTTTGGATTGACAAAGACGGAAACGATGACCCGCTCCGCCATGTCTCGTGCCGCCTGCACAAGCGCCATGTGCCCGTCATGCAGCGCGCCCATGGTGGGTACCACGGCAACCCGATCGCCGCTATCATGCCATTGCGCCACCACGCTGCGCAGGTCGGCAACGGTCCGGACGATCCTGGTCATGGATTGGAATCGCTGAAAAGATGCTCCGGGGCGGGAAAGCTGCGAACCCTCACCTCCTCGGCATAAGCGGCAATCGCGCTTTCGGCATCATTGCCCAATTGCGCAAAACGTTTGACGAATTTGGGCTGGAAATCCACAAACATTCCCAAAATATCATCCACCACCAAAATCTGCCCGTCACATGCCGCGGACGCGCCGATGCCGATGGTCGGCACCGCAATGTCCTCGGTGATCTGCCGGGCCAGCGCCTCTGGCACCTTCTCGATCACCACCGCAAACGCCCCGGCTTCCGCGACCGCATGCGCGTCGCGCAACACCTGCTCCGCCTCAGCCCCACGCCCCTGCACCCTGTATCCGCCAAACGCATTGACCGCCTGTGGCGTCAAACCGATATGCGCCACCACGGGAATCGAACGCTGCGACAGGAACCGGATGGTCGGCGCCATCTGCTCGCCGCCCTCGATCTTGACCGCCTCCGCACCGGTTTCGCGCATCAGATGCGCCGCATTGCGGAACGCTTCTTCCGGGCTCGCTTCGTACGATCCGAACGGCATATCCACCACCATCAGCGCGGAATTCAATCCGCGGCGCACCGCCTTGCCATGCAGGACCATCATGTCGAGGGTGACCCCGAGCGTATCGGGCAAACCGTGCAAAACCATACCCACACTGTCGCCCACAAGCACGAGATCGCAATGCTTATCAACAAGTTGGGCCATCGGCGTCGTGTAAGCGGTCAGGCACACGATAGGCATCCCGCCCTTGCGCGCCCTGATCGCCGGTGGCGTCATCGGACGCCTCGTTGACCCGGTCTCTGTCATCCGATCTCTCCCCAAATTGGTCCGAGCCAGCGGTGACCTGCTCGAATTTCGCCGCCCTCTTAGCGCATCGTGACGCAGCCCGAAACCGGACCTTCGACGGAAGATATGCGCCCCACACCTATTTTAGGCCTGAAAGCGGCTTTTCGTGATCGTGATGCCGGCACTCGCCGTGATCGGCCAAAATTTCGATCACCCGGCACGATTCCACCTTGCCCTGGGTGCAGCCTTCGACCATCCGCTCCAGTTCGGCCTTGAGTGCCATCAGGCTGCGAAGCCGGCGCTCCACTTCGATCAGATGCTGTTTGGCCAGCGCATCAGCTTCGGCGCACGATTGCTCCGGCTCATCCTGCAGCGCCAACAGCCTGCGGATGGCCTCGACATCGAATCCAAGCTCCCGGGCATGGCGGATAAAGGCCAGTCGCTCCACATCAGTCCGGTCATAAAGGCGGCGATTGCCATCGGTCCGATCCGGCAGCGGCAGCAGGCCGATCTGCTCGTAATAGCGCACCGTGGGCACCTTGACGCCGCTGGCGCGGGCCGCCTGACCGATCGAAACTGCGGTCTGCATTTTTCCTCTTGCTCCTATAGTCGCTATAGGAACTAGATAGGGTGTCATCGCAATTGGAGCAAGACGATGACCGAGCCGTTGATCAAAACCCGCATGCGCGTCGAAGGCATGGACTGCGCAAGCTGCGCCGCCAAGATCGAGACCGCCGCACGCCGGATTGCGGGCATTTCCGAGGCTTCAGTCTCGGTCGCTAACGGCACGGTCACCCTCGATCATCAAGTCGAAGCCGATCTGGCGTCTTTTGAACGCAGTGTCAGGGCCATGGGATATACGGTCACGCCGACCGCGCCAAATGGCGCTGCCGCTCCGCTGTCCAGCCATGCCCACCTGCCCGATGGTCCATGGTGGAAAACCGGCAAAGCGCGGCTGACCATTGTGTGCGCCATCGCACTGATTGTCGCCTTCGTCGCCGAACAATTTGTTCCAGCCCTCCATCCGTGGGGATTCATCGCCGCCGTGCTGGTGGGCCTCATTCCGATCGCCAGCCGCGCATTGGCCGCCGCGCGGGCCGGCACGCCCTTTTCCATCGAGACGCTGATGACGGTTGCTGCCGTCGGCGCCATCGTCATCGATGCCAGCGCAGAAGCTGCCGTGGTTGTGGTGCTGTTTCTGGTCGGCGAACTGCTCGAAGGCGTCGCTGCAGGACGAGCGCGCGCCTCGATCCGCGCCCTTGCCGACCTCGTGCCCAACATCGCCATGCGCGAACATGAGGGCCACACCCACGAAATCCCTGCCGAACAGCTTGCCGTGTCCGATATCGTCGTGGTTCGTCCGGGCGACCGGATACCGGCAGATGGCGAGATCATCGCCGGCGAAAGCTCCATCGACGAAGCCCCGGTGACCGGCGAATCCGTTCCCCGGGCCAAAGGTATCGGCGATGCTGTTTTCGCGGGCACGATCAATCACGATGCCGTGCTGCGCATTGCGGTCACCGCAGCGGCGGCAGACAACACGATCGCAAGAGTGATCAGGCTGGTCGAAGAAGCGCAAGAAGCCAAAGCGGCAACCGAGCGTTTCATCGATCGGTTTTCAAAATATTACACACCGGCGATCATGCTGGTCGCGCTGCTCGTTGCTGTCCTGCCGCCCCTTGTCACCGGCGCGTCGTGGGACGAGTGGGTCTATAAGGGCCTTGCGCTACTGCTGATCGGGTGCCCTTGCGCATTGGTCATTTCCACCCCGGCCGCCATCGCCGCGGCCCTCTCTGCCGGCGCTCGCAATGGGCTTCTCGTCAAAGGCGGCGCGGTGCTGGAAACACTCGGCAAGGTCGATCGGGTCGGCTTTGACAAGACCGGAACGCTGACCGAAGGCAAGCCCGAGGTAACCGACATTGTCGCCCTGCAAGGAGAGGAACAGAACGTTCTCACCATCGCTGCCGCGCTGGAAGCTGGCTCAAACCATCCCCTGGCACTCGCCATTCTCGAACGCGCGCAAATGGATGGGATTGTCTGGCCCTGGATCGACGATGGAGCCGCCCATGGCGGCAAAGGCGTGTCGGGCACTGTGGGCGAGCAATCTGCGTTCCTCGGCTCCGCCCGCGCGGCGGCGGCTTATGCGCCAATCTCGGACGCCACGCAACAGCGCATCGATGCTCTTAATGCCGAGGGTAAAACCGTGTCCGTCCTTGTGATCGATGATACCGCCACGGGCCTTATCGCCATGCGCGACACGCCCCGTCCCACGGCAATCACCGGCCTCGCCGCCCTGCGCGCCCAAAACGTAACGGCCGTCATGCTCACCGGCGATAACGCCCGCACCGCAAAAGCCATTGCCGCAGATCTGGGCATTGAAGCCCATGCCGACCTGCTCCCCGATGACAAGCAGGCGATCGTCAAATCCTGGCAGCAGGACGGGCACGTGGTCGCCAAGGTCGGCGATGGCATCAACGACGCCCCCGCCCTTGCCGCCGCCGATGTCGGGATCGCCATGGGCAGCGGTACCGACGTGGCGCTGGAAACCGCCGACGCGGCGATCCTCAACAGTCGCGTGGACGGCGTAGCGGCCATGATCGGCCTCTCGCGCACCGCAATGGCCAATATCAAGCAAAACATCACCATCGCCCTGGGGCTCAAGGTCGTGTTCCTGATCACCACGCTTCTGGGGATCACCGGCCTGTGGCCAGCCATTCTCGCCGATACCGGCGCGACAGTCCTGGTCACCGCCAACGCCATGCGGCTATTGGCGTGGAAGAGCCAGCGATAGAGGCAAGACCCTAAGAGGCTTCGCCCATCGACTCCACCGAACCCAGCAACCGGTCAGCCAGCAACAGCGCGCTGCCGGTTGCGAGGATCATCTGCGGCAGCACCAGCCATTCCAGTGTCCACGCTGCACCTGAGCGCTCGTTTTCGTGCACCATGGATTGCGCCATCGTCCCCGAACTCCCCGCTGTATAGCGAGCGAGAGAGACCAGCACTTCAGCCGCCACCGGGTTGGATTTGTGCGGCATGGCCGATGACCCCCCGCCTCCGGCCAGTGTGATCTCGCCAATAGAATTCTGGGCCATCAGGGCAATATCCTGCCCGATCTTGCCCAGACTGCCGCAGACGAGACTGAGCCAATCCGCCAGTTCGACAACGGCATCGCGCTGGTTGTGCCAGGACTTTTCTGAAAACCCGAGCCCGAGCTTTTCGGCTAGAACCTTTGTGACACGCGGTCCCTCCGCCCCAAGCTTTTCCTGATTTCCGACCGCCCCGCCATACTGAACCACCAGCAAGCGCGGCAGCAGCTGTTTCAATCGGTCTTGATGACGCGCCAGGGGCAACCGCCAATCGGCAATACGGTCGGCTACCGCGATCGGCAGGGCGTCCTGCATCCGCGTCCGCGCCATCACTCGCCGGTCACCGAACCGTTCGGACAACCCGTCGAGCCGCCCCGCGATGCCGGCAATTCGACTGTCCAAAATCGCACAGATGGATTTGAGCCGTATGACGAGGCTGGTGTCGATCACATCCTGACTGGTCGCACCAAGATGCAGCACACGGGCCGCCTCGCCCTCCAGCACCCCGCGCATCTGCCGAACCAGTTCCGGCGCAACCACCCCGTCCCGCCCGAGTCCCTGCCGCAGCCCCTCAATATCGGGAACAAATGTCTCGGCGAGACGGGCAATCCGGGCCGCTGCCTCGGGGGCCACGATCCCGCAATCCGCCTGCGCCTCCGCCAGTTCCGCCTCAAACGCCACCATGGCAGCGATATCAGCGTCCTTGGATAAAAACCCGGCCAGTTCGGGATCGCCGAACAGGCCGGACAGGATCGGATGGTCGAACGCGGAAAGGGCCATCAGATATCCAGGAACACGGTTTCGCTTTCACCCTGAAGGTGAATATCGAAAGTTACTGTGCTCCCTTCCCTGCTGCCGATCATTGTATGATCGCGGCCCACCATCCGGGCCTTGGCTAGGATAGGGTCGCCCTTGTTGGCTGCATCTTCATCGGAAAAATACATCCGCGTCTGCAACCCCAGATTGATGCCACGCGCCACGATCCAGAATGTGATGTGCGGTGCCATAAACCCACCGCCCGGCGCGGGAACCGGCCCTGGCTTGATGGTCTCGAACGAAAATTCGCCGTTCTCGCCCGCCGCTTGCCGTCCCCAGCCCGAAAAATTGGGGTCCACGCCCGCACGATGCTCCGCCGGGCTGTTGTAGATACCATTGGCATCGGCCTGCCAGATTTCGACGACACAGTCGAACACCGGCTTTCCAGCGCCATCCAGCACACGGCCCTGAACGGTGATCCGCTCGCCCTTCACCCCATCCGATATGACGGTGACGCCCGGGTCTTCAGCAATAACGCCCGTGATGTCATACTCATTGGGGGTCATCCCGATATGCACATAAGGGCCCGCCGTCTGTGATGCGGTTTCCTTCAGGTACTCGATCGGCCTCGTCATCAATTTCCCTCCGGACGATTTTCAAAGAAGGTCGAACGCCGCCCACGCAGCACCATATCGAACCGGTACGCGCGCAAATCCATAGGGATTGCGTTGTTCATGTCCAGCCGCGCGACCAGACGATCGATGGCGGATTTATCCGATATAGTATTGACGATCGGGCAGATCGGCACCAGCGGGTCGCCCTCGAAATACATCTGGCTGATCAGGCGCTGGGCAAAGCCCGATCCGAACAGCGAGAAGTGGATATGGGCCGGCCTCCAGTCATTGACGCCATTGGGCCACGGATAGGGCCCCGGCTTGATGGTGCGAAACCAGTAATATCCGTTCTCATCGGTCACGGTGCGCCCAAAACCACCAAAATTGGGATCGAGCGGCGCGCGATAGCCTTCACGCTTGTGGCGATAGCGACCACCGGCATTGGCCTGCCAGAATTCGACCAGCGCGTTGGGCACGGGCCTCGCGTTCTGGTCGAGCACATAGCCGTGCACCACGATACGCTGCCCGATGGCCTCTTCACCGGGGCGGGCGAAGTTCACGATCAGATCGTTATCGAGCTCCCCGAGCATATTGTGCCCGAATGCCGGCCCGGTCTTTTCGCTCAGGGTGCTGGCATAGCTGATCAGGGCCTGCTTTGGCGCCCGCAAGGTGCTCGACTTGTAGCCGGGCGTGAACGCGGGCGGATGCTGGCTGTAATCGCGCTCCATGAAGGCCGCGGCCTCGGCCCGTGCATTCGATAGCCTCTCACTCATCGCCATTTCCTTTCCCCATGCGATCCAGCGCTTCCCGTGCCAGCTTCATGGCGTGGTTGGCGTGCGGAACGCCCGCATAAATTGCCACATGCAGCAGGATCTCGCGAATATCGTCTTGCGTAGCGCCAGTGCGCGCGGTCGCCTCGATATGCATCACCATTTCCTCGTAATGCCCGAGCCCGGCCAGCAGTGCGATGGTGACGATCGAGCGCTGCCGCTTGTCCCAGTTGGAACGCGACCACACATGCCCCCACGCCGCTTCAGTAATCAGCGTCTGGTAGGGTTTCTCGAACTCGCTGGTCGCCGCCACTTTCTGGTCGACATAGTCTTCGCCCAGCACGCTGCGCCGGGTCGCCATTCCCTGTTCGTAGCGGGCCGAGGGCCCGTCATGATGCGGCATCGCGCATCCTCCTTTCCTTCAATCGTTCCACAAGCTGGCCGATCGCATCGGCCACCTGTCGGGGCGCTTCAATACAGGGCAGATGCCCCACGCCCTCGATGATCCCAAAACTGCTGTCCGCCAGGCTGTGCGAAAACCCTTCGACCAGGTCGGGCGGCGTCGCGCCGTCCTCGGAGCCGACGAGCACAGCAGCCGGAACGGCAATCCGTCCGCTGTCGCCGCTCCGGTCAAAACCGGCAATGGCCGCACAGGTCGCCAGATATCCTTCGATCGGCTGGCGGGCAAACATGGTCCGCGCCACGGCATATTCCGGCGCGCCGGACCCACGAAACGCGGCGCTGAACCAGCGCTCCATGATGCCGTCCGTCGCCGCTTCGAGCCCGCTGCGCGAAATGGTTTCAATCCGGTTGTGCCAGAAGTCCGGCGTCCCGATCTTTGCCGCCGTGTTGGACAGCACCAGTCCTGCAATCAGGTCGGGCCGGTCAAAATACAGTTGCTGGGCGATCTGCCCGCCCACCGACACCCCACAGATCACGGCACCGGAAATGCCCAGCCCGTCCATCAATCCGGCCAGGTCTCCGGCGTGGTCGGCAATGGAATAGGGCGTCGCCCCCGTTTCCGACAGCCCGTGCCCGCGCTTGTCATAGGCGAGCGTACCGCAATCTGCGCCCAGCCCGCCGATCACCCTGTCCCAGATGCGCAGATCGGTGCCCAGAGAATTGATAAAAACGATAGTCGGCGCCCCCGGACGGGCCGGACGGAACCGATAGTGCAAGACGAGATCGCCAAGCCGCATGCTGTTCATTTCTGTCCTCCAACGCATCCACCTTGGTGCAGCCAAATAGTTTTGTAAAATGAAACTATTGCCGCTATACATAACCCAGCAATCATGGATTTGCCGATGACCGATAGCCGCGTTCGTTTTCGCCACCTCCGGACTTTTATCGAGGCTGCCCGGCACAGCTCCATCGGCAGTGCCGCCCAGATTCTGGGCGTCACCCAGCCCGCAGTCACCAAAACCATCCGCGAACTCGAAACTATCCTGGGCAAAAAACTGTTCGAAAAGGACGGGCGCGGGGTGCGGATTACTCGATACGGCGAGGTATTCCTGCGTCACGCCGGGGCCTCCGTTGCCGCCATCCAGCAAGGCATCGACAGCCTCGATCGCGCCCATGTCGGCCCGCCGCTGCGCATCGGCGCCCTGCCCACGGTATCGGCGCGGATCATGCCCCGGGCGATGGTCCGTTTCCTTGCAGAGGGCACGGAAAGTCCGGTCAAGATCGTCACCGGCGAAAATCAGGTCCTGCTCGAACAATTGCGCACCGGAACCCTCGATCTGGTGATTGGCCGTCTCGCCGCCCCCGAACAGATGATCGGCCTGTCGTTCGAATATCTATATTCCGAGCAGGTCCATTTCGTGGTGCGCGCCGGCCATCCGCTTCTGGCCGAGCCGCGATTCGATTTCGGACGCATTCGCGAATACCCGATCCTCATGCCCTCGGTCGGCTCCGTCATCCGCCCGTTCGTCGACCGCTATCTGCTGGCCCACGGAATGGCCGAACTCCCCCACACCATCGAAACCGTATCGGACGCGTTCGGCCGGGTTTTCGTCGAAGAAACCGACGCAGTCTGGGTGATCTCCGATGGTGTTATTGCCCGGGACGTGGCCGCCGGACGCCTCGTTCCCCTGCCGGTCGACACATCCGAAACGCGGGGCGCGGTGGGGCTCACCACGCGGGAAAAAGTCCAGGGCAACGCGTCCCTCGACATCCTTTGCCGCATCGTACGGGAAATTTCCCGCGATCTCGAAAACTGAGTTCAGCTACTCGGTCAGCCCCTTGCCGTACAGCACCAGAGCCGCCTCCGCCGCTGCCGCCTTGAGACGATCGATGGCCGCATCGAGCGTTTCGCGATCGATCCGCGATGTCGGCCCGAACATCGACAAGGATGCCACCATGCGCCCGCCATGGGTCAGCACCGGCACTGCGATCGCTGTGATACCCTCCTCGCGTTCGCCCAGATTATAAGAAAATCCCCGCTTTCTGGAGAGCTCGATTTCCTCTTCCAGCATGTCCCGGCTGGTGATCGTTCGGCCGGTCATCGCCGTAAACCGCAGCGAGGACAGATATTTCTCTCGCTCACGCGCAGAAATATGCGCCAGCCACATCTTGCCATGCGCCGTGCAATAGGCCTCCAGCTTGTCGCCGACACGAATATCCACCGACAGGGAGCGCTGCGAGCGGGCCCGGGCAACGCACACCACCATTCCCGCCTGATAGATCGTCGCCATCGAGGCTTCCCGCAGATTGCGGGTCACGTCCTCCAGCAGCGGCTGGAGCAATTGTCCGAGCCGATCCTGTTCGAGCGCCCGATCCCCCAGATCGACCAGCATATAGCCGAGCCGATAGCTGCCCTTTGCCGCCTGGACCAGAGCGCCTTCGGCCTCCAGCGTCTTGAGGAAGCGATGGGCGGTAACAGCATTCATGCCCAGCTCGGCCACCACATCGGCCGCCGACACCACCTCCCTGCCCCGGCCCAAAAGCCGCAGGATATCGAACGCTTTTGAAACCGAATTGTTTAACTGTGTCGCCAATCGTCTCGCTCGCTCGCCCGACTATCCCATCATGGCCGGAAAGAACAACACGATCGCCGGAAAAGCCAGCAAAAGTGCAACGCGAACCAATTCGATCAGAAAGAACGGCATGGCGCCCTTGAACGTTTCCATCATCGGCACGTCTCGCGCCATGGAATTGATGACGAAGACGTTCATCCCTACAGGCGGCGTTATCAGCCCCAGCTCGACGACGATCAGAGCGAGAATGCCAAACCAAACCTTGGTATCGGTGAGGCTCATACCGAAATCGAGTTGCGCGATCACCGGCCAGAAGAACGGCATGGCCAGAATGATCATCGACAGGGAGTCCATCAGGCATCCGAGCACGATCAGCGCCACCAGCAGCAGAATCAGGATGACGTAGGGTTCAAGCCCCGAGGTCAGCATCATGTGGGCCGCGGCCTGCGGAACTCCGCCCCGCGACATGAATATCTTGAGCAGTTCCGCGCCCAGCACGATCAAATAGATCATGCCTGATGTTTTCGCTGTCTCCAGGATGGCATCCAACACGTCCTTCCAACCCAGCAGACGCCGCACTGCACCATAAAGCAGCACCAGGAACACACCGATCGACGCTGCCGGCGTTGGCGTGAACAACCCGGCATAAATGCCGCCGATGACCAGCCCGAACACCACGACTACGGGCAGAACGCCGATCGTAGCCCGGATCAGCTCTTCCCGGCTCACCGCTCCGCCGCGCGGCCCGGCTTCCGGCACGATCCATGTGTAGATAGCAATGACGATCATGAAGAAGACCACGGCGATCAGGCCGGGAACGAGCGCGGCGGCAAACATCGTGACAATATTTGCCTCAACGATTACCGCGTAAACGACCAGCACCACCGAAGGCGGGATCAAAATGCCAAGCACGCCGCCAGCCGCCAGCGTTCCCGTCGCCAGAGCGGGTGAATAATTGTAACGCCGCAGTTCAGGCAGAGCCACCTTGCCCATCGTCGAAGCCGTGGCCAGAGACGAGCCGCACACCGCACCAAACCCGGCACAAGCAGCAATGGCCGCCATTGCAACCCCACCTCTTAACCGGCCAAACCACGCATTAGCCGCCCTGAACAGTCCGTGGGATAATTTCGCCTTGGTGGCGATATGGCCCATCAGGATAAACAGCGGCACCACGGACAGGTCGTAATTGGAGAAGGTGCCGTAAGCCAGGGTCTTGAGCTGGGACAACAGGATGGCGGGCCCTGACAGGATCAGGATGCCCCCCATGCCGACGGCGGCCATGGCATAGCCGATGGGAATGCGGATGGCGATCATGCCAACCATGACGGCGAGTCCGAGCAACCCGACTACCAGTTGTGAAGTCATTGAAGGTTCCGATGTGTTCGGGTTGAGGCTACGCCGACTCGGCTTCTTCCGGCACGACGCCGTAGGTCGACTGCATGAGATTGGCGATACCCGCCAGAACAAACAGCGCCAGGGACACAAGGATCGGGATATAGGCGTACCAGAGCGGGAACTGATAGATTGCAGTGGTTTCCCGGTACGTCATCTGATCGATCAGGCCATAACTCATGCGCCAGAGCAGAATACCGGCGAAGGCCACTCCGCACGCCGCTCCGAGCCCCGCCAGTGCCACGACAGTGCGCCGCCCCATGCCGGAAGTGAAGATATCGGCGGTCACGTTAGAGCCGGTCACCTGACAATAAGGCAGGAACATAAACATCCCCACCGCCGTCCCCACCTGGACGATCTCATAAACCCCCGGAAACGGCCGGTTGAACAGCATGATCAACGCCACGCTGTAAACGTTGGCGGCGACGACGCCTAAGATGACAAGCCCACCAAGCAAGGCCCAATAACGCGTTAGATCGCGAATGAACCGAACTGCAGCTTGTCGTTTGAGCGCCGTCGCCATGAGCGTTCTCCTTACTTGGCGTGGGCCGCAACCGCCGCGCGGGCCGCATCGACCAGCGCTTGCGCGTCAATCGAACCCTGTCCGCCGACCTCATCGACCCAGCGCTCCACCACCGGCTCCATGGCCTCGGTGAACGCGGCGCTTTCCTCAGGCGTCAACGTCACATGGTGGTTGCCCGCCGCGATGGCGATTGCAATGCCTTCCTCGTCGATATCGCGCCAGATCTGCCCCACTTCGTGCAGCCAGTCCTCGTCGGAATTATCGAGGAAGATTTGCCTGATATCGTCCGGCAGACCGTTCCAGCGATCAAGGTTCATCGACACCTGGAACACGCTGGCGCCCAGACGCCCCTTGTCAGCCAGTTCGATCTGATACTCGGTCAGGTCCTGCAATTGCAGCGCCGGGATGATCTCCCAGGGCACGAGCCCGCCATCGACAACCCCGCGCGACAATGCCTGCGGGAAGTCCGGAACTGGCATCGACACCGGGTTTCCACCCAGCGCCTCGACCACCCAGGCCCCGGTGCGCGTTGGAATGCGTAGCGTTGTCCCGGCGAGATCCTCGGGCGTCCGCACTTCCTTGGAGGCCATATGGATCGCCTGCCCCGCATGTACGTGCTGGAACAGCACTTTCACGCCCACATGCTCCTCGGCGAGATACTCATCGAACAGATCGGCGATCGCCATATTGGTGGCTTCGGGATCGTTGGTATGAATGTTGGGCAATTCGAACACTTCGGTGCGCGGGAACAGCCCCGGCGAATATCCGTTCAGCGTCCAGATCAGATCGACGACGCCATCGCGCGCCTGCCGGATCAGTTCCGCCGGGGTCCCTCCCAAAGACATCGACGGATAGATTTCGATCTCCACGCGCCCGTCTGACGCCTGTTCGATCCGTTCGGCCCACGGCTCCAGCATTTGCGTTTGCGCTGGAGCGCCCGGCCCAAGAAAGTGATGCAGCGTGAATTTGAACTCCGCCTGCGCGAAGGCCGGCCCGGCAAGCGCCGTGGATACAAGAAGCGCGCCCGCGCCCAACGCGGCGCGGCGACTGATGGAAAGTCTCATGATGAATTCCTCCTCACCCTCTCCCAAGGGATAGTCTAGACGCATTTTCAATTAGCATCGACAATTACTTTTTTAGAGCATTCGCGATCACATTGTAAAATAACTTTTCCACTGCAACTCATTACCTGCCGCTCATGCTTTATCGCAAAGCAATCGCAATACATCGTCCCTGCCCTCAGCAAACCGCATGAATCCACTATTCATCCCATGCATTCTGCATTTATACGATTGACGAAACCGATGCCCTGCGACACCCTAAATAAGATATCAAAATTTCAAATATAGAAATATGCCATGCCAACTCCTGAACCCCTGACCCTCACCGCCGGTGGCGCGCTGCTGGCGCGCCTCAAATCGGTTGGCGTTGATTATATCTTCGCCAATTCCGGCACCGATTTCCCGCCCATCATCGAGGGCCTCGCCGAGGCCGCGGCCAAGGATGTGCCCCTGCCCCAGGCGCTGGTGATGCCCCACGAAAACGCCGCCATGGGCATGGCGCATGGATATTATCTGGCAACGGGCCGCGCACAGGCGGTGATCGCTCACACCAATGTCGGCCTCGCCAATTGCGCCACCGGCGCGATCAACGCCGCCGTCGAGAACATCCCTGTCTTGCTGTTTTCCGGCCGCACGCCGGTCACCGAGGCCGGGCGCTTCGGCGCGCGCACTGTCCCGATCGGCTGGGGTCAGGAAATGCGCGATCAGGCTGCCCTCGTGCGCGAGGCGGTCAAATGGGATTATGAACTGCGCTTTCCCGAGCAGGCCGGGGCTCTGGTCGATCGCGCCTACGCCATCGCCAATTCGACGCCCAAGGGGCCGGTCTATGCGGCCCTGCCGCGCGAGGTTCTGTGCGAGCCCTATGCCAATGACGATCTCGACCTGCCGCTCACCATGCAGCCGGTCCATGTCGCGCCCGATGCAAGCCAGATTTCCCGGCTTGCCGATGCAATACGCAAGGCGCAATTTCCTGTGATCATCGCCCAGCACGGTGCCGGCGGCGCCGATGCCTTTGCTGCCCTTTCAGCACTCGCCGAACGCTGGGCCATTCCCGTGTGCCACTATTGGGCGCTCCAGATTGCCATCCCGACCGACCATCCGATGTATGCCGGGGTCGATCCCTCCTGGCTGCTCGACAGGGCCGATCTGGTCATCGTCCTCGATTCGCTCGCGCCCTGGTCGCAGCAGGCCCATGCGGTCCGTCCGGACGCGACAGTGGCCCATATCGGCCCTGACCCACTCAAGGCGCGAATGCCCATCCGCAATTTCCGCGCCGACATCACCACCGCCTGCGAACTGGCTGACGGCGTCCTTGCCCTGTGCACCGCGCTTGAGGAGGCCGAACCCGGTTCCACCGTCGCCACACGCCGTTCGGAGATTGTCGCACGCAACGGCGAAAGCCGCCAAACCGCCATCGCTAACGCCGAGAAAGGTCGCGATGGCACCATGTCGGCGGATTATGTCGCGCTGAAAATATCCCAGGCCCTTACCGGTCGCGATGCTGTGCTCCTGTCGGAACGCGGCTGCCCGATGCCCGCGATGACTCTCAGCCATCACCGCGCCTGGTATCAGGAGCCCCATGCGGGCGGACTGGGCTGGTCCTTTCCGGCGGCGCTCGGCATGCAATTGGCCGAACCCGACCGACTGGTGGTCGCCACTCTGGGAGACGGCTCTTACATGTTCGCCAACCCCGTCGCCTGCCATCAGATCGCTGAAGCGCTCGACCTTCCGGTGCTCGTCATTGTCATGAACAATGCCGAATGGGCGGCGGTGCGGCACTCGGTGCTCGATATCTACCCCCAGGGCTACGCATCGAAAACCAATCAGATGCCGTTGACGGGGCTCAGCCCCATCCCCGATTTCGTCAAGGTGGCCGAAGCCAGCCGGGCCTTCGCGCGACGGGTGCCCGATGCCGATACGCTCGACATCGCCCTTGCCGAGGCGCTCGACCATATCGCGACCAACCGCACTCTGGCGCTGCTCGACGTCACTATCCGGAACTAGAGTGCAGGACTGATCATCCACTGGATGCGCAGCCCCCAAACCAAAAGGAGAGGACAAGATTTGTCCTCTCCTTTCTTGATCTACCCCGCCGATCAGAACGGGTAGTGGATCGGGCCATCCTGCACGGTCACCCAGCGCAGTTCGGTGAATTCGGCAATGCCCCAATTGCCGCCGAACCGGCCATAGCCCGATGCCTTCACACCGCCAAACGGCATCTGCGCCTCGTCGTGGACCGTCGGTCCGTTGACGTGGCAGATGCCACTTTCAATACGGCGGGCAATGGCCAGCGCGCGGTTGACGTCCTTGCCGAACACAGCGGACGACAGCCCATATTCCGTGTCATTGGCGACGCGCACCGCCTCGTCGACACTGCTCACCCGCACCACGGTAACCACGGGTCCAAACGATTCCTCGCCATAGATCCGCATCGATGGGGTGACCTTGTCGAGCAAGGTGGCATCCATGATTGTACCCTCGACCCGGCCACCCGCTGCCAGCACGGCCCCCTTGGCGGTCGCATCCTTGATCAACTGCTCGATCCGCTGCGCGGCCCCGCCGTCGACCACCGAGCCGAGCGGCGTGTTGCCCTGCCGTGGATCGCCAGCGATCAGGGTCTTGGCCTTTTTCGCAAGCTTTTCGACAAACGCGTCGGCAATGGTATCCATCACCACGATCCGCTCCGTCGACATGCAGATCTGGCCCTGGTTCATGTACGAGCCAAAAGCTGCTGCCGCCACTGCCGCATCGAGATCGGCATCGTCGAGCACGACAAAGGGCGCTTTCCCGCCCAATTCCAGCAAGGTAGGCTTGAGGTGCCGGCCAGCCTTTTCCGCGATCACCCGTCCGACCCGCGTCGAACCGGTGAAATTGACCCGGCGCACAGCCGGATGCGCGATCAGCGTTTCGACGATCTCGGCGGCATCTTCTGGCGCGTTCGACACTGCGTTCAGCGCGCCTTTGGGCAGGCCCGCTTCAATCAGGGTTTCAACGATCAGCCGATGGGTGCGCGGGCATAGTTCGGAGGTCTTCATCACCACTGTATTGCCACAGGCCAGGGGCGTCGCCAGAGAACGCACGCCCAGGATAACCGGCGCATTCCACGGTGCCATCGACAGCACTACCCCTGCCGGTTGCCGCACCGCCATGGCGAGGCTCCCCGGACGGTTGGAAGGCACGATTTCGCCCTTGATCTGCGTCACGAGGCTTGCAGCTTCGCGCAGCATGTCTGCGGCGAGCGTGACGTTGAACATCGCCCAGCCTGCCGTGGCCCCGATTTCCGATCCCATCGCCTCGACAAACCGCGGGCCCTTTGCCTCAAGCAGGTCGGCGGCCTTGAGCAGGATCGTGCGGCGCTCTTTTGGCGACGTGCGCGACCACTCCGGAAACGCGGCGGCGGCGGCATCGGCGGCCCGCTGGGCGTCCTCTACCGTGGCGGCAGCGGCCAGCGTGGCGACTTCGCCGGAAATAGGGTTGAGCCGCTCGAACACCGCCCCGCCCGTCGCCCCATGATCTTCATTTGCAATGAGCAATCCAAGCTGATCCATCGCACTTTCCTTTCCAGATCAAGCGGCTGTGCCGCCAAGAAACGCCTGTTGAACCGCCGCATCAGTCTTGAGCGCTTCGGCGGCACCTTCTCCAACAATTCGGCCCGTTTCCATCAAGTAGCCTCGGTCCGAGATTGAAAGGGAAATCGATACATTCTGTTCGACCAGCAGCAATCCAACGCCGGTCTGTTTGATGCGCCGCAGCGCCCCAAACAATTCAGTCACCACAATCGGAGCCAGCCCTAGACTGGGCTCATCGAGCATCAGATATCTGGGATTGCTCATCAGTGCCCGTCCGATCGCCACCATCTGCTGTTCGCCGCCGGACATGGTGCGCACCATTTGTTTGCGGCGTTCCGCAAGGCGCGGGAAAAGCTCGTAGATCAGCGCGTTGCGTTCGGTCTCCGTGGCCCGCGCCCGGCGGGGGTTGGCGCCCAGCACCAGATTTTCGGCGACGGTGAGATCGCCGAACACGCCCCTGCCTTCCGGCACCAGCGCGATCCCGGCTTCAGGTATCCGATGGGGCGCCATGCCAACGATGGATTCCCCGTCGAGCCGGATTGCCGAACCGTCGTCTGGACGGGCCAGCCCCGCAATCGCCTTGAGCAGAGAGGACTTTCCAGCCCCGTTCGCGCCAAGGATGACGACCGTTTCACCTTCGGAGATCCTGACGGTGACGTCATCGAGTGCCTGGTGACGGCCATAGTGCAGCGACAGATTGACGACTTCAAGCATGGCCTTCTCCCAGATAGGCCGCGATCACGCCCGGGTCGGCGAGCACTTCGGCGGTCGGACCATCGGCGATCTTCTTGCCCACATTCATCACCACGGCGCGGCTGCACAGCGCCCGGACGGCCTCCATGATGTGCTCGACCAGAAGAATGGTCATGCCCCGTTCGCGCAGGGACATGATCAGGTCGATGCCGATCGCCAACTCAGTGGGATTAAGCCCCGACAGCCATTCATCGAGCAATAAGAGGCGCGGTTCTGCGGCAAGCGCCCGTGCCAGTTCCATCCGCTTTTGATCGATATAGGTCAGGTCGTCGGCATGTTCTCCGCCACGCCCCGCCAGCCCGACGTCGGCCAAGAGGTCCGAAGCTCGCTCCAGAGCAGGCGCGCCCCAAAGGGGATTCGGTCGGAATGCCAGGGCCGCGATGACGTTTTCCGCCACCGTCAGCGACGGCAGGATTTTCACCAGCTGGAACGTCCGCGCCACGCCCTTATGGGCGATCTTATGCGGCGGCAGTCCGGAGATCGTGTCCCCGGCCAGTGCGATATGTCCGGCAGTCGGCGTCAGGGCGCCGGAAATCATGTTGAGCACCGTCGTCTTGCCTGAGCCGTTCGGCCCCAAGAGCGCGACAATTTCCCCCTCATTGACGCCGAAGCTTACATCACTGACTGCGGCCAGCCCGCCGAACTGCTTTTTCAGTCCCGTGATTTCAATCAACGCAGTCATTGCGTTGCCTCACTTGCTTCAACTGGCACTTCAGGAGCACGGCGCGAACGAACCTGCTTTAGCGCATCCTCGAAAAACGCGAGCACACCACGGGGGACGACAAAGACAATTGCGATGAACATCAGGCCGAGAATAATCGAATAATGGTTCGGAAAGTTGGCGCTGAGCCATTCGAACAGCAAGAACAGCGGAATCGCACCCAGCATCGGCCCCCACAACCGGTTCGCACCGCCCAGAAGCGCCATGATCAGCGTCAGGAACGAGATGGTGGGATTGAACACGATCGAAGGTTCGACATAGGTCCAGCGCGGTGCCTGGATCGCCCCCACAAGCGTGATGATGGTGGCGCTCACCGCAAACAGGGCCAGTTTGACCCCCGCGATATTGATCCCCGTATGGGCGGCGACGGTTTCGTCATCACCGATCACCTTGAGCGCCAGCCCGATCCGCGAGCGGGAAATCCACCACCCGATGGCGATGGTGATCGCCGCAAGGCCCAATAACTGCCAGTAAATCTGCTCGGAACTGATCGGCAGGAAAATGTACCGTCCCAGCGTCCCGGTGACGTTCACCTCGTACCAGGTGACCAACTGCCGGATCAGTTCGGCGAGCCCAAATGTGAAGATCACGAAATAGATCCCCACCAGCCTCAATGTGGCCAGCCCCACGACAAGCGCCACCACCAGCCCGATCACCCCCGCAATCGCCAGCACCAGCGGATAGGGCAGGCTCTCACTGAGCACGGCGACCGTATAGGCACCGATCCCGAAAAACGCGACGGTCGCCAGCGAGATGTAGCGGGTCGGGCCCGAGAAAAGCGCCCAGGCGCTGGCCAGCGTGACGTAGCCGGTCATGCCCAGCAACAGCCCCACGCCATAGGCCCCAAACCGGGTCGGCAACCACGCCAGCGCGGCCAGAGCAAGCGCCGCAAGCCCAAATCCACCAACGATACGGATCATCGTCCCGCCGCCTTTCCGAACAGGCCAGACGGCTTCCAGAGCAATATGGCAAGAAAAATGACATAGGTCGCCGCCAGCGTCAGTCCCGGATCGACATAGGTTGCGACCATCGTTTCCACCACGCCCAGCAACAACCCCGCCACCAGCGCGCCCAGCAGATTGCCTAGCCCGCCCATGATCACGATGACCAGCGCCTTCATGGTGAACACGACCCCCATCGACGCGGTGAACGTCTGGTACATGGAAATCATCACCCCGCCCGACGCCGCCAGCATGGTGCCGAGCGCAAAGGCAAACCGCGCCGTGCGGTTGACATCAATACCGACCAGCGGCGCTGAAGCGGGCGCCACCGCCACCGCGCGGATGGCCGTCCCCCAGCGCGATCGGGTGAGCAGCACATACAGCGTGCCCCCGATCACCACCGCCATCGCAAACGCCAGCAGCCGGTTGGCGGCGATGTTGGAGCCCAAAACGTTCACGCCGAAATTGAGGAAACTGTAGCTCATGTAGTTCGAGCCGAACCAGACCAGCATGATGCCCTGAATGACGAACATCAGCCCGAATGTCGCGAGGATCGAATCCACCTCAAGCGTGCCGCTCCTGGCCGACCGCTTCACCAGCGGCTGCATCATGATCCCATAAACGAGATAGCCGAACGCAAACGCGCCGGGCAGCACAATCAGCATCCCCACGAGCGGATTGATGCCGAAGGTCGAAAACAGGATGAAGGCGGAGAAAGCGGCGAAAATCGTGATCTCGCCATAGGCCAGATTCATGATGCGCGAGATGCCGTATTGGAGCGTGAGGCCCATGGCGACCAGCGCATAGGTCCCCCCCAGAACCAGACCGGAGATGAGCGCTGTCAGAAGCATGGCAATGCCTGTCCTCGTATGCGTTTGGCGGCCCTGCGCCCGTTTCCGGGCGCAGGAGCCTAAGTCTTTACTTCCAGGGCTGCTTGGGCAGCCGGATTTCGCTGGCGCCTTCACGGTCAGAAGGTTCCAAAGCGACGAAAACGCCATCCTGCCACTGCCCGGTCCACCACAGGTCGCGCAACTGGTTATTCTCCAGCTTCGTTTCACCCAGGATGGTGGTGAAAGTACCGGTCGAGAGCTCCGAGGACACCGCCTCACGGTCGAGCCCAACCCGCTTGATCGCTTCCTCCAGCATTTCGAGGCCGGCATAGGTCATCTGCGACGCCCAGAAGTCAGGGGCCTGCCCGATGAAGTCCTCGTGCCGCTGGCGATAATCCATCAGCGCCGCGTTGGACGTATCGATGCCTCCAAGGCTCAGCACGCCTTCGGCATTGTCGCCATTGGCCCCGATATAGGTCGGGAACGGCGTCCCCACCCCGAGATAAAATACGTCGGGATTGAAGGCCGCAACCTGCGCTTGCTGGGTAAGGGCAAAGGTTTCAGGCGGATAGGAGAAGGCGACGAAACTGTCGGCACCCGAGGACTGCGCCTCGTTGAGCATCGGCGAGAAATCCGTGATCCCCGGCGGATAAGTGCGGTCCATCACGATGTTGAGGCCCGCGGCAGCGAACGTTTCTCGGGCCGCATTGACCAGATCGATACCAAAGCCATCGGCAACCGAGATAACGGCCACATCGGCGTTGATCTCGCCCGCCGCATGGGCTTCGCCGAGCACTTCAGCCAGCGCTCCGGCATAGTCGGCGCCCCCGCCCAACAGCCAGAAGCTGCCCGGCCAGCGCTCGGCGAATTCGGCGGCACGATCGGTCACAGCGGCCGAAGCGATCAGCGGATACCCGAACCGGTCCAGCAGCGGCGCAACGGCGAGATTGAACCCTGTCCCCCAGGGCGACAGGACGAAATCGACCTCGTCCTGGGTAACGAGGCGTTCGACGGCCCGCACAACCTCTTCTGCCGAGGACCGGTCATCATATTCGACCACCTCGATGGGCAGGCGCGATCCGTCCGGCAGTTCCAGTCCGCCGGCTTCGTTCACCTCATGCACCCAGAGGCGATAGTTTGGAATGGTGGTGATGCCTGCGCCCCCGGCGTTGCCGCCAGTGATCGAAACGGCATAGCCGATCTTGACCGAAGTACGGTCCTGCGCATGGACGGCAGCGGAGCTGACCCCGGCCAGAAGGGCTGTGGCAATACCGATGGTACGCAGGACATGCCTGCGGGAAATCAATGTCATGAAGTCCTCCTCTCGCCCAATCGGGCAATCACGCGCCCGGGAATTCTCCTCTTCCAGCGCTCAAGCCAGATTAGCCTGCTGGTCCCTCTGCCAGAATAGACTTTTTGCAGAGAAACTTGTACTTTTGGCGGAGCGTGGACGATAAGTTGGAGGCTTCAAGATGAACACGATCCTGTCGGCGGCCTCACCCCGAAGCCGTCTGGACCGGGCCCTCGAACTTGAAACCCAGGCCATCGGCTCTACGCTCGACACCGCGCAATGGTCGTTGCACGGGCGGCGCAACCGCATCTTCGTCCTGGTGGCTGGCACCGGAACAGTCCGCCACGCGGGCGAGGAAGCGCTGTTGCAGGCCCCCACTCTCGTCTGGATTCCCGTCGGACAGGGCGCCACGCTCACGCTCCATGCCGGTTCGCGTGGCGCGTGGCTGGCCATTGGCGAAGCGGTGCTGGGGCAACTGGTCCTCCCGGGCAATATCGGCGAAGATCTCAGGCGGCTTGCGACCCGCCCCCAATTGGGAACGCGGATCGACCGCAGTGTGGCCGACCGGCTCGCCATCCTGATGCAAGTCATGGAAACCGAATTGCGCGATGGCCATACCGGCGCCGAGGAAATGGTCCGCCATCATCTGGCCATCGTGTGCATCCTGCTCTGGCGGCATTCCGATCTCGTACCGGTCGATCCCCAACCCGCGCCGCGCGCCATCGTCGCCAATTTCCTGCGGCTGGTCGATCAGCGCATGCGCAGCCACTGGACCGTGGCCGATTATGCATCCTATCTGGGCGTTACCACCGATCGTCTCAACAGCGCCGTCCAGCGGGCGACGGGCCGTTCGCCCCTCGCCATCATCCATGCGCGGTTGCACACCGAGGCCCGCCAGATGCTGGAAACCTCCGGCATGCACATTGCACAGATCGCCTCGGTTCTGGGTTTTGAGGACCCGGCCTATTTCAGCCGCTTCTTCAAGCGCCTCAATTCAAAATCTCCCAGGCAGTACCGGGCAGATTTCGTCCGCGGCCAAACGCGGATTTCGGGTTCATTCGCCGCCTGGCCCTGATGGGCCACGCGACTCGGGCTCACCCCTTGCCTCTCGCGCCATCCGCATGGCTTTGAGCAACAGTCTCGACCAGTGGTCCTCGGCCGTGTTCCGTGTATTCACCGCTGCGATGCGGACTGAACGAGCAGCCCGGAATCCCTTCGGGGCAGGCGTCGCGCGCACCGGCGTTTGCGGGCGAAAGCCCGCAATCTTGCGCCGCAACTGTTCGAAATTGAGCGGCCTCGTCAGCGTCTCGATCGAGCGATACCGCGCCGCCATCGCCTCCTTGCCCCGCGCGATGACGAACGCCATGGGCACCCCATAGCCCATCAGGGTCTCGACCAGGTGCAGGACCTCCGCACCGAATTCCTTCACGTCGACGATTGCCCCGTCAAGACGGCGTTTACCGATGATCAGGCTCGCATAGTGGACGGTGGGCGCGGGCCCGAGTACCTCGACCCCATAGCGCCTCAGATCATCGCAGACCGCGCGGGCCAGCGCCTGGTCGCCTTCCACCACCAGTACGCATTTTCCGGCAAGAGAATTCAAGAATCCCTCGTCGCCCCGCCCGCTCATGTTGCCGCCACCGCCGCCATCATCGCCACCACGGCACCCTCCTCTGCTGTCCTGATAACAAGTGCTGGCCCAAGCTTTCGTTGCACGGCTGAGACTGCGGAACACGCCTTCGCCAAATTCGTTGACAGTGGCCCGGTGCGGTCGAACACAGGTGTAGGCCGCGCTACATTTTTGTCTCTTAACCTGCGTTAACGTTAATTGCGGAGCGGCACGATCACCCTATGACACCTCCCCTCACAGCCCCTGCACCCTGGCACTTTGATTTCCATCCCAGCGTCAGATGACCCGGAGCGCCAGTTGACCGAGTTACTTGTCGCCCGGCTGCAAAGCCATCTTCCGCTCGATCAGGCCGACCGAACCGGTCTGCTCGGACTGCCTGTCCGCGTGCTCCGCATCCCCGGTCGCAGGTCCGATCTTGCGGGCACGCTCGCCAGGGATCACATCCATGTCCTTGTCGATGGCTTTGCCTGCCGTTACCGCGATCTCCCCGACGGGCGGCGACAGATCATCTCTTTGCTGGTTGCGGGTGACGTCATCGATTTGCGCCGGTTCGTGCTTGGCGGTGAACTGTCACCGCTGGCGGCGCTCTCGCCGCTTGGCATTGCCGCAATCCCAGACGCGAGCCTGTTCGCCCTGCTCGAAACCGCACCCCGGATCACCCGCGCCCTGTGGAGCACGACGCTGATCGAGGAATCCATTTCCCGTGAATGGCTGGTGAGCATTGGCAAGCGCTCCGCCATCGAGCGGGTCGCGCATCTATTGTGCGAAACTTATCTGCGGCTGGCGGCGGTAGGCCGCAATGATGGCCACCGCTTTCCCTTGCCCCTTACCCAGAGCGAGTTGGCCGATGCGCTGGGCCTCTCCACCGTCCACGTGAACCGGACTTTGCAGGAACTGCGTCGCCTGAACCTGATTGCGTTTCACTCCGGCATCGTCGAACTCTTCGATTTCGATGCCCTGGCCCAATTGGGCCTGTTCTCGCTCCAATATCTGCACTTGCGCGTTCCTGCCCGCCCCCGTTGACGTTTTGCCCTACTCCAGCTGATCCTTGCGCAAGGACTGCCGCGTTTTCGCATAGCCCGACCAGAAGGCGCTGCCTGCCCGCTCGATTGCCGCGTCGAGCGAAAACACATTGGCCGCCGCAAGGCCCTCGATCTCGTCCCAGTCCACCGGAACCGCGACAGGCGCGCCTTCCCGCGCCCGTGTCGAGAACGGCGCGATTGCGGTCGATCCGCGTTCATTGCGCAGATAGTCGATGAATAGCCGCCCTTCGCGCGCTTTTTTGGACAGCGTCGCCGTAAACCGCTCCGGTTCATCTTCGGCCAATTGCCGCGCGAACCCTGCCGCGAACGTCTTGATGTCCGGCCATTGGAAACGGCGCGTAATGGGGACGACCACATGGATGCCCTTGCCGCCTGTGACCAACGGAAAACTCGTCAGCCCCCGCTCGCCGAGCTTGTCCCTGATATCGCGCGCCGCCGCCTTGACTTCGGCAAAATCCAGCCCTTCGTCGGGATCGATATCGAACACGATGCGGTCGGGCTTTTCGATGGCATCGCGGCGCGAACCCCAGATGTGGAATTCCAGCACCCCCATCTGAACCCCGGCCAACAGCCCACCAAGATTATTGAGCGTGAAATACTTGTCCGTGCTGCCGTCCTTCTCCCGGATCGCCACCGTGTCCATCCCCTGTGTGAAGCCCCCGGTATCGTGCTTTTGAAAGAAGCATTGTCCGGTTCGCCCGGCAGGACAGCGCACCAGACTGAGGGGTCGGTCGGCGATGAACGGCATCATCGTATCGGCAACAGCCGCGTAATAGGCCGCCAGCCTGGCCTTGGTTATGCCCTGTTCAGGATAGAGAACCTTGTCGGGACTGCTCAGCTTCACGCCTGCCTGTTTGGCAGCTGCAATGCCGTCTTCGTCGCGCAGCGTCATGGCGCCTCCTTTCAGCCCCGCCGGTTTTTCCAGCGCAATTCCCGTTGCCCGTTTGTCCTCGCGCAGGCCCAGAAACGAGGGATGGCGCAACGCTCCGTCCGGGGTCACCTCCGTATAGGCAATTTCCGCCAGATGCCTGGGCGAGACCCATTGGGCGTCCTTGGCCATCGCGACGGGCACTCCTCCGAGCGGTGCTGTCTTGCGGCGGTCGGCTTCGAGCATGCTTTGCAACTCGGCGCGCACCGCTTCGGAAAATCCGGTGCCGACCCGCCCCCGATAGACGAGCTTTCCGTCCTCCTGGGTCGCCAGCAGCAGCGAGGCAAACACCCCGGGTCGCTTTTTTGATGGCGACCAGCCGACGATGACAAATTCCTGCCGCAGCGTGCATTTGATCTTGAGCCAGTCGCCGCTCCGTCCCGACCGATACGGTGCATCCGGCGCCTTGGCGATGATCCCTTCATGGCCATTTTTGCAAATTGTTTCGAAAACTTGCGCCCCGTTGCCGGCAATATCGGGCGAATATTGGATAGGATCATCGCGTTTTCGCGTCCCCAACACCCCCCTGAGCAACGCCTTGCGTTCCACTAACGGCTTGTCCCGAATAGACTTCCCCCCCTGCTCCAGCATGTCGAACACAAAAAACACCAACGGCCCCCCCTCCGACAGGTGCGTTTTCAACACCGAAAATCCCCCCCTCCCATCCGCATTAAATGCGCAAACTTCGCCATCCAGAAGCACGCTCGATCCGGTCAGTTGCGCCAGCGGCAGCACCAGTGGCGCGAACTTTTCGGTCCAGTCGAGCCCGGAGCGCGTGTAGAGCCGGACGGTGTTGCCGGAGATCGCCGCCAGACAGCGATAGCCGTCATACTTCATCTCGAACAGCCAGTTCTCACCCCCGGGAACCCTATCGACCAGCGTCGTCAGTTGCGGCTCCACAAAGGCCGGCAGCGGCAGGACGCCAGCGCTTTTTCTTTTCACCGGTGGCTTGCCCGCAGCGATCGCCTTCATCTTGCGGCCCGTGCTGACGCTGGTTGCCGCGTCGAGCAAGGCAGCGCCATTTTCGGAAGTGGCATACTCATCCACTTCCTTGATCAACAACCAATTCTCGCGCTTTTCGCCCGGCCTGGGCTTCATGCGGATCAGCGCCCAATTGCCTTTCATCCGCTCGCCGTCGAGCCGGAATTTCAGCTTGCCGGTGCGGAAACCTTCTTCCGGGTCCTCGATCGGTGCCCACGTGCCAAAGTCCCAGAGCATGACGGTGCCTCCGCCATATTGCCCTTTAGGGATAGTGCCTTCGAAGGTTGCATAGTCGAGCGGGTGATCTTCGGTGCGTACGGCGAGCCGTTTGTCCGCCGGGTCGGTGCTCGGCCCGCGTGTGACGGCCCAGCTTTTGAGGACGCCCTTGTATTCCAGTCGGAAGTCGTAATGCAGGCGCGTCGCATCGTGCTTTTGAACAACAAAAACATTGCCGATCTCCGCCCGATTTTCGCCCGCAGGTTCTTGTGTCCGCGAAAAGTCGCGCTTGGCGCGATACTCGGCCAGCAGATCGTCAACGCGGGTCATGTCACCCGCACCCATCTGTGGACCGACCCTGTCCAGCCCTTGCATGGCATCAATCCAACCAAGATTGCGCTCCCTTTACGGTCGCTTGCTCTCTGGCTGATCAATTCTCTGGAGTGCAGGCTGGTTCCCCCCCTGGCTTTCCAGCACGGCGGATCGGAGGCAGTAACCGGAAGAGTTCAGGCAGCAATGGTTCGCGTCAATGTGGGCCTTGCCAACGCCGCCATGGACATCATCAACGCCTGGGCAGACGACGTGCCGGTAACACTGCTATCTGGATGCACGCCCCTGGCCTCGCTCACCTCCATGCCGCCATAGAGGGCAAAGAGCGGACCGCCATGCCTCCCTGCCAGCGTTTAATCAGGTGATTGCAAATAACCACGCACTGCACGAATCTGGCATAGCCTCACCATCGCGGCGATCCATTCTCCCTAAACCAATCTCTTGCCAACCAGCCCGGACACATCCCCGACCAGGTCGTTTTCTTCCGCGAAATCGCGGCCGTAGAGAGTCGAGAGGATGGTGAGGCCGGCGTGGTGCAGCGGCATGTCGACGCCCGCGGCGCGGCCAAGATTAATCAGCGGGGCAAGGCCGAAGGGCGCGTCTTCAAGCACATATCGGCTCTGTTCGGTTGTCGGGCCCATCTGCCCGGCTCCCTCGGCGCGAATGGCGATGGCCATCGTCTCCAGTGGCGCGATAGCAAAACCATAGGTACGATTATAATGCTCGGCCATGGTGCGGACCGTCAGCCCGAGCTTCGTCGCCAACGCCAACCGTTCCCCATCGAGCTTTTCGAGAAAGCGGGCGACGCCGGAGGTAAGGTTTTCGCTCTGTCCCCAGGCCTCGCCGCGCTCCATGCGGGTGAAGTTGGCCAGCGCCAGCGCCAGATGCGCCTGCGGGTTGATGTTGGACAGCGAGATCGACAGCATATCCGGGCGCATCTCGAAATGATCGCCAAAGGCTGCCCGGCACAGCGCCACCGCCGCGTCCGTACCCGAGGCCGACATCGCCATATCCACCGATTTGCGAATGGTATTGACCCGCACGCCCGATGCCCCCACCGCACGGCAGCGCAGCAAAGTGGTGCCCCAGACAAGGATCGGATTGGCTTTGCCCTCGTCGCGCAGCCGCGCTTCAAGCGCATAACCGGCAAGCACCGGCTGGGCGTTGATGACGATTGGCTGCTCCGGCGTCGCCGAGCGGGCGATGTGATCATAGACAAGCCTATGCCCATTGGCCGGCAGCGCCACGAGGATCAGATCAGCGCCCGCAATGGCATCAGCTGCGCTTTCGGCGATCTCGGGGCGGAAGTCTCCTCTAATCTCACCTTCGACCACCAGCGGCGTGTCGCGATACCCGTCAGCGCCCTTGCCCGAAGGCGACCAGATGACCGGCGTGTGGTCGCGCGTCAACAGATAGGCAGCGCTGGCACGGGCGATAGCGCCCGCGCCCAAAATGGCGATCCGCATTGAGGGGTACTCCTTAGAAAAACCGCGACAAGCGGAACTCGGCAAATTCCGAAACGCTCTTGCCATGCACGATCTCGTCGGTGACGCCTTCACCGATGAATGCCGCCATGGTCACACCGCTATGGGTCACCGTCACATAGTAGTTCGACAAAGCCGGGTGCGGTCCGATGGCGGAATATCCGTCCGCCGGAATCGGGCGAATAGCGGTCCGCACGGCTTCCACATGCACGCCCTTGAGCGCCGGCATCAGTTGCGTGACGCGGTCGAGCAGTTCCTGCGCCGCCGGGTTGGACGGCACCGCTTCGGTATCGAATGGCAGCGTCTTGTCGATATCGTTGGCGCGCAACAGGATGCGGCCAGCCCCATCCGGTCGGCAATTGACCAGCGGCGTGCGCAGGCCGTGGCGCAGGCTCGTGTCGCCGCTCACCGTATAGGCGATGAGCCCCACAGTCGGGGCCAGCGGCAGTTCATGGTCCGCGTTGCCCACGGCCTCATTGGCCCAACGGCCCGAGCTGTTGATGACGGTATCGGCTTCGATTGTCTCACCATTGGCCAGCTTTACGCCGACTGCCGCGCCATTGCGGGTCAGAAGCTCCGTCACCTGCCCATACACCACTTTGAGGCCAAACCGCTGGCGAGCGGCCGCAACCATGGCTCCGGCATAAACCGGGCCATCGAGCCAGCCGTCTTCCGGGTAATAGATCGCCCCCTCCGGGTTGAACGTCGACAGGTCGACATCGGGCTCAAGCTCGGCCAGCGTCTGCGTGTCGATCTTTTCGGCGGGATAGCCCCACTCCTTGAGGCGTTCGAGCTTGTCGAAATCACCCTCGTCAAAGCCTGCGGCTTCGGCACCTGCGCCTTGCCACTGCACCACACCCGGACGGTGCAGCCAGTTCGATCCCTCGAACTCTTCGGCAAGACGGCGATGGCTTTTCACCCCGGCCCAGTTGAGCTCGAAATAGGCACGTGACGTCAGCTTTTCACAGGCATTGACCCAGGCATAGCTGGTGGACGACGTGCCGCCGCCAATGCGACGGGCTTCCACCAGCGTCACATCAGCACCAGCTTCCGACATGCGATAGGCGATCGACGATCCGATGACGCCGCCTCCGATAACGATGGCTTTCATCGTTGCAATCCTTTTACTTGCTCTCATTCCACACACGCCCCAACTCGGTCAGCATCAGCGGCCAGCACACGATGCCTTGCTTGATGCTGTTGATGGCGTAGGATTCATTGGGCGCGTGCACCCCGTCTTCGGGCAGGCTGAAGCCGAACATCAAGGTATCGATGCCCAGCCGCTCGCGAATGGTCGAGGTGATCGGCGAGGTGCCGCCACTGCGCACCCGCACCGGCGTTTCTCCCGTCACTTCGCGGAGCACGCGATCGGCGGCCACCACCAGCGGGCTGTCTTCATCGAGACTATAGGCCGGCGCACCATTGCGATCGGACTGGATCTCGATGCTGGTGCCCTTGGGCGCATGGGCTTGCAGATGGGCAATCACGGCATTTGCCGTTTCCTGCGGGTCCTGCCCGGCCACCAGACGAATGGTGATCTTGGCGTGCGCTGTGTTGGGAATGACGGTTTTCGAGCCCGGCCCGGTATAGCCGCCCCACATGCCGTTGATTTCCACAGTCGGCATCAGGGTCAACCGCTCGATGGCGGTGTACTCGGGATAGCCGTGGGCAACGCCACCAAATGAGGCGAAAAACTCGTCTTCGTTGAGGTTCAGCTCGGCAGCGTGCTGGCGCTGCTGCTCGGTCGGCTTGGCGGCTTCCGGAAGGAACCCTTCGACCACAACCGTGCCCTCATCATCGTGGAGCGAGGCCAACAGGCGCGCCATATCATGCAGCGCGTTGCGTGTGGTGCCACCATAACGCCCCGAATGCAGATCGCGCACCGCAGACGTCTTGAGCGTCACTTCCAGCGCATTGACACCGCGACAGCCCACATTGATCGCCGGCCAGAATCCGTTGCGCCCGCCATCGGCAGACAGCACGAGATCGGCCTGCAGCAGGTCGCGATAGCGCTCGAAGATGGCGGGCAGCGAGACCGCCCCCACCTCTTCTTCACCCTCGAACAGGCAACGAACGTTGAACGGAAACTCACCCTCGATGGCGAGATAGGCCGCAAGGCTCTCGATCGCGATCGTCGAGGAGCCTTTGTTGTCAGACGCACCGCGCCCGTAAATACGGTCACCCTTGCGGGTCAGAACGAACGGCTCTGTTTCCCAGGCCGACAGCGGATCGGGCGGCTGCACATCATAGTGGCCATAGACCAGCAGCGTCGGCTTTCCCGGCGCGTGCAGCCAGTCCGCATACACAGCCTTGTGGCCGCCGCCATCGAGCAATTGGACGTTCTCCAGCCCGATCTCTGTAAAGCGCTTGATCAGAAATTCGCGCGCTGCGGCCATGCCCGGCTCAAATGCCGGATCGGCACTGACGCTGGCGCAGGCTACATACTGTCCGAGCCTGTCGATAATGGCGTCCAGTTGTCCGCCCAGATGGTCGGCTACTCGCTGGGACATCGCATACTCCTAATTTTGGTCAGTTATCGCGCGGGTCGAGCGCATCGCGAAGGCCATCGCCCAGCAAATTGAACCCCAACACGACGAGAAAGATGGCTCCGCCTGGAAAGATCGACATCCAGGGAGCCTGGGTCATGAAATTCTTGGCCGTATTGAGCATCGAGCCCCAGGAAGGGTTTGGTGGCTGCTGGCCCAGTCCGAGAAACGACAGGCTCGCTTCGGCAATGATCGCCGTCGCGATGGTAATGGTTGCCTGCACCACAATCGGCGAGAGCACATTGGGCAGGATGTAGCGCACGATGGTCAGGCCGTTCGGTAGCCCGATGGCTCGGGCGCCTTCCACATAATCTTCTGTTTTGACGGCAAGTACCTGCCCGCGCGTCAGACGCACGAAAATCGGGGTCGCCGCGATACCGATCGCCAGCATGGCGTTCATCAGGCTGGGCCCAAGCGTTGCTGCCAGCGCAATGGCAAGGATCAGTGACGGGATGGCCAGCAACGCCTCGACCACCCGCGAGATCGCACCATCGATGAGGCCGCCGAAATACCCGGCAATCAAACCCAGCGGAACGCCCAGCCCCAATGCGATGGCCACGGACACGACGCCTGCCATCAACGAGGCGCGGGCACCGTAGAGCAGGCGGCTGAAAATATCGCGCCCGATTTCGTCTGTTCCCAGAAGGAACTCGGCTGAAGGCGGTTTGCGCACATTGGTAAAGGACGAGAAAAAGGGATCATATGGCGCAATGAGGGGCGCGAACACCGCCAGCATTACAAAAAACAGCACGATGGCGGCGCCAAACAACGCCCCGCGATTGCGCGCCAGCTTGCGCAGCCCGCGAAAGCGACGGCGCGGCGCGACCATTTCGGTCTGTACAACCGTAGTCATTGGGGATGCCTCAGGCGCGGATTGATGACGATGTAAAGCACATCAGCCAGAATGTTCATGGCGATGAAACCGATGGCGGTGAACAGCACGACGCCCTGGACCACGGCATAGTCGCGGGTAAAAACCGCATCGACGATGAGCTTGCCAAACCCGGGAATGACAAAGATCTGCTCGGTCAGCACAGCCCCGGCAAGCAGATCGCCAAACAGCAGCGTGGCCAGGGTCACAATCGGCATCAGCGCATTGCGCAACGCATGACGGATAATAACCGTCTTGCTCAGCAGGCCCTTGGCCCGCGCCGTACGGATATAGTCCGAGCTCAGAACGCTCAGCATGGCGCTGCGGGTATGGCGCATCAGATAGGCAGCCACCGCCGTCGACAGCACGAATGCGGGCATCAACATGCTCTTGATGGACAACCAGAAATCCTGGGTGATCGGGACATAGCCCGAGGCTGGCAGCACTTTCCAGCTCACAGCAAAAATCATGATCATGATGATTCCGAGCCAGAAATTGGGCACCGACATGCCTGACAGGGCCACCGCATTGGCGGCGTAATCAATCATGGAATTCTTATGTACGGCGGCCAGAATACCCGCTGGAATGCCAACCATCATCGCCATGATCATGGCCATGGTGGCCAGTTGCACGGTGATCGGCAGCTTTTGCAGGATGATCTCGGTCACCGGCAAGCCCGTGCGCAGCGAACTGCCGAAATCACCCTGCAGCACGTTGCCGACCCACGCCAGATACTGAATCGGCAAAGGATCGTTGAGGCGATATTTTTCCCGCAGGATCTCAATGACCTCCGGGTCCGACTGCTCGGCCATCATCGTCTGGATGGGATCGCCGGGCAGCAGACGCTGCAAACCGAAAATGATCACCGACAGGATGATCAGGGTCGGCAAGGCGACGAGAATGCGTCTGACGATAAGTTTAAGCACTGCGGCGAAGCTTTCCTGAACGGGCAGGCGGCGGACCATCCGCCGCCTGCCTTTTGCGATTAGTTTTTGGGCTTGAGACCACTCAGGCGCAGAACGCCGTCAGGGTAGGACACGAAGCCATCCAGGTTGGCGCTGTAGCCCCAAGTGCGGGGGGTGTAGTAGAAATACAGCGCAGGAAGGTCTTCAACAGCGATCCGCTGAGCCTGGTCGTACAGCGCCTTGCGCTCTTCGACATTGTTGATGACACGGGCCTGGTTGAGCAGGTCGGTCAGTTCATCATTGCAGTAATGACCGACGTTGCCGGCACTGCCGCACGCCAGATAGCGGTGGAAGTTCCCATCGGGATCGATCCGACCCGATGCGCCGAACTGGCTGGCGTCAAACTTGCCCTCTTCGCGTTCAGCGACGTAGGCAGCGAATTCGGTCGGACGCAGCGAAATATTGAAGCCCGCTTCGCTGGCCATCGCCTGCACCAGTTCAAACAGCGACTGCATGGCGGTGTTGTTGGCATAGAGGATTTCGAACGAAACACTCTCATGACCGGCTTCGGCCATCAGTTCCTTGGCCCGCTCGATATCGCGTCCACCACCGTCAAACTCGGGGTTGTAGGCCCAGGAAGCCGACGAGAAGGGCTGATAGGCGGGGGGATAGGTGCCCATGCCCAGCACGTCGTTGAGCACGTTGCGATCAATGGTCAGGTTCAGCGCTTCACGCAGACGCGCATCCTGGTTGATCGGGTTCTGCGAGCGCTCGCCATTGCCCATGTTGAAGTTGATGCCATAAAAACCAAGACCCGAGACGATGTCGAAGACAAGGCTGTCATCGGCTTCGATCGCTGCCATATCGGAGGGTGCCGGGCGCTCGATGATGTCGAGGTCACCAGACTGCAGATTGGCCAGACGTACGGTCGTGTCGGGGATGGGGCGATAAATCACGCGGTCGAAGTGGTAATTGTCCGCTTCCCAGTGATCGTCGAACTTTTCCATGACAATGCGGTCATTCTGGACACGCTCGGCGAGCTTGTAGGGACCGGCGCAAACCAGTCCGCCTTCACCGGCAGTGTCAAAGCTTGCCGGCGAAACCAGCATGCCCGCACGATCGGTCAGATTGGCCAGGAACGCTGCGTCAGGGGCCTTGAGCGTAATGGCGACCTGCGTTTCACCGAGCACGTCGATCGAAGCGATCGAGGCCAGCTCTGCCTTGCGGTTGCTCTCGGGCAGGTTCAGGCCGCGTTCGAGGTTGGCCTTGACCGCCTCGCCATCGACCTTGGTGCCGTCATGAAACAGCGCATCATCGCGCAGGTTCATGGTCAGAACCGTTTCATCGTCCGACCAGGACCAGTCAGCGACCAGACGCGGCACGATATTGAGTGCCGTGTCGATATCAAACAACGCATCGCACATCGGACCGAACACCATGCGACCGACGAAGGTGTTGCCGCGATGGGGGTCGAGGATATCGGGATCGTCCTGCATGGCGACGTTGAGGTCGGCCGCCGAAACAGCGCTCGCCCCCGTCATCGCGGCGAGCATGACGCTCATCACTATTTTTTTCATATTGGGTCTCTCCTTTTGCGTTGTCTCCGGCAGCCGGTGCGGCCTCCCCCGGAAATTATTTTGATCCGCTCAATTCAGGTAAGCGGGTCTGTTTTTTCTCCGCCTGCTTGGCGCGATAGAGGCCGAGGCGCAGGTTGAGTTTCTCGCGGCGTGCCGAAGCGGCGGGCGCACTGACCCCGGCTGACTGGATTTCCCGCCAGAAGTGGCAGGCCACGTGACGGCCATCGCCCACGGCTTCAAGCGCCGGGTGCTCCTGGCTGCAGCGCGGCTTGGCGTGCGGACAGCGTGTATGGAACCGGCAGCCCGATGGCGGCGCGGTGGGGCTGGGCAGATCGCCTTGCAGCAATTGGCGCTGCCCCCGCTCCGCCGGATCAGACACCGGGATCGCCTGCAACAAGGCCGAGGTATAGGGATGGAGCGGCGCGTCGTAGATGTCATCGGCAGCGGCCAGTTCCACGACCTCGCCCAGATACATCACCGCGACACGGTCGCTCATATGGCGAATGACAGCCAGATCATGCGCCACGATCACCAGTGTCAGCCCGAAATCATCCTTGAGTTCGCCAAGCAGATTGACGACCTGGGCCTGGATCGAAACGTCCAGCGCCGAAACCGGCTCGTCGCCGATCACCAGCTTGGGGTCGCCAGCCAGTGCACGGGCAATGCCGATACGCTGACGCTGGCCGCCGGAAAATTCGTGCACATAACGATCGCTCCAGTCGGCCCGCAATCCAACCGTCCGCATCAGCTGATCGACGCGATCCTCGACATCCTTGCCCGCCGCCAGCTTGTGCAGGCGGATCGGCTCGGCGAGAATCTGACGCACGGTCATACGCGGATTGAGCGAAGCGAACGGGTCCTGAAAGATGATCTGCAATTCACGGCGCAGCGCGCGCATCTTCCGCTGTCCCAGCGCCGTGATCTCTTGCCCCTCATAATGAACGGTGCCCGAAGTCGGCTCGACCAGCCGCAGGAGCAGACGTCCGAGCGTGGACTTGCCGCAGCCCGATTCTCCCACAATCGCCAGCGTTTCGCCCCGCCTTACAGCGAGCGACACCGCGCTCACTGCATGCACCAGCGTAGAGGGACGCATGAAATTAGCAGGCTGGCCAAAGCGCTTGGTAATGCCACGCGCTTCGAGAATGATGTCGTGAACGTTATCCGGACCCGTGCTCATACCACGCTCACATGCTCTTCGAGCGGGGCGTACCAGCACGCAACGCGGTGGCCTTCCCTCGGCTCGTAGTTGGGGGGAACCTCGTTGAAGCACCGCTCATCGGCGAACGGGCACCGCGTGGCAAACCGGCATCCGCGCGGCATGAGTTCAAGCGGCGGCACCGACCCTTCGATAGTCGCCAGCGTACCGCTGCGCTTGCCCACCGAGGGCACCGAACCGAACAATCCGAGCGTATAGGGGTGCTGCGGGTCGGAAAAAATATCGTCGACCGAGCCCATTTCGACAATCCGCCCGGCATACATCACCGCAACATCGTCAGCGACTTCCGCCACCACGCTCAGATCGTGGGTAATCAGGATCATCGCCGTGCCCGTCTCAGCCTGAAGCCGGCTCACCAGCGCCAGAATCTGGGCCTGAATGGTCACGTCGAGCGCCGTTGTCGGCTCGTCGGCAATCAGCAGTCGCGGCTCATTGGCCAGCGCCATGGCAATCATGGCCCGCTGGCGCATGCCGCCCGAAAGCTGGTGCGGGTAGGCGTGAAAGCGCTTTTCCGGAGCAGGAATGCGCACAAGGCTGAGCATTTCGAGCGCCCGCGCCTCTGCGTCTTCGGCTGAAACCGCCTTGTGCCGCCGGATACCTTCAACGATCTGCCGCCCGATGGTCATCGACGGATTGAGCGAGGTCATCGGCTCCTGAAAGATCATAGCCATATCGTTGCCGCGCAAATCCGCCCGGCTGCGCTCGGGCAGCGCAAACAGATTCTGGCCGTCGAAATTAGCCTCACCCTGCGTGATGCGCGCTGCGCCTTTCGCCAGCAATCCCATCAGAGCCAGAGAGGTGACACTCTTTCCGCATCCGGATTCCCCGACAAGACACAGCGTCTTGCCCGGCGTGACCGTGAAGGAAATATCGTCGATGAGGTTGGTTTTGCTTCCACCGAAGCTGAGCGAAAAATGCTCGACACTGAGAAGCGGTTCTTGCGTGGTCATGCAGCCGCCTTGAAAAAACGATCGGGCCGATAGGGCGCATATTCAGGGGCAGCGCGGCCATCGAGGATTTCATCCCGCAGGGCCGTACCGATGAAGGCACTGGTGTTGATGCCGCCATGAGTGACGGCCACCCAGTAATTGTCGAGACCGGGAAGCGTGCCGACGCAGGGCAGCCCGCCAGCGGGAATCGGACGCGTCGCAATGCGCACGGCTTCAGCGCCGATCCCGGCCAGCGCTGGCACCAGATCGCCGAGCCGCCGCGCCAGTTCCACCGCCGCTGGATGCTCGGGATGCGGCACATCCGTTTCGGTCAGCGTCTCATCGAGATCGTTGGCCCGCAACAGCAACCGCCCGCCCCCATCGGCCCTCACATTGAGATTTGGCGTGCGCAAGATCTTGCTCAGCGAGGTTCCGACGGCTTGCGTATAGGCAATCAGCCCCAGCGTCGGGGCAAGAGGAATTTCCAGCGCCGGATCCCCCACCACGGAATTGGCCCAGCACCCGGCGCAGTTGACGACCACATCGCCCGACAAAATCTCACCGTTCGCCGTTTCGACCCCGGTGGCGCGACCGTTGGTGACGATCAGGCGGCGCACCGGTGTGTGTGTACGCAACTCAAGCCCAAAACGCTTCATGGCCGCTTCGACAAGCGTCCCAATCATGATCGGCGCTTCGACATATCCGTCTTGCGGGTAATGGATCGCCTGTCCGTCGGGCCCCAGCGCGTCGCGCCGCAGGTTTGGTTCGATCCGCGCCAGATCGTCCGGTCCGATCAGGTCTGCCGGATAGCCAAGGGCTGCGAGCCGCGCCAGTTTCTGCTCCAGCGGGCTATCGCTCAGCGCCAGCCCTTCATAACCGGCATCCAGCCACTGGATGACGCCGGGACGCTTGTACCAATTGCCCTCGCTGCCGAATTCGGCAACGAGATCGGCATGGGCCTCCACCGCCGCGAGGCTGAGCCGATAATAGCTGTCGGAGTCGATTTTTTCGCAGGCGCTCACCCAGGCGAAACTCGTGAGCGATGTGCCTTCGGCGAGGCGGCCGGAATCGACCAGCGTCACATCCGTGCCGGCCTGCGCCAGCCGGTACGCCACCGCTGCTCCGATAACCCCTCCGCCTACGACGATCGCCTTCATGTCCCCTCACCAGAATGCATTAGGAGGGACAGCATGCCCAATATTGAATTCAACTCAAGAGGAAATCGCGCATGTGAATACAATTATTGCCGCATGATGGGATACCGAAGAGATCGAATTCCGGTGCGACGCGCTGGACCTGGCCCTATTCAGACCTCTGCATCCGACGCATGATCGTCCAGATAGCGCTGGGCCGCGACCCGCTTGTTCTGCAGATGGCGGAACAGGATGTCGCTCAACTCCAGTCCTGCCCGGCGTTGCAGGGCGTTGAGAATATGCTCATGCTCACGCATGGCCTCCCCCCAGCGATCCTTGTGATTTTCGCGGTTGGCATAGTAGCGCACGCGCTGCAACCGACTGGAGAAATTGGCATAGGTCGACGACAGAACCGAGTTCCGTGCGGCCGCCACAATCGCCAGGTGGATTTTCTGATTGAGCGCGAAATAAGCTGGCAGATCGCGCTGCATATAGCTGGCATACATATCGTAATGCAGCCGCTCAACCTCAGCAATCTCGGCATCGGTGATACGTTCGCAGGCCAGCCGGCCGGCCAGGGCATCCAGTCCGCCCATCACCTCGAACAGCTCGCGGATATCGCTTTCGGTGAACGCTCTCACCCGGGCGCCGCGATTCGGCAACAGCTCGACCAGCCCTTCCGCCGCCAGCACCTTGAGCGCTTCTCGCAGGGGCGTCCGCGACACCCCCATCGTCTCGCACAGCAGGCGCTCCGGAATGCGGGCGCCATCGGCAAGATTGCCCTCGACGAGATAGCGGCGCAAGCCGACCAGGATTTCGTCATGCAGTGAACCGCTCGCGCCGTTCACCGGCTCCAGAGCGATCAGGTCACTCACCTCTTCCTCACCACTCGCCATCGCCGTCGCTTCTCCCCAAAAATACCGCCCGATTATAGCATCGCCAATATTGAATTCAAAACTCTTGTTGTTTTTTAGGAATGAATACAAACTGGCTCCATTTCTTACGCAAGGACCGGACATACGATGACTCAGCATTTTGGCCAACATTTCCTGCAGATTCCCGGCCCCAGCACCGTCCCCGACCGCGTCCTCCGCGCGATCAGCATGCCCGTCATCGACCACAGGGGCCCCGAATTCGCCGACCTCGCACAGACCGTCCTTACCGGCATCAAACGCATCTTCCGCACCCGGCACCCTGTGCTGATCTTCCCCGGCTCGGGAACTGGAGCCTGGGAATCAGCGGTGGTCAATCTGCTCGCCGCCGGGGATACGGTCCTCACTGTCGAAACCGGCCATTTTGCCTCCCAGTGGCGTGCCTTGACCCAAAAATGGGGCATCGAGGCCGACCATATCCCCGGCAACTGGCGCAATTGGGCCGACCCCGAAGCCATACGGGCCCGATTGGCCGCCGATACCGACCACAAGATCAAGGCGGTGATGGTCGTTCACAACGAAACCTCCACAGGCGTCGTCAGCCCGATCAAAGCCATCCGCGAGGCGATCGACGCCGAAGGACATCCGGCCCTGCTACTGGTCGATGCTATCTCCTCGCTCGGCGCCTTGCCCTATGAGCACGATGGCTGGGGGGCGGATGTAACGATCACCTCCTCACAAAAAGGTCTGATGCTGCCTCCCGGCCTGTCCTTCATCGCTTTGTCGCCCAGGGCAATCGAAGCGGCCGAAAACGGTGGTTCAGTCCGGTCCTATTGGGACTGGCGCGAGATGCTCGCCTTCAACAAGACCGGCTATTTCCCCTACACCCCGGCGACCAATCTCCTTTATGGCCTGCGCGAAGTCATCATGCTTCTGGAGGAAGAAGGTCTCGACAACGTCTTTGCCCGGCTCGATCGCCTTGCAGCCGCCACGCGCGCCGCCGTCAAGGCCTGGAACCTCGAAATCCTCTGCGAGAATGAGGCGGCGCACTCATCCGTGCTCACCGCGGTCATCATGCCCGAAGGCCACGATTCCGACGCCTTCCGCCACCATGTGCTTTCCAAATACAACCTGTCCCTCGGCCAGGGTCTGGGCCGCGTCAAAGGTCGCGTATTCCGGATCGGGCATTTGGGCCAGTGCAACGAACTGACCCTGATGGCGACCCTCTCCGGCATCGAAATGGGGCTGCGAAACCTCCAGATCCCCCACGCTCAAGGCGGCCTCCAGGCTGCAATGAGCCTGCTCTAGCTTTTCCTCTCCCCTGACTGCGCCGGACAGCCGAAAAAACTGTCCGGCTTTTTAATCGCCTACCGCCACCATCGGAGCCTGCAAAGAGCGCATTTTTGCGCGTGATGGTCTGCGGACGGATTGCGCGTTCAACGATGTTGGGGTCGATCTCGATCACACGCCGCAACGAAATTCTATATCGCGGGCGCCGATATGCACGAAGGCAGGCAGCGATCATCAGACAGAAGAAGCCAAAAAGGGACCATAGTGTGTAAAACTTGGTGCAAAACCGCGTTTTATTCTGGGGCTTCAAAATAGCCCGAAACCCTTGGTGGGTGGGCTGGAGCGGGTGAAGGGAATCGAACCCTCGTCGTAAGCTTGGAAGGCTTCTGCTCTACCATTGAGCTACACCCGCCCGAGGGTGCTGGATCCATCTGGTCCAGTCCCTTGTCTTCGCCCGATGGCCTTAAGGCAAATCACGATTTTGGTGGAGGGGGCTGGATTCGAACCAGCGTACGCTAAGCGGTCAGATTTACAGTCTGATGGATTTAACCACTCTCCCACCCCTCCCCAATCGTGACATCGGCGAAGCGAGGCGTCGTGATCGCGTTCGTTGCCGATCCGCCATCACGGCCCGGTTTATGGTGGTAGCAACGGCCTATGTCAACTGCCATCTAAAGGAAATTACACATCTTTCCCCAATGTCGAGACGACTTGCCGCGCGCGCGACAAAACGATACGCAATTCTCCATGAGCAAGAACAAATTTCCGCCCCGAAAGCGCCCCTCCGTCAGTGATGACGGGCCGGTCTTTCTCTATGGTCTGCACACCGTCCGCGCCGCGCTCGATAATCCGCGCCGGGTGCGAAGGCGTCTGCTGGCCACGCCCAACGGACTGAACCGGCTGGCCGAAGATGGGGCCTTGCCCAAACTTCCAATCGAGGAAATCACCCCCCGTGAGCTTGACCGGCTGCTGGGCGCCGACGCCGTGCATCAGGGTGTCGCGCTGGAAGTCGATCCCGTCGACCGGTTCGGGCTCGATGATCTGAAAAAGCTCGATCTGGTCATCGTTCTCGATCAGGTCACCGATCCGCATAATGTCGGGGCGATTCTGCGCACGGCCTGCGCCTTCGGTGCCGATGCGGTCATCACCACTGCCCGCTACGCCCCGCGCGAAACGGGTGTCATGGCAAAATCCGCGTCCGGCGCGCTTGATCTGATTCCGCTGGTTTCGGTGCGCAATCTTGGCCAGACGCTCGAAACGCTCAAGGCCCGGGGCATGCTGTGTCTGGGTTTTGATTCTGAAGCCGACGGCCTGCTGCGCCCTCGCGCCGCCGGTGGCAAGCTGGCGATCGTGCTCGGTGCCGAAGGCAAGGGTCTGCGTCAGAAAACCCGCTCGCTTTGCGACGAAATGGTCCGGCTCGACATGCCCGGCCCAATCAAATCGCTCAATGTGTCCAACGCTGCCGCCATCGCGCTTTTCGCGGCGACGACATCTTAGAAAGGCTTTTCCTCTCAGATCAGGTCCGCTGACGGACCTTCAGCGATCACCACCGGCATGTCGAACACCCCGCCACCGGTCGAGCGCAGCCCCACCACGCTGTAATTGCGCTCACGCAACGCGGTCAGAAACTCCGGCAACAGCTCTGCCGTTCGCAGATGGATGTCGTGAAACAGGATGATTCCCCCTCCCCGTGCGTCCAGCCGGGCCAGCGTTCGCTCCAGTACCTGCTCCGCCGTTTCCTTGTAATAGTCCTTTGAATCGATATCGACATCGAGGACGATGAACCGGCTGTCCACCGCACTGGTCCGGATCAGGCCGGTCTGGGCCAGATAGGGGAAGCGGAAAAACCGCGAGGGCGCACGCTCTGCGGGAGCCAGCGCTGCCGCCACCGCCTGCTGGCCTGCATAGATTTCCGCAACGGCCTCGGGAAGATCGAGCTTGGACAGGTCCACGTGGTCGTAGGTATGGGTGCCAATCGTGTGGCCGTGCTCGGCAACCTTGCGCACCAGCGCCGGGTGGCGTTCGGCCGACGACCCCAGCATCAGGAAGGTCGCCTTCACCCCGAACTGATCGAGCGTCGCCAGGATGGAATCGGTCGTTCCGGGGCGCGGTCCGTCATCGAATGTGAGAACCACCTCGCCCGGCCGCAGGACAATCTGTTCCGTCGCCCCTACCGTAACGGTCCGCCCCGAAAGCTGTGCGTTCGCAATCCCGGGCATCGGCTGATACGACGACCTGAACGTCGCCCGGGGCGCCGTTGCCCCCGTGGTAAGGGAATCGATGGAAGCCGTACCCAGCAGGCTTTCCCGCATTTCCGGCGGTTTTGCACAGCCCGCCAAAACCAGCACCGCCACTGCCAACACGCCAACGCTTCGTAACACTACGCTCACCCGACCAGGCCCTACTGCCGTGGCTCAAGGTGCTGCGATTATGGTTAACAATCCCTTCCGTCCGCACAGATTTATACTTAACGAGCAGTTACTTGCACACAGTGTCGGGTGGCATATGCATACTGGCCTGTTCCGATCGTTAAAGCCGAAACCGCTCTATGTGGCCCGCAGAACGCGCACCACAAGCTGGTCCAGGGTCTGGAGGAATGCGGACCGGTCGCGGCCCGAAAATTCCTTGTTAAACCCCCGGCTTTCGCCGGTTTCACGCAGGTGCTGGTTGAGGTCCCGCATGGCCAGCGCCATGCCGATCGAATCCGGTGTAAACGGGCGTCCGGTCGGCCCAAGGGCGTGCGCGCCCTTGTCCAGAACCCGCGCCGCCAGCGGAATATCCGCCGTCACGACGATATCATTCGCCCCGGCATTGTCCGCAATCCAGTCATCCGCCACGTCCGCGCCTTGCGACACCATCACATTGCGAATCATGGGATCACGCGAGGGGCGCAGGCCGAAATTGGCGACGAAAGTCACCGCCAATCCGTGCCGTTGCGCAACCCTCACCACCTCGTCCTTGACCGGACAAGCGTCCGCGTCAACGTAGATCTGGGGCACGCTCAGAAGAGCACCACCGAGCGAATCGACTCACCCGAACGCATCAACTCAAAGCCCTTGTTGATGTCTTCGAGGCGCAGCGTATGCGTGATCATCGGATCGATCTCGATCTTTCCCGACATGTACCAATCGACGATCTTGGGAACGTCGGTCCGGCCTCTTGCCCCGCCAAAAGCCGACCCCATCCAGTGGCGTCCGGTGACCAGTTGGAAAGGCCGGGTCGAAATTTCCTGCCCCGCGCCCGCAACGCCGATCACCACCGACTTGCCCCACCCGCGGTGGCTCGCTTCCAGCGCCTGGCGCATGACGGTGACATTGCCGGTGCAGTCGAACGTATAGTCCGCCCCACCGATCTGGTCGGCCCCGCGCTTGGTCATGTTGACGAGATGCTGGACGATATCGCCGTCGATTTCCCTCGGGTTGACGAAATGGGTCATCCCGAACCGTTCGCCCCATTCGCGCTTGGCGTTGTTGAGATCGACACCGATGATCATGTCGGCACCGGCCAGCTTGAGGCCCTGAATGACATTGAGGCCGATCCCGCCCAGGCCGAACACCACGGCAGTCGCGCCCTGCTCCACCTGTGCCGTGTTGAACACGGCCCCTACGCCGGTCGTCACACCACAGCCCACATAGCAGACCTTGTCGAACGGAGCCTTGGGATCGATCTTGGCGACCGCGATTTCCGGCATCACCGAATAGTTCGAGAAGGTCGAGCAGCCCATATAGTGATATATCGGCCTGCCCTTATACGAGAACCGGCTCGTGCCATCCGGCATCAGGCCTTGTCCCTGCGTCGCGCGGATGGCGGTGCACAAATTGGTCTTGCGTGACAGACAGGACGGGCATTCGCGGCACTCCGGCGTGTAAAGCGGGATCACGTGATCCCCCGGCGCAACGCTGGTTACCCCCGGTCCGACCTCAACGACGACGCCCGCACCTTCATGCCCGAGAATGGCAGGAAACAGGCCCTCCGGGTCCGCGCCGGACAAGGTGAAATCATCGGTATGGCAGATGCCTGTCGCCTTGATTTCAACCAGAACTTCACCGGCCTTTGGCCCTTCCAGGTCGAGTTCCACGATCTCAAGAGGCTGTCCTGCCTCGAAAGCTACTGCGGCGCGTGTCTTCATTGTGAGCCTCATCGATTCTGCGTTCGGGCCAAGGTGGCACAAGCGCATCGACAAGGGCAACGCTCTAGGCTTTCATCGCCCCCGGCCCCGGGATGGCTCCCGGTGGACATTTGCCCATGATGATCATGCCCAGAACCTCGTCCTTGGTGACGTCTGCGGTTCTGGCGATTCCCACCACCTGCCCGTTCTTCATCACGCAAACCCGGTCAGCCAGGTCGAACACATCATGGATATCGTGGCTGATCAGGAAAATCCCGATCCCTTCCGATTTGAGCTGTCGGATCAGGTCGCCCACCTGTGCTGTTTCCTGCGGCCCCAGCGCGGCTGTCGGCTCATCCATGATCAGGATGCGCGCGTTGAACAGGATCGCCCGGGCAATCGCCACCGACTGCCGCTGCCCTCCGGACAACGCCTTCACCGGCTCCTTGAACCGGCGGAAATTGGGATTGAGCCGCCCCATCACCTCGCGCGCCTTGGCCTCCATGGCCACATCGTCGAGCGTTCCGATCGCGGTCACCAGTTCGCGGCCCAGAAACAGATTGGCCGCCGCGTCCACATTATCGGCCACTGCCAGTGTCTGGTAGATGGTCTCGATGCCATAGGCCTTGGCGTCGCGCGGGTTGTTGATGGTCGCGTCCTCGCCATCGATACGGATTGCCCCCGAATCGCGCTTGTAGGCGCCCGAGAGAATCTTGATCAGCGTCGACTTGCCCGCACCATTATGCCCGAGCAGGCCCACCACCTCGCCCGGATAAAGATCGAGAGACGCGCCATCGACGGCACGAATTCCCCCAAACGCGATGGAGATATCATCGAGCTCGACGAGCGGAGTTTGCATGTGTTGGTTCATCTGCCCAAATCCTCACTGCGCCCGGTTGCGATAGAGCGTGTCGAGCCAGACCGCGACCACCAGCACGATGCCGACCACAATCGATTGCAGCGGACTGTCGAGCCCCATCAGCACCATCCCCGATTGCAGCGACTGCATGACCAGCGCCCCGATCATGGCCCCGACGATCGTTCCCACCCCGCCCGATAGCGATGTACCACCGATCACCGCAGCGGCAATCACATAGAGCTCATCCAGCGTGCCCATGGCGTTGGTGGCGGCATTGAGCCGTGCCGACGAGATCGCGGCGGCAATCGCGCACAGCCCGCCAAGCAGCATGAAAATCTTGACCGTCACCCAGCGGGTATTGATCCCGGCCAGGTCCGCCGCCTCCGGGTTGCCGCCCATGGCGAACACATACCGCCCGAAGCGTGTCCGCGTGGCGATGAAGGTCATCACCACCCCAACGGCCACTGCCAGCAGCACCGGGATGGCGATGCCGTGCGAGATGAACAGCCCGCCGTCGGGAATGGGAATGTTATGCGCATTGGCATAGTTTTGCGCGATGCGCACCGGCCAGGGATAGGCGTTGAACACCAGTACCGCGCCGATCACCGCCCCGCACCCCAGCGCCGCCAGCAAGGCTTCGGCCCATAGTGGGCGCTGTTGAAAACTGAACCGATGCCGCTGCCCGCGCGCATAGATTAGATAGGCCCCGATCCCCAGACACGCCACAATGGCCAGAATCCAGCTCACCGTCGCTCCCACTGCTCCTTCCGGCCCTCCACCCATGAGGCGGAAGCGCGAGTCGAGCGGCGCCACCGTCCGGCCCGAGGTGACCCACCATGCCGCCCCACGCCACACCAGATAGCCGCCGAGCGTCACGATGAACGCCGGAACCCGCAGATAGGCGATGATCGCGCCCTGCAACGCGCCGATGGCCACCCCGCACACGATCCCCACCGCCAGCGCGATGGCCCAGATCAGCGGATGGCCGAACCCGAGCATCCCCGGCAGATATTCCGCCTGCATCACCCCCATCACCATGGCGATGATGCCGAGCAGTGACCCGACCGACAGGTCGATATTGCGCGTGACGATCACCAGAACCATGCCCGTCGCCATGATCGAGATCGAGGCGGTTTGAACCGACAGGTTCCACAGGTTTCTGGGCGTCATGAACAGTCCGCCCGACAGAAAATGAAATCCCATCCAGATCAGGAGCAGCGCACCGATCATGCCAACAAGGCGCGTGTCGATTTCCGTCGCGCTCAGGAACCGCTGGATGGGCGAGCCGGCGATAAAGCCAGGCGTGCTGGATGACTCTATTGTATTTTGTTCAGCCATCGCTCCCCCCGAAGGATTGATGTCGCGGCGCCCCACCGGTGCCGCGACGGCTGTAACCGGGCATCGGACCCACGCAGCTCGCGCCGCGTTCGGATGGCCGATGCCCTTGGGTCAAAGTCTGGAGCGCCAGCGATAAGCCGACGCTCCGAAGTCCGTCCTCGCGTCAGTTGCAGGCTGCGACCGTTCCCGCGGCCACCCCCTGACACACCACGTCCTTGCTCACCCATCCCGCATCGATGACGATATCGAGATTGTCCTGGGTGATCGCGACCGGCGCGAGGAAATAGGACGTCATCGCCACCCCGTTCGGCCCGCCATCGAACATCACCGCGCCGTTGATGTCGGCGAGTGCGGCCCCATTGGCCAGGTCGATAGCGATTTCCGCCGCCTTGGCGCCGAGTTCACGCGAATCCTTCCAGACCGAAACGGTCTGTGTCCCGAGCGCAATGCGGTTGAGGGCGGCATGGTCGCCGTCCTGCCCCGAAACGGGCACGGCCCCGTCCAGTCCCTGTGCGGCCAGCGCGGCAATCGCCCCGCCCGCGGTGCCGTCATTGGATGCCACCACCGCATCGACCTCATTATTGTTAGCGGTCAGGAACTGCTCCATGTTCGCCTGGGCATTTTCGGGCAGCCAGCCATCGGTGTAGGCTTCGCCCACATTGACGATATCGCCGGCATCGATGGCGTCCTGAAGCACCTCCATTTGGCCCTCGAACAGGAAGTCCGCATTGGGGTCGGCACTGGAGCCCTTGATGAACACGTAATTGCCCGTGGGCTGAACCGCATAGACCGCCTCCGCCTGCAACCGCCCCACGCCCTTGTTGTCGAAGGTGATGTAGAACGCATCGGGATTTTCGATCAGCCGGTCATAGCCCACCACCGGAATGCCTTCCGCTACCGCCGCCGAGATCGCCGGCTGGATGGCATCGGAATCCTGAGCCAGCACGATCAGGGCGTCCGCGCCCTGGGCGATCAGGCTTTCGATATCGGTGAGTTGCTTGGAGGCCGAAGACTGCGCGTCAGCCGAGATATAGCTCGCCCCCAGTTCCGCTAGCTTGGCCTGAATGGCCGCTTCGTCGGTCTTCCAGCGTTCTTCCTGAAAGTTCGACCACGACACACCGACCGTGAAATCCTGCGCCACGGCACTCCCCACGAGACCGAACAGCACCGTCGTGCCCAATAGGACAGATGTAAGATTCTTCATGATTCTCCTCCCGCGGACGCCCCCGTCCGCCCACTCTCAATGAAAGAAAGGTCCTCCCGCAAAGCACCTCCTGAGCGCTTCGCACTGGATATTTTTCAATACCCGAAAAAATAATTGGCACGCGCGAAATGCTGTGTCAACGTCCAATTGCGCGCCAGGGGCAAAACCACGTGCAACCGGGCGGCGATGTCCCTAGAAGGGGCACGGTCACAAAGGGAGGTCGTCCTTGACGCAACGCGTTGCGGACACAGAAATGATCCGGCGTCAGAACCGGCAGCTTGTGCTCGGCGCCTTGCGTCGGCACGGCCCGCTGTCGCGTTCGCAAGTGGCAACGGCCACCGGGTTGTCCAACGCAACGCTCACCGCGATTGCGTCCGAGCTGGTCCGGGACGGCATTCTCACCGAACAGGCCGAGCCGGTTTCCGGCGCAAAGGCGCGCGGACGTCCAGCGGTTCAGCTCTCGCTCAGCCGCAGCGCCGGTTTTGTCCTCCTCGTCGAAATCGACGTGAACCGCTGCCGCCTGTCGCTTGTCGATTATGCTGGCATCCTGATCGACCGGGTGGAATCGCCCGTCGGGCCCACCCTCTTTTCCCAAATGGCCCCGGCCGAGTATTTCGCCGAGCGGATCGGCATGATGATCGAGCGCACACAGGGCGCGCACTGCGCCCTGCACGGGGTGTCCATTTCCGTTCAGGGCATACTCGAAGCGGGCGGCACCGGGCTGCAATGGTCTCCCATTGCCCATCTGGCCGGACACGACTTCATCGGGCCCATCGAGCGACAGTTCGGCGTCCCTGCCCGGCTGTTCAAGCGCGGACGGCTGATGGCCGACGGCATGCGCTGGGTCACCTCGGACCAGGGCGGCAAGACTGTTGCCACCATCTTTGCCGGTTCCACGCTCGGCATGGGACTGACCTTCCCCATCGGCGCCTCTCCGCAGACCGATCTGGGCACCGAATTCGGCCACATGATCCACGTTCCCGGCGGGGCGTTGTGCCGCTGCGGCGCGCGCGGCTGTATCGAGGCCTATGCCGGCGATTACGCCATCCTGCGCACGGCATACGCTGTGCCCGAACACACGCCCCCCGCCAGTGCCGTCCCGCCCGCCGATCTGCAAAAGATCATGGCTGATGCGCGCCACGGCGAACGCAACGCCCGCCACGCGTTCACTCTTGCCGGACAGGCCATCGGCTTTGGCATCAACCGGCTGATCTCGCTTGTCGAAATCGACCGGATCGTCATGCTGGGCCCGCTCACCGCCGCCTATGATCTCATGGAAACCGGCCTGGCCGAAGGCGTTGCCGCGTCGCTGATGGGCCGTGTGCGTGGCCTGCCGCCAGTCGATCTCGTACCCGATGCGGGCGAACCGATCTATCGCGGCCTGATGATGAAGACCCTCACCGGCATCGACACAGCGTTTTCCGGCAGAACCCTGAGCCCCGCAACGCATAGTCTTGAAACTGATCGGAAAAGTGGTGCCGGCAGCACGACTTGAACCCGCGACGGCAGCACACTAGCGGGCTCGCCCACCGCTCTCATCAGCTTAAGGGGCAAATAGTCGCTGCCTCTTGAAGCGGGCGGTTGCAAGGCCACATTGCAGCTTCGTTGCCAGGCAGCTGGATGTCCAGTCTGGAGGGCAGCGTTCATCTTTTGGAGAATGTGAATGAAGCTGTACTACATGCCCGGCGCCTGCTCTCTCGCGCCACACATTGTTGCGAACGAAGCTGGCTTGGCCTTTGAACTGGTCAGGGTTGATGGCGGAACCAAGAAGACAGAGCACGACACCGATTATTTGGAAGTGAATCCTAACGGATATGTGCCGACCCTTCTGATTGATGGCGACGAGACGCTGACCGAAGCGCAGATTGTAGTGCAGTATCTGGCCGACCAGAATCCGGAAAGCGCCTTGATGCCGGCGGTTGGCGACATGGCGCGTTACCGCGTCCAGCAGTGGCTGGCGTTCGTGTCGTCTGAGTTGCACAAGAGCTTCAGCGCGTTCTTCAAGCCGGAGACGACTGACGAGACGAAGGCTACCACCCGTAATCACCTCAACAAGCGCCTCGGCTTCGTAAATGAGAAGCTCGCCGGCAAGACGTACCTTATGGGCGACACGTTTACGGCGGCGGACGCCTATCTTTGGACCATCCTGGGGTGGGTAAGGTTCGCCGAGATTGATCTGGCGGCGTTTCCGAATGTGCAGAAATACGTTGCGGCCGTTGGCGCTCGCCCAGCAGTTCAGAAGAGCCTCGATGCTGAAGGATTGTTGCAGGCGGCATAAGCGTACCTGGCGTTTCAGTCTGCCTGCCAACCAAAATACCCCCCCGTTGGCTATCCGCCAGCGGGGGATTTTTTGTGCGTGCTGCGCGCACGTTGAAAATGATCCGCGAACCAGCCGTCACGAGCGCGATGGCTGAGCACCCGGCGCAGGCACGCAAGCGTAACGGACACGGCGAGTACCGCTATCGCGGCATGTGCCCGGCCGGTGTCGGCTGACGGGAATCCCATCGTCGCGACGAGAACACAAACCATTCCGGTTTGTTCTTTTCGACCCTGCTGTCAAACGTTGATTTTATTGAGTTTTATGGTGCCGGCAGCAGGACTTGAACCCGCGACCCTCTGATTACAAATCAGATGCTCTACCAACTGAGCTATACCGGCAACGCGTTGGTTGCTAGCACCAGTCTTGTGCCGATGCAAGCCGAAGAGATTTCCCGGTGCACCGCGCACTCATGAAACCTATCTCCCGGTCTGGTCGTTGTTCCTTTGGCACACACACCGGAGGATTATGTCATGAGCACTATCAGCCCCGAGCAATTCCCTGTCATTGAGGATCCGGCGACCGGGGCAGCGGCTCCCGAGTTTGCCGAACACGCGCGCACCTATGCCGGCTTCGTCCATATTCTGACGTGGTTTGCCGTGCATATGCTCCTGCTCCTGGGCGGGCTGTATGTCATGACGCTGGGCGGCTCTGTCGCTGGCGGCCTGCTCATCATGGCCTTTGCCGTCGGGATTTTGGTGTACGGCCTCTTGTCGACCGCCGCCCCCGCGCACTGACGCTGCCCGCGCGCACGCTGGTCAGTCCCGGCGGCGCGTGCTAATCCCCGGACGAGAGTTTGCGGAAATTCCGGGGAGAGGTCGCGTGGCGCTATATACCGATGGCAAGGTGGCTTTCGTATCCTCGGACACTGCGGAAGCCCGCGCCGCGCGTGACATGTTCGCTGCCCGTTTCGGTGATTGCGGCATCGACAACGCCTCGATCATCGTGGCTCTGGGCGGCGATGGCCTGATGCTTGAGACCCTGCACAGGGTCATGGACAGGGGCATCCCTGTCTATGGCATGAATTTCGGCTCGGTCGGGTTCCTGATGAACGAGTTCAGCCCCGATGCGCTTGATGTGCGCCTGCGCGCCTCCATGCCCACCACCATTCATCCCCTCAAGATGCGCGTGACCACCGCCGATGGCGCCGTGTCCGAGGCGCTGGCGCTGAACGAAGTCTCCCTTTACCGGTCCTCATACCAGGCCGCCAAAATCGAAATCCGTATTGATGGCGATCTGCGGCTGGAGGAATTGATTTGCGACGGGGTAATCGTCGCCACCCCGGCCGGGTCGACTGCTTACAACCTGTCCGCCCACGGACCCATCCTGCCAATCACCGCACCGTTGCTGGCGCTGACGCCGATTTCCCCGTTTCGCCCCCGCCGCTGGCGCGGGGCAATCCTGTCCAACCGCGCCCATCTCGCGTTTTCCACGCTCGAACCGAAAAAGCGCCCCCTCAGCGCTGTCGCCGATAACGTGGAATTCGAGCATGTCCTCAAAGTCGAGGTGCATGAAGACCGGCTCCATTCGGTAACGCTCCTGTTCGATCCCGGCCACAGCCTCGACGAACGCGTCCTGATCGAACAGTTCCGCTATTAGTAGGGACTGACTGGCTTTTTTACGGCGTTCACGCCGCCGGCAGGGCCAGCCGCTCCGCCTCCATGTCCGCCAGCATCACGGCCTCGCTCGCTTCTGCGGCAAAAGCCGGCATCACGCCGCGCGCTGCCTTGCGCGCCAGCGCAATGTTCTGTTCGTTGAGATAGGCAAAGGCCTCATCGAGGGAGGCAGGCAACGCCCCGTCATGTTCGGCAATCAGTTCCTCGATCAGCAAGGAAACGATGTGATGCCGTGCCGCGACATCGTCCGCCAGATCGTTGCGGCGGGCATGCGCTACCAACCGGGCAAGCAGGCTCCGCACCGCCGGCGAAAACCCGCATCGCGCAAACAGCGCATGCAGCGCGCCCCGGCTGCCGCTATCGAGAAGCGTGAACACTTTTGCCCGTGGCGTACCGGAAAGCTGCGCCAGCGCATCGGAAAAAAACAGCACCTGCCCATGCACCACCGCATGCAGCATCAGTCTCGTGTTGATCTTTTCACTGGCAGCCATCGTCGCGACGTAGCGCTGTGCGCCCCTGCCCGCCTCCCGTTCTCCGATCGTCGTCGCCGCAGAATCGCAAGCGTCGCGCATCAACCGGTCCAGCCTGCGCGGTTGGATCGAACCTTTGACGATACGCAGACCCGCCAGCGCCGCCCGGACACACTCCACCAGATGCAACCGGGCGGTGCCGGGCAGATCGGTGCGCTTGAGCAATGCCCCCCGCACCCGCGCATCCTCGCCCCACGTTTCAGCCAGCATCAACAAATCATCTTCGGGAAGCCCGATCTCGGTCCGTTCCAGCACCCTCACGCAAAGATCGGGGTCGTTCTGCCGCGTCAGCGCCAGTGCAATCCTCTGCCCCAGCGTGGGCCGCGCCGTGATCGCCACCAGCATATCGGGATCGCCGGACCGGATGATTCCCATCAGATCCGCATCGAGCAGCACCGGCGAAAACTGCACCACGGCGCGCGAAATCACCGGCGCGTCCTGCGCAAGCGACAGCATCAGCGGACGGGGTGCGTGTTCGGAATGCAGCAGCCCATAGGCAAGCGCCGCGCGCACTTTCACCGAAGGATCATCGAGAAAATTGACCAGCGCCGCATAGAGCGCCGCTTGCTCGTCCGCTGGCCCGCGATGGCCCAGATAGGCCATGGCAGCCAGATGCGCCGCCTGTCCGCGCTCCTCGCTATTTCGCGATTGCGACAGCTCCACATAACGCTGATAGGCGACCATACATTTCCCCAAACATTCTGGCCTCACCCTAGCGCGCAAGATTTAAGGATTGGTTCACCATGACGACCCGGATCAGACGCCCTACTCACCCGAATAGAACCCGCTGAACAGCGGCCGCCCGGGGGCAGCCGTCGGCAAGTCCACTGGCGACGCGCCAGACGGATCGACCTGCGTGGAAAACAGCGAGGTGAACGACACCCCCGGCGGGATCAGCGGGCGCGTCTCCATCTCCATCCGCGAGGGCAGCGCTTGCTGATTGGCCAATTGCTGGGCCTCAAACGCCGCGTTGGACGGTCCGCTTGCGTGGCGCGCCACCAGCACCTCGTAAACCTCGCGCACCGAGCGCGCCCGCCCATTTTGGTAAAAGATCGTCGGATTGGCCGCCGCGGGCCGTGGAAAATAATTGGCCGCCGGTGCGTCGGGCGCGGTCAGCCCCACCTCGAAAAATCGCTCGGCCCCACGCGGCCCCAGAAAATGGGCGATGTACAATTCACCCGGGCTGGGCATCCGCCCGAACTTGCTATGCAGATAGTCGCCATTGCGCCGCGTAAAGGCAGCGGCGAGATCAGCGGCAACCTGCGGGTCCTTGCGCAATTCGAGAATTTGCTGCCGCACCGCCGGATTGGCCACGAAGAATTCCCCGTCCCGCTCCTCGATATGATCGGAAAAATCCGCATAGCCGAGCCGCGGCCCTTCATCCTTCATCATTTCGAGCCAGGTGCTCTCGATGAATTGGAACAATCCCGTCGCCGAAGACGTCGAGGCCCTGGCGTTGGGATTAAGGCTGCTTTCGCGGATCGCGGTCTGCAACAGGTAGTCGAAATCCACGCCGTTGCGTGCCCCTGCCCTGTCGAGGGCATGGGCAATCGGTTGCGGAACGGAGGAAATCGGCGAAACCATGAGCATCCGACTCGGAAAAGTTCATGGTTAATGAAACCCTACAGGGGTTAACCGCGCGTTAACCTGCCAATATGTGGTCAGCGCCTTCACATCGGGGCGATCGCGATCTTCAAGCCGGGTCTGGGGCGTGCCGATATGCACAAACCCGACAAATTGTTCCCCCGGCTTGGCTCCCAGCATCGCCGCAGCGTCCGCATCAAACGCAAACCAGCGCGTCACCCAATGGGCCGCAAAACCGAGCGCATTGGCGCCGTGGCACAGATTGAGACACACATTGCCCGCCGCCAGCAATTGCTCCAGTTCGGGGATTTTCACGTGCGGAGCCGCCGTTGAAATGACCCCCACGGTCAGCGGCGCAGGCAGAAACCGGCTGCGTTCGGTGTCCAGCTCCTGTTCACTGCGCTCCGGCCACTTGGTTTTAGCCAGTTCATAGAGCTTTTCCCCCGCCGCCGCGCGCGCCGCCCCTTCGATAATCACGAATCGCCAGGGCGCGAGCTTGCCATGATCGGGCACCCGGCTGGCGATGGTCAGCAATTCATCGAGTTCGTCGGCATTCGGGCCGGGCTCAGCCAGAAACGGTGCGGTGACGGTGCGGCGGGTCTTGAGATAATCGCGCAGCGCGAGATTGACGCTCATGAAAACAATGCTCCAAACTTGCTCATCGTGCTCCCTTATGACACAGCTTTTCCCCATTCCAAGTCTAGGGATGGCCGCCCTGGGGCGGTGGTTTGGCAATGGGTTGGTTGATGTACCTGCGATCTGTGATTTTCTTAGGCATTCTGGCTCTGGGTATCATGCCCGCCGCCGGACAACAGATCGATGACGATCTTGTCGCACCTGTCCCCCCGCCCCGCCCTGCTCAATACGGCGGCCCCGAGCAGCCTGACGATGCCGACGAAATCGCGTCCGACATAGACATCGATGACGATATCGGCCCCGATCGGCGACCGGATTTTTCCGGCATCACCGACCCGCAGCCTGTCACGCTTTCCGCCCGCCTGACCGATGACGGCCCGTTCATCCCCGACGGCCTCGTCTGGCGCATCTTCGATACCCGCACCGACGAAACCGGCGAACTGGCGCTGGTGGCCAAATCCGAGGACGCGACGGCGGCGTTCAGCGTCCCTCCGGGAGAGTATGTGATCCACGTCGCCTATGGTCGCGCGCAAGCCAGCGACCGCCTTTTTGTGGAGCCCGGTCCCAATACCCATACCATCATTTTCGAGGTCGGCGGCCTGCGTCTCTCGGCAATGATCACCGGCGAAATTCCCGTTCCAGCCGACCTGTTGCGGTTCGATGTCTATTCGGACGGTCCAAACGGACGCACGACGGTTGCCGAAGACGTTCCTGCCGACGAACTCATGCACCTGAGCGCGGGCATCTACTCCATCGTGTCCCGGTTCGGCCCCATCAACGCCGTGGTCCGTTCCCAATTGCGCGTCGAATCCGGCCAGATCACCGAGGCGACCCTCTATCACAAGGCAGCGCAGGTCTCCCTGCGACTGGTCTCCGAAGAGGGTGGCGAGGCCATCGCCGACGTGGAATGGACCATCAAGACGCAGCAGGGCGAAACCATCTTCACCGACATCGGCGCCTTCCCCGCCACCGTTCTGGCCGAAGGCGACTACCTCGCCTTGGCCAAGCTGGGCGAGAATGTTTACAATCGCGAATTCGAAATCACCGCCGGCAGCCCGCGCCAGGTCGAAATCCTGACGGCTGTGTACTAAGGACAGTTCCTTTCACAGTCATCCCTGCTTGAGCCGAGCCCCAGTACCCGGCGGCGGCCAAGAAAGAACCGCAACCCTGCCGGTTACTGGATCCCGGGTCTCCGCCCGGGATGACGGTGGGGGTTGGGATAGCTTAGCACCCCTCGTCCGGCCGCTGCCCGGCCACCCTCTGCCGCAAGGGGAGAAGGGAAAGGGGGCAACTGTAATCTCCTGTCATCCCGGATCAAGTCCTCGGGATAACGATGGGAGTTGGGGGAGCTTAGTGCCCCCTCATCTGCCCACCTTCTGTAGCTGGCTCAGCGTTTCCATACGAGAACCAACGCCTCCCAAAGAGCCCCCCTCTCCCCTTGAGGGAGAGGGCCGGGGTGAGGGGTGCGCTGAATTTCAACGCCCCCTTTGGCTGGCAGATCAGCTCAGCGCACCCGGTGCCCCATCACCAGCGCTGTCATCCCGGACTTGATCCGGGATCCAGTAACCGGCAGCGCTGAAGCTTGTACTCCAGCGCCCACCCTACTGACCAACACCCAAGCCAATTCGCTTTCCGGGTTAACCCGCCTTGCGCTGCAAGTCCGGCGGCACCACCGCCCCGGCCAGTTCGGCAATCGCTTCATCGAGCGGCTGCACCGTCTGGCCCTGGCTGCCGAGACGGCGGATGGACACGGTTTTTTCCTCCGCCTCGCGCCGTCCGGCGACAAAGATGAACGGCACCCGCCCCACGGAATGCTCGCGCACCTTGTAGTTGATCGACTCGTTGCGCGTATCGATTTCGGCCCGGATGCCCCGCGCCTGCAATTGCGCAACCACATCACGCGCGTAATCGTCCGCATCCGACACAATCGTCGCCACCACCACCTGCACCGGCGCCAGCCACAGGGGCATCCGCCCGGCATAGCTCTCGATCATGATGCCGATAAAGCGCTCCAGCGTGCCCAGCACGGCCCGGTGCAGCATAACCGGACGCTGGCGCGACCCGTCCTCGGCCACATAGGACGCTTCCAGCCGCTCGGGCATCACGAAATCGAGCTGCAACGTCCCGCACTGCCACGACCGGCCGATCGCGTCCTTGAGATGGAATTCAAGCTTGGGACCGTAAAACGCGCCCTCGCCTTCCGCGATCTGGAACTGGCGTCCCGTGGCCTTGAGCGCATCGCCAAGGCTCTTTTCCGCAAGGTCCCAGACATCGTCCTCGCCCGCCCGCACCTCAGGCCGCGTCGCGAGCAAAATCTTCACTTCGGTGAAGCCCATGTCCTCATAGACGGAGTCGAGCAAGGCGCAGAACGCCTCGGTCTCCGCCTGAATCTGGTCCACCCGGCAGAAGATATGCGCATCGTCCTGGGTCATCTGCCGCACGCGCATCAGTCCATGCAGCGCCCCATGCGCTTCATTGCGATGGCAACAGCCAAATTCCGCAAGCCTCAGAGGCAGATCGCGGTAAGACTTGATTCCCTGATTGAACACCTGCACGTGGGCCGGGCAGTTCATCGGCTTGAGCGCCAACAGGTTCGCATCCGGCGAGATCACCGGCTGATCACCTTCGGTCGAGGGCGTCTCGTCGGGTACCACGAACATGTTCTCGCGGAACTTGCCCCAGTGGCCCGATTTCTCCCACAGCTTGTTGTCGAGCAGCTGCGGCGTCTTGATTTCCTTGTAGCCGGCGGTGTTCAGACGGCGGCGGATATACTCCTCCATCTGATTGTACATGACGAACCCTTTCGGGTGCCAGAACACCGAGCCCTGCGCTTCGGGCTGGAAGTGGTACAGATCCATCTCCTGCCCGATCTTGCGGTGATCGCGCTTTTCGGCTTCCTCGACCATGTGCAGATACTGGTCGAGCTGTTCCTTGGTCGCCCAGGCCGTCCCGTAAATCCGGCTCAGCACCTCGCGATTGGAATCGCCGCGCCAATAAGCGCCCGCCACTTTGGTCAGCTTGAACGCCTTGCCCACATCTTTCGTGGTGCGCATATGCGGCCCGCGGCACAGGTCAAACCACTGACCCTGCTTGTAGATACGGATCGACTGATCTTCAGAGATTGCGTCGATCAGTTCGACCTTGAAGTGCTCGCCCTTGGCGGCAAACACCTTTTTGGCCTCTTCGCGGCTCCAGATTTCCTTGGTGAACGCGGCCCCCCGGTCGATGATTTCGCCCATCTTCTTTTCGATCTGGCGCAACTCATCTTCCGAGAACGGCTCGGCGCGATAAAAATCGTAATAGAACCCGTTCTCGATCACCGGCCCGATGGTGACCTGCGTATCGGGCCACAATTCCTGCACCGCCTCGGCCAGCACGTGAGCCGCGTCGTGACGGATCAGCTCAAGCGCCGCCTCGTCATCGCGCAACACGAACTCGATCCGCCCATCGGCGTCGAGCGCATCCGACAGGTCGGCGAGCTCCCCGTCCCAGCGCATGGCCACGGTCTTCTTGGCCAGCGACTTCGAGATACCCTCGACGATGGTGGTCCCGGTCGTGCCCTTCGCGTATTCGCGCATTGCACCGTCGGGGAACGTCACCTTGATCATCTTGGGTCTCCATAAATTTCGCTGTTGCGCACACTTTGTGCGCAAGGCCGGTTGATTAGCACGATTACGCCGGGATTCCAGCCCTTAGTTGGCTCCCAAACCCGCCTGATGCTTCCCTTTCCCCCCACTGGCCCGAGACGGTTGAGGGGTGCCCAGCACCCCATCCACCAACCCACGCGCATAGTGAACTCAACCCGACCCTACCCCCACCGCCCATACCGCCATGGCAGAAACCAATGCGCACCGCCCGGCATATCCTCCGGCACCGGATCATACCCATGGGTCCCCCCCGGCCGGCAGCGCCAGATACGCGCCGCCCCCATCCACCCCCCCGGCCAAAAGCCGTGCCGCAAAATCGCGTCGCGGGTGAACTCGGAACAGGAGGGTGCGTGGCGGCAGGTGCGGCCCATGAGGGACGACAGCGAATAGCGATAGCCTTGAATCAACAGATAAGCGGTCCATTTGAACGGCCAGTCGATCACCGCCCAGATGCGCGCCATCACGCCCCGGCCTTGTCGAGCGCCGCAACCACCGCCTCGAACACCAAAAGGGTCGACGCATGCCGGGCCGGAAAAGCCCGCACCGGTTCGAGGTATTTCAGATCGCTCCAGCGCCCCACGGGCGGCGGTCCATCCGCCTTGAGCATTGCAACCATAGTCTCCCGCAAGCGGCGCAAATCTGCGGGCGTTTCGCCGATGATGTGCTCGGCCATGATCGCCGCGCTCGTCTGCCCCAGTGCGCAGGCACTGATCGTGGCCCCGTACGCAACCACTTTTCCAGCATCGAGTTTGAGATCGACTTCCACCGCCGAACCGCACACCCGCGACACTTTGCGCGCCGTTCCGTCCGGAGCCGCGAGTCGCGCCATCGGTCGCGCAGCACCGGCGATTTCGAGGATGCGATTGCTGTAAAGGTCGGAAAATTCCATGTTTCAGTCGATTCCCGGGTCGCAAACCCGCTTGTTCACCCAAACTCGCCAATCTGTTTTCTTGTCGACCGGCTTGCCCCGACTATATAAGAAGCGCTGTCGAGGCCCGCAAACGCGAAGGCCACAGATAAACCCTTCGGCATGCGCATGTCACATGCAGCGCCGATAGCAGGGAACTTCCGTATGGACATGAACGTCAAGCCCATCGCCAAAACTGCGCTTGAGCGCGTCATTGATCGTCCGAGCCGCGAAGAGGCGGAAGCTGCCGTGCGCACGCTGATTGCCTGGGCGGGCGACAATCCCGAGCGCGAGGGCCTGCTGGAAACGCCCCGCCGCGTCGTCGATGCCTATCGCGAGTATTTCGCCGGTTACGATCTCGACGCCACCTCGATCCTGCAAACAACCTTTTCCGAAGTGGGCGGCTATGACGATATCGTCCTCGTCCGCGATATCCCCTTTTCCTCCCATTGCGAGCACCACATGGTGCCCTTTGTGGGGAAAGCCCACATCGCCTATCTCCCGCATGATGGTGTCGTTGGCCTGTCCAAGCTGGCCCGGGCGACGGATGTGTTCGCCAAGCGGCTGCAGACTCAGGAAAACCTCACAGCCCAGATCGTCGATGCGATCAACGAGGCGATCAACCCGCGCGGCGTAGCCGTGATGCTCGAAGCCGAGCATATGTGCATGTCCATTCGCGGAGTGCACAAGCACGGAGCCTCGACCGTAACGCAACGGTTCACCGGGGTCTTCGCCGAAGACCGTCAGGAACAGGAGCGCTTCTTCGCGCTGATCCGCGCCGGCCGCTAGGATCAAAAATCCGAGAGAAGAACACCGCACCATGAAGCCATTCGCTGATTCAGCCACCCTGTCCGGCGACGAACTCGAAGCCGGATCGGTCTTTGCCCCGCGTTTCGATGCGAATGGGCTGGTCACCGCCGTCACCGTCGAAGCGCAAACCAACGAAATCCTCATGGTCGCGCATATGAATGCCGACGCCATCGCCGAGACGCTGCGCTCGGGTTTCGCCACCTATTGGTCGCGCTCGCGCAACACCTTGTGGAAGAAGGGCGAAAGCTCAGGCGAACTGCAGAAATTGGTCGAAATGCGCACCGATTGCGATCAGGACGCCCTTATCGTTGTTGTTGAGCAAACAGGACGGGGCGCTGCTTGTCATACGGGCCGTAAGACATGCTTTTACCGCACCGTCCAACTGGACGGCGACGAAGCGAAACTGCGCGACAACGGGGCAAAATCCCTGTTCGACCCCAACGAGGTCTATGGCAAGGGCTGAACTCCCCAGCCCTTACCCCCGCCGCGAAAACCGGTCCAACGCCGAAGGCAGCAGCAATCCGGCCAGGAACCCGCCGATATGAGCCTCCCACGCAATCGCGATATTGGCTCCCAGAATCAGCGGCGCAAATCCGATCATCAGGTTGAGCACAAACCAGATGACGATGAAGGCGCGGCTGCGCGGATTGCGGAACACCCCCGCGAGCGAAGCCGTCTTCCGCCCCAGCGGAATCGCCTGCCCCGTCTCCGGGTCACGCCGGAAAATCACTGGCTCGAATATGAACCGCATGGCCGCACCGGTCAGCGCTGACACCCCACCCGATGCCCCCAAAAGTATCGCGAACTGGCTGATGGAAAACAGCAGCGCCACCGTCTGCACCAGCGCCCCGGCCAACGCGCCGAGCAAGAAGATAATCAGCAAACCGCTTGTCCCGTAGCGGCGCGCCACCGGCGTTCCAAAGATCGCCAGCCAGGCCGTGTTGACCGCAAGATGCATGTAGTCGACATGCAGGAACGCGTGGGTGAACCCGGTCCACACCAGGGGCAGCCACCCGCCCGGCCATTGGGCCGCAGCCGTGAACCGGTCGGGGATAAAGGCAAACCAGATACGCAGATTGCCCATCCCATAGGCGTCCAGCACCAGCCCCGAGGCGATGTGAATCGCCCACATCAGGCCCACCAGCACCGCGATCACGCCCGGTACGTTGAAAATCGGCTCGCGCCGGTCCGGAACTGAGGGATTGTCTGTATCGGCCATCAGGGTTGTCCCTTGAATTCCGGCGTGTTTCCGGTCGGTTGGTGATTTATCCACATAGCGACCGTGGAAATTAACCTTAATGATTGTTTAAGAGCGCATTTGCGCAGCGAATTTGCCAGTCTGGCGTTTGTCTTGGCGAGGTCCTGATCGGCCCCGCCCTCTATCGCAGATCCAGGACTTGCCGGGTACAGAATGCAACAGCGCAGCACCAGAACGCTCTACTCCTATTGGAACGAGATCCGCGGCGCCCGGTCGACTCCGGAACGTCGCGATATCGATCCTACACGGATTCGCGATGCCCTGGCCCACACCTTCATTCTCGAATCGCTGGACGGTGCCGATTTCACCTTCCGCCTCGCCGGCTCCCACATTTGCGCCACCTATTGCCGCGAGCTCAAATCGCGCCCGTTTTCCATGCTGTGGTCCGCGCGCGATCATGATGCGCTCGAAACGCTGATGCGCGCCGTGACCGAAGATCACGCCGTGGCGCTGGTCACCTTCGAAGGCGCGACCGAGCGCGGCGAAAAGCTGATGTTCGAATTGGCGCTCTTCCCGCTGCGCCATAACGGCGTCACCAGTTCACGCATTCTCGGCGGACTCACCGCGCTGGATACCCCCTATTGGCTGGGCATCCACCCCATCGTTGACCAGCGCATCACCGGCCTGCGGCTGATCTGGCCCGATGACCGCGAAACCGTCACCGCCGATGGCTATCGCAATCCGGTGCTCGACGATATCGCCGCCGCCATGAACGACAGCGCCATGCCAATGCCGGCGACCGTTGCTGGATACTCCGCGCGCCGCTACGCTCATCTTTCGGTGATCGACGGCGGCAAGAACTGACGCTTGCGCACCCGCCACATCAGTTGAATCAATTGGTTATCCCCCGCCTTACCCTCCGTTAACGCTGTACCTGATATTGTTGGCCCGTAATCGGCGGTTATGGGAGCGATAGCGGGACATGCTCATCGAAGATTCGGCGCTTGCAAAGCACTATTCGGCCGCGCCCGCCCGCGCGTCCGAAAGCCGTTTCCAGCGCGTCAATGTCTCGGTGCTGGGTCGCTACATGCTCGCCGACCGTCGTGAATTTCCCTGCCAGATCATTGAGATGTCTCCGGGCGATGCCATTGTCATCGCGCCCGCAAGCGGCCGGATCGGTGAAAAAGTCATCATCTATCTCGACCATCTGGGACGCGTGGAAGGACCGATCCTCCGGTTGATCGATGGCGGCTTCCACATGAGCCTCATTGCCTCATCGCGCAAGCGCGAGAAGATGGCCGCCCAGCTTACCTGGCTGGCCAACAAGGACCTGCTCGACCTGCCCGAAGACCGCCGCCACGAGCGCGTGGTGCCCGACAATCGCCATTCCTCAATTCTGCTCGAAGATGGCCGCCGCTATCATTGCAAGATCACCGATATCTCGCTGTCGGGTGCTGCCGTTGAAATCGACGTGCGCCCGGCGCTGGGCACGCCGATCACCCTTGGCCGCATGCGCGCCCGCGTCGTGCGCCATTTTTCCGATGGCATCGCCGTCGAATTCGGCTCGGTCCAGGAAATGCTGCCAGTCGTGCAGCAGAATCTGACGGTGAACTAGAGCGATTCCGCCGCCGAAAAATTTCCCACCGGCGAATCGTAGTGAACTTATCCTTAACCCGCTGGCTGGTATTTTTGATGCAGTCGCGCAGGTCCGGTCGCGGGGGGCGGGGTCGGGCGGCGCAACCACCCGCGTATTCTGGATGGTTCTTTGTCATGCGTATCGTAAAAAAGGCTGCGGCGCTTGCCGTCTGCCTGACCGCCCTCACCAGTCTTTCCGGTTGCGCCACCTTGTTTGGTCTGTTCGGCGCGAAAACACCTCATGAGTGCATGACCCGCGTCATGTATTTCGAATCGAACCGCTCCAGCCCCGATGGCATGCTGGCGGTCGGCACCGTGGTGATGAACCGCGCAGCCTCCCCACAGTTCCCCGGCGATGTGTGTGGCGTGGTGGGACAGAAGAACCAGTTCGCCGACGGGGTGCTGCACAAGAAGATGACCGAGCCGCGCAGCATGCAGCTTGCCTCACAGATGGCCTCGCGCGTGCTCGCCGGCGAGCGGCATTACGGAGTGCAGGATGCGATGTATTTCCACACCGCCGGTCTCACCTTCCCCTATCGCAACATGCACTATGTGCTGGTGGCCGGGGGCAATGCGTTCTACGCCCGCCGCTGATCTCTCATGGCTAATGCCGGGTAAATCAATCCGATAAAACACGCTTAAAAACTGCGTGGCAATTTTTCGATAGGGGCAATTGCCCCCGCCTATCGTGGTCTCCGTCGGGGAGATCACGAAAATGAAAAAAACATCGATCCTTGTTTCGGGCCTTGTCGCCCTCGCTGCTTTTTTGGGTGCCGCCGCACCGGCCGCTGCTCAGGACGGGCGCATCCACACGGCCTACGCCCAGATTTCCGGCCAGACCTCCATCCCGGTCGGTCACATGGAATATTGCCAGAAGCGCCCCTATGACTGCCAGCCCATGGCTGCAGCTGCGCCGGTCGCTCTCAACGATGACCTGTGGCGCGAGCTGCAGGACGTGAACAACCACTTCAACACCACCATCACCGCCGTCAGCGATCAGGATTTGTATGGCGTTCCCGAGTTCTGGACCATTCCAGCCTCCGGTTATGGCGACTGCGAGGATTTCGTCCTCGCCAAGCGCGCCGAACTGATCGGTCGCGGCTGGAACCCGGCCAATCTTCTGATCTCGGTGGTGATGCAGAGCAATGGCGAAGGCCACGCCGTGCTGATGATCCGTACCGATCGCGGAGATCTGATCCTCGATAACCAGGACGGCCTGATCAAGCTGTGGACCGATACGCCCTACACCTATCTCAAGCGCCAGTCACAGGCCCATGCGGGCCAGTGGGTCGATATCCTCGATGGCCGTGACGCTGTCGTGCTGGCCACCGCAGGTTACTGAGCCTGCACTAAAGACACTGATTTTACGGGTTCCACTCCCCGACAGGAGTGTGCACTGGGCCAGTCTCCCGCAAGGGAGCTGGCCTTTTTTTATGCCGCAGCTTTCAGCATCGACACATACGTTCCCATGATCATCAGGCCGGTCACGAAACTCCAGCCAAAGCCGATGAATGCAGCCAGCAGGATGTTGACTGTCGAGGGCCTGCCTCCTGCATCGGCCTGCCAGCCGAGCCGCAGCATCATGTAAGGCCCGCAGATGAACAGCACGAACAGATTAGCCACGCTCTCGATGGCGTTGCGCCCGTCGACACGGAACTCGGCGACTTTTCGCGCGATCTGCTGATAGAGGTGCGTTCCGGTCCCGGCGACGCTCATGCCGATGCCGATCAGAAACAGTGCAAGCAGCAATTGGGTCACGTCCGGTCCTTCCAGCGCCATTCGGCGCGCGCCGCTCACGTTTACGATTTGTTAAACATAAATAGCGCCAAACTCGCTGTCATCGCCCTCGCGCATTTATGGTTAATGTGAACAGCCGGTCTTCGACATCGCGAACTGCCCACTCCGCGCCAACGGCGGGATCGGCACTGTATCTGGTGGCGATCATCGCGCTGGCCGTTGCCATTGCCGCGCTGCTAGGGGCCTATGGATTGCGCGCCTGGTTCGATCGGCTGGACAGGGCCGAGCCATTACCGGCGCTTGCCGCCGTCCACATCGTCACCATCGGCCCCCAGCCCTATATCGTCCCCGCCGCCCTGCTGGCCGATCCGTCCCAGCGCCGCGATGGTTTTGCCGAACGCATCGATCTCGTTCTCGCGCTCCCGCTCGCTGCCGGGGGCAAGTTCAGCGATGTTGCCGTCACCATCACCCCGCGCGGGCGCACCCGCACCAGCGCCGCGCTCCTCGACAGTGTCTATCTGCATCAGTTTTCCGACGCGCAGCTGTCAGGTCCACCCGGCCTTGTCGGCAAGCCGCTCACCGCTGACCCGGGCACGGTCGGCGAAACGGTCTGGTACGATCCTCTCAGCCCCAATCCCTTCGTCGCCAAATGCATGACGCCGGTGTCCATCACCCCCGGCGCCCGCACCTGCATCCGTGTCATGGCGCTTTCGGATCGCAACACGGCGATTGTCTCGTTCGATCCCGAAGCGCTCGACACCTGGCGTCAGTTCGATACCCGCATCGAGGACGCCCTCGCCGCGCTGCGCAAATAAAAAAGGACCCCAAAGGGCCCTCTTTTCTCTGACGATCTCGTCCGATCAGACCTCGTCGAGGTCGATGTCGAGAATGGAAATCTGCACCATGTAGGACTTTTCGCCTTCGTCCTCGTCGGAATAGATCAGGCCGATGAATTCCTCACCCAGATACAGCTCGACGGAATCGTCCTGCTTGGGACGGGGCCGCACGTCGATCGACGAGTTACCGAACTGTTTTTGCAGATATTTCTGCAGCTTGATGATTTCTTCGTGCTTCACAGGGTCTCTCCGTTGCGTGCGGTCGCCGGCGAAATGCAAAATCCGCCAACGGGAGCACAATCACCGATAGTGTTGAATCGGCGCGACTGTATCCAACGTGAGCCATAACGCAAGAACGCCGGGGCGATTTCCCCGCTCCGCATCAATCGCGCGGCACCATGACGATCTGGTCCATGACCGTGGCGGGCTGATTGCAGCCCGCTTCCCCCACCACCCGCGCCGGAACGCCGGCAACCGTGGTGCGCGGCGGCACTTCCTTGAGCACCACCGATCCTGCCGCCACCCGCGAACATTCGCCGACCCGTATATTACCCAAAATCTTGGCCCCTGCCCCCAGCAGCACGCCATCGCCGATCTTGGGATGCCGGTCCTGATCGGATTTGCCCGTCCCTCCCAGCGTCACCGAATGCAGGATCGAGACGTGATCGCCGATCACCGCCGTTTCTCCCACCACGAACCCGGTCGCGTGATCGAGCATGATGCCCTTGCCAATCCGTGCGGCCGGATTGATATCGGTCTGGAAAACCTGGCTCGACCGGCTTTGCAGATAATAGGCGAAATCCCTGCGGCCCGACTGCCACAAGGCATGGGCAATGCGATGGGTCTGGATCGCCTGGAAGCCTTTGAAGAACAGGAATGGATCGATAATCCGGTGGCACGCCGGGTCACGCTCCAGCGTCGCGGCAAGGTCCGCCCGCGCCGACGCTGCGATGTCGCTGTGCTCTGCCAGCGTCTCGTCGAAGGCCTTGCGGATCAGGTCCGCCGGAACGTCCGGATGATCGAGCTTTGCCGCCAGCCGGTGGGCCAGCGCCGATTCGAAGCTGGTATGATTGAGCACGCTCGTGATCGCCATCTGCGTCAGGAACGGCTCCGCGGCGCAGATATCCTCCGCCTGCGCAATCATCGCATCCCAGATGGGATCGACCGTCTGGAGCTTACCTGACTTCTGGACGCTGCTCGACATGCGTGCCTCCGCAATAGGATTTTCCTGTTGCCCTGATATAGGCGAACCCGTTGTGTCAAACAAAGGGTCCGCTGGCAAATTGGTTCATTTTTCGCCCTGGTTTCGAAAATGCATAGGCCTCACGCCGGATATACCCGCGCCAGAAACTCCACCGCACCGCGCTTGAACTGAGGGTCCCCGGTGGCGCGCATGTGGTCGCGCCGTTCGATGACCAGCGCCTCGCCTTGCGGCAGCATGTCCGCCAGCGGCTGCGGCGGTCCCGCGACATCGTCTTCGCTACCCACCGCGACCAGCACCGGCAGGTCGATCGTTTCGAGACCTTCGACCGGCACCGGGGTCCGCGAGCCCTCCATGCAAGCAGCCAGCGCCATCAGGTCGCTTTTCGTATGCTCGGCAAAGATGCGGAACTGCCGCGCCGTGGGATGGGTCACTTCCGACAGCGCCTCCGCCTTCAGTCCCGCGATGATTTCCGGACTGTCGAGCGTGGGCGTCGGCATGTTGGCGCCCAACCCGCCAAAAATCGCACACGCCACCTTCTGGGGATTCTGGATGCAGACAAAAGCGCTGATCCGCGCCCCCATCGAATAGCCGATCAGCCCCACCTGCGCGTGCCCCAGATGATCGATCAGATTGGCCACGTCCTTTGCCATCTCGTCGGCCCCGTAAAGCCCCGCCTCATAGAGCTTTTCCGATGCGCCGTGGCCCCGATTATCCAGCGTGATCACCTGATATCCCGCATCGTTGAGGGCCTCGGCCCACCCCGTTGCCACCCAGTTGACCACGCCATTGGACCCAAAGCCATGCACGGCCACGATCGGCCTGCCGGTTCCATAGATCTCATAGGCGAGCGTCAAACCTTCAGATTGAAAAACCGGCATAAGGGATTCTTTCGACTCTGGATTTCGCGAACGCGACCACCGTTGGCCACGCCACCATCCGCTTCAATTAAGCTGGTCCCTCTCTTAACAAGCTCTCGCCAGCCCGCCAACCGGGCCAACATGGGTCTGGCCATCAGGGGGGCAAATCGCTATGGTCCCGCCGACTTCCGAACCAGCCGGATACTGACTTGCATGGCACAGAACCGTACGCCCCATTTCCACAATACCCAGGGTCTGGCCCGCATCGAAATCGGCGCGAAGGAATTCCAGTGCATTGGCGCCATTCCGCCGTTCGACCACCCGCACGTCTTTCTCGACATGGGCGCCGACACTGAGATCGTCTGCCCCTATTGCTCGACCCTCTACGTCTTTTCTCCCGAACTGCCCGCGGGCCTCGCCAATCCCGCGAGCGCCGTGTTCACCGTCGAACACGCCTGATCGCCGCCCCTATGGGCGCGCCGCGCACCATCGCGATCGCCGGCGCTGGCATAGCGGGGCTGACCCTCGCTCTCGCTTTGGCGAAATTCGGCGTCCGCGTCGTCGTTCTTGAACGCAATCCCACCATCAGCGAGGTCGGGGCCGGCCTTCAGATCAGCCCCAATGCCCGCAAGAGCCTCGACCGGCTCGGTCTTTCCCAGGCCATCGCCCAAAAGAGCTTTGTGCCCGAGGGCATCGATGTCTTCCCCGATGGCCGGACCAGTCCGCTGCAAACCCTCACGCTCGGAGACGCAATCGCCACCCGTTTCGGCGCGCCCTATGCCGTCATGCACCGGGCCGATCTGGTGGACATCCTCTATGCGTCCGCCCGGCGCTTCGCCAATATCGATATCGTCTTCTCGGTCCCGGAGTTCACCGTCCGCCCTGAAGGTTCCGGCGTCTCCGTCGAATTAGCCGAACCCGATGGCAAGACCCGCCGCATGCGCGCCTTTGCCTTTGTTGGCGCCGATGGCGTCCGCTCCATCACCCGCACGCATGTGCTTGGCGGCCCCCAGGCTCAATATAGCGGCAAGGTCGCGTGGCGGGCTCTGGTTGCCCCCGATGCGGTGGATGGCGCGATAAACCTTGCGCGCACCACCCTGCTGCTCAACCCGCGCTTTCATCTGGTGGTCTATCCCCTGCCCCACCGTAACGCTGTCAATCTCGCGCTTTTCACCCAGGAATCGAAAAACAATCTGGCCGTGCTCGATCAGCGCGCGCCCCGCATCCGCGCTGGCAACAATCACCGGGTAACGCAATTGCTCGCAGCGGTCGGCGAAAGCTGGACGCCTTGGGTGCTCTCCAGCGTCCACACCAGTCCCTGGCACCATGGGCCCATCGGCCTTGTGGGCGATGCCGCCCACGCCATGCTGCCCTTTCAGGCGCAAGGGGCCGCCATGGCCATCGAGGACGCTGCGGTGCTGGCCCCGCTGCTGGCCGCCGCGCCCGATGCCAACCATGCCTTCACCCGCTTCACCGCCCTGCGGCTCCAGCGCGTCACCCGGGTGCAGACTGTCTCCCGGCAAAACGGGAAAATTTTTCACATGGGCTTTCCGCTGGCCACCGCCCGCAACGCGGTTATGCGATTGCAGGGACCGCGCGGCCATTTCCGGCGGCTCGACTGGCTCTATGGCTACGATCCCGCCGCTTCCCCGTAGAGCGTTTTGCAGGCATCCATGCAACCTGTGCATGGTCCTTGCCATTTCCCCGGCCTATGTGCCAACTGAACGTTCCAATGACCTAAGCGGAAGCCTATGCCCGTAAAGCCTCAGTCGAGATTGACGCTCGTCTTTATCCTGATCACCGTTTTTCTCGACATTGTGGGCCTCGGCATCATCCTGCCGGTCCTGCCCAATCTCATCATTGAGCTCACTCATGAGACGGTCACCAACGCCGCCGTGACCGGCGGCTATCTGGTATTCGTCTATGCGCTGATGCAGTTCCTGTTCTCGCCCATCCTCGGCAATCTGTCGGATCGCTGGGGCCGTCGGCCCATATTGCTGCTCTCGCTGGTTGGCCTGTCGCTCGACTATCTGATCATGGCCCTCGCGCCCACCCTGCTCTGGCTGTTCGTTGGCCGGGTGCTTTCGGGCATTTGCGGAGCGGCCATGGGCACCGCTACCGCCTATGTCTCCGACATCACCCCCCGCGAAGACCGCTCCCAGCGCTTCGGGCTGATCGGGGCGGCGTTCGGGCTTGGGCTGATCGTTGGCCCCGTCATTGGGGGCGAATTGGGCGAATTCGGTCCCCGCGCGCCGTTCTTCCTCGCTGCTGCCCTTGCCGCTGCCAATGTGGTGTTCGGCTTTTTCGTCCTGCCCGAAAGCCTGTCGAAATTCCGCCGTCGCCGCTTCGATTGGCGTCGGGCCAACCCCCTTGGGGCTATTCTCGCCTTCCGCCACACGCCGGTGATCTTTCTCTTGCTCGGCGTGCTGTTCCTGTTTTCGCTGGCCGGACAGACCTATCCCAATGTCTGGAACTTCTTCACCATCGAACAGTTCGACTGGGGCCCGTCACAGGTCGGACGGTCGCTGGCCATTTTCGGCATTCTGTTTGCGCTCAGCCAGGCCCTTCTGGTCGGCTTTGCCACCCGCCATCTGGGGGTCACCGCCACGGTGATCATCGGGCTCACCCTTGCCGTTATCGCCTTTGTCGGGGTCTCGCTGATCCACACCGAGCTCGGCTTGTGGACCTTTCTGGTCATCGGGGCCTTTTCCGGCATCGCCGCGCCTGCCCTCACGGGGCTTCTGGCCAACAATGCCCGCTCCAATCAGCAAGGCGAGCTGCAAGGCGCCGTCAATGCCGTCAATTCGCTGACGGCCATCATCGCGCCACTTGCCGCCACGCAATTGTTTTCGTTCTTCACCACCAACCCGCTGCGCCCGATCACCTTTCCGGGCATGCCGTTCTTTGCCGCCGGGCTGCTGGTGGCTGGCGCCATCGCGCTGTTCATCATCGCCGCGCTGCGCTTCAACATTACCCGCCAGCCCTATGACGCGGCGCGCAAGAAGCCGCGCTTTACCCAGCCCACCGGTCAGGCCGTCAGCCAGCCAGACGAAGAGGATATCGACACCGCCAACGGCAGCGAAAATGGCAACGGCGGGAATGAACCATCCCCGCCGTCAACATCAGATCAAAAGGCTTAAGGCCTATTTCTCCACAAGGCTCGGCCATTCGTGGTGGAAATCGCCGTCCCGATCCAGCCGCTTGAAGCCGTGCGCGCCGAAGAAGTCGCGCTGCCCCTGCGTGAGGTTGGTTGTCCCGCGCGCCTGCCGATAGGCATCGAAATAGGCCAGCGCCGAAGAGAGGCACGGAGCGGGCAGCTCATTGATGGCGCAGGTCGCCACCACCGCCCGCAAGGCAGCGCTGCTGTCCTTCATCATCTCCACAAAGGCTGGCTGCACCAACAGGTTCGTTCCTGCCCCACCGGCAAAGGATTGCGCAATCTGGTCGAGGAACCGCGAGCGGATGATGCACCCTGCCCGCCAGATGCGCGCAATGGCGTCGAGCGGCAGGTTCCAGCCATGTTCCTCGGAGGCCTTGGCCATCACCGCAAAGCCCTGCGCATAAGCCGCGATCTTTCCGGCCAGCAAGGCTTTTTCCAGCGCTTCGAGCGAGATTGTGGCCTTGCCCTTGGCACCGGCCCCATAGATTTCCTCGCCCTTGATGCGTTCTTCGCGCATCGCCGAGATCGACCGCGCCGCCACAGCGCCTTCGATGGTGGTTGCCGAAACGCCCAGGCTGAGCGCCTCGATCGCTGACCATCGCCCGGTGCCCTTCTGGCCTGCCGCATCGACGATCACGTCGACCAGCGGTTTGCCGCTATCGGCATCCATCGCCGCCAGCACATGGCCGGTGATTTCGATCAGGTACGAATCGAGCGGCCCCGAATTCCATTCGGTGAACACTTTTGCGCAGGCTTCTGGCGACATCCCCAGCCCGTCACGCATGATCCCGTATATTTCGGCGATCATCTGCATGTCGGCATATTCGATGCCGTTATGGATGGTCTTGACGAAATGACCGGCCCCACCGGTCCCGAGATACGCACAGCACGGCTCGCCGTTAAACTTTGCGGAAATCGCCGTCAGCACGCCTTCGGCATTCTTCCATTGCGCTTCCGATCCGCCGACCATGATCGATGGACCATGCCGCGCCCCTTCCTCGCCACCGGACACCCCGATCCCCAGGAACCCGATTCCCGTTCCATCCAGTTCGGAAAAGCGCCGCACCGTATCGTGATAATTGGCGTTGCCCGCATCGATGATCACGTCGCCTTCGGCCAGATGCGGCTTGAGTTCGGCAATCACCTCATCGACCGGCTGGCCCGCCTTGACCATGATGATCACCGAGCGCGGCCGCTTGAGCATGGCAACGAACGCGGCGAGATCGCCACTGCCCATCACATTGGCCCGCAGCTCTCCGGAATTATTGAGAAACGTCTCGACCTTTTCCGCGGTACGGTTGAAGACGGCGACCTTATAGCCGTTGTCGGCAATATTCAGGGCGAGGTTCTCGCCCATCACGCCCAGCCCGATCAGGCCAATATCAGCCTCTTCCATGCATAAGCCCTCTTGATCTTTCGTATATGACTTGTCTGTAGCCGTCCTCGTCGGAGCGGGCAACACATGCCTTCCCTCTCGCCCCTCGCCGGGTCGATTGCCGGGCTATTGTGGCCCCGATGCCATTGCGAGCCATAACAGGGCATGCAAAATGCTGGCCCCGCCAACCCGCAACTGGACCTTTCATGCCCCTGCCCCCGCCCCACAATCCCCGTCTGATCGTGGTAATGGGCGTCTCGGGGTCGGGTAAATCCACCA
>NZ_DATMGM010000021.1:0-3414 GCF_035555455.1 Pelagibacterium sp. | reverse complement strand
TGTCGTCGCGCAGCAGCACGTTGAAACGTGGCCGCAGGCGCTTGATCATGTTGGCTTCGAGCAGAAGCGCGGCGGCTTCGGTCTCGGTGCGCACGAACTCCATGGAGCGTGTGGCCGAAATCATCCGATTGATGCGGACCGAATTGCCTTCGTAGCGGGTGTAATTGGTGACGCGCGCCCTCAGATTGCGGGCCTTGCCCACATAGATCACATCGCCCTTTTCATCGAGCATGCGATAGACCCCTGCGCCGGTGGGCAGGGTCCGGACGAAACCACGGATAATGTCGGGGCCGGTGAGGTCGTTTTCGGCGGTCATTGCTGTCGCGGGGTGGGCCCGTTCCTTGGAAGCCATTCGAGGTGTTCGCCGCCATCAAGCGCCAGCATCTGGCCGGTCATCGAGGGCAGGCCGAGGATTGCCATGACGCCCTGGGCGATGCCGTCAGGGTCAGCGCCCATGCCGAGCGGCAGGCGGGCGCGGGAGGCCTCGAACTCGGCGTCGCTCTGGCGGGTGTTGGGCAGGGTGGGACCGGGACCGATGGCGTTGACGCGGATGCGCGGGGCCAGCGATTGGGCCAGCGTACGGGTCGCAGTCCAGAGCAGGGACTTGGAGAGCGTATAGGAAAAATGATCCGGCGAGGGGGCCAGGACGCGCTCGTCGATGATGTTGATGATGTTGCCGGTTGCGGCGGGAATGAGTTGGGCGGCGAAATCGCGGGCGAGAAAGACCGGGGCTTCGGCGTGGACTGCCATGTGCAGGTCCCACAAATCCTCATGGACGGTATCGGCGCTGTCAGGTTCAAAGATTGACGCGTTGTTGACCAGCAGTGTCAGCGGGCCGAAGGGATCGCCAGCGGCGGCAATCAACCCCATGCGGTCGGCGCGCTTTGCCAGATCAGCCTGCACGATTGCGGCTTGTCCGCCGTCGGCGGCGATGGCGTCAGCGAGGTATTCGGCTTTTTCACCCGAGGCGCGGTAATGGATGATCACGGCAAAGCCTTCGGCAGCGAGGCGGGTGGCGATGGCTGCCCCGATCCTGTCGGCGGCCCCGGTGACCAGCGCGACCGGTCTCTGCTCGGTTGAGTTTGATGCGGGCATCTGTTCCTCTGCTTGCGACACTCTTCGAGATAGGCAGAACGGATCGGCAACGCAATGGCTACTTGCCGATCCTTGACCGACAGCTTACGGCGAATCAAACATTGGCGTAGGCTGGGGATGTGGGGAGGCGCAGCTTTGCGCCTTGATTGCAAGAGGGGATATCATGGACGCAATCATCTACATCGTGGTGCAACTGGTGGCCGGCGCCATCGGCGGCACCGGACTTGGGGCCGCTGCCAAGAATATGAGCCTGGGCACCACCGGCAATGTCGTCGCCGGAGCCATAGGCGGGGTTGGCGGAACCTGGCTGGCCGGGCTCGTTCCCGGCCTTGCAGACATGCTGTCGGGCGTGGGCACCGGCGTTGATGCCGGGGCGCTGGTGGGGCAGGGCGTGACGGGCCTTGTCGGAGGCGGTATCCTGACCGCTATCGCCGCCGCCGTGAAAAAGGCCACGTCGCGGTAAGGCACCAAACCGATTCGTATTCGCTATCGGCCCGGGCCATCGTGTCCGGGCCGCTTGTTTATCCATTGTTTTGTGGGTCAGATATTCTTGAACACCTCTTCTTCCGCCAATCAACCTACGGCCAATGTGCCCAAGGGCATCTTGTTTCTGCTGCTGGCGACGCTGATTTTTGGCGTGCAGGATGCGGTGGCCAAGATTTTGGTGACGGAGTATTCGCCACTGCAAATCGTCATGATCCGCTATTGGGCGTTCTTTGTGATGGCGGTCTGGCTGGTGATGCGCAATTCGAGCCTGAAGCGGGCCTTCGTTTCGCGCGCCGTTGGCTGGCAGATCGCGCGCGGGGTCCTGCTGGTGGTCGATATCTGGCTGTTCGCCGAAGCGCTGCGGACCGTGCCTCTGGGCGATATCGGCGCAATCAACATGATCTATCCGCTTCTGGTGACGGTCTTTGCCATTCCGCTGCTGGGCGAGCGGGTGGGGGTGTTCCGGATGACCGCGGTGCTCGCCGGGTTTTTGGGCGCCATGCTGATTATCCGTCCTGGCTTCATCACGGTCGAAACCGGAGTGATCTTCGCCGTGCTCAGCGCCACCTGTTATGCGCTTTACCTCGTGCTGACCCGCAAGGTGAGTCAGATCGACAGCACCACGACGTCGCTGTTCTACGTGGGAGCAGTCGGATTGGTGCTGACCAGCGCGGTGGGCGTGTTTTTCTGGCAGCCGATCGTGGGAATGGATGTTTGGCTGATGGTGGTTCTGTGCTTCACCACCTGCAGCGGCCATGGACTTATCATGCTCTCGCTGCGCTATGCCCCGGCCAGCGTGTTGCAGCCCTTCAACTATTTTTCCCTGCCCTGGGCGATTACCCTTGGGTTTGTGGTGTTTGGCACCATGATCGACGGATTCGCACTGGCCGGGGCCGGAGTGATTGTCGTGGCGGGACTGGTGGTCATGTGGCGCGAGCGGCGGCTCGCGCTGGGTCGGGCGCTGATGCGCGGGCCCGCTATCGCCGCACCAGGGCAATCGTCCACATCACCAGACCCGCAAACAGGCACAGGCCACCCAGCGGCGCCACCGAAAGGCTGAGCAGCGCAGGGATCAAGGCCGGTGTCGCGGGCATGAAGAGCCCCATGAACAGGGCTGGCAGAAGTCCGACGGCCAGCAGCACCAGGCCCAGACGGATAAAGGCGATGCCCCAGCGGGAAAGCGACATGGCGGTGGAACTCCCCTTGCATCGGATGACGGCAGGTTACCTATCCGGCTGCGACGCACAATGACACAACTTGAGACAGCGGGGACAACTTGCGGGCGGCAGGTATGGTCGCCATGTTGGAACCATGAGCGAAAGCGAGGAAGACGACAATGGCGATGATCCTGCTCTATGGCGTTCTGGGATTGCTGGCGATTACGGTGATTGGCAATCTGATGCTGGGCAGGTGGCGGGCGCAACGCACCGACAGCCGGATCGGCGCCCGGGCCGACGCCTATCTGGCGAGCCTCGACCGCGAGGGGATGCCCGAGACGCTGGCGGCGATGAGTGCGGCTGAGCGGCGCGAAATGCTGGTGGCGGCGGGCCACGAAGCGCGCACAGAGAGCGATCGGCGCTTTTACATCGCCACCCTTGGCGGGCTGTTCGCCTTTTTCGTGGCGCTGGGGTTTGCCATTGAAGGCGCGGGGATGCGCGATTTCCTGCTGGTGCTGGGGATCAGCGCGCTGGCGCTGTATGGCGTGACGGTGGTGATGCGGCGTCGGCTCAAGGCGAAAATGACCGCGCGGGGCATCGATATCGAGCGGCTGCGCATCGACTGAACGGCCCTATTTCAACCCGAGAATTGCGCCTCCGAGATAGACGAGCGCTC
>NZ_DATMGM010000020.1:0-17056 GCF_035555455.1 Pelagibacterium sp. | reverse complement strand
AGAAGGTGGCCGCGAAGCGGTCGGATAAGGGGGCGCTGAGCTTGCCGAGCCGGCGACGGCCCGGGTGTCAAACGGCGTTCGCCTAGAATGCCCCGTGACAATGCTTGAACTTCTTGCCTGATCCGCACGGGCACGGATCATTGCGGCGGGTCCGCGCCATCACTTCAGGGCTCAACTGCCCCTGTGGCTGATCTTCGCCCACCTCATTCTCGCCCGTCAGCGGGTCGATATGGGTCTCCCGCAACTGGCTGGGATCGGGCTCCTGCGGCGGGGACGGACGCAACTCGAAATGGCTCAGCTGGGTGGTGACCAGTTCGCGCAGATTGTTGAGCAGCTGCGAGAACAGCTCAAACGCTTCCTGCTTGTACTCGTTGAGCGGATCACGCTGGGCCAGTCCACGCCAGCCTACCACCTTCGAGAGGTGATCGAGCGTGATCAGGTGCTCGCGCCACAGGCCATCGATCGATTGCAGCACAAAGCTCTTTTCGATCTGGCGCATGGCTTCGGGGCCGACACGAGCCGCCTTGGCCGCCGCGTATTCGTCGGCCATCTTGACCAGACGCTCGCGCAGCACCTCGACATCCATGCCTTCCTCGTCCACCCAGTGGGCGAGGTCGGGCTCGACACCGAGATAAGTCTTGGCCGCTGCGCCAAGCTGCTCGATATTCCACTGCTCGGGATAGGAGCGGTCCGGGCAGGATTTGGCGATGATCGAATCCACCACGTCATGGCGCATGTCGGTGATGGTATCGGCCACCGATTCGGCATCCATCAGTTCCTTGCGCTGCTCGAAGATCACCTTGCGCTGATCATTCATCACATCGTCGTATTTGAGGATGTTCTTGCGGATATCGAAGTTGTGCGCTTCCACGCGGGTCTGGGCCCGCTCGATCGCCTTGGTGACCATGGCATCGGAGATCGATTCCCCATCCTTGAGCCCCAGCGAGGTCAGCAGCTTTTCCATCCGCTCGGGGAAGAACCTGCGCATCAGATCGTCTTGCAACGACACATAGAACGTCGAGCGTCCGGGGTCGCCCTGACGGCCCGACCGGCCGCGCAGCTGGTTGTCGATGCGGCGGCTTTCGTGGCGTTCGGTGCCGATCACCATCAGGCCTCCAGCGGCCAGCGCCTCTTCCTTCTTCTTGGCGATATCGGCCTTGATCTCGGCGATCTTCTTGTCTTTTGCCTCGCCCTCCAGCTCTGCGGTCTCGATAGCGACCCGCATGTCCAGATTGCCGCCAAGCTGAATGTCGGTACCGCGACCCGCCATATTGGTGGCGATGGTCACCGCGCCCGGCACGCCCGCTCCGGCGATGATCTGGGCTTCCTGTTCGTGATGGCGGGCGTTGAGAACCTTGAGGTCCTTGATACCCTTTTTCTTGAGGAAATCGGCCAGCATCTCGGAGCGTTCGATCGAGGTGGTGCCCACCAGCACCGGCTGGTTGCGCTTGCGGCATTCGACCACCGCATTGGTGATCGCCTCGAACTTCTCGTCCACCGAGCGATAGATCTGGTCGTTGTCGTCCACACGGGCGATGGGCAGGTTGGTGGGAATGGTCACCACGTCCAGCCCGTAGATGTCGGCAAACTCCGCCGCCTCGGTGTCCGCCGTTCCGGTCATGCCGGCCAGCTTTTCATACAGGCGGAAATAGTTCTGGAACGTGATCGACGCCAGCGTCTGGTTTTCCGGCTGGATCTTGGCATTTTCCTTGGCTTCCAACGCCTGGTGCAAGCCTTCGGAGAACCGCCGGCCCGGCATCATCCGGCCGGTGAACTCGTCGATGATCACCACCTCGTCGTCGCGGACGATATAGTCCTTGTCGCGCGAGAAGATCTTGTGCGCCTTGAGCGCCGAATTGAGGTGATGGACGACCGAGACGTTGTCGATATCGTAGAGCGAGCCGCCCTTGATGATCTCGTCGCGGGTCAAAATCTCTTCGAGCTTTTCGATACCCTCATCGGTAAAGCTCGCCGCCCGGTGCTTTTCGTCGATGGTGTAATCGTCCTCGACCAGCAGCGGGATATATTTATCGATGGTTTTGTACAGTTCCGAGCGGTCCTGTGACGGCCCCGAAATGATCAGCGGTGTGCGCGCTTCGTCGATCAGGATCGAGTCCACCTCGTCGACGATCGCGTAATTGTGCCCGCGCTGCACCATCTGCTCGCGCGAATATTTCATATTGTCGCGCAGATAGTCGAAGCCGAATTCGTTATTGGTGCCGTAGGTGATGTCGGCGTCGTAAGCCGCCTTGCGCTCCATATCGTTGAGCCCATGAACGATCACCCCGGTGGTCAGCCCGAGAAAATTATAGAGCGTTCCCATCCATTCGCTGTCGCGACGGGCGAGGTAGTCGTTGACGGTGACGACGTGGACACCCTTTTCTTCCAGCGCATTGAGGTAGGCGGCCAGCGTTGCCACCAGCGTCTTGCCTTCACCGGTCCGCATCTCGGTGATGGCGCGCTCATTGAGCACCATACCGCCGATCAGCTGCACGTCGAAATGGCGCATTCCCAGCGCACGCTTGGAGCCCTCACGCACCGTGGCAAAGGCCGGGACGATGATGTCCGCGAGCTTGGCCCCGCCGCGCAATTGCTGCCGGAACTGTTCGGTTTTGCCCCGCAGTTCGTCGTCGGTGAGCTTTTCGTACTCCGCTTCCAGCGCGTTTATGGCATCCACGTTGGACTGGTAGCGTCTGACACGCCTGTCGTTTGCCGAGCCGAAGAACTTCCGGGCGAGCGCAGCAAGAGCCATGAAGAGTGTCCTTAGAACCTGTTGTTTTACCCCGGATCTGGCCGTTCTGACCTTCCGGAATACCACCTCGAAATAGACTGAAGGGCAGCAGGCCGGTGCGCTTGCCACCAGGGCGCGAAAAAACGCTGATGGAGATGTAAGAGTGCCACCATGGCTTGTCAACGCCGTCAAAATCAGACAAACCAGCGCCAAAGTCCGGGTGCACAAGGTGTTATGGATACCCGGCCCGGGCAAATGGGGGCCCCGGTCTCACACAAAGGAGAGCTCACATCATGTCATTCGATCTCGCCGCCAAGGCGGTTGGCCTCGCGCGCGCCGCTCTGTTGCCGGCTGCACTGGCCCTGTCGCTGGGCGCGACCCCGCTGCTGGCCCAAACGCCTGAGCAGCCCGCCACCGAGCAGGCTGCCCCCTCCCCCGATACCGTGCTCGCCACCGTTGGCGATGCCAAAATCACCGAGGCCGATCTGGCGCTCGCCGCCGAAGAGCTGACTGCCGAATTGCAGTCGGTCCCCGCCAACCAGCGCCGCGCCTTCCTGCTCACGGTGATGATCGACATGAAGCTGATGGCCGGCGCCGCCCGGGCCGATGGCCTTGACGAAAGCGACGAGTTCGCCCGCCGCCTCGCCTATCTCGAAGATCAGGCCCTGCGCCGCGCCTTCTTCAACCAGATCGTCGAGACCCGCGTGACCGATGAGGCGGTTGAAGCCGCCTATGACGAACTGGTTGCCGATTTCACCCCCGAGCCCGAAGTGCGCGCCCGGCACATTCTTGTCGACACCGAAGAGCGCGCCAAGGAAATCCGCGCCGAGATCGAGGGTGGCCGCGACTTCGCCGATGCCGCCTCCGAATATGGCACCGATGGCACCCGCGCTACCGGCGGTGACCTGGGCTATTTCAGCACCGGCATGATGGTGCCTGAATTCGAACAGGCCGCGTTTGCACTCGAAGTGGGCGAGTTGTCCCAGCCGGTGCAGAGCCAGTTCGGCTGGCACCTGATCCAGCTTGAAGACCGCCGCCTCTCCGAAGCACCCCCGCTCGACCAGGTGCGCCAGCAGGTCGCCCAGCAGGTTCTCTATGAGAGCTACGAGGCGGCTATCGACGAGGCCAAGGCTGGTGTCGAGATCGACATTGCCGATGAAGACCTCGCCGCCGCCGTCGAGGCTCAGGGCGGGATCTGATCCCTCCGCACCGTTGCAACGACAGAACCCCGGCCACAAGCCGGGTTTTTTTTGGCCGCATGCTCCCACGCGCCGGTGGAATGATGTAGAACTACCGCTCCGACAGCCCTTGGAGATTGGGCCGATGATCATCGAACCGAGCCAGTTCGTCCTTTACCTTGCCGCCGCCCTGCTTCTGGCGATCACGCCCGGTCCTGGCATCTTTTACGTCGCCGCCCGAACGCTGGCCGGCGGGCGCGCCGAAGGTATCGCATCGAGTTTCGGCAACGGTTTCGGCGGACTGTTCCACATCGGGGCCGGGGCGCTGGGCGTATCGGCCATCGTTCTGGCGTCGGCCGAACTGTTCACCGTCCTCAAGCTGGCTGGCGCCGGTTACCTCGTCTGGATCGGCGTGCGCACCATCCTCGCGGCCCGCAAGGACGCCGGACTCGCGATCGGCAACCATCTCGCCACGCCGCCAACCGGAGCCCGGCTTGCGTTTCGCGACGGCGTGCTCGTCGAGGCCCTCAACCCCAAGACCGCCGCTTTCTTCCTGGCCTTTATTCCGCAATTCGTGGACCCGACCGGCAATGTCGCCCTCCAGTTCGCGCTGCTCGGCATCGTTTCGGTTGGCCTGAACACCGCTGCGGACATTGTTGTCGCGCTGCTTGCCGGACGTCTTCGGGACGGGGCCGCGGCGCGGCCCAACCTGATCCGCCGCCTGCGCGAAGCGTCGGGTGGTGCGATGGTCCTGCTTGCCGGCATCTTGGTACTGGCAAAGCGCCCCGCGTCCTGACATACGGGCTCTTGCAAGGGCCCCATGTTTTAAGGCACAGGGAAGGGCGTCCATCCCTCAGCGAAGGCCCCACCTCCATGGCCCTGCCCATCTCCCCCCTTGCCCCGAAAACCCACGCCGTTCCGCCTGCCATCGCCGGCGTGCGGTTTGCCACCGCCGAAGCGGGCATCCGCTATAAGGGCCGTACTGACGTGCTGCTGGCGGTGTTTGATCCCGGCACGACTGTGGCCGGTGTGCTCACGCGCTCGCTGTGCCCCTCCGCCGCCATTGACTGGTGCCGCGCCAACCTGCCTGGCGGCACGGCCCGCGCCCTCGTCGTCAATTCGGGCAATGCCAACGCCTTCACCGGCCTCAAGGGCAAACAATCGGTCGAACTCACCGCCCAGATTGCCGCCCGGGCCGTTGGTTGTGCTCCGTCGGAAATCTTCCTTGCTTCGACCGGGGTGATCGGCGAACCGCTGGATGCGACCAAATTCGATGGCGTTCTTGAAGGCCTGGCGGGCACTCTCGTCGCCGAACCGTGGATCGATCCGGCCCGCGCCATCATGACCACCGACACCTTCCCCAAGCTCGCCGAAGCGACGGTCGAAATCGATGGCGTCGCCATCTCGATCGCCGGCATTGCCAAAGGCTCGGGAATGATCGCCCCCGACATGGCCACCATGCTCAGCTTTGTGTTCACCGACGCCCCGATCGCCGCGCCGGTCCTTCAGGCCCTTGTTGCCCGCCACAACCAGACAAGTTTCAACGCCATCACCGTCGATAGCGACACCTCAACCTCCGACACTCTTCTGGCGTTCGCCACTGGCAAGGCCGCCATCGCCCCCATCGACAGCCTGTCCGACCCGCGCGCCGAAACCTTTGGCGACGCGCTCAAGACCGTCTTGTTCGATCTGGCCATGCAAGTTGTCCGCGACGGCGAAGGCGCCAGCAAATTCGTCACCGTCACCGTCACCGGTGCCCAATCGGATGACAGCGCCGCAAAGATTGCCCGCGCCATTGCCGACAGCCCCCTGGTCAAGACCGCCATTGCCGGCGAGGACGCCAATTGGGGCCGGGTGGTGATGGCAGTGGGCAAGGCGGGCCAGCCCGCCGACCGCGACCGCCTCACCATCGCCTTTGGCGATATCGTGGTTGCGCGCAACGGCGAACGGGCTCCCGACTATTCCGAGGACGCGGCCAGCGCCTACATGAAGGGCGACGAGCTGACGCTCAAGGTCGATATCGGTCTGGGCGATGGCAAAGCCACCCTCTACACCTGCGATCTCACCCACGGCTATATCGACATCAACGGCAGCTATCGGAGCTAGTTCGGATCATGCCCAGCGTTGCGCGCCTCGAAGCTGCGGCTCTGGCCACCTGGCCAGCGCTTGAAACCGTCACCGACGGCCAGTGGCAGGCGCGCTTTGCGTCGGGTTTTTCCGGGCGCGCCAATTCGATCTGGTGCCTTGATCCCGCCGATGATGCCAACGCCGAGGCCCGGCTTGCAACGCTGGCGACCGCCTATCAGGCGCGCAGCCTTGCCCCGGTGTTCCGCGTCACGCCGCTCACGGGCCGCAGCACCTTCGCAAGCCTCCAAAGCCTCGGATGGGCCGCGTTCCAATCCAGTCTGGTGCTGTCCATGCCCTTGCCGGAGACTGCCGAGCCGGCTCCGGCAGCTCAGCTTTACGATGCCGCCGACCCGGCGTTCCTTGCCATCGAGGCCGACCTTCAGGGGTTTGAAGGCGCAAGGCTCGACGCTTTTTCCGCCATTGTCCGGGCCATCGATGCCCCCGCTTGCGGCCTCGTCATCGCCGACGAAACCGGCGCGCCCGCTGCCGCCCTGATCTGCGCCCTCTCGGAGGACATTGCGATGGTCTATGACGTGATCACCGCAAAGCCTCAGCGCGGGCAGGGCTTTGGCCGCCGCATCATGGAAGCGGCCCTTGCCTGGGCGGTCGATCACAAGGCCCGACACGCCGCCTTGCAGGTGCGGGCCGATAACCATGCTGCCCTTGGGTTGTACCTGTCCCTCGGTTTTACCTTCCGCTACCCCTATCACTACCGCCGCTCGCCGGAGACGTCCCTATGAAAATCACCCTTGTCGTTGCCTGCGCGCTGGTCGACGCGGATCGCCGCGTGCTGATCGCCCAGCGCCCGGAGGGCAAACAGCTTGCCGGCCTGTGGGAGTTTCCCGGCGGCAAGATCGAAGCGGGCGAAACCCCTGAAGCAGCGCTGATCCGCGAACTGCGCGAGGAACTGGGTGTCGATACCAGCGCGGCCTGCCTTGCCCCGCTCACCTTTGCCAGCCATGCCTATGAGGACTGGCACCTCTTGATGCCGCTCTATGTGTGCCGCAAATGGCAGGGCACCCCCACCGCCCATGAGCACTCGGCGCTCAAATGGGTGCGCCCCCAGCGCCTGCATGATTACCCCATGCCGCCCGCCGACCTGCCGCTGATCGCCCCTTTGTGCGACCTGCTATAGAGCGTTTCCAGAACAGGTGGATACCACTTGTTCGGTTCGGAAACGCGACAAAACAAGCACTTAGGGCATCTGATCTGATTCAATCAGATCAGGAATTGCTATAGACTCGTCTTCTCAGTCCTTGCGCTGGTTCGCCAGCACCGCCTCTGTGAGGCGGTCAATCTGTTGCTGCTGCTGTTCAACCAGCGCCCGCAAATCGTGCTCGCGCAACTGGTCGAGCTTGTCATGCAGCGCCATGATCTCGACCTCGGCCTTGAGGTTGACCTCGTAATCGTGCTCGGCGGCCAGCCGGTCTTTCGCCGATTGCCGGTTCTGGCTCATCATGATCACCGGCGCCTGCAATGCCGCCAGCATCGAGAGCATCAGGTTGAGGAAAATGAAGGGATACGGGTCGAAAGCCCGCGTCGCCAGCAACAGATTGCTGAGCACCCACAGTGCCAGGCAACCGATAAAGGAGAGGATGAAGCCCCAGGATCCGCCAAAAGCGGCGATCCGGTCCGCCACCCGATCGCCAAACCCCTGCCGGTCCTTGTAGGCCGCGTTGGTATCGCGGGCCACCGTGCGCCGGGCAAAGGCCCGTTCGAGCACCGACTGCTCGATACGGGTCAGATCATCGACGGTCTTTCCAAAATAGCGGTCCGCGCCGTGGGCGAGCCGCTCCGCCTTGTCCTTGCCCCGCATGCTCCTCAGCCCCGTTTCCGCCCGTTATTTGCTGCCTTCAGTCTGCGGCCTGCGACTGCGCCTGCCCGCCGAACGGGCTGAACAATGTGCCAAAGAACCCGCTCACCGCGGTGTTGAGCGCTTCGCCCCGGGCGGCCTGTTCCGCCTGCGCCGCCACGCGCCGCTCTTCGGCACTGGCAGCGGCGGCTTGCGCGTTGGCAATGCGCACCGTTGCGCTCTGGATTGCGGCGGCATCAGCGCTCTGCTTGGCCATATAGGCGGAAATGATCGCCTGATCGGCGACCACCGCCGGGCAGCTTCCCGCCATCGACGCTGTCGCCCCCGCTGCCGAAGGCTGGCGGAACACATAGCGCCCATCGCACACGTCCCAGCTTGGCGGGGTACTGGCCACCTCAAAGAAGTCATAGCCTTCCTTGAGGTTGTTCCAGAAATCCGCGTGGGGGCTCGATTGGTGCCGGGCCAGATTGTCCGGCGTCATCCGGAACGGAAAGATCTGCGCCTCGAACGAGCGATTGCCCCCGGTGAACGATTCGCGGGCCAGCGCGTAGATTTCGGCGATCTGCTCGTCTTCCATGGCATAGCACCCGGCCGATGAACATGCGCCATGCACCATCAGATGGCTGCCCGTCCGCCCATAGGAGCGGTCGTATTTGTTGGGGAAGCCCAGGTTGAAGGCCAGGTAATAATTGGAGTTGGGATTCATCAGCCCCGGCGTGATCGTATAGAACCCTTCCGGCGCCTGCCGGTCGCCCTCATAGAATTTTGGGCCCAGCTCACCCGACCAGGTGCAGATATCATAGCTCTTGAACAGCTTGTACGCCCCGCTTGAGGTCTGTTTCCAGACTTCGAGCGTATCTTCTTCCTTGAAGATGCGCACCATCATCGGCGCCTGGGGCGAAGAGCCCATGGCGCTCAGCCGCGATTTGGCCGCGCCCGACAGCGGAACCATATGTCGCCCATCGCCTTCGAGCGGCGAACATGAAGCGATGACGCCTGCGAACAGGACCGCCGTGAGTAAAAGGACCGCCTTGCGGATCATCTGTGCCCTGACCCCGAATTACCGTTACGCCCCCTCCTTGAGGTTCATCGCACCTCAGGGTTAACGCTCGGTAAGGTTTCTCCGCACTCGACGCGAATTTTCGGCAAATTGCAACTGTCGCAGTCACATTCCGGTGAGCAACGGGGAGAGCGACGCGCGCCGGGCTGCCCTTCCCTCAGCGTGTCATCCCGGCCTTGAGCCGGGATCCAGTACGCGGCAGCGATGAGAAAAGAACGCAAGCTCTGCCGGTTACTGGTTCCCGGGTCTACGTCCGGGATGACAGGGCATGGACGAGTAAGAACAAAAGCTCGAACCAGCGTTCCAGCAGGAACTCACGCATCTGCAACAAGAGCCCCCCTCGCCCCTAGAGGGGAGAGGGCCGGGGGTGAGGGGTGCGCAGCGCCTGCGACAGGCCCTAAACCAGCGTCGTCCCGATCGCCAGGAACTTCTCGCGCCGCAATTCGCGGATTTCGAGCGGCCCCAGATCATCGCCATATTCGCCGAGGAATTTGACGATTTCCGCCCGCGTATCGGCCATGATCTTTTCCGGATTGCGATGGGCGCCGCCCACCGGCTCCTCGATAATCCCGTCGATTACCTTGAGCGCCAGCAAATCCTGCGCCGTGATCTTCTGGGCCGCTGCCATATCCTGTGCCTTGCCAGCATCGCGGAACAGGATCGAGGCTCCGGCTTCGGGAGAAATCACCGAATAGACCGAATGTTCGAGCATCAGCACCTTGTTGGTAGCGGCAATGGCAATCGCGCCGCCTGACCCGCCTTCGCCGATGATGATCGACAGGTTCGGTACCCCGATTTCAAGGCACTTTTCCGTGGACCGGGCGATGGCTTCCGCCTGCCCGCGCTCTTCAGCGCCGATGCCCGGATAGGCCCCGGCGGTGTCGACAATCGAGATCACCGGAATGCCGAACCGGTCGGCCATTTCCATGATCCGCACGGCCTTGCGGTAGCCTTCGGGCCGGGCCATGCCGAAATTGTGCTTGAGGCGGCTTTCGGTGTCGTTGCCCTTTTCCTGCCCGATGATGGCGACCGGAATGCCGTCGATACGGCCAAACCCCGCCTGGATCGCCGGGTCTTCGGCAAATTTGCGGTCCCCGGCCAGCGGCGTCCACTCGGTCACGAACGCCTTGAGATAGTTGGAAAAATGCGGGCGCATCGGATGGCGCGCCACCTGGGTCTTCTGCCAGGGGGTGAGCTTTTTGTAGATGTCGCGCAGCGCATCGTCGGCCCGATGCTGGAGACGGGAGACCTCGTCGCCGATCGAAACGGCCTGGTCGGTCTGGGCGAGGGACTTGAGCTCGGCGATCTTGCCTTCGAGTTCGGCAACCGGCTTTTCAAAATCGAGATATGACTGCATGCAACCCGCCCGTTTTCGGGCAACCTTATGATGTTTGCGCGGGGGCCGCCAGACGCTCTTGGCGATGGCGACGCTCTATGGGTCCAAAGTGGCGGGAAAGTGTCGGCTCGCCCCGGATATGTCAAGCGCCCCCGGCGAGAGGATGATGGTCTTCAAGCAATTGCCGCAAATGCGCGTCCAGCACATGGGTGTAGATCTGCGTCGTCGAAATGTCCGCATGGCCCAGCAACATCTGCACCACCCGCAGATCGGCCCCGTTCTGCAACAGATGCGAGGCAAAGGCGTGCCGCAGCACGTGCGGGGACACTTTCGCCACCGGCAAACCCACCCGCCCGGCCAGCGCCTTGAGATCACGGGCAAACACCTGCCGCGCCAGATGTCCTTCGGCTCCACCCGCCGGAAAGACAAACCGGTTTTTCCCCAGGGATTTCAGCCAGCCGAGCAGGGCGTCGCGCGCCTTGTCATTGAGCGGCACCAGCCGCTCGCGCCCGCCCTTTCCCGCCAGGATCAGATGATCCGCCTCGCGGCGCACCGCGGCCTGTTCCAGCGCCACCAGTTCGGAAACCCGCAGCCCGGTAGCGTAAAGCAGCTCCAGCAAGACGTAGAGCCGCACCGCCTTGTCCTCGCCGCCCTCCGCCTCCGCCTCGGCCTGTGCCAGCAACTGGTCGACCTCGTCGATCGAGAGCACCTTGGGCAAGCCCCGCCCCGGTCTGGGCGAAGCGACGATCCGCGTCGGATCGTCTTCTTTGATCGCTTCGGAAACGAAAAATCTGTGCATCTGACGCACCGCGCTCAGCCGCCGCGCCGCCGAACTGGCCGCCAGCCCTTCCGCCGAGAGATGCGCGAGATAATCAGCCACGTCAGCGCGCGCCGCCTCCGACACCGAAAGTTTCCGCCGCGCGAGAAACCCGGCATAATCGAGCAGGTCGTGGCGATAGGCTTCAATGGTATTGGCCGCTGCCCCGCGTTCTGCGCTCATCATTTCGAGAAAGGCGTCGATAAGGTGCAGATCGCGCATCAGGGCGTATCCGCCAGCAGGTCGCGGGTCGGAATACGCACGGTCACTTCGCGTTCCTCCGGCTCGACCAGAACCGTGAGCGCGAACATTCCCGCATAAGCGAGCCCGGCGATGAAAGCGATGGCCACGAGCAGCCGAAACAGTGTTGGCATGGTTTCCCCTGGGATGGCCCCCTTGTTTTTCCAGATTTGCGCCGCTCCGGCAAGCCACGCCACCTTGACACATGCCGCGCCAAAGGTTTGAACCACTCGCAATCGAAAGGGCGAAAAACGATGGGGCCGAACGCGACAGGCACGACCGGGCCGAAGGTCGAAAGCGAAGTGCTGGCGCGCCTTGGCGGGCGTTCCATCGTGCTTATTGGCATGATGGGCGCGGGCAAGACCACTGTGGGGCGGCGTCTGGCCACCCGGCTGGGCCTGCCCTTCACCGATTCCGACGCCGAAATTGAAACCGCCGCCGGCATGTCGATCCCCGACATCTTCGCCGCCCATGGCGAAGCGGAATTCCGGGCCGGCGAAGCCCGGGTCATTGCCCGGCTGTTGCAGGGCCGTCAGGGGATTCTGGCCACCGGCGGCGGTGCCTTCGTCAATCCTGAAACCCGCCGCTCGATTCTGGACGGCGCGCTCTCGATCTGGATCAAGGCCGATTTCGAGCTGCTGTTCGCCCGCGTCTCCAAGCGCCCCGGCCGCCCGCTGCTCCAGACCCACGACCCCCGCGGCACATTGCGCGACCTGATCGACAAGCGCTACCCGATCTATGCGCTCGCCGACCTTACCGTCGAATCGCGCGATGTCCCCCACGAGACCGTCGTCAGCGACATTCTCGCCGCCCTATCCGACCATCTCGATCCGGTGACCAAATCATGAGCCTGCAAGCGCCCGCCCGCCACACCGTCCATGTCCCGTTGGGGGACAGGGCATATGACATCATCATCGCTCCCGACGCCATCGACAGCGCGGGCGAGCGGTTGGCGTCCCTGTTTCCCGGCGCGCGCTACGGCATCGTCACCGATGAAAACGTCGCCCGGGCCCAACTGCCGCGCCTGCTCGCCGCCCTTGATGGCGCGGGGTTGTCGCACACCGAGATCATTTTGCCCGCGGGCGAAGCCACCAAATCCTGGGCGCATCTGCAAACCACCGTCGACGCCATTCTCGCCGCACGCCTGGAGCGCAACGATATCCTCATCGCGCTGGGCGGCGGGGTGATCGGCGATCTGGCCGGCTTTGCCGCCGCCATCACCCGGCGTGGCATGGATTTCGTCCAGATTCCGACTTCGCTGCTGGCCCAGGTCGATTCCTCGGTCGGCGGCAAGACAGGCATCAACTCCCAATATGGCAAGAACCTCGTCGGTGCCTTCCACCAGCCCCGCCTCGTACTGGCCGACCAGCAGGCCCTCGATACACTCCCCCCGCGCCAGTTCGCTGCTGGCTATGCCGAAGTGGTCAAATACGGCCTGATCGACGACGAGGAGTTCTTTTTCTGGCTCGAAGCCAATTTTTCCGACATCGAATCCGGCGGCCCGGCCCGTGCCGAAGCCATCGCCAAAGCCTGTGTTGCCAAGGCGCGTGTCGTCGTCGAGGATGAAAAGGAAACGGGCCGCCGGGCCCTGCTCAACCTGGGCCACACTTTTGGCCACGCGCTGGAAAAGGCCACGGGCTATTCCGACCGGCTGCTCCACGGCGAAGGCGTCGCCGTCGGCATGGTCCTCGCCCATCGTTTTTCGGCCCGGCTCGGCCTCGCGCCTTCTCAGGATTCGGGCCGCATCGAAGCCCATTTGAAAACCGCAGGCCTGCCCACCATATTGGCTGACATCCCCGGCGATCTGCCCCCCACAGACGTTCTGATGGACGCCATCGCCCAGGACAAGAAGGTCTCGCGCGGCGCGCTGACCTTCATTCTGACCCGCGGCATCGGCAAGGCGTTCATCGAAAAGAACGTCAACGCCGCGGACGTGACGCAGTTTCTGGAGGATATGCGTTAAAGGAGGTCTCCCCAGCCCCCTGGAGGTTATTTCACCTCGATCGCCAGCGCATGCAGCCCGGCGTCGAACTGCGCCTGCAGCGCTTCGTTGATGGCCCTGTGCTGCGCCACCCGGTTCAACCCTGCAAGCGCCGGGGCTGAAATGCGGATACGGAAATGTGTATTGCCCCCTTCCCGCCATCCCGCATGGCCATAATGCTGCTGGGATTCGTCGATCACCTCCAACAGGCTCGGCGCAAACTTTTCGGCAAGGGCGGCCTCGATTTCATCGCGTACGCTCATCGTGTCAACAGCTCCGGCTGGCGAAATGGCAAAATATGTACCGGGCATCCCGGTGCGAAAGTGTATAGGATCATGGGCCCCGCTTTCCAAGGCCCGGAAACCGGCAACTGCTTGAACCGATATCAATGACCAATTCCAAATCCAAAATTTTCGATTCCGTGCGCATCAAGCCGCGTCGCTCTGCGGCGGTCGAGGCGGCTGCGACGCATCCCGGTTGCGACTGGGAAGGCTGCGAAAATCCCGGCCTGCACAAGGCCCCCAAGGGCGCGCGCTCGGAAGGCGAGTTCCACAGCTTCTGCCTCGAACACGTCCGCCATTATAACAAGGCCTATAATTACTTCGCCGACATGAACGACGACGAGATCGCCGATCACGCCAACAAGATGAACGCCCCCGGCAGCCGCGAAACCTGGGCCTTCGGGTCCAATGCCCATGGCAAGTCGAACCCCCAGCCGCGCCCGTCGCGGCCCCGCCAGCCCGCTGGCCGCCAGTTCCACGACGTCAACCACCTGTTTGCGCGCCTGCGCTCGCGGGCCGGAGGCAATCTGGGGGCTGACGCGCCCGAGCGCGAGATCACCCTCACCGGGCAGGATCGGGCAGCGTTTGAGGTACTGGGCCTTGAAACCCGTAAGCCCTCATCCGAAATCAAGTCGGCCTACAAAGCCCTGGTCAAGCTCCACCACCCCGACGCCAATGGCGGCGACCGGGGCTCGGAAGACCGCCTGCGCTCGATCATCGCCGCCTATAATCATCTCAAGTCGCGCGGCTTCGTTTAGGGCGTTGCGGCAAGACTGAGGCTTGCGGCGCTGTGCACTCTGGGTTTATGGCAGACAGACTGCTATAAGCGCCTGAATTTTCTCCCCGAGAGCCGAGGACAACGCCCTCCACGAGGCCAATGATGACTGAGTATTCCAACTTGCCCGATACCGACTACAAGGTGCGCGATCTTTTCGGGATCGACAGCGACATGGTGGTCAAGGGTTACGCCGAACGCACCGACCACGTGCCTGAGATCGACCCGGACTACCTGTTCGATCGCAACACCACGCTGGCCATCCTCGCCGGTTTTGCCTTCAACCGCCGCGTGATGGTGCAGGGCTATCACGGCACGGGCAAGTCGACCCATATCGAACAGGTCGCCGCCCGGCTGAACTGGCCGCTGGTCCGCGTCAACCTCGACAGCCACGTGTCGCGTATCGACCTTGTCGGCAAGGACGCCATCGTTCTCAAGGACGGCAAGCAGGTCACCGAATTCCGCGACGGCATTCTCCCCTGGGCGGTGCAGAACAACGTCGCCCTGGTGTTTGACGAATACGACGCCGGGCGCCCCGACGTGATGTTCGTCATCCAGCGGGTGCTCGAAGTCTCGGGCCGCCTGACCCTGCTCGACCAGAACCGCGTCATCCGTCCCCACCCGGCGTTCCGTCTGTTTTCGACCACCAACACCATCGGGCTGGGCGATACCTCGGGGCTGTACCACGGCACCCAGCAGATCAACCAGGGCCAGATGGACCGCTGGTCGATCGTCGTGACGCTCAACTATCTGGCGCATGAAAAGGAAGTCGGCATCGTTCTGGCCAAGGCCAAGAGCTACAACCAGACCGAAGAGGGCCGCAAGACCGTCTCCAACATGGTCCGCGTCGCCGATCTCACCCGCTCGGCCTTCATCAATGGCGATCTGTCGACCGTGATGAGCCCGCGCGCCGTGATCACCTGGGCCGAGAACGCTGAAATCTTCGGCGATCTGGGCTTTGCCTTCCGGCTGACCTTCCTCAACAAGTGCGATGAACTCGAACGCCCGGTCGTTGCCGAATTCTACCAGCGCGTGTTCGGCGTCGATCTCCCCGAATCCGCCGCCAACCTGGCGATTTCGGCTTAGGCACTCCCCCTCCCCTTCTCCCCTTGTGGGTGAAGGGGACCGCGTAGCGGTCGGATGAGGGGGCAGCCTCTCCACCAACCCCAAAGCTTTGAAGATCAATGGCCCAGTCCCCGCGCACCAAAGCCAACAAGCCCGACCCCACAGCAACCTTCAAGGCCGCCGTGGGCGCGGCGGTGCGCACCGTCGCGGGACAGCCCGATCTCGAAGTGAGCTTCACCGCCGAACGGCCAATCCTGACCGCCGACCGGGCGCGCCTCGCCGCGCTCCCGCGCCTGCCAACCGCCCGCGACATCGCCGTCGCGCGGGGTCAGGGCGACGCCATGGCCATGCGTTTGGCCAGTCACGACCCGGACACCCATCGCAAGATGGCTCCCAAAGATCCCGAAGCCCGCGCCGCCTTCGATGCGCTTGAACAGGCGCGCGTCGAATCGCTGGGCTGCACCCGCATGGCGGGCATGAGCGGCAACATCGCCGAAATGATCGAGGATCGGCTGTTCCGCGCCAATTACGCCAACATCACCGATCTTCAGGACGCCCCCCTCGCCGAGGCGCTGGGGCTGATGATGCGCGAAAAAGTTGTCGGCATTCCAGTGCCGCCTTCGGGTACGCCGATTGTCGATCTGTGGCGCGAACGCATCGAGGGCAGGATCGGCACGTCTCTCGATCTTCTGGCCACCCATCTCGATGACCAGACCGAATTTTCCCGGCGGGCCCGCGCCATCCTGCGCGATCTCGACCTGATCGCCGAGGCCGATTACGACGATTTCGAGCCCGACGAGGCCGACAATTCCGACGAAAGCGCCCAGAATAATCAGGCGACCAACGGAGATGAAGACGATTCGGACGGCGAGGCCGATGGCGCCGACATGGAAGGCACCGAGGAAACCCCCGGCCAGCACGAGGAAGCCGGTGACGTCGAAGGCATGGAAGCCGACACTGCCGATTCCGAAGAAGACACCCAGACCGAGATCGGCGACGACACCGCCGCCCCGCCGCCACAGGGCCAGTCCGACCATCGTCTGTCCAATCAGCCCAGCTACAAGGTCTTCACCGACAAGTTCGACGAAGTGGTTTCCGCCGCCGATCTGTGCCCGCCCGAAGAGCTCGAACAGCTCCGGGGCCTGCTCGACAAGCAGCTCGAACATCTGGCGGGCGCCGTCGCACGGCTGGCCAACAAGCTGCAACGCCGCCTGATGGCGCAGCAGGAGCGCGGCTGGGATTTCGACCTCGAAGAGGGCGTGCTCGACACCGCCCGCCTCACCCGGGTCGTGACCGATCCCTTGCAGGCCCTGTCGTTCAAGGCCGAGCGCGACACCGAATTCCGCGACACTGTGGTGACGCTGCTCATCGACAATTCCGGCTCCATGCGCGGTCGTCCGATCACCATCGCGGCGATCTGTGGCGATATCCTCGCACGTACGCTGGAGCGCTGTGGCGTGAAGACCGAAATCCTCGGCTTCACCACCCGCGCCTGGAAGGGCGGCAAGTCCCGCGAAGCGTGGCTCGACGCCGGACGCCCCCCCAATCCGGGCCGCGTCAACGATATCCGCCACATCATCTATAAGGGTGCCGACGAGCCCTGGCGTCACGCCAAGCGCAATCTCGGCCTGATGATGCGCGAGGGTTTGCTC
>NZ_DATMGM010000019.1:0-50867 GCF_035555455.1 Pelagibacterium sp. | reverse complement strand
AGTGGCGCGAAAAGCTCAGCGACATGCAGTATTTCATCCTGCGCGAACACGGGACCGAACACGCGTTCACCTCGCCGCTAGACAAGATCTACGATCCCGGGACCTACCACTGCGCTGGCTGCGATCAGGCGCTCTATTCCTCGGAGGTCAAATTCGACAGCCGCACCGGCTGGCCCAGCTTCTGGGAGGCGCTGCCCGACGCGGTGGGAACCTCCATGGATACGACCCTGTGGATTCCCCGCGTCGAATGCCATTGCGCCAATTGCGGCGGGCATCTGGGGCACATTTTCGATGACGGTCCCCCGCCCACCGGCAAGCGCCATTGCATCAACGGCGTAGCCCTCTCGTTCGTCGCCGCCTGACCGCTGGCAGCGGCCCGGGGCTTGCCAAGCCTTGCCGCGACTGCCATCAAGCCGTCCCGTTACGGCTCTGGGAGGACCGCAATGAAGCTGACGATTTTGGAAACCGGCTTTGTGCCGGCGTCGCTGGCTGACACTTTCTCGACCTATCCGCAAATGATTGAAGCCGCCCTCAAAAGGGGAGGCGCCACGCCCGAGATCACCGTGGTCGGCGTGGCGCAGGGCGAAGCGCTGCCCGACCCGCAAACGCTGGAGGCGGTGGTGATCACCGGGTCCTCGGCGGGGGTTTACGAAGACCACGCCTGGCTGCCGGGGCTGCGCGACTTTCTCCGCCGCGCCTATGCAGCCCAAACCAGAATGATCGGCATCTGCTTCGGCCACCAGATCATCGCCGACGCGCTGGGCGGCGAGGTGCGCAAATCGGAAAAGGGCTGGGGGCTGGGCCGCCATACCTATGATGTGCTGGCCGCACCACCGGTGTTCGATCCCGGGGTCAAAACCCTCTCGATCGCCTGCTCGCATCAGGATCAGGTGATCACCCCGCCCGATGGCGCGAGGGTGGTGCTGCGCTCGGAATTCGCCCCCAATGCGGGGCTGCTTTATGACAATGACGCCATTCTCACCCTCCAGCCGCATCCCGAATTCGAGGACGATTACGCCCGGGCGCTGATCGATCTGCGCGAAGGACGAGCCCCGGAGGCGACGCTGGAAAAGGCGCGCGACTCGATGGCAACGCCTTCGGACAGCGCGATTTTGGCGCGCGCGGTGGTGGATTTCCTGTCGCGCTAAACGGCTGATTCCTCGCTCGAACTGAAAGGAAGATCCTCGCAGATGGAGCGGGGGCGGGTGTTCGGCACTCTTCAATCCTGACATTCGAATGCGGACTGCGCTTTGGGGCGCGGTCCGCTTTTTTTGTGCATTGACAGGACGACATGTTGTTATAACCTATTTGCGAAGGTCGGAGGGACCTTTTTCCACTCCAAAGGGGAATGAACGTGAAACTTCATCATGCATTATCGTTGTCGCTCCTCATGGGCATTTCGGGGACGACATTCGCGCAGGCGGTTGAGATCAGCTATCTCACGCACTGGGCACCCGAAACCGTGGCGCTGCTCGAACAGGCAGCAGCCCGCTACAGCGAAGAAAATCCCGATGTCTCGGTGAGCGTGCGCGCCGTGCCGTTCGGTGATCTGTTGACGACGATCCGCTCGCAGACCGGGTCTGCCGGTCCCACCATTTCGGGCATTTACGACCTGTGGCTGCCCGAACTGGTGCGCGACGGGCTGGTCGATCCGGCCCCCGAAGCCGCTGCGGGCGACGTCAACGCCGCCTGGCCGTCGGGTATCGCCGCCGCCGCGACCGTGGACGGGACGGTTTATGGTTTCCCCAACGAAATCAACGTCTATGCGCTGAACTACAACAAGGCGCTGTTTGCCGAAGCCGGCATCGACGCAGCCCCGGCCAATTGGGATGAATTCCTCGCAGCCGCTGAAGCGCTGACCGATGAGAGCAAGGGCCAGCAGGGCTTTGGGCTGATCAACTCGTGGAACTCGGGCGTCGTGCATCCCTTCGCCTCGTTCCTCGTCTCTAATGGCGGTGCGCTGATCGACGAGAACGGCCCAGCGCTTGATACGCCGCAGGCCGGTGAAGTGTTCGGGCTCTATGAGCAATTGGTGTCCAATGGCTGGTCGCGCCCGGAAATGGGCACCGCCGACGCCAATACCACCGGCCCCTATCTCGACAATTTCGTCTCGGGCCGCACGGGCATGATCGTCATGGCCAACTGGTGGGAAAGCGCCCTGCAAGGGGGCATGGGCGACAATTTCGCCAATGTCGGCACCGCGCCAATTCCTGTTGGCCCCTCGGGTGACGCGCCCAGCTCGATCTCCTATTCCTGGCTGACCGTGGTCAACGGTTCGGCGTCCGACGCAGAACAGGACGCCGCCTGGGGCTTTTTGAGCTGGCTCAATGGCGAAGGCACCGGCGAGAACGGCAGTTCGGCCATGGCCGATATCCTGCTCTCGATGGGCATCCTGCCCTCGCGCAGTTCGGACGTCGAGGCTAATGCCAGCGCTTTGGATCGCGAATTCCTCGCCGGCTATGTCTCGGTGCTTGAAAACGCCCAGGCGTTCCCGCTGGTGCTGGGCGGACAGGAGTTCACCGACGCCATCCAGCAGGTGCTCGAAAGCCTCGAATACGGTCAGATCACAGCCGAGGAAGCGCAGCAGGACGCGCAGGCGGACGCCGAAGTGATCCTCGAACGCGCCGCGCGCTGATCGCTCTTTAACCCGTGCCGGGCGCAGTGGCGTCCGGCACGTCTCAATCGTTTGCTGCCCGCCCGGCGGGCGAAAGTTCCTCGTATTCGGCACATCCATGCGGTCACACTCCTCAGCCAATGTCGCGGTCATGCTCGGACCGGCGGTGCTCCTGATCGGCATCTTCATTCTGGTGCCGATGGTGCTGACCGTCTGGCTGTCGTTTCACGACTGGTCGTCCCAGACCGGGTTCAACGCGGCCAGATTTGTCGGATTGCGCAATTACGAGGACTTGTTCGCGCCGATTTCCGTGGGCCGGGATTTCCGCCGGGCGTTCGTCAATACCGCCATCTATACCGGGCTGTCGGTGATCATCATGATCCCGTTGTCGGTGTTGCTGGGGCTGCTGGTGCACCAGCGCGAGGTGCGGGGTGGCCAGTTCCTGCGCACCGTACTATTTGCCACCTATATGGTGCCCATGATCGCGGTGGCGCTGGTGTGGTCAAAGCTCTATTCGCCCACTGAAGGGCCCCTCAACCAGATTTTGGGATGGCTGGGCCTTGGCCCGCAGCCCTGGCTGTCGTCGCCCGATACGGCGCTCTATTCGCTGGTGGTGCTCAATATCTGGCAGCAGATCGGCTATTTCACCGTGCTGACCGTGGCCGGGCTGACCCAGATTCCGGCCTCGCTCTATGAGGCAGCGCGGATCGATGGGGCCAACCGCATCCAGTCATTTTTCGGCGTGACGCTGCCGCTGCTGCGCCGCACGCTGCTGTTTTCCTCGGTCGTGGCGGTGATCAACGCCGTGCAGGTGTTCGAGCCGGTGGTGCTGATCACCCAGGGCGGGCCTGCCGGATCGACCAATGTTCTGACCTATCACATCCGCCGGGTCGGCATCGAGCGCGCCCAGGGCGGCATGGGATCGGCCATGGCCGTGGCCATGATGCTGGCGCTGATCGTGGCGGTGGTGGCCATCTTTGCCTTCAACCGCAGGGGAGAAGAGCAATGAGCGCACAACGGGTCTCCGGGATTGGCCGGTCGGCGATGGTGCTGTTGATCATCGTGCTCGCGGTTGTCGCCGCCTTTCCGCTGGTCTGGATGGTGCTGTCGAGCCTGAAAACCCCGCAGGAAAGCATGCAGGTGCCGCCGGTGTGGCTGCCCGCCGATCCCAATCTGGATGCCTATGGCGAAGTCTATGGGGTGATCGACGCCGGGCGCTCGATGCTCAATTCGGCGATTATCGCCGTCTCGGCCACGCTGGGCATTCTCGTCACCTCGCTGATGGCCGGGTATGCGTTCGCCAAATACCGGTTCCCGTTCCGCAACCTTGTGTTCGCATTACTGATCAGCACCATGTTCCTGCCGCCCATCGTGACGCTGATCCCGCTCTATCGCATGGTCAGCGAAATGGGATTGGCCGGGACGCTGTTGGGAGTGGTGCTGCCGCAACTGGGCAATGCCTTTGGCATTTTCCTCATGCGCCAGTTCATCGCCGGGGTGCCCGATGACCTGATCGATGCGGCGCGGGTGGATGGGGCGTCCGAACTGCGCATCGTCTTTACGGTGGTCGCGCCGGTGATCGTTCCGGCCATCGCCGCGCTGGCGCTGTTCGCCTTCACCTTCCACTGGAACACCTATCTGTGGCCGCTGACCGTGTTGCAGGGCAATACCGACAACTATCCCATCGTGCTCAGCCTGGGCCGCCTGCTCAGTTACAATCGTGGCGCGATGAACACCGGGCTGGTGATGGCCGGGGCGACGCTGGCCGTGCTGCCGCCCCTGGTGCTGTTCGTCTTCTTGCAGAAGTTTTTCGTCGACAGCATGGTCGGCTCGGGGGTGAAGGGATGACACCAGCCCTCGCCATCGATCTGGGCGGCACCAATCTTCGCGCCGCGCTGTTTCAAACCCATGAGATCGCGCCGGACGCCGTGCCGCCGCATCTGGTCCAACAGGCGGCACCGCAGAACCTCGATGCCTTCCGGCAGACCGTGGAAACACTGCTCGACCAGACCGGCGCGGGCGCTCTGGGCATCGCCGTACCGGGGCTGGTGGAAGGCACCGTCTGCCGCTGGGCCCCAAATCTGCGCTGGCTCGATGATGTGGATTTCGCCGCGCTGTTCCCCGACGTCCGGGTCGCAGCGGGCAATGACGCGCAGTTCTCCCTGCTGGCCGAAGCGGCTGTCGGGGCTGCGCAGGGGGCCGACAACGCGATCCTTCTGGCCATTGGCACCGGGATCGGGTCGGCGCTGCTTGCCGATGGGCGCATCGTGCGCGGGGCAGGGGGCACCGCCGTATCCTTTGGCTGGGCCTGCGCGCGTTACGACGAAGCAGGCGATCCCCAGCATGGCTGGCTGGAGCGGCACGCGTCCGGGCGGGCGCTGGATCGCGCGGCGCAGGAGCTTGGCCTTGCCGATGGCGCGGCGCTTGTCGCTGCCGCCCGCCATGGCGAGGACGCGCCAAGAGCCGCACTGGAAACGGTCGGGCAAATCCTCGGGGCAGCGCTCAGTGGCGCGGTGGCGCTGACGGGCACCGACCGGGTGGTCATCTCGGGCGGGGTATCGAGTGCGCTCGACCTGTTTGGCCCGTCCCTTTTGCACCAGCTCCAGGCCCACCTGCCGCCACATCTGCGCATGGTCTCTCTGACGGCAGGGGGCTTTGGCTCTCAGGCCGCCCTCTGCGGTGCTGCGTTGGCTGCGTATCAACACTCAATCTGGGAGGAATCGTGAGCGAACCTCTGCGAATCCGCAAACCCGATCGTCGCCGACCCGAGCCGCTCTGGCATCAGGCCGAGCAGGCCCTGCGCGCGCTCATCACCGAGGGCGAATGGCAGGACGGCGACCAGCTGCCCAATGAAACGCGGTTGACCGAAATGCTCGAAGTGAGCCGGATCACCGTGCGCCACGCCCTGCGGCGGCTCGAAGAAGCGGGGCTGCTGCGCCGCGAGCATGGGCGGGGCACCTTCGTGCGCCGTTCAACCATCGTTGCCGGTATCCGCGGGCTGACCAGCTTTACCGACGAGATGACCAATCTGGGCGAGGTGATCGGCACCCGCGCCACCGAGGGCAGCGAAGTGCCCGCCGACGAAGAGGTGGCTGAGGCCCTGCAATTGGCCATCGGCGATCCGGTGGTGCGCCTGCGCCGCCTGCGGCTGGGCAATGGCAACCCGATCGGGGTGCAGACGGCCTATCTGCCGGTCGATCGCGTGCCGGGGTTCCTGCCGCTTCAGGGTGAGTTGGCCTCGCTCTACAACACCCTGCGCGATCGCTACGGCATCGTGCCCACCGAGGCTGACGAGCTCTATCGGGTCGGCGCGGTGGAGGCAGGCGACGCCGGACTGCTCGAAGTCGGTGCCGGAACCGCAGCGTTCATCGTGCGCCGCACCACTTTCGATGCCAGCGGCCCGTTCGAATACGTCCAATCCACCATGCGGGCCGACCGCTACGAAATCCGCTCCAAACTGTTTTACTGAATCACACGAAAGGCTCCCCAAATGTCCCTTTACATTTCCAAGCTGACCGCCCTGGCCAATGAGGCCGCCGAGGTCAATGACAAGGCCCTCGACGAGGCCGCAGCGATCATGGCCGAGACGGTCGAAAACGGCGGGTTGATCCACCTTTACGGATCGGGACACTCGGTGCTGCCGGCGCAGGAAACCTTCCCGCGCTATGGCTCCTACATCGCGTTCCACCCGCTGACCGATCCGCGGCTGATGTGGCACAGCGTGCTCGCCGCCGGCGGTGTGCGCGAACTGCTCTGGCTGGAGCGCACCGAAGGCTACGCGGAAAAGTTCCTCGATCACCAGCCGATCAATCCGGGCGACACGCTGGTCGTGTTCGGCCACAGCGGCACCAACGCGTCGGGCATCGACACCGCGCTCTATTGCAAGAAGCGCGGCGTGAAGGTGATCGCGGTCAACAGCGCGTTTAACCGGGGCAAGCCCTCCAAACACTCGTCCGGCAAGCTCTTGGCCGACACTGCCGATGTCGCCATCGACACCCGCTCGCCGATCGAAGACGCGATTGTCGATGTAGATGGCTGGAGCCGTCCGGTCGGCGGGTCGTCCACCGTGTTGGCCATGATGCTGATGCATGAGATGTCGGCGCGCACCGCCGCCATTCTGGGCAAGAAGGGCATCGAGCTGCCGGTGTTCGCCTCGCCCACCATCGAAGGCGTCACCCTGCACGATACCGACGAGATCTACGGCCAGTATCGCGAAAAGCTGATCGACGCGCAGACCAAGCATCTCGACTTTTTCAAGGAGCGCATGAGCGGCAAGGAATAGCCCCCGACACAGCACAGTCCGGATCGTTTCGGTAACTTGCCTGAAACGATCCGGAAACCGCTATCGGGAGAAGGATACGATATGGCCAATGTAAAGCTTGAGGGCATTTCCAAGTCCTACAGCGTGGTCGAGGTGCTCAAAGACATCGACCTCGACATCGCCGATGGCGAGTTCTGCGTGTTCGTGGGGCCATCGGGGTGCGGGAAATCGACCCTGCTGCGCATGATTGCCGGGCTGGAGGATATCACCTCGGGCACGCTGTCGATCGGCGGGCGCAAGGTCAACGACCTCTCCCCCAAGGAGCGCGGCATCGCCATGGTGTTCCAGTCCTACGCGCTCTATCCGCACCGCACGGTGCGCGGCAATATGGAATTCGGGCTCAAGCTGTCCCGCCTGCCGCGCGCCGAGATCGACAAGCGCGTGGCCCGGGCGGCGAAAATGTTGCAGATCGAGCATCTGCTCGATCGCCGTCCCTCGCAGCTGTCCGGCGGACAACGCCAGCGCGCCGCCATCGGGCGCGCCGTGGTCCGCGATCCGTCGGTGTTCCTGTTCGACGAACCGCTGTCCAACCTCGACGCTGCCTTGCGGGTCAGCACCCGCCGCGAAATCGCCGATCTGCATCGCGAGCTTGGAGCCACGATGATTTACGTCACCCACGATCAGGTGGAGGCGATGACGCTGGCCGACCGGATCGTGGTGCTCAATGACGGGGTGATCCAGCAGGTCGGCTCTCCGATGGCGCTCTATGAGACGCCGGCCAACCTCTTCGTCGCCCAGTTTATCGGCTCGGCGCGCATGAACATTTTCGATGCGACCGTCACCGCGCTGTCGGACCAGACCGCCGTGCTGGCGGTGGCCGAACTGGGCGAGGTCTCCATTCCGGTGCGGGGCCGCACACTGGCCAAAGGCGATGCCGTCAAATTCGGCATCCGCCCCGAACACCTCTCACCCGCTTCCGATGGGCCCCATAACGCGCAGGTGCGCGCTGTCGAGCATCTGGGCGATCAGGTGCTGGTCGAGGCGGCGCTGGCTGATGGCACGGCGCTGCTGCTCAAGGCCCCGCCCTCGGCGCAATTGGGCCATGGGGAGGCCATGCGCTTTGCGCTCGATGCGCAGGCGGTGCACCTGTTCGATGCCGATGGGCGGGCCATCGCCCCTGTCGCACCATGACGCTCACCGCCTTCGCCGCCCCGCAGATCTTTGACGGGCATCGCTGGCATACGGACTGCGCGCTTTTGGTTGAAGGCGCGATCGTGCAGGCCATCCTCCCCCGCACCGATCTGCCCGAGGTCAGCCGCACGGTCGACTGGGATGAGGGCATGATCGTGCCGGGGTTCGTGGATATCCAGACCAATGGCGGCGGCGGGATTCTCCTCAATGACGACCCGACGCCCGAAGGGCTCGAACGGATTTGTGCGGCGCAGTTTGCCTATGGCACGACGGCGCTGCTGCCGACCCTGATTACCGATACGCCCGAAATCACCGCCGCGACCCTCGACGCGGGCCGCGAGGCGCAGCGCCGACAGATGCCCGGATTTGCCGGGCTGCATCTGGAGGGCCCGCATTTGTCGGTGGCGCGAAAGGGGGCGCACAAACCCGACTATATCCGTCCGATGACCGACGCCGATTTCGCGCGCCTTGCGGATGCCAGAGCGGAGCTTGCGACGCTGTTGACCACCATCGCGCCCGAAACCGTGCCGCCAGCGCGCATCCGCGATCTGGTGCAGGCGGGCCTCATCGTCTCGCTGGGCCATTCGGATACCGACGCGGCCACGGCCAAGGCGGCGTTTGCGGCCGGGGCGAGCATGGTCACTCATCTGTTTAACGCCATGAGCCCGTTGGGCAACCGCGAGCCGGGACTGGTGGGCGCGGCGCTGGAAGCGGGGGTCTGGGCCGGGCTGATCGCCGATGGCATCCACGTTCACCCCACCACCATCGCGCTGGCGCTGCGGGCGCATCAGGGGCCGGGGCGCATATTGCTGGTCTCCGACGCCATGGCGCAGATCGGCACCGACATCACCCAGTTCCTGCTCGATGGCGCCACGGTAATCCGCCGCGACGGCGCGTTGCGGCTTGAAGATGGCACGCTGGCCGGGGCCGATCTGACCATGATCGATGCCGTCAAATTCATGCACCGTGCGCTCGAAATGCCGCTTAACGAAGCGCTGCGCATGGCCGCGCTCTATCCGGCGCAGGCCATCGGACGCAGCGACACGCTGGGGCATTTGCAGCCCGGCGCCGATGCGTCCCTGCTGCATCTCGATGCCGGGCTTGATGTAGGGTCTGTCTGGATCGGGGGTAGGGAGATACAATAACCTGGAAGGAGGCCGCCATGGAAACGGTTGCAGGCGGATGCCTGTGCGGCGCGGTGCGGTTTGTGGCGACCGGACAGCCCTACCGGGTCGGCATCTGCCATTGCCTGGACTGCCGCAAGCACCACGGCGCGCTGTTTGCGGCGTCCGCCATCTTTCCCGCCGATGCGGTGACCGTCTCGGGGGAGACCCGACAGTATCAGGGGCGCTTTTTCTGTCCCCGGTGCGGCTCGTCGGTGTTCGCCCGCACCGGGGATGAAATGGAAATCCATCTGGGGGCGCTGGATAGCCCCAATCAGTTCGTCCCGACCTATGAACTCTGGACCGTGCGGCGCGAAGCCTTTTTGCCGCCGTTCCCCTTGGCCAGACACTATGAGCGCGACCGCACAGCAACCGGACGGCGCGAAGACTAGAGCAATTCCTGATCTGATTGAATCAGATCAGGTGCCCTAAGTCCTTGTTTTATCGCGCTTCCGAACCGAACAGGTGGTATCCACCTGTTCTGGAAACGCTCTAGCCTCAATCCCCCGCGACGATGGTGATGTGCAACTCTGCCAGCCCATCGACATGGGCCGAGACCGTATCGCCGATATCGAGCCTGCCGACCCCGGAGGGGGTGCCGGTCATGATCAGATCGCCCGCGCGCAGTGCAAACGAGTGCGAGAGGACGGACAGCATTTCCGGTACGCTCCAGATCATCTGATCGAGATCGCCGTGCTGACGCACTTTGTCATTGACTGACAGGGTGATGGTGCCATTGCGCTTGTGGCCGCAGGCCTCCACCGGGGTGATGGGGCCGACCGGGGCGGAACAGTCGAACGCCTTGCCCATCTCCCAGGGGCGTCCGAGCTTTTTGGCCTCGGCCTGCAGATCGCGGCGGGTGAGATCGAGCCCCACGCCATAGCCAAAGATCAGGTCCTCGGCGGCGTCCACCGCAATATCGCGCCCGCCGGACGCAAGGGCGACGACCATTTCCACTTCATAGTGCAGGTCGCTGGTCTGGGGCGGGTAGGGGACGGCGCTGTCGGTGCAGAGGCAGGAGGCGGATTTGAAAAAGAAGAACGGCGGCTCGCGGGTGGGATCGTGCCCCATCTCGACAGCGTGCTCGGCGTAATTGCGCCCGATGCAGATGATCCGGCCAACGGGAAAAACCTCCGCCCGGCCCACGATGGGAAGTGCGGGAGGCGGCGCTAGGTGAAGGGCCGGTTGCGGCATCGGGGCAGGTCCTTATGGAAAATCGTTTCTGAAATGGGGTGGGCGCAAGCGCCCGTTTTTGCAAGAAGCGTCAGGCTTCAAAAATGCCCTCATCGGAGGCAAAACCCTTGAATTCGAGGGGATTGCCCGACGGGTCGAGGATGAACATGGTGCCCTGCTCGCCGGGCTGGCCCTCGAAGCGGATTTTCGGCTCCAGCACCCAGCGGGTGCCGGGATCGGCCTTGAGGCGGTCAGCCAGTGCCGTCCACTGATCCATGCGCAGCACGACGCCGAAATGGGGAATGGGCACCGCATCGCCATCGACCGTGCCGGTCTCGCTGTCGCCCAGCCCCTGAGGGCGCAAATGGGCCGACAGCTGATGGCCATAAAGATCGAAATCGACCCAATGTCCCGGCTTTTCGCGCCCGATCCGACACCCCATCACATCGCGATAGAAGGTGCGGGTCGCTTCGAGGTCGGTGACGGGAAACGCGAGATGGAACGGACGGACGTCGGACATGGGGCAGTCTCCTTGTTGCGACGCAATGTGATGGGGTCGCCTCCGGTAATCAATTGCGATATGAGAATATGCACATGCGAAAATCTCATGAGAGAGCCATGCACAATCCCAAGGCGGGCCGGATACTCGCGGCGCTGCCGGTGTTCGATGCCTGTATCCGCGCCGGCAGTTTCACCCGCGCCGCCCAGCGGCTCGATGTGACCCAGAGCGCGGTGACCCGGCGCATACAGGCGCTGGAAGCCGATCTGGGCGTGGCTCTGTTCCGCCGCGAAGGCCGTGCGCTGAAGCCGACCGAGGACGGAATGGCGCTGTGGACCTACGCGGTCGAAACCCTCAACGATCTCGACGTGGCGACCGCCGGACTGGGGCTGGGCAGCGAGGGCGTGTTGCGGGTGGGGGTGCTGCCCTCGCTGGGCGCGCTGTGGCTGATCCCGCGCCTTGACGGGTTCTTGGCCGCCAACAGCGGCACATCGGTGGAAATGGTCACCATCGACGCCGATTTCGGCACCGAGCGCAAGGACCCCATCACCTGGGACCCGGCGGCGCTGGATGTGGTGGTGACCTGGGGGCGCGGCGGCTGGAAACCGCTCGCTGCCCACCGGCTGTTCGATGAAACCATGCATGTGGTTGCCAGTCCCGGACTGATCGAGCGTCATGGCCTCGATGGTCCCGCGGCATTGGCGCGGGCGCCAAGACTGGTGCACACAACACGCCCGCGCGCCTGGGCCGACTGGGCGCACAAGCTGGGGCTCGCCATCGACATGGCCGACGCGCGGACCCTGTCGTTCGAACATTTCTTCATGGTGCTCGAAGCGGCGCGGGCAGGCCTTGGCGTCGCCTTGCTGCCGGGTTTCCTGATCGGTTCCGACCTCGCCAGCGGAGCGCTCGTCCCCATCCCCGGCAGCCAATGGCGCACCGGCGCCAGCTATTGGTGCGTCGCCAACCCGCCCGCCCGCATCACCCCCCGCGCGCAAGCTTTCGTGCGGTTTCTTGGTGGCCTCGGTGCTGGCGCGGGGATGGTCTAGCGCAGGCTGGCGGTTTTGGCGGATGCGGCCTGGAGCAGATAGCCCAGATCGGTGTTGGTGGTGACAAAGCGCGCGCCTCTTGCGATGGCGTCTTTTTGCCGTCCGAGGTCCCTGTCGCCGCCAAAGCCCGCCCACCGGCCGTGTGCGCCGCAGACCTCGAAGAAGCGATTTTTCAGGGCGGTGAATTCCGGGGCGTCGAACTGGCCGGGCATCCCCATGTCCGACAACAGGTCATTGGCGCCCAGATGCAGCACGTCCACCCCCTCGACTGCGGCGATGGTCTCGATCGCGTCCATGCCCCTCGCGGTTTCGATCATGCACACCACCAGCGTTGCCGTGTTGAGCATCACGCTGGCCTCGCCCACCGGAACGGGCCGGAAGCCAAGCGAGGCATAGGACCCCGAGACCGAGCGGCGGCCAAGCGGCGCGAACCGGGCGGCCATCACCGCTTCTCGGGCCTGCTCGGCTGTCTCCACGTCCGGCACGACGATGCCGCTTGCGCCGGCGTCGAGAATCCTGCCGATATCGGGATCGGCGCTGCCTCGCACCCGGACCAGCCCGGCGATGCCTTCGGCGACAGCGGCCTGCGCGATATCGGAAATGGTTTCGAGGGAAAACGGACCATGCTGGGCATCGATGAACAGAAAGTCATGACCGCTTGCCGCGGCGACCTTGGCGATTTCCGCGGTCCGCGACAGGCGTACGATCATGCCCAGCGCTGCCTCGTTATTGCGCATCCGGTCGATGGCTGGATTGGTGATGGTGTGCATTTTCCCCCTCGCGATAATGCAAAAAACTGGTGTTCGACACCGGCATCAGCGCAGAACCATTTCTGAACTGAGCATCAGGATTTCAGCCTGCTGGCGCATCCAGGTTCTGAAACTCTGGATTTCTGGACGGCGGAGTTCATCGGCGGCAATTAGCATTTGGTAGGTGCCGGCGCTTGGCGTGTTCTTGACATAGTCGAGATCGAGCGGGATCACGAGATCGTTGCGATGGGCGTAATTGGCAAAGATCACTGTCGGCACGATGGCCACGCCGATGCCCTGCCGTGCGGCGTCGAGGGCCATGAAAAAATGGCCGAATTCAATCGCATAGGCCATCGAGGCCGCAGGCAGGTCGTGGGAGGTCAGCCAATCGACCCAGGCGTAGGGGCGGGTGGTGGTCCTGATGAGGGGGAGGCTCACGAGTTCGGGTGGTGAAATCTGCGTTTTTTCCCCGAGCAGGTGAGGCGCGCAGACCGGCACGAGCACGTCGGGAAACAGCTCGTCGCTGACGATGCCCGACCATCCCGTCACCATGTTGAGCGAGATGCGCGGCCTGAACTTGTCATAGGCCTGCCCCGGCAAAGGACCGACCCGGATGGCGATATCGGCCTCCCGGTTGGCCAGGTCGACCGGGTCGATGGAGGACACCAGCGTTACCTCCACATCCGGGTGGTCGCGGGTGAACAGCGACAGGCGCGGCATCAGCCAGTGCGTCGACAGCGTGGGCAGGATATTGAGCTTTATGTGGCGGTGCGCGGGCCGTCGAAGCATGAGCAGTGTTGCTTCATCGATCTTGTCGAGCGCTTCGCGGACCTGCTCGAAAAAAGTTTCCCCCTCGCGGGTCAGCGCGATCTTTCGCGTCATGCGGATGAACAGCGGCTTACCGAAGAACCATTCCAGTTCCCGGATCTGCCGGCTGATCGCGCCTTGCGTGACGTTGAGTTCGTTGGCGGCCTTGGTGAACGACAGATGCCGGGCAGCGGCCTCGAAACCGCGCAACAGATTCAGGGAAGGCAGGTGATTACGTGCAGCCATGGGTCCTCCTACCCATGAGATAACATCATGCATGAGCCCCAGACAAATCGTTTGTCGCAGCATCCGCGATATCACTACGCTCCGGGCAAACAAGGAAGCAGGCAAACGATTTCCTGTCCTTCCGATATGCGTAGAAGAGTTGAGGGCGAGCGTGGAACCGGTGAAATCCAATAATGCTGAAATTAGGGTCGCGGTGGCAGGTGCAGGCGCTGCGGGCAGCGCACTTATCGAGGCTCTGGATGCCGGGGTGCCCGGCTGCGTTCTCACGGCGATTTCGGCCCGCGATATCGAGGCAGCGCGCCAGCGTTTCGCTCATCTGCAAAGCGATGTTGCGTTCGTTGATGTCGATGATCTGGAGCCCATTGCCGATCTGGTGGTCGAATGCGCCCCCGCGACGATCTTCACAAGGGTGGTCGAGCCTTTCGTCCGGGCTGGAAAGCGGGCGCTGGTCCTCAGTTCGGGCGCGCTTCTCACCAATATGCATCTGGTGGACCTCGCCCGCGAAAAGGGGGGCCAGATCATCGTGCCGACCGGGGCGCTGCTGGGCCTCGATGCGGTGACGGCTGCGGCCGAAGGGACCATCCATTCGGTCCGCATGTTGACCCGCAAGCCCGTGGCCGGTCTGCTCGGCGCGCCCTATCTGATCGAAAACGCCATCGATATCAGCGCGCTCACCGAGCCGATGCAGGTGTTCAAGGGAACCCCGCGCGAAGCCGCCATTGGCTTTCCCGCCAATCTCAACGTGGCCGTGGCCCTGTCGCTGGCGGGCATCGGGCCCGACCGCACGGAGCTCGAAATCTGGGCCGATCCCGATCTCAACCGGAACCGGCACGATATCGAGGTCGATTCCGACTCCGCCAAGCTCACGCTGTCGATCGAAAACATCCCCACCGACAACCCCAAGACCGGGCGGATCACCGCGCTCTCGGTCGTTGCCGCGCTGCGCAAGCTCAACGCTCCGCTGCGTGTAGGAACATAGGATAGCGATATGGATCTCGAAATTTCCGGACGGACGGCGCTGGTGACGGCGGGAGGCGGTGGCCTGGGCCGCGCGATCGCGCTGCGCCTCGCAGCGGAGGGGGCAACGGTCGTCGCCGCCGATATCAACCAGGAGGCGGCAGAAGCGACCCGTGCCGCGATCGTCGATGCGGGCGGCAAGGCCATGGGGCTGCAATGGGACATGGGTGATCTGAGCCTTGTCGAGCAGCGGATCGCCCAGATCGAGCGAGACTTGGCCCCCGTTGATATCCTCGTCAACATCTCCGGCGGGCCTGCGCCCTCGCTGTCGTATGAAACGAAGGCCGAGGACTGGATCGCCAGCTTTCAATCCATGGTGGCCTCAACCATCGCCATTACCAACCGCGTGCTGCCCGGAATGCGCCGGAACCGCTGGGGGCGCGTGGTCACGTCCTCGTCGTCCGGCGTGATCGCGCCGATCCCCAATCTTGCGGTTTCCAACGCCTTGCGCGCGTCGCTTCTCGCCTGGTCCAAAACCCTCGCGGCGGAGGTGGCGGCGGACAATGTGACGGCCAATATCGTGATACCGGGCCGCGTCGCGACGGCGCGCATCAGGTTTCTTGATGAAGCCAAGGCCGCGCGGGAAAACCGCTCCATCGACGATGTGATCGCACAGAGCACGACGGCAATTCCGATGCGACGCTATGGCGAACCCGAGGAATACGCCGATGCGGTGGCGTTCCTCGCCAGCAACCGCGCTTCCTACATCACCGGCACCGTTCTGCGCATCGACGGTGGCTATATCGCGTCTGTCTAGGCAGCGCTTTTTGTTATTCGAGGACCATCATGGACATTGAGACCAAGATCAGCATTCGCCAGCGTTTCCTCGCGGTCGACACGTCGAACGTCGGGGACATACTGGACGAAATGGGATTTTCCCATCAGGGACTGGCCGCAGACTTCCTGCCCTATCCCAGTGACGCTGGCAAACTCGCCGGCTGGGCCTATACCATCCGCGGCCAGCATACCCCTTTCGGCCTGGGCGGCGACGCCGACAAGATGCAGGCCTGCGCCGGACTGGAAGAAGGGGACATTTCGGTCTGGTCCGGCGATGGCGAGGGAATCTGCTATTTCGGGGAACTGATCGCCATTGGCATGCAGGAGCGCGGCTGCGTCGGCGCCCTTGTCGACGGTGGCATCCGCGATGTGCGCTGGATCGGGGAACGTAATTTTCCGGTGTTTGCCCGCTATCGGACGCCGATCCAGTCGATCACCCGCTGGAAGGTGAACGGCTGGCAGTGTCCGGTCTTCATGCGGGGCGCGACCACATCGCGCGTCAAGGTGGAGCCGGGAGATTTCATTCTGGCCGATGAGGATGGCGCTCTGGTGATTCCCGGTTCAGTAGTGGTCGAGGTGCTCGAACAGTCCGAAGCGCTCACGCGCAAGGAAATCGAAATCCGCGCCAGTCTCGATAGCGGCATGTCGCTTGCCGAAGCACTTGCCCGGTATGGGCACGTCTAGAGATGGGACAATCAGATCAGAAGACGCTCCGGGAGGGTTTTTGACCTTGGCAGTAGAAAATGGAATGCGCCGGCTCGCGCGTCTCGATATTCCCGGCGGCGGGCAGGTGACGGTGGCGGATGGCTACGCCTATGTCGGGCATCTCAACCCGCCCGCCGGCACCTCCATCATCGATATCCGCGATCCGAAAAACCCCCGTGTGGTGGGGCAGGTCACGTTGCCGGACAACCGCTCGCACACCCATAAGGTGCGGGTGATCGGCGACCTGATGGTCTGCAACGTGGAAATGCACGACAGGCATTTCCTGCGCAAGGGCCTGGAGCTGGTCGCAAGGGAGCGAGCGTTTGCCGCTGAAACCGGACGCCATCCCACCGACGCCGAACTGGCCGCACTGCTGGGTGCGCCCCTTTCACGTCTGGGCGAATTGCGGGAGGTGGCGCGGCGCGGCTACTCCGATGGGGGCTTCAGGATCTATGACATCAGCGACAAGACCAGCCCGCGGTTGCTGAGCCACAACCCGACGGGCGGCGTCGGCGTCCACCGCTTCGATGTGTGCGAGCGCTACGCCTATATCAGCACCGAAATGGACGGGTTCAAAGGCAATATCCTCGTCAATTACGACCTGAGCAATCCCGAAGCGCCCGAGGAGGTGTCGCGCTGGTGGATGCCGGGGCAGCATGTTGCCGGTGGCGAAACCCCGCATTGGGAAGGGCTGCGCCATCGCCTGCACCACACCCTTCGCCAGGGCGATGAGCTGTGGGCCGCCTGCTGGTATGGCGGCGCGCGCATCATCGATGTGGCTGATATGGCCAATCCGACCACGGTGGGCGAGTTCATCTATCATCCGCCCTATCCCGAGCCCACCCACACGTTCCTGAAAGTGCCCCATCAGATCGGGGGGCGCGATATCGCGGTGATCGCCGATGAGGAGCACCCGCACGACAACGGGCAGCCCCACGCTTTCCTGTGGGTGGTCGATGTCAGCGACTACAGCAACATCAAACCCATTTCCCAGTTCCATGTCACCGATTTCGATGCCCCCTGGGCCCGGGCACATCTCGACGCCAGCGGACACTACAATCATGAGGTGTATGGGCCTGGACTGCACCAGTTCCAGGAACGTATCGGCCCGGACGATCTGTTGTTTTGTGCCTGGTTCTCGGCCGGGATGCGGGTGGTGGATATTTCCAACCCGGACCGCCCCAAAGAAGTCGCCTCATTCCTTCCCGACCCTGCCGATGGCTTCAAGGCCCCGCAGACCAACGACGTTTTTGTCGACGATCGCGGGCTGGTCCTGACCATCGATCGGGAAAATGGGCTCGATATTCTCGAAATGACCTAAGAGCGCTTTCAGGAGTGGAGCCGGCTTCCGGTTCGAAAGCAGAAAAAATGCAGCGGAGGAGAGCAGCATGACGATCGAGGAAAGGCTGGCGGAGATGGGACTGGAGCTCCCGCCGGCCCGTGCCTGGGCCAACAGCAACCGCAAGGGGGCCGTGTGCTCGGGCAATTTGCTGTTTGTGTCGGGACACACGCCAACGGAATTTCCGGAGGGCTATCGCATCGAGGGGGCGGTGGGCGCGAGCGTGTCGACGACCGACGCGCGCCACGCAGCGCAAGGGTGTGCTCTGGCCATCCTGCGCTCGATCGTCGACGAGATCGGCAGCCTCGATCGGGTGACGCGCGTCGTCAAGCTTCTCGGCTTTGTCAAATCGGCTCCCGGTTTTCACGACCAGTTCAGCGTCATCGACGGCGCATCCGATGTTTTTGCCGGCCTGTGGGGAGAGGCCGGGGTGCACGCCCGATCAGCGATCGGGGTGTTCGAGCTTCCGCGCGGACAATGCGTGGAAGTTGAGGGGGTGTTCGAGTTCCGCTGACCGGTGGGACTTGAAATATTTTGCGGACAAAAGGAGGAAACAATGTCTGTAATTCGGAAATTGATGACCGCAACCACGGTTTTTTCCGCAGTTGCGTTTGGCGCCGCGTTCGCGGTGCAGGCCCAGTTCGACGCCGAGGCCCACTTCCGCGGCAAGACAATCACCATCGTGGTGCCCTCGGGTGCCGGGTCGGCCACCGACCTCAACGCCCGCCAGCTTGGCAACATCCTGGGCAGCAACGTGCCGGGCAATCCCACCGTGGTCGTCCAGAACATGGGCGGCGGCGGGGGCGTGACGGGCCTCAATAATTTCTATCGGACCGCAGCGCCCGATGGCCTGACGCTGCTGTTCCAGGGGGGAACCGCGTTCCGCCAGGTCCTGTCCGATATCGTGGGGGCCGAGCATGACATGAACAAGATGGAGGCGCTGGGCGGCATCGGGGGCGGCGCGGTCGTGTACGCCAACAGCGACAGCGTGCCGTCGGTCGAGGCCTTGATGGGCGATGCCGACCGGCAGTTTTTCGTTGGCCTTCGCGATATTTCCTCGATCCCGACTTTCGATATGCTCGCACGCCTGGCGATCCTCGATACCGCGTTCCGCGGCGTGCTCTATCCCGGCGGTGCGTCGGAGGCCCGGCTCGCGATTTTCCGGGGGGAGGCGGACGTTTTCAGCGAGAACGAACCGGCCTTTACCCAGCAGATCCAGCCCGAGATCGATGCGGGCACCATCCTGCCGCTGTGGCAGACCGGCTTGCTGGTGGACGGCGATCTGGTGCGTGATCCCCAGACACCGTCCGTGCCGACCTTCCGCGAGGTCTATGCGCAACTGGGCGGCGCGCCCGTCGAAGGCGTGTTGGCGGAGGCGTTGGAGATCGCCGATCTGAGCAACACGGTGTTCTTCTCGCTCTATGCGGCTCCCGAAACCCCGGACGATATCGTCGCGGTGCTCGGCGAAGCGGTCTGGGTCACGCTCAACGACGAGGACTTCCTGTCCTCCACCCAGGTGAACGGCGCGTCGTCCCACATCGTCGATGCGCTGACCGCGACTGCGGCCAGCCGGAGGATCGCCAATGTCTCGCCCGCCCTGCGCGAAGCCTATCTGGCCTGGTGGCAGAACGCCGGGCTCGATCTTTAGAGCGTTTCGAGGAAAAGCGGACCGGCTTTCCGGTTCGGAAACGCGATAAAACAAGGAGTTAGGGCACCTGATCCGGTTCAAATCGGATCAGGACTGCTCGGGTTCTCAAGCGCGTCCCGTATCCGCCATGGCGGCGGTACGGGATGGAAGGGACAATACCATGTTCGAAGCATTGCTGGCCGCATCGGTCATGCTCATCGAACCAATGAACATCGTGGCGCTGGTTGGCGGCGTGCTTCTTGGTTTGTTTTTTGGCGTCGTGCCCGGCCTGGGGGGCGTTGCCGGGCTGGCGCTACTTCTGCCGTTTACATTCTATCTCGAGTCTTCGGTGGCCATCCTGATGATGGTCGGGCTGTTCACCGCCATTTCGATCAGTGACATCTTCCCCTCGATCCTGATGGGCGTGCCCGGAAGTGCAGGCTCGCAGGCGACGATCGTCGATGGTTACCCCATGACCAAGAACGGCGAGGGCAACCGGGCGTTGGGGGCGGGTTTTGCCGCAGCGACCTTCGGCGGGATCGTCGGCGGCATCGTCCTGTTCGCGAGCCTGCCGGTTCTGCGCCCGTTCGTATTGTCGTTCGGTTCGCCCGAGTTCTTCATGCTGGGGCTGCTCGGCATCACCATGGTTGCGGTGCTGAGCAAGGGCAGCATGGTGCGCGGGTTTCTCGCCGCAGCACTGGGCCTGGCCATTTCGATGGTCGGCGCTGGTCCGCAAACCGCGCATCTGCGATGGACGTTCGACAATTTCTATCTTTCCGAAGGGGTGCCGTTCATTCCCCTCGCCCTTGGCCTGTTTGCCATTCCCGAGATCATCGAAATCTATGTGAAGGGCACCTCGATTTCCAACGCCGGGGAGCAGCCAAGGGAACGCTTCTGGTTCCGGCTGGTGTTTTCGATCAAGGACGTCATGGGCAACTGGTTCCTGGCTCTGAGGACGTCGGTGGTCGGCATCGTGGTGGGCGTCATTCCCGGGCTGGGCAATTCTGTGGTCGATTGGTTCGCCTATGGTCACGCGCTGACCTCGGAGCCCAATGCCCGCGAAACCTTCGGCAAGGGTGATGTGCGCGGCGTGATCGCCCCGGAAACCGCCAGTTCCAGCATGCGCGCCGGTGGCCTCATTCCCACGCTGGCGTTCGGGATTCCCGGCAGCCCGGCGATGGCGGTGTTCATGGGCGGCATGCTGTTCCACGACATCATCCCCGGCCCGCAGATGCTGACCCGCAATCTCGACATGACGCTGCTGATCGTGCTTGCCCTGATCGTCGCCAGCATCATTGGCGGCATCCTGTGCATTGGCCTGATCCGGGTGTTTGGCAAGGTGGCGACGGTTCCCGCGCACTATATCGTGCCTGCGATTCTCGTGGTCTGCGTCTTCGCGTCGTTCCAGGAAAACTGGGATTACCTCGATCTGCTGTTCCTGCTCGGCTTCTCGATCCTGGGCTGGAGCATGAAGGTGGGGGGCTGGTCGCGTCCGGCGCTCGTGCTCGCGGTCGTCCTTGGGCCGATCCTGGAGCAATATTACTTCTTGTCGGTCGGCCGGTTCGGGTTTGAGTGGATCACGCGTCCCGCCGTGCTGATCATCGCCGCGATCATCGTCCTCGCCTTTGTCTATGGGTTCCGTTCGGAACGCCGGGACAAATCGAAAGACACCGACACCGGTGCACAAAGCGTTTCGGAAGGAGCAGACAAGTGAAGCAAGGCTGGCTCGACAAGATACCGCTCTGGTTTTCTCCACGGATGATGTCGTGGGCAATTCTCGCCTTCTTTGCCCTCGCGCTTCTGACGATCCTGTTTCCGGACCGGCCCTGGCCGGCCCGATCCGCCATCTTCCCCATCGGGATCGTGTCGGTGGCGCTGGTCCTCTCGGCGATGGAGATTGCAATTGCCAAGATTCCCTATCTCAACGCCCGGTTTGCGCCGACAGGTGTGCTCGATCTTGGACTGCCGGAAGATGTCGATGAGACCAAGGTGGTCGGGCGCTCTAATGCGGCGATCCTCTGGCTGGTCTTCATCGTTGTCGGGTTCGCCATTGTCGGCTTTCAGGTCACCGTGGTTCTTTTCACCGCAACCTATCTGCGCGTGATGGCGAAAGCTCCACTGCTCACCACGGTGATCTATACTGCCGTCACCTGGCTGGCGATCTTTGTGGGCATTGAATCGATGATTTCGATCCCCTGGCCCAAGCCCCTGATTATGCAGTTTGTTGGTCTGTAACGCCTCATGATTATCGATATTGCCGTGTCCGATCTCATCTTTCTGGGCGTCGGACTTCTGGTGGCGGGCGGATTGACAGGCGTTCTCGCCGGCGTGTTTGGCGTCGGCGGGGGCGTGCTGATCGTCCCTGTCCTCTACGAATTGTTTCGCTACCTGTCCGTGCCCGAAGCGGTCATCATGCCGCTGTGCATCGGGACCTCGCTCGCCATCATCATTCCGACCTCGATCCGCTCGTTTCTGGCGCATCGGGCCAAAGGAGCGGTGGATGGGTCGATCCTCGCTGTCTGGGCGGTGCCGGTGGTTACTGGCGTCATCCTTGGCGGCTTTCTCGCCCGGTTCCTGCCCCAGGAGGTCTTCAAGCTGGTGTTTATCGGCGTCGCGTCGGTTTCGGCGGCGCGACTGCTGTTCGGTCGGGACGGATGGGTGATCTCGTCCGAACTGCCGGGAAAGCTCGTGATGCGGCTTTATGGCGTCATCATCGGGATATTGTCGGCATTGATGGGCATCGGGGGCGGACAATTATCCAGCCTGTTCATGATGTTTTACGGCAGGCCCATCCATCAGGCCGTCGCAACGTCTTCGGGGCTGGGCGTGCTGATCTCCATACCCGGCGCCATATCCTACATCCTCGCTGGCTGGTCGCGGGCCGCGGATTTCCCCGAAGTCGCGGTTCTCCAGCCGCCGCTGGCGCTTGGCTTCGTCTCGCTGATCGGTGCGCTGTTTTTCATACCGGCCAGCCTGCTGACCGCGCCGTTTGGCGTTGTTCTGGCGCACAGCCTGAGCAAACGCCGTCTGGAAATCGCTTTTGGGATTTTCCTCGTCGTCGTGGCGCTGCGCTTTGTGCTTTCGATAGTCTGATCAGACGCCCGCCAACTCGCTGATGGCCTGTTGCATGGCGGCTTCGACGCCGGGTTCGGTCTGGGAGTGCCCGGCTCCGGCGATCGGGATCACCTTGGCTCCGGGCCAGCGTTCGGCGAGGGCATAGGCGGTGGCGGGCGGGCAGAGCAGGTCGTAGCGGCCCTGAATGATACGGCCGGGGATGGTGCCCAGAACCGGGGCGTTGTCCATCAACTGATTGGGGGCGAGAAAGCAGTCGTTGGAAAAATAATGCGCTTCCATGGCAGGGGTGGAGGGCCGCGCCGCGCCCTGTGCCGTGATCGCCTGATGATCGAGCCGGTCATGGGGCGGAGCGATCTGCGAGAGCGCGCGCTCGGTCTGATACCAGGCCATCACCGCCGGGCGGCTCACCTCGGGATCGGGCGACAGGATGCGCCGCCAGTAGGCGTCGAGCGGCGCGTGGCGTTCGTCTTGCGGCAGCATCTCCAGAAAATCGGCATGAAGGGCCGGATAGAACCGCGAAAGGCCGGTGCCGAACGCCCATTCCAGTTCCTGCCGCGTGCCCAGAAAGGTGGCGCGCAGGACGATGCCGGTGACGCGGTCGGGATGGGCCTGGGCATAGGCCAGCGCGAGGGTCGCGCCCCACGAACCTCCCACCACCATCCAGCGCTCGATGCCGAGCCTGGTGCGGATGGTTTCCATATCGGCGACCAGATGGGCGGTGGTGTTGTTGGTACGCGCGCCGTGCGGCGTGCTGCGGCCCGCGCCGCGCTGGTCGAACAGCACCGCGCGAAACACGTCCGGATCGAACAGAAGCCGGTGGCCGGGCTGGCAGCCGCTGCCGGGGCCGCCATGCAGATAGACCGCCGGAATGCCCAGCGGGTGGCCGACGGTCTCGACGTAAAGCTGGTGCCCGTCGCCCACATCGACCATTTTTGTGGTCAGCGGGGCGAAGGGATCGGCGGCGACAAGGCCTTCAGGCATCGTCAGCGCTTTCGGCTTCCAGTGTTCCCCCGGCAAAATTGCGATAGATGAACCGGTTGGTGCCGGTCTCGGATTCCGTCTGCGCCGTCTTGAAGATCTTTTCGTGGAACGGGGAGAGCGAACAGGCCGGGTCGGTGTTGTCGGCGCTGCCGGTCAGTGCAAAGGCCTGGCAGCGGCAGCCGCCGAAATCGACCTCCTTGAAGGCGCAGCTCCGGCAAGGTTCGGGCATCCAGCCGGTGCCGCGATAGCGGTTGAAGGCTTCGGAGTTTTTCCAGATCCAGGCGATCGAATGGTTCGAGCGCACCGACATGAAATCCAGCCCTTCGATGGATTCCGCTGCGTGGCAGGGCAGCACCTTGCCCGACGGGGTGATGTTGAAGAACTGCCGTCCCCAGCCGCCCATGCATTTCTTGGGGCGTTCGGCGTAATAATCGGGAATGACGAAATCGATATCGAGGATGCCCTTGAGCCGGACTTGCGCTTCTTCAACGATCTGCGTCGAGCGCTCGATCTGTTCGATGGTGGGCATCAGCGCGGCGCGGTTCTTGAGCGCCCAGCCGTAATATTGGACGTTGGCCACCTCGATCCGGTCGGCGTCCATTTCAACGGCCATGTCGATGATCTGTTCGAGCTGATCGAGGTTCTGCCGGTGCATCACCGCGTTGACGGTGAGCGGCAGATCGAGCTCGCGCGCCCAGCGGGCGACTTCGTGCTTTTTGGCGTGGGCGTTGCGGAATCCGGCCACCCGGTCGGCCAGCGCGGCATTGCTGCCCTGAAAGCTGATCTGGATGTGGGACAGGCCCGCATCGGCGATTTCCGTCAGCTTGTCCTTGTTCAGCAGCACCGCCGAGGTGATGAGGTTGGTATAAAGGTCAAGCTCACTCGCATGGCGGACCAGTTCGACGATATCCTTGCGCGCCGTGGGCTCGCCGCCGGAAAAGTGCACCTGCAGCACACCGATCTCGGCCAATTCGTCGAGCACCTTTTTCCATTCCTCGGTGGTGAGTTCGTTGCGCGAACGCTCCATCTCCACCGGGTTGGAACAATAGGGGCACTGAAGCGGGCAGCGATGGGTCAATTCCAGCAACACCGCCAGCGGAATGCCATATTCTGCGGCGACCCGCTTGCCATCGCCTTCCAGCAGCGCAAGGCCGTCATTGGGATCGACCGCCAGGGGGGCGGATTGGGTCAGGGTCGGGCTCATGGTCGTGTTCCTCCCTTGTCAATGAGGAAGCCGGAATCGGCGAGGTCCTGGAGCATCTCGATCACATCGGCGCCGATCTGCTCTTCCGGGGCGGCGTATTTCTCTGCGAGCACCGCCGCGATCGCGGCGATCGACCGCTCGCCGTCGCACAATTGCAGCACTTCGACGGCGATCTCATCGGGGGCCAGCACCCGTTCGGGGACCAGCAGCACCCAGCGCTCGCGCGTTTCATCGAGCCGCAGCTTCACCCCGCGCGCCAGCGCCGGAACGCTGTCGAGGGTGGCGGTCATCCGCCGACGCAGGGCGGGCGCGGTCCGGATCATTGGCCAGCCGGAACGAACGCGCCGGGCGGAATATGGCCGTCCACATAGGCGTGGTGCAGCGCATCGAGTTGCACCCACAGCACGTTGGTCTTGAAGATCAGCGCGTTGCACACCAGCCGCCGTTCCTCGGGCGTTCTGGCATGCTCACGCACATAGCGCAGGGCGAAATCTGCGTCGCGCGGGGCCTGTTCCAGACGGCGGGTGAAATAGGTCATCACCGTGGGGTCGATGAAGTCGTAATGCTCCAGCATGCCGGAAATGCGCTCCTGATGCAGGTTGGGCGCAAACAGTTCGGTCAGCGAGGAGGCAATGGCTTCCAGCGGCGAGCGATCGCGCACGAAATGCACATAGGCTTCGACGGCGAACCGCGTGGCGGGCAGAATGCCTTCGGTGGATTCCACATAACCGGCGTCGAGGCCCAACCCGGTGGTCAGCTTGAGCCAGCGCTCGATGCCGCCTTCGCTGTCGAGTTCGCCGTCATGGTCGGAAATCCGGTGCCGCCATTCCACCCGCGTGGCGCGGTCGCGGAACCGCGAAATCACCACGGCGTCCTTGATGGGAATGGTGCTCTGGTAATAATAGCGGTTCAGCGCCCAGGCCTGCACCTGCCCCTTGTCGAGCTTGCCACCGTGCAGCAGGCCGTGAAACGGGTGCAGGTTGTGATAGCGGGTCGCCCCGATATGGCGCAGCGCCGCTTCGAGGTCGTCGGCGCTGTCGAGCGCGACGTCAGGGGCGACCGAAATGGACGTCATGGCGTTCATAGGGTGATCTCCAGTCCTTCGGCCGGTATGGTCCAGCCCCCGGCCTCAAGGGCTTTGCGCTCCGCCGAATCCGGGCGCAGGGCGGCATTTGAATTGTTGATGTGAAAGAAAAACTTCTGGCCGATCGCCACATCGGCCCAGGCGGGCATGGCGTCCTGCATCGAAATATGCCCCATGCGCTGACCGGTCTTCGTGCTCAGCCCGGCGGCGACCATTTCGTCGTCCTGCCATAGCGTGCCGTCGAAAAACAGCGCATCGGCACCCGCTGCGATCGCCTTGACCTCTGGCGTAACCGTGGCGCAGGCGGGCAGGAACACGACGCTTGTTCCATCGGTCTCGCTGGTGATTTTCAGCCCGAGCGTATCGCCGGCTTCATGGTCGGCAGCGCCTTCGAGAAACAGCGCCGTCTTACCCGGCGCAATGAACGGCTCGATGCGCAGGCCAGAGGCGATGCCATCGGGCAGGGTGGGGATAAACGCCGTGTCGGGCGTGATCGCCTGCCGTGTGACGACTTCGGGCCGCAAGGCGTTGAAAATCGAATTGTCCGCGAGGATCGAGAGCACCCGTTCATGGGCGTAAAGCGTGAAGGGCGAGCCTTCACGCAGGGTCAGCAGGCCGGTAATGGCGTCGATCTCGCCGCCGGTGAGGATGACCCCGGCAATCGGGGAATGGCGCAATGCGCCCGGCTTGGGGTGCAGCGCCGGAGTATTGGCAATCTGCTGGCGGATATCGGGCGACGCGTTGATGAGGAACCAGTGTTCCCCGTCGGCGCTGACCGCAGCACACGCCTGATTGGCGGCGGGGCCGGGTGCGCCGGTGCGCGCCTTACGGCAATTGTCGCAACCGCAATTCCACTGGGGAACGCCGCCGCCTGCCGCGGCACCGAGAATGATGATCTTGATCATGAAACAGGTACCGCGACAGGCAAGCCGATTACTTGCGCTTGGCGCAGGCGTACATGTTGATTTCCATGGAAACCGGGATTTCGGTGAGCTTGGGCTTGTTCCAGGCCATAGCGTTTCTCCTCGCTAAACACACGGCGATATTGCCGCGCGCTTATGCTGCGAAGAGCGCGCCCGACGCGCAATCTATGGAGCTTATATGTCGCAGGCTATGGCGAGAGGCGGCAGCTAAGCCCCCGCAAAAACGTCAGAATCTCGCCTGCTCGCCATCGTCGAGGAAGGGTGGAATGGGCAGCGTCTGGGGCAGGTCCGTTTCCCGTCCCACCGCCTCCAGCGCGTCGAGAAAGGTGCGATAGGGCTCGATCCGTTGGTACTGCGAGGGGATCAGAGCGACGATCCGGCGGGGGGCGGCGTTGACCTTGTAGAGCTTGACGCCCTCCAGCGGCTGGGCCCCATGCAGCACCGAAAGCGTGGGCACAAGGCAGATACCCGCCCCGGCCCGCACCAGCTCGGTCGCGACCTCGAAGCTGCGGCACTGGGCGACCACCTCGTGCTCGGGAAACAGCCGTTCATACCAATGCTGCACCCGCTTGGTATGCTGGGTGCCGAACGAAAACTGGATCGACTGGTTGAGCGTCGCGTAATGGGCGGCCGACAGGTCCCGGCGCGGATCGCGCACACTGGCCAGGTCGATATGGTCGGGCACCGCCAACACGTGGGCGTCGGCGAGCAGCGGGATTTGCAGGAACCCGCCGCCCGAATCCGCCACCGAATTGTCGGCCAGAAGCCCCACCGCAATGCGGCGCTCATAGAGCAGTTCGAGGATATCGGCGGGTGCCCTGTCCTGAATGTCAAAATCGATATCGGGAAACGTCTGGCGCACATGGTGCAGCGCCGCAGGCAGCAGGATGCGCAGCGCAGAGGCGATACCGGCCACCCGTATGGTCACGCGCCGCCCGGTGGTGAACTGTAGCAGCCCGTCTTCGAGATCGCGCATCCCGCGCAACACGTGCTCGGCCTTGGGCAGCAGATATTGCCCCGACTCGGTCAGTTCCATCTCCCCCGGGCGGCGGTTGAACAGCCGCGTGCCCACCATGGTTTCAAGCCGCGACAATTGCTGCGACAGCGAGGGCTGGGTGATGCCCAACTGCTTGGCGGCCTCGGTCAGGGTCGACGCCTGGGCGACGGCGGTGAAGATGCGCAATTGGTGGATCGAAATCTCGGCGGGCGCGCCAGATGCAGATTTGCTCATGAAAATCGGGCCGAATACGTGAGGGGCACCCCTTGTGTTGCCGATTGCAGCGGCTCGTTCAAGGGCATTCACCGTTGGGTGCGACCCTAGCCGTCCTCGGCAATCGCTTTGAGGAACGCCGCGCCGTAGCGTTCCAGCTTGGCGTCGCCCACGCCGGGCAGGGCCCGCAGGGCCGTCAGCGTCTGTGGTTTGTGCACCGCCATGGCCCGCAGCGAGGTGTCCTGAAACACCACATAGGGCGGCACGCCCTGGGCCGAAGCCAGTTCGCGACGGACCTTGCGCAGCCGCTCGAAGATCGCCCCGGCCTCATCCGAAAGCGTTTCGCCGCCGCCCAGCGCCCGGTGCGTGTCGCGTTGCCGCCGCTCGGGATCGCGGCGGAAGGTGACGGGCCGCTCACCGCGAAACACCTCGCGCGCGCCCGCGTCGAGATAGAGCGCGCCATGGGCCTCGTGGTTCACATGCACCAGCCCCATGGCGGTGAGCTGGCGCACAACGGAACGCCAGGTCTTGGTCGCGATGTCCTGCCCCACCCCGAACACCGGCAGGTGCTGATGGCTGAAGCGTTCGACCTTTTCCGTCGCCTTGCCGGTCACCACGTCGATCACATGCCCGGCCCCGAACCGCTGGCCGGTGCGATAGATGGCCGACATGATCTTGTTGGCCGCGTCCGTTCCGTCCCAGGTATCCACAGGATTGAGGCAGGTATCGCAATTGCCGCACTTGCCCGCATGGTCTTCGCCGAAATGCTTGAGCACGACCTGCCGCCGGCATCCGGCGGTCTCGCATACGCCCAACAATGCATTGAGCTTTGCGTTTTCCAGCCGCTTGATCTCTTCAGGCGCGTTGCCTTCCCCGATCATGCGCCGCCGCTGGCTCACATCGGCCAGCCCGTAACACATCCACGCTTCCGCTGGCTGTCCGTCGCGGCCCGCGCGTCCGGTTTCCTGATAATAGGCCTCGATGGAAGACGGCAGGTCCATATGGGCGACATAGCGCACATCGGGCTTGTCGATCCCCATCCCGAACGCCACCGTGGCCACGAGGCACACCGCATCTTCCTTGAGGAAAGCATCCTGATGGCGGGCGCGAATGTCGGCGTCGAGCCCGGCGTGATAGGGCAGGGCGGGGATGCCCTTGTCGTTGAGGAATTCGGCAATCGCCTCCACCTTGGCGCGCGACAGGCAATAGACGATGCCGCTTTCCCCCTCATGTCGTCCGAGGAAGTCCAGAAGCTGGGTCCGCGCGCTGGTGCGCTCGACAATGGTGTAGCCGATATTGGGCCGGTCGAAGCTGGTGATGAATTGCGCTGCCTGCTCCAGCCCCAGCCGCTCGATCAGATCGGCGCGGGTGGTGGGGTCCGCCGTTGCTGTCAGCGCCATGCGCGGCACATGCGGAAACAGCTCCTGCAGCTTGGACAGCTCGCGATATTCGGGCCGGAAATCATGGCCCCACTGGCTCACGCAATGGGCCTCGTCGATGGCAAACAGGGCAATGTCGAGACTGGCCAGAAGGTCGAGAAACCCCGGTGCCGACAACCGTTCGGGGGCGACGTACAGCAGGTCGATTTCGCCATCGCGCAGGGCTTGCCGCACCGCGCGGTTCTCATCCGCCGTCAGTGACGAATTGAGCGCGGCTGCCCTCACCCCGGCCTGTTTGAGCGCCTCGACCTGATCGCGCATCAAGGCAATCAGGGGCGAAATGACCACTCCGACCCCCTGACGGCACAGCGCCGGGATCTGGTAGCACAGCGATTTTCCCGCCCCGGTGGGAAACAGCACCACGGCATCGCCGCCGCCATTGACGTGTGAGATCACCGCTTCCTGCTGGCCGCGAAAGGCGTCGAGCCCGAACACCGAGCGCAGAATCTCCAGTCCGTCCCCTGTCTTGTGGGCAGGGGCTGGAGTGTTGGCAAAAAGCGACATGGAGTGGTGCAAACCCGGCGGAAAAGGAAAAACGATTCGCTTTGCATTTGACCGGTATCGCCCTTCCGGTGCAAGCCGTCGTTGGGTCGGGGTTGCGCAGCCCTCCATTTGGATTTACTCGGCGAACACGGGGGAGCACAGGTGTTCAAGGATCAATCGCCATTGGGGCGCGGCGTGCATGCGCTGGCCAAGGGAATGGCGCTGTTGGGCGGCGCGGCGCTGATCGGTCTTGTGGTGCTGGTGGTCGCCAGCGTCATCGGCCGCGCGCTGCTCTGGGCTGGCCTGCGGCCAGTGCCCGGCGATTATGAACTGGTCGAAGCGGGCACGGCCTTTGCCGTCTTTGCCTTCCTGCCCTGGGCCCATCTTGAGCGCGGCCACGCGCTGGTGGCGCTGCTCACCGACCGCTTCGGCCCCACCCTCAACCGCTGGATTCTCGTTCTCACCGACGCGATGATGCTGGCCGCCGCCGGGTTTATCGCCTGGCGTCTGTGGTTCGGGATGCTCGATAAATTCACCTATCGCGAGACCACCGTGCTGCTGCGCCTGCCGCTGGGCTGGGCCTATGCCGCCTGCTTTGCCGGGGCGGTGGTGTTTGTGATTGTCGCGCTGTTCGTTGTTGGTCGCAGCCTTGCCAATGCCGTCTCTGGACATTCCGAACCGGCCCGGGGGGCGGTCGAGCCATGAGCAATCTCGCCCTTGGCCTTCTGGCCTTTCCGGTCATTCTGGCGCTGATTTTCCTGCGCGTCCCCATCGGCCTTGCCATGCTCGGGGTGGGCGTCTTCGGCAGTTGGCTGATCACCGGTTCGCCGGTCCCGATCCTCGCCCAGTTCAAGAACCTCACCTATTCGACCTTTGCCTCCTATTCGCTGTCGATCGTGCCGCTGTTTCTGCTTATGGGCCAGTTCGCGACGCTGTCGGGCATGTCGGCGGCGCTGTTTCGCGCTGCCGCGTCGTGGCTGGGCCATCGCAAGGGCGGGGTGGCCATGGCGGCCATCGGGGCCAGCGCCGGGTTCGGCGCCATCTGCGGGTCCTCGCTTGCCACCGCCGCCACCATGGGGCAGGTGGCACTGCCGGAACTGAAAAAATACGGCTATTCCGGCGCGCTCTCCACTGGCACGGTCGCAGCGGGCGGAACGCTGGGCATTCTCATTCCCCCCTCGGTTATCCTCGTCATTTTCGCCGTGCTGACCGAGCAGAACATCGCAAAACTGTTCATGGCGGCGTTCATCCCCGGTCTGCTGGCCGCGCTCGGGTATGTTGTGGTGATCGCGCTCTATGTCCGCATCCGCCCCGGCGCGGCCCGGCCCCGGCCCCGCGTGCCCTATCGCGAGCGAGTGCGGGACCTCGCTGCGGTCTGGCCGGTGGCGCTGGTGTTCGTGCTGGTGATCGGCGGCATCTATACCGGCATCTTCACCCCCACCGAGGCCGCCGCTATTGGCGCTGCGGGCACCGGCACCATCGCGCTCGCCACCCGCAGCCTGACGAAAAAAGGGCTCGCCGACGCCATTCTGGCCACCGCGTCGTCCACAGCGATGATCTTCCTGATCGTCCTCGGGGCCGCCGCGCTCAACGGGTTTCTCGCCTTGTCGCAATTGCCTCAGTTCCTTGCGGGCTGGGTCTCCGGGCAGGGGCTCGATCCGTGGGTGGTGATGGCGATTGTCCTGATCTTCTACCTCATCCTCGGCTGCGTCATGGATTCGCTGTCGATGGTGCTGTTGACCGTGCCCATCATCTTTCCCATCGTCAGCGTCCTCGATTTCGGCCTGTCGCCCGACGACTTCGCCATCTGGTTCGGCATTCTGGTGCTGATTGTCGTCGAGGTTGGCCTGATCACCCCGCCGGTGGGGATGAACCTGTTCATCATCAATTCCATGGACAGGGACACGCCGCTGTCGCAGACTTTTCTGGGCGCGCTGCCCTTCGTCGCCAGCGATATCGTGCGCACCATCGTGCTGGTGGCGTTCCCGCCGATCACCCTGTGGCTGGTGTGGGTGCTCTATTAGCTAGAGGATCACCGCTGGTTCCGCTTGTCCGCGCCCGACTCCCTCGGCGGCAAACACCATGCCGGACCGCGGACGCGCAGCAAGGTCATCCGCATCCATCCCCTCGCGCGCCGAGGTGCAAAAAAGCGTCGAAAATTCCGGGCCGCCAAAGGCCGGACACGAGGTGTTGGGCGCATCGACTGCGATAGCCCGCAGGAACATGCCGCGCGGATCGTACACCGCGACCCGGCTCGCGCCCCATTGGGCAATCCACAGATTGCCCTCTGCATCCGTCACCGCCCCATCGGGATTGAGCCCCTCCTTGGAGAGATCGAGAAATACCTCCGGCGCGCCGGACGGCATGCCCGTCGTCCCATCCAGCGCCACCCGCCGCACTTCACCGAGTGGCGTGTCGGCAAAATAGGCAAACTGCCGGTCGGGCGAAAAGCAGATCGCGTTGGCGATGGTGATGTCGGTGAACAGCCGCTCCACCCTGCCGTTGACCAGCCGATAAATCGCCCCGGCGCGGGGTTCGGCGTCTTTGTGCATTGAGGAAAACCAGAACCCGCCCCACGGGTCGGCCCGCCCGTCATTGGTGCGCATGCCATAGCCCAGATCGAGGTCGGCAACGATGCGGCGCTCCCCGGTGTCGATAGTGAACTCGATCAGCGCCGTCTCGCTCACCACCAGCAGACGCTCACGATCGATCCAGCCCAACGCCGAGATCATGGCGTCAAAACTCCAGGCCAACTGGTCCGGGCCATCGCGTGATAAAAGGGTGCCGTTGAGGATATCGACCCAGAACAATTGCCCGCGTTCCGGGTGCCACAGCGGGCCTTCACCCAGCTCACACAAACGCTCATCGAAAACACGTGCAGTCATTCTATCACTCCCTTGTCCGGCTGGCCGAGGCGCAGTGCGATTGTAACCATCGCCGCAAGCAGCGAAAGGCCGGCAAATCCCGTGCCAAATTATTTTACCAAAAGGTCAAAATATCCTCTGTCGCAGCGCTTTGCTTTGTGCTTGACTGAGCCTTGATGCCACGGGGAGGTATTGCCGATGTCCGTCTTTAAAACCGGTCAGGAAGGGCTGATCGGCTATGCAGTGATGCTGGAGCAGTTTCACCCGATCGACTGTGTCGAACTCACCGCCTATGCGGAATCCAAAGGGTTTAACGGCGCCATGGCCGCCGACCATTTCCAGCCCTGGGTGCCCCAGCAGGGCCAGTCTGCCTTTGTCTGGAACGTCTTGACCGCCATTGGCGAACGCACCAAGGGCGATCTGGGGCCGGGGGTGACGACGCCCACCTTTCGCTGGCACCCGGCCATCGTCGCGCAAGCCTCCGCCACTCTCGCTGCCATGTATCCGGGCCGCCACTGGCTCGGGGTCGGGGCGGGCGAGGCGCTCAATGAAGGCTTCCTCGCGCAATACTGGCCACAGGCCGGCGAGCGCTCGGCCCGCATGTTCGAGGCCATCGAGATCATCCGCAAGCTGTTTGAAAATTCCGCCGCCAACAAGGATACGCGGCACACCGGCCAGTTCTACCGCATGGACGCCACGCGATTGTGGACCATGCCCGACACCCCGCCCGAAATTCTCGTCGCCACTGCCGGGCCGATCAACTCCAAAAAGACCGGCCTGTACGCCGATGGCCTGATCACCGTAGGCGCGCCCCTCGACAAGATCGAGATGCTGTTCGGGCGGTTTCATGAAGGCGCGCGCGAGGCGGGCAAGGACCCCGACACCATGCCCAAGGTCCTGCAACTGCATCTGAGCTGGGCCCCGACCTATGAGGAGGCTCTGGCCAACGCGATGACCGAATGGCCCAATGGCGGCATGAAATTCCCCAAAGGTGATATCCGCTCGCCGTTCGATTTCGAGCAGATGGCAAAGCTTGTCCGTCCCGAAGATTTCAAGGGAAGGATGCTCATTTCCCCCGATCCGGACGAGCATTTCGAAGAGATCGCCAAATTCGCCCGGCTGGGCTTTGATCGCATCTATCTGCACAATGTCGGGCGCAATCAGCGCGAATGGATCGACGCTTTCTCCGAATCCGTCCTGCCGCGCCTCGGGGCCCTGTGATGGTCGCGCGGCTGACGCTTTGGGGCATCGAGGGCATCCCCGAAATTGCATCGGGCGACGATCTGGTTGCGCTGATCGGCTCTGCCATCGAGGATTTGGCCAAGGCAGACCCTGATACTGCGCTCGCCGATGGCGACATCATCATCGTCACCTCCAAGATCGTTTCCAAGGCCGAGGGGATGCAGGTGCCCATCGCGGCGCGCGACCTGGCCATCGAAGAAGACACAGTGCGGGTTGTCGCCGAACGTCCGCATCCGGGCGGCATTACCCGCATCGTCGAAACGCGGCAGGGGCTGGTGCTTGCCGCCGCCGGGCTAGATACCTCCAACGTGCCCGACGGCTTCGCCCTGCGCCTGCCGCGTGACCCCGACGCTTCGGCCAGACTGCTATGCGAAGGGTTGCGCGCGCGTTTTGGCGTCCATCTTGGCGTGATCATCACCGATACCCTTGGCCGCCCCTGGCGCGTCGGCCAGACCGACGCGGCCATCGGCGCGGCGGGGGTGCAACTGGTCGACGATCTGCGCGGCGGCGTCGATGCCGATGGCCGCCCGCTCAACGTCACGGTCACCGTCCTCGCCGATGAACTGGCCGCCGCCGCCGATCTGGTTAAAGGCAAGGCCGCACGCGTGCCCGTCGCCATCGCGCGCGGCCTATCCCGGCTGGTCACCGACCTCGACGCCCCCGGTGCCAAAACCCTCGCCCGCCTCGGCGACGACGACATGTTTCGCTTCGGCTCCACCGAAGCCTACCGCCAGGGCTACGACGCCGCCCTGCGCGACATGGCCAAAGACCGCGAGCCGGTTGAATGACCCGCCGGGGCTTTCGCCTGCTCAGCGCCCCCCTCACCCCCGGCCCCTCTCCCACCAGGGGAGAGGGGGGCTTGTTTGGCAGGCGGTGGGGTTGGTTTGGATGCGTTGAGGAAGATGGCAGGCGCTTCCCCAAGCCCCCCTTCTCCCCTGGTGGGAGAAGGTGCCCCGAAGGGGCGGATGAGGGGGGCGCAGCATTGGCCTTTTCTACCAGTGTCAGCGATTTTCTCCCCCTCAGCACCCCCCTCATCCCCAACCCTTCTCCCATCGGGGAAGAAGGGGGCTCACTTGGCAGGCGCGTGAGTTCACTTTCCCTTGCTTTCTTGGGTGAAACGCCGCGCGGCCCCATCCGCCTCCCGTCATCCCGGGCGAAGACCCGGGAACCAGTAACCGGCAGAGTTGGCGTTCCACCTTCACCGCTGCCGCATACTGGATCCCGGCTCAAGGCCGGGATGACCGGTTGGGGATTCTTCCTGCTCAGCGCCACCCTCGCGACCCCCGCCCTTGCCACCGACTACCCCCTCACCATCCAGAACTGCGGCACCGAGGTTACCTTTTCCGCCCCGCCCCAGCGCGTAGTGACCATCAAATCCACAGCAACCGAAATGCTGCTGGCGCTGGGATTGGCGGATCGCATCGTTGGCGTCGGCTTTCAGGACGGCCCCGTGCCGCCCCAATGGGCACCGACAATCGATCTCCCGGTCCTCGCCGACCGTGTGCCCAGTCAGGAAGTGGTGCTCGAAGCCGAACCTGATTTCATCTATGGCGGCTGGGAATCCGCATTCGCCGGTGATGGGGCAGGCACTCGCGACAGCCTCGATGCACTCGGTGTCGCCACCTATGTCGCGCCCACCGCCTGCCGGGCACAGGGCGCGCCGGAAAAGCTCTCGTTTGAGGATGTGTTCGCCCAGATTCTCGAAATGGGCCGCATCTTCGATGTGGAGGATCGCGCCGCCGCGCTCATCGCCGAGCAGCGCGCGCAGTTGGCTGCGGTCGAGCCGATCACCGGCCTTACCGGCGTGTGGTATTCCTCCGCCACTTCCGTGCCCTATGTGGGCGCGGGATTGGGCGGACCGCAGATGACCATGGACGCGCTGGGCATCGCCAACATCTTCGCCGATGTCGACGATACGTGGACCTCGGCCAGTTGGGAAGCCATCGTCGATGAGGACCCCGATATCATCATCCTCGTCGACGCCCAGTGGAACTCCGTCGAGCAGAAAATCGCGCTGCTCAATGACAATCCCGCCACTGCCAATCTCGGCGCCGTCCGGCACAATCGCTATCTCACCATTCCGTTCCCCGCCGCCGAGCCGGGCATCCGCAGCGTACAGGCCACGCTCGATCTGGCCCGCCAATTGGCCGGGCTGGAGTTCTAGCCATGGTCGCTGCCCCGCTTGGCCTTTCCGCGCTCGCCCCCGCCGCCCTGCGGCGCATGCGGGGCAGGGCGGCGCTGGCGGGGCTATCGGCGCTGCTGGTGGTCTCGATCGTCGTCGCGGTGACCATCGGCCCTGCACAGATCAGTGCGGGCGAAGTCTGGACGGTCATCGCCCATAAATTGGGCCTCGTTGCCGACAGCCCGGTCTCGCGCCTGCGCGAAGGGATCGTCTGGGAGTTGCGCCTGCCGCGCGTTCTGGCAGCCGCGGCGGTGGGGGCGGGGCTGGCCATTTGCGGCGCGGTGATGCAGGCGCTGACCCGCAACCCGCTGGCCGATCCTTATCTGCTGGGCGTCTCGTCAGGCGCGGCGGTGGGGGCGGTCTCCATGCTGCTGTTGGGTGCAACGCTGCTCCTGCCCGTCGGTGCTTTTTTGGGCGCGCTGGCCGCCATGGCGCTGACCCTTGGGCTGGCGCGGGCCATGGGCGCGATCACGGCCTCGCGCGCCATTCTGGCCGGGCTGGCGGTGTCCGCGCTCGCCTCGGCGCTCACCTCGCTGCTGATTTTCTGGACTGCGACCGGCGATTCCTACCGCGAAATCCTCTCCTGGCTGATGGGATCGCTGGCGGGCACGCGCTGGACCGATGCGGCGCTGGGCTGGGCCGCATTGGCGCTGATTGGCGGGCCGTTGCTGACCTCTGGCCGCGTGCTTGATGGCTTTGTGTTTGGCGATACCGCTGCCCGTGCGCTGGGCATCGCGGTTGACCGCACCCGCTGGCTGATGCTGGGCGGAACGGCCTTGCTCACCGGTGTGCTGGTCGCCATTTCCGGGGCTATCGGCTTTGTCGGGCTGATCCTGCCCCACGCGGTGCGGCTGGTCTGCGGGGGCCGCAATCGCGATGTGCTGCCGCTCGCCGCGCTGGCGGGAGCGGTGTTCATGATCTGGGCCGATACCGCCGCGCGCACCCTGTTCGACCCGCGCGAACTGCCGGTCGGCATCGTCACCGCCATGCTGGGCGCCCCGGCGTTTTTCTGGGTGCTGATGCGCAACCGGAGGGCGACATGAGCCTTGTCGTCTCCCACGCAAACCTGTCCATCGAGGGCAGGGCGATCCTCGATGACGTCTCGTTCGCGCTCGCTCCGGGTCGTCTCAACGCTTTGATCGGTCCCAATGGGGCGGGCAAATCCACACTGTTGCGGGTGATCCTCGGCTTTGAGCCCGCCGCGCGCGCCCGGATCGAGTTCGAAGGGCAGGATTTCCTTGCCTTGCCGCGCCGCACCCGGGCCCGCATCGCCGCGCTGGTCGAACAATCGGCCACCACCGACCAGCCGCTGGCGGTGCACGATGCGGTGATGCTGGGCCGTCTACCGCATCAGGATGGCTGGGGGGCGGCGCACGATAACGACGATGAGCGGATCGTCGCCGACGCGCTCTCCCGAGTCGGCATGGAGCCGTTTGCGACGCGGCGGTTTCCCACGCTTTCAGGGGGCGAACAGCAGCGGGTCCATATCGCCCGGGCGCTGGCGCAACAGCCCCGGCTGCTGCTGCTCGATGAGCCGACAAACCATCTCGACCTGTCGGCCCAGATTGCGGTGATGGAGATTTTGCGCGCATTGGCCGATACCGGCATGACCATTCTCGTCACCATGCACGATCTCAATCTCACCGCCGCGTGGTTCGATACGGTGATTGCGCTCGACCGGGGCCGCGTCGTCGCCGAGGGCGCGCCAAAAGCGGTGATCGACGCCGGGTTTCTGGCGCGGGTCTATGGCGTGCCCGCCACCATTTTCACCAATCCGGCCTCGGGCCGACCGATGATTTCCTACGGCCCGGGAACGAATAGTGTTGCGGGGCAAATAGAAATTTGATCATCTGGTCAAATTGTCGCGCTTCCAGGAAAAGTGGCTTCCGGTTTTCCGGTCCGGAAGCGCGACAAGACAAGGAACTGGGGCGCTTCCAGGAAAAGTGGCTTCCGGTTTTCCGGTTCGGAAGCGCGACAAACAAGAAGCTTTAGGCGTCTGCGGGGGCCGACAAAAAAGGGGAGGGGCATATGGAATTCGGGATCACCTTCAAGGGGTTCGTCGATCATGATCGCGCGCGCTATCTGATCCAGGCGGCGGAATATGCCGGTTTTACCTATTGCTGGTTTTACGATTCCCACATCCTGTGGCGCGATCCCTATCCGGCGATGGCCATGGGCATGGAGTGGACCAGATCCATGCGGTTTGGCCCGCTGGTGACCAATCCCGATGTGCGTGACTGGTCGGTGGCCGCATCGCTGTTCGGCTCTTTGGCCAAGCAGAGCGGCGGTCGCTTCGATCTGGCGGTGGGCCGGGGGGATTCCTCGCGCCGCGTGATGGGGCACAAACCCGCCACCCTCAAGCGCGTCGCCGAATTCATCGCCAAGACCAAGGCCATGGTGCGCGGCGAGGAAGTCACTTATGGCGACATCCCGAACCCGGTGCAATTCCCCTGGGCTGTGGGCCACGAAATCCCTGCCTGGATCGCCGCCTACGGCCCCCTGGCCCTCAAAACCGCCGGTGAACACGCCGATGGCGTAGTGCTTCAGATCGCTGATCCGGGCCTGTGCAAATGGTTCACCGATCAGTGCCTTGAAGCGGGCAAGGCCGCTGGGCGCGACATGTCGAACTATCGCTCGATGGCTGCTGCCCCCGCCTATTTCGGCGATCGCCAGCGCGCCATTGCCGCCACGCGCTGGTTTCCGGCCATGGTGGGCAATCACGTTGCCGATATCGTGGAAAAATATGGCGCAGATTCCGACAAGGTCCCCGCCAGTTTGACCGGCTATATCGAAGCCCGGCGCGGCTATGATTATTCCAAGCACGGCCAGTCCGATAACCCCTATCTCGATTTCATCACCGACGAGATTGTCGAAAGCTTCTGCGTTCTGGGTGAGCCCGACGAACACATCGCCAAAATCCGCGATCTCGAAGCTGCTGGCGTCACCCAGTTCAACATCTACCTCGACAGCGGCGACGAAGAAGAAATCATCGCCCGCTACGGCCGCGAGGTCATCCCCGCGTTCCAGTAACCTTTACCGCTGCCTTTCTCCCTTCTCCCCCTGAGGGAGAAGGTGGATCGCCCGCAGGGCGAGACGGATGAGGGGTGCGCTGAGCATCCCCGCCCACCGCCGCGTATGCCGATATTCTGCGCACCCCTCACCCCCGACCCTTCTCCCACCAGGGGAGAAGGGGGCTCATTTGGTAGGCCCCAGCCCGGTCCCCACCGCTGTCATCCCGGACGTGATCCGGGATCCAGTAACCGGCAGCGCCTGTGCAATTTCCCCATCGCACCCAGCCTGCGCGCAAATGCTATGTCCGCGTCCCCAGCCCTTCCATCATCTCCAGACACGCGCTGAGCTGATCGAGCGCCACGAACTCATCGGGCTTGTGCGCCTGATCGATCGAGCCGGGGCCGCACACGACGGTATCGATGCCCAATTCCTGGAACAGCCCGGCCTCGGTGGAAAAGGCGACGCATTCGGTGGGGTCGGTGTTGCCGGTCAAGGCCCGCACCAGCGCCACCGCTTCCGATTGGCTCATCGGTTCGAGCCCGGCCACTTCGCCGATGGTTTCGGTGATGATCGCCGCATCCGGGTGCACGGCGCGCATGCGCGGCAGCAGGTCGGTTTCGACAAACCCGCGGATTTGCTCCTGGGTGAAGGTGAAATCGCTGGCCTGCACCGGGCGCAACTCCCATTCCACCGAGCAGGTCCCGGCAATGATGTTGCGCGCGATGCCCCCCGCCATCCTGCCGATCTGGATCGTCGACCAGGGCGGCTCGAACCGGCTCGCTTCCGGCGCGCGGGTGCGCAGCGTTGCGCCGATATCGAGCAGGCGGCTGACATAATGGACGGCATATTCGATGGCGTTCACGCCCTTGTCGGGCATCGAGCCGTGCCCTTCGAGGCCGGTGAAATGGGTGGTGTATTCGCAGCAGCCCTTGTTGCCCTCGATGATCTTCATCATCGTCGGCTCGCCGATGATGCACAGGGCAGGGCGTCTGCCGCTCGCAGCAAGGTCCTTGAGCATCACCTGAGCGCCAAGGCACCCGACTTCTTCGTCATAGGTAAAGGCCAGATGGATGGGGCGCGTCTTTGCCATATCCTCGAACTGCGGCGCAAACGCCATGGCGCAGGCGATGAACCCCTTCATGTCGCACGCTCCGCGCCCATAGATGCGACCATCGGCGTTAGTGGCGACGAACGGATCGGTGCTCCAGTCCTGCCCCTCCACCGGCACCACATCGGTATGCCCGGAGAGGACGATCCCGCCATCGGCTTCCGGGTCACCGAAGGTGGCGAACAAATTGGCCTTGTTGCCGTCCTCGTTGAGGGTGAGGTGCGTGCGCGTTCCCAACTGATCGAGGCGCTGGTTGATATAGGCGATCAGGTCGAGATTGCTCTCGGATGACACCGACTCGAACGCGATCAGATCCGTGAGGATGTCGAGCGTGTCATCGAGCAGCCTGTGGGCCAATGTCTTCTCCCGTCTTGTTGTCACCGTCACCTTCCCTCTCCCCTTAAGGAGAGAGGGCCGGGGGTGAATGGCTTTGTCCTAAGCGCCAGCCGTCAGGGTTTTACGAACAATTCCCGGGGCACATTGGCGAGGCATTCCGGCCCGCCCTCGTCGGTGATCCGCATGGTTTCGGTGGTCTCCAGCCCCCACTCCGGAGTCCAGATGGCCGGCATGAAATGGAACACCATGTTGGCGCGCAGGATGGAGGGGTCGCCGGGGCGGATGCTCATGGTGTGCTCACCCCAGTCCGGCGGGTAGGAGAGCCCCACCGAATAGCCGGTGCGCGAGGTCTTTTCGACGCCGTATTTCTTCAGCACGCCAAAGAACGCCTCGGCGATTTCCCCGCAGGTATAGCCGGGTTTGGCCACCGCCATCCCCGCTTCCATGCCCTCAAGCACCGCGTCTTGCGCGCGCAGCATGTCGTCGGGCGGGGTGCCGAGGAACACCGTACGCGAGATGGGGCAGTGATAGCGCTTGTAGCAGCCCGCGATTTCGAAAAACGTGCCTTCTCCCGAGACCAGTTCCCGGTCGTCCCAGGTCAGATGCGCCGCTGCCGCGTCGCGCCCCGATGGGGTCAGCGGCACGATGGCGGAATAATCGCCGCCATAGCCATCCGCGCCGATCAGTGCGGCGTGATAGATTTCGGCGACCAGCTCGTTCTTTCTCAACCCCGGTCGGGTCACCTCGCGAATGCGGGCGTGGGTGGCTTCGACGATCCGCGCCGCCCGGCGCATATATTCGATCTCGGCTTCCGATTTGACCGAACGCTGCCAGGTCACCACCGAGGTCGCATCGACCACGGCGACGCCGGGAATTTCCGCCCGCAGCGTTTCAAGGCAGGCGGCGGTGAAATAGTAATTGTCCATTTCAACGCCGATGCGCCGCTGGTCCCAGCCCTTGTCGCGCAGCACCCCGCACAGATGCACATAGGCGTGCTTTTCGGGGTTCTGCACGAAATCGTCGGGATACGAATAGATGGAATCGGTATTGAGCCAGGTGGTCTTTTCCGCCCCCACCGCATCCATGGGGCGGCCCCACCACAAGGGTTCCTCGGTCAACGACACGATCACCGCCTGATGCACGTAAAAGCTCCAGCCGTCATAGCCGGTGATCCAGTGCATGTTGGACGGATTGGTGACGATCAGAACGTCGATGCCCTGGGTCTGCATGGAGCGGCGCACCGCTTCCAGGCGTTCGTGATATTCGGGCAGGGTAAAGGGCAGGCGTGTATTGGGCATATCCTGTGCGCTCCAAAAAACCTGGGATTCAGGCAAAAACCGAGTGTCCCGCGCCAGCTTTTGCCGCGCGGGTGCGGGCCAGAACGGCAATCGCCGTGTCCTGAACCCCGGTGCCGGTGAGATCGGCAAAACTGATCTGCTCGTCGCTTGTCCGCCCCGCCGCCGATCCGGCGATCACCGCCCCCAATTCGGGGAAGGGACGGTCCACCTCCACCAGTCCTTTGGCAATGGCGTGGTGGAGTTCGCCCAGCCGACGGGTCTGGTGGAGGCTGTCGGCGACATAGAGCCCGGCGCGGGTGACCAGCGCCGGATCGATTTCGTTCTTGTGTTCGGCGTCCGAGCCCATGGTCGTCACATGCGTTCCGGGCCCGATCCAGTCGGCGCTGATCAGCGGTGTGGTGGCCGGGGTTGTGGTGACCACGATGTCAGCGCCCCGCACCGCCTCTTCCGCGGTGTCCGCGACCAGTGCCGCGAGACCAAAATCCTGCGCGACGGCGTTGGCCAGCGCCTCCGCCTTGCTTTTGTCCCGCGCCCAGATGCGCACGGATGTGAGGGGCCGCACCAGCGTCAGTGCTTCGAGCTGCATGCGGGCCTGCACACCGGCCCCGATAAGCGCAACCGTGTGCGCGTCGGCGCGGGCAAGGTGCTTTGCCGCCACCGCTCCCGCTGCGGCGGTGCGCACATCGGTCAAATATCCGTTGTCGAGCAGCAGCGCTTCCACCAGTCCGGTCCTGGCCGAAAGCACCACCATCAGCCCATTGGTCGAGGGCAGGCCGATCTTGGGGTTGTCGAAAAAACCGGGGCTGATCTTGATGGCAAAGCTGTCAAGGCCGGGCACATAGGCGGTCTTGACGTCCACCTCGCCGTTCGCCTCTGGCATATCCAGCCGCAGGATCGGCGGCATCACCACCTTGCCGCCCGCCAGCGCCGCAAAGGCGTCTTCGATGCAGGCAACCGCATCGCGATCGAGCGGCACCAACTGGCGCAGGTCGGCTTCGGTCAGAATCTGAACGTTACCCATCACGCGCCTCCCAACGCCGCATGTGTTCCCGCCACTATGGCCGCATGCACGCCCATGTCGATATTTTTCCCGGAGAGCACCAGCGCCGTCGGCCCTTTGGGCACGAACTTGCCGCTCAGCAGCGCCGCGATGCCCACCGCACCGGCCCCTTCGAGCACTTCGCGGTCTTCCCCATAGGCATGGGCAATGCCCAGCGCGATCTCGCGTTCGGTGAGCACGATGGTTTCATCCACCAGCCCGCGCACCATTTCAAAGGTATGGCGGTTGGCAAGCCCGATGCCGCCGCCCAGCGAATCCGCGAGCGTTTCCAACTCCTCGACCGCAACCGGCTTCCCTGCAGCGAGGCACGCGACCATGGCCGCGCCGCGCTCCATGCTCACTCCGATCACCCGCGTTTGCGGCAGCAGTGTCTTGATGGCCAGCGCCACTCCCGAAATCAGCCCGCCGCCCGAAAGCGGCACCAGAACCGCGTCGAGCGTTGGCGCATCCTCGGCGATTTCCAGCCCGATGGTGCCCTGTCCGGCGATCACCTCGGCCCGGTCGAACGGCGGGATATCCACCATGCCCTTTTCGGCGACCAGCCGGTCGACCTCCAGCTGCGCATCGTCCTGGCTCCTGCCTACGATGCGCGCCTCGGCTCCCAGCGCTCGGATCGCCGCCACCTTGTTGTCGGGCACCAGCGCCGACATGCAGATCACCGCCCGCGCCCCGGCGGCGTTAGCCGCATGGGCCAGCGCGCGTCCATGATTGCCGGTCGAGGCGGCCGCCACCCCGCGCTGGCGTTCGTCTTGTGACAGGCTGAGCACGGCATTGGTCGCGCCGCGCAGCTTGAAGCTGCCGGTGGGCTGGCGCTGTTCGTGCTTGAGCAGGATCGGCTGCCCGGTCAACGCGGTCAGCGCCGGGCTTTGGGTCAGTGCGGTGCGCTCGACATGCGCCGCGATCCGGCGGCGGGCCGCCAGAACATCACTCATTCCAACCGCAGCGGCCATACGCCTCCCCTCAACGACATGCGTTCGTGCCGATGTCGCCGGCTTATGCGCCTCAACGGGCTGCTCCGGCGAAATTCGCTTTACCGACTATGCAATTAGACCGATGGGGCGGTCCTTCCAATTTGTCGGCGGCGGGCAGATGGTCTTTCTGCCAGACCCGCGCCGATATAGATGTATCGTCCCTCGACTTGTGGCGAGAAGTTGGCATCCTACCTGCCGTATTTGAAGCATCAGGTGCTCCGGACAACAGCGTTCGGTCAGGATCATGCGGTCAAACGCCTGATCTGTTTTCGGGATGGAGGTCACCCGACTTGGATGGTCTGGGCCGATATTGGTCCGCATCTATCCGTGAACGCGCACCGTCAGCGATAACATCAAAGGACAGGAGACGTTATGCACATGGCACTCACCAAATCGCTCAAGATTACCCTTTTGGCCGGCGCCGCCGCGCTCGGCATGGCGGGGATGGCCCAGGCCGCATCGCTCGATCAGATCAAGAGCAGCGGAACGATCCGCATCGCCGTCGCCAATGAAATTCCCTACGGCTATGTCGATCCGAACGGCGAAGCCAAGGGCGCGGGCCCCGATGTTGCCAAACACATCATGGCCGAACTCGGCGTCGACAATATCGAGTGGATCACCACCGATTTCTCCTCGCTCATTCCGGGTCTGCAGGCCGATCGGTTCGACATGGTGGCCGCGGAAATGGCCATCCTGCCGGACCGGTGCGCGCAGGTGATCTATTCCGAACCCTCGACCTCCTATGGCGAGGGCCTGCTGGTCGCCTCGGGCAATCCCGCGGACGTTCACACCTACACCGATTTCGCCGAGCGCGACGATGTCACCGTGGCCATCATGGCCGGTGCCGATCAGCTTGAAATGCTCCAGGCGCTGGGCGTTCCCGAAAGCCGGATGATCACCATCAACTCCAACGCCGATGCGATCTCCACAGTCTCGACCGGGCGCGCCACAGCCTATGCCGCCACCGGCCTCACCGTGGGTGAACTGGCGATCCGCTCCAACGGAGTGGAAGCGGCGACCGGATTTGTCGATCCGGTGATCGATGGTGAGGAAGTCCGCTCCTGGGGCGGGTTCGTCTTCGCCAAGGGCTCTGAAGACCTGCGCGATGCCGTCAATGGCGTCCTCGCCGAGTATCAGGGCACCCAGGAGTGGAGCGACACCCTGGCCGGTTACGGGTTCACCGAGGCCGATATCGATGGGGTAAATCACGCCACGTCTGCCGAGCTTTGCGCCGCGTAATAAGCTCGATCCTGACGGCGGCCGGGTCGCGTCCTCCACACGCGACCCGGCCAGTCCCGGCATAAGAGCGTTTGCGGCCCGTCGCACGGACCGTCAGCGCGGCACCAGAACCCGGAGCCTTTCATTTCGATGAGGCGATGAAAGCACTCCGATAGAGACCGGACCCTGCCGATGATGCATTGGACCGAGTATTTTGGCCCGCTCATGCAGGGGGCCTGGGTCACCGTCCAGCTGACCGTTTATTCGACGATCCTTGGCGCGATCTTTGCCTTTGCCGCCGGCATTGGCAAAAGCGCCCACACTCTGGTGCTGCGCACCATATCCATCGTTTACATTGAAGTGTTTCGCGGCACCTCGCTGCTGGTGCAGCTGTTCTGGCTGTATTTCGCGCTGCCGCTGGTCGGCATGGCCATCGGCATCGATCTGCGCCTGCCGCCTGTGGTGGCCGGGGTGCTGGCCCTCTCGCTCAACATCGGGGCCTATGGCGCCGAAGTGGTGCGCGGGGCGTTGGCGGCGGTCTCCAAGGATCAGTACGAAGCGGCCCGGGCCCTCAATTTCACGCCCCGCAAGACGCTCTGGCGCATCGCCCTGCCACAGGCCATCCCCGAAATGATGCCGCCCTTCGGCAATCTGGCGGTGCAAAACCTCAAGGACACCGCGCTGGTCTCGCTGATCAGCCTGTCGGATCTGGCCTTCCGCGCCGAGCAATTGCGCAATTTCACCCAGGATTCGACGACCATCTACACCATGGTGCTGTTCATGTATTTCGGCCTCGCCCTGGTGCTCACCCTGATGATGAAGCTGCTTGAGCGGTATGTCGGCCGCTGGCGCGCCGGAGCGAGGTAGGCCAATGCTGTTCGGAATCGCATGGGACACCTCGTCCAACTGGACCTTCGCGGTCTCCATCCTGCCGATCCTGCTGCGCGGCCTGTGGGTCACCGTTCAGGCCACTGTGCTGGGCTTTTTCATTGCCCTTGTGCTGGGTCTCGTCTGGGCGGCGCTCAAGATGGTGCCCTTGAAGATCGTCTCCTGGCCGGCGGCGGTGATCACCGAGTTCATCCGCGACACCCCGCTGCTGGTCCAGCTGTTCTTTCTCTATTACGTGCTGCCCGAATACGGCATCATCTTTCCGGCGTTTCTCACCGGCGCGCTGGCTCTGGGCATCCAGTATTCGGCCTATACCGCCGAAGTGTACCGCGCCGGATTGCAAGCCATTGCGCGTGGCCAGCACGAGGCGGCGCGGGCGCTTAATCTCAAAAGCGTGCGCACCTTCACCCACATCATCCTGCCCCAGGCCGTGCCGCGCATCGTCCCCGCCATGGGCAATTATCTGGTGTCGATCATGAAGGACGTGCCGATCCTTTCGGTCGTCACCGTCCTGGAAATGCTCAACGTCGCCCAGATCATCGGCGACCGCACCTTCAACTATCTCGTGCCGCTCTCGATGGTGGGCGGGATCTACCTCATCATGACCCTTGTGGCCTCGGCGGGCGTCCGCTTCGTCGACCGCGCCCTGCCCAAGAGAGGGATACCGCTTAAATGACCGAGCCCATCATCAAGTTCGACAAGGTGATCAAGCGTTTCGATACCTTCACGGTCATCAACGAACTCGATTTCGAGGTCCAGCCCGGCGAAAAGGTCACCATCATCGGCCCCTCGGGCTCGGGCAAATCCACGGTGCTGCGCATTCTGATGACTCTTGAGCCGATCTCGGGCGGGGTGGTCTGGGTGGATGGCGAGCCGCTCTGGCACGAAAAGGCCGCCGATGGCAGCCTCAAACCGGCCAGCGAAGCCCATCTGCACCGGATGCGCGAAAAAATGGGCATGGTGTTCCAGCAGTTCAATCTGTTTCCGCACATGACCGTGCGCCGCAACATCACCGAAGCGCCCACACAGGTTCTGGGGGTTCCCAAGGCCGAGGCGCGCGAGCGGGCCGACCAGTTGCTCGACATGGTGGGCCTGCGCGACCATGCCGATAAATATCCGCACCAATTGTCCGGCGGCCAGCAGCAGCGCGTCGGCATTGCCCGGGCGCTGGCCATGCGGCCCAAAATCATGCTGTTCGACGAACCGACCTCAGCGCTCGACCCCGAACTGGTGGGCGAAGTGCTCGGCGTCATTCGTCGGCTGGCCGAAGAACACGACCTGACCATGCTGCTGGTCACCCACGAAATGAACTTCGCGCGCCAGATTTCCGACCGCGTCTGCTTTTTCGATCAGGGAAAAGTGCTCGAACAGGGCAAGCCGGAAGATCTGTTCACCGCTCCGAAAGAGGAGCGGACGCGCGAGTTTCTAAAAGCGGTGCTCGAAGGCAACTGATCCGCCTTCGCGCCGCAACAGCTTGAGGGCAGGGCGCTTTTCCGCCCCGCCACCCCCGGTCCCACCGCGCGTCTGTGCGGCGGGGGTGACGGGCTGAACTTTTTTTCCCCAAAGAATGTGGACCTTTGTCCCGCGACAGTTGTACCCTTGGAGGCATCCTTGAGCGTTTCCAGAACAAGCGGATGCCATTTGTTCGGTTCGGAAACGCGATAAAACAAGGAGTTGGAGCACCTGACCTGATTCAGTCAGATCGGGAATTGCTCCGTGTACCGGACCGGAGGGGGACGCCACCATTCGCCAAAGCCAGCTCAAGCTTGATGATCGCGATCTCAAGATTCTCTCGATACTCCAGCGCGAGGGCCGGATTCCCAAGGCGGCGCTGGCCGAGCGGGTCAACCTCACGCCCACACCCTGCTGGGAACGGCTGAAGCGTCTTGAAGATGCCGGCATCATCGAAAGCTATGGCGCGCGCATTTCCCTGCGCGCCTTCGGGCCGCTGACCATCGTTTTCGTGCAGATCGAACTGGAAAGTCATCAGGCCGAGGATTTCGCCCGCTTCGAGGCGGCCATCGCGCAAATCGACAGGATCGTCGAATGCTGGGCGGTGGGCGGTGGCATCGACTATCTGCTCAAGGTCGTCGCCAGCGATCTGGAAAACTACCAGAAGCTGATTGAAAGCCTGCTCGACGCGCGCATCGGCGTCCGGCGCTATTATTCCTATGTCGTCACCGCCCCGGTCAAGGAAACCCCGGTGCCCGTGTCGGTCATCGCCGCCGCGCAGTAGTCAATCCGTGCATTACGGCAGTTTGTGCCCCGCCGCCCGGAACAGGCGATACCAGTCCTCCCGGTCGAGGCGCACCTGGGACCCCGCCGCCGCTTCGCGCACCCGCTCCGGTGTCGTCGTGCCCAAAACCACCTGGATATTGGCCGGATGGCGGGTGATCCACGCCACCGCGATGCCGCTAGGGGTCACCTTGTGGGTTTCCGCCAATTCGTCGAGCACGGTATTGAGCTCGCGATAATGCTCCCGGTCGCCGATGAACACACCCTTGGTCACTCCACTCTGGAACGGCGACCAGGCCTGCAAGGTCATGGAATTGATGCGCGAATAGTCGATCAGCCCGTTATCGCGATCCGCCGCCTGGTCGAGCCCGGCGATATTGGCCGCCACCCCTTGCGCGATCATCGGCGCGTGGGGGATCGACAGCTGCATCTGGTTGAACACCAGTTTCTGGCGCACCGCCGTCTTGAGCAGCTCGATCTGGCCCGGCGTGTGGTTGGACACCCCGAAATGGCGCACCTTTCCGGTCTGATGCAGCGCGTCGAACGCTTCCGCCACCTCTTCGAGTTCCACCAGCGCATCCGGGCGGTGCAGCAGCAACACGTCCAGATAGTCGGTCCGTAGCGCCTTCAGCGAACCCTCGACGCTTGCCAGGATGTGCGCGGCGGAAAAATCATAAAACCCCTTCCTGATCCCCACTTTCGACTGGATCAGCACCCCGTCGCGCTGGTCGGCAGAAAGCCGTACCGCCTCGCCGAACCGTTCCTCGCACCGATGCCGCTCGCCGCCATAGATGTCGGCGTGGTCGAAAACGGTAATCCCCGCGTCCAGCGCCGTCTCGACAAGGCGGGCGATCTCGTCATTGTCCATTTTGGCAATGCGCATCATCCCCAGGATCACGCTCGATACGGTGAGGCCAGCCGGCGCAACGCTGTAGGTCTTCATGGGCGGTGTCCTTTGAACGGGGTGGGGTCGCGAAGTCCTGTCACTAGCAGGCTTCGCCCCCCAGGCGTCAATGGGGCTGCCGCGCTGGATACCGCCCCTGGCAGAAAAACCATCCGCCAATGGCTGCCGCGCCAGCAGAACCATCGTCTTTATGGCCTCAGTTCAGCCCCAGTCTCTCCCCCATTCCCGCTAGGATCGCACCGGTTTTACTGGAGGTGTGCCCATGTCCAGCCTGTCCGCCAAATATCTCCCGCCCGGCCTTGCCGCCGAGTTGAACGATCCCGAGCTTTTGTGCCAGTTGGCCCATGTGGCGGGCAGCCCGCGCGCCGCCGCGTCCGGTGCGGTTATCGAGGTCACCGATCCGGCCACGGGCGAGGCGGTCGGCACCATCGCATCGCTGAGCGCCGCTGAATCCCGTGCCGCCATCGATAGCGCGCAGGAGGCGTTCGCCGGGTGGTCAGGCCTCTTGCCGCAGGAGCGATCCACCATCCTGCGTCGCTGGTACGATCTGATCGTCGAGGCCTCCGAGGATCTGGCCCGCATCATGGTCGCCGAGCAGGGCAAGCCGATTGCCGAGGCGCGGGGTGAAATCGCCTATGCCGCCTCGTTCGTCGAGTTCTTTGCCGAAGAAGCCAAGCGCCCCAATATTGAATCGGTCACCTCCCATCTCCCCGATGCCGAGGTGGAAGTGTGGCGCGAGCCCGCCGGTGTCGCCGCGCTGATCACCCCGTGGAATTTCCCCTCCGCCATGGTCACCCGCAAGGCCGCCGCCGCGCTCGCCGCCGGGTGTACCTGCCTCGTCCATCCGTCGTCACAAACGCCCTATTCCGCCACGGCGCTGGCCGTCCTCGCCGTTCGAGCAGGCATTCCCGCCGGGGCGTTCAACGTGGTCACCGGCGCGGCGGCGACCATTGTCGAGCCGTGGACCGAGGACCCCCGCGTGCGGGTGCTGTCCTTCACCGGCTCCACCGAAATCGGCAAGCTGCTGTATCGCCAGTCGGCAGGCACGGTAAAACATCTGGTGCTGGAACTGGGCGGCCACGCCCCGTTCCTCGTCTTTGCCGATGCCGATCTGGATCGCGCCGTCGAGGAAGCGATCAAGGCAAAATTTGCCACCTCCGGGCAGGATTGCCTTGGCGCCAACCGCTTCCTGATCGACCGGCGCATCTACGACTCCTTTTGCGCCCGCTTTGCTGAAGCCACGGCAAAGCTCACCATCGGTCCGGGCATGACCAATCCCGATATCGGCCCGCTGATGAACGCCGCTTCTGTTGAAAAGCAGCGCACCCACGTCGCCGACGCGCTGGCCAAAGGCGCGCGCTGTCTCGCCGGCGGCAAGGTCGATGCCGAGGGCCCGCTGTACTTCCAGCCCACCGTCCTCGCCGACGTCCCCGCCGACGCGCTGATCATGACCGAAGAGACGTTTGGCCCGGTCGCGGCGCTGGCTCCGTTCGACACCGAAGCGGAGGCCATCGCCCGCGCCAATGCCACCGAATACGGGTTGATCGCCTATCTGCACACCATGGACCCGCGCCGCATCTACCGTGCCTCGCGCCAGCTCCAGTTCGGCATGGTCGCCGTCAATCGCACCAAGGTCACCGGCGCGCCGATCCCGTTCGGCGGCACCAAGCAATCCGGCCTCGGTCGCGAAGGCGCTCGCCTCGGCATGGAGGAGTTCACCGAGGTCAAATATGTCTGCCGCGACTGGGCATAGCGCCATGACCCCCACAAATTCAGCGCACCCTTCATCCCCGGCCCTTCTCCCTCTGGAGAAGGGAGCTCTTTTTGCAGCGCAGGCGCCAAGCTGTCCTTTTCCCTTTGAGGGATTGAGGAATGTCCCGAAGGGCCTGTGTTTTTCTTCCCTTCTCCCCTTGAGGGAGAAGGTGGGCTTTCGCGA